>JBFGJG010000065.1:0-19994 GCA_041577295.1 Gemmatimonadales bacterium
CAACACATCGCCAGGCTTCATACTCAGCGCCGCCCGTGCACCGACGACGGACCGGTTGAGCGCGTTGATCCCAGGCTTGCCGGGCGCACCACCGTTCTTGCCACGGGGACCCACACGCCGGCGGTCGGTGAGAAGGCTCGCCTCGATCTCCTCGAGGGCCTCGTACTCCCGGATCACACCGTCACCCCCACGGTGTGTGCCAGCACCACCACTCCCACGCCTCATCGCGTACGCGCGGACCCGAATGGGATGCTCCATCTCGAGCACCTCGATAGGTGTGTTCCGCGTGTTGGACATCCCGACGTGGACAGCGGACGGCCCCGGCCCGCGACTCGACGCACCCTGGCCACCGCCGAGGGTCTCATAGTACGTCCACCCCGAGCCACCAAGTACGATGTTGTTCATCGTCCCTTGCCCCTGTGCGGGCAGTTCCGCGGCCTCGCCGAGCGCCAGAAACAACACGTCGGTGATGCGCTGCGACGTCTCGACGTTGCCGGCTACCACGGCACGTGGCCACGGCGCGTTTACCACCGAGCCTCGAGGCGCGCGCACCTCGATCACCCGGTGAAAGCCACCGTTGGTCGGTAGCTCCTCGTCCACTAAACACCGCGCGACGAACAACGCCGCCGAGCGAGTCACCGACAGCGGACAGTTGACGTTCCCCCTCACGGCCGCATCGGTGTCAGAAAAATCGCAGATGAGCTTGCCGTCGTTGACCTCAACGGCCACTCGAATGGTGACATCGCGCTCGTCTACTCCATCCCCCTCGAGCACATCCTCAGCGACATACCGCCCGGGGCGCACACGCTCCCGAATCGCCGCGCGCGCCTGACGTTCCGCATAGTCGAGCAAATCGAGCGCGGCGCGCTCGACACCCTCGAGCTCATAGCGTTCCACCATCTCACGATACCGCACCGCCCCTCGTTCGCACGCGGCAAGCTGAGCGGCGAGATCGCCGCGCCGCACCTCCGGCGTGCGTACGTTGGCAAGAATGAGTCGCTCGAGTTCGCGATCAACCACGCCATTTCTTGCCCACCGCACCGGAGGAATCACTAGCCCCTCCTGGAACACATCGGTCGAGTGCGGTGGCATGCTCCCCGGACGCGACCCACCCACGTCGGAGTGATGTGCACGCACAACCGTGTAGCCCGCCACCGCTTGACCCAAGGCGATGGCGTGCACCAACGTGATGTCGGGCAGATGGGTACCACCGGTGTATGGGTCGTTGATGATGAACGTGTCGCCAGGCTCGGGTCCGAGCTCGCGCACAGCTACCACCGCCTCTGGCATGGCGCCCAGGTGAACGGGAATATGTGCGGCCTGCGCAACCATCTCACCGGATTCGGTGAACAGCGCCGCCGAGGAATCGCGCCGTTCGCGCACGTTGGGCGAAAGCGCGCTTGCGACGAGCACGGCCCCCATCTCCTCGGCGATGCCGGCAAATGCATGCGCCATCACCCGGAGACCAACGGCATCCAGCATCACGTACGCTCCACGAGGATGGCACCCGTCTCCTGCACGGTGGCCGTCCACCCCTCTTCGATTCTCGCCGTCGCATCGACGCCGTCTAGCATGACCGGACCCCGTAGACACGTGGCCACTGGCAACCCCTGTAGCGGTGCTCGTCCCGAGACGAGACCAGCACCCTTGCGCTCAGAGGCACGCACCGACACGCCGCTGGACGCACGCTCAGCCACCACACGGATGTTGACGACATCCACTTGCCCGCCGAGGTCGGCGTGCCCAAATCGCTCGCGATGCACTTCGTGGAACGCCGTCGCGATCGCTTGTCCGTCACCCGTACCGCCAACCATGAGTTCGTACCCTTGGCCAGGATATCGACAGTCGGCGAGACGCTGGATGCGCGCATAGGGCAACTCGCGGCGAGCCGTCTCTTCGAGATCCTGAAACGCGTCATTCAACGCGTGGCGATCGAGTTCGTCGCTCGAGCGGTGTAGCGAGCTCACGAACTCGATCTTCTCAGGAGCGACGGCAAGCCCGAGCGCCGACAGCACACCTGGATGGGGCGGAATCAGCGCGCGTCGCATCCCCAATGCCTCGGCCATCTTACACGTGAACAGCGGACCGGCACCGCCAAACGGCACCAGCGTCATGCGCCGTGGATCGATCCCGCGCTCGACACTCACACGGCGCAGGGCCCGAACCATCGCGGCGTTCGCGATTTCGATGATCCCTTCTGCACAACGCGCCACCGTGAGGCCCGATCCCGTCGCCACCGTTTCGATGGCGCGTTTGGCCCGCGCGACATCGAGTGGGAGATCGTCGGCCAATGGGTGTGCTGCGTCCAGCCAGCCCAGGACCAACGCCGCATCGGTCACCGTCGGCTCTTCACCACCGAGCCCATAACACGCCGGCCCCGGCACCGCCCCGGCACTGCGAGGGCCCACTCGCAGTGCACCACCCCGATCGAGCCACGCAATGCTCCCGCCGCCCGCACCCACCGTCTCGATCAGCACGTGCGGCAGTGCGAGCGGAACGCCGCCAACCACACCACCCGGCTCGGTGAGCGGTGACCCGTTCACGATGACACTCGCATCTGCACTCGTCCCCCCCATGTCCAGCGTCAACAGATCCTGATGACCCGATCCCGCTCCCATGAGTCGGGCTCCCTCGACACCGCCCGCTGGACC
The DNA here is from genome assembly GCA_041577295.1 of Gemmatimonadales bacterium. Taxonomy (GTDB): domain Bacteria; phylum Gemmatimonadota; class Gemmatimonadetes; order Gemmatimonadales; family GWC2-71-9; genus JBDHDH01. The sequence continues at coordinate 2,652 of JBFGJG010000065.1, forward strand.
CGACAGCGCAAGAGCCGCTGCTCGCTGGGTCGCTTGCTCGGCGCGCAACGTTCCACCATTCGAAGCCATGATGCGCAGATAATCGATCCCGTTGGCGCGCGCGTCTCGACCCATTCGATCGAGATACGCACTCACCACGGGCCTGAGAAACGCCTCCGCCGCCGTCGTGCTCACACGTTCGTACTCGCGAAAAACGGGCAGCACCTCGTGACTGCACACCACGGGTGTATCACCGATCGCGGTGCGGAGTGCCCCTCCCAATTGCTGCTCGTGCGTGGGATCGCGAAACGCAAAGAGAAAGCACACCGCGACCGCATCGGGGCGCCGGGCGTTGACCCACTGCACCACACGCGCGCTCTCGCTCTCGGTAAGCAACTCGACCACTCCCTCAGGCCCTCGGCGCTCGCGCACGCCCACCACGTCGTCCCGAGCAACCACGGGCGGCGGATGATCGCGGCTCAGATCGTACAACGCGGCCCGATCTTGCCGCCGTAACCATAGGAGATCCTCGAACCCCGCTGTGGTTACGAGCACCACACGACCTCCGGTGCGCTCCAACAGCGCATTGGTCGCGACGGTCGTCCCATGAATCAGCGCGACGTCAGCACGATCACCGGTCAGCGACGCAAGCCGCTTCCATAACGGTCTCGGTAGACCACCGCGCACCGAGCGCATCTTGTCGACCGCGATACCATCACCCGAGATCGCGACTACGTCGGTGAAGGTGCCACCGACATCGATGCCTAGTCGGACTCCGGCGTTGGAGCTAGACATTTGGGTGCAGCAGAGGCAGGAGATTACAGCGAGATGGGCGGGATGGGCGGGATACGCCGTTCCACACCGCGGCGCCCGGATTCACTGCTCCCTCTTCCCTCCTCACTCTTCACTCCTCACTGTTGTTTACTCCTCACTGTAGTAATCCCGGCAAGCCCGAACGCAAACAGCACCACCCCCCAACCTACCCAGTCACCCAACCGAGTGTACGGGGTGATCGTGTCGGACGTGCGCAGCTCGTCAACGACGTAGGTGCGCTCGCCGAGCCGCGTCTGTCGCCGCGGACGACCGGTCGGGTCCACGAATTCGCTGATACCGGTGTTGGCCGCGCGTGCGATACCGACCCGGTTCTCGATCGCCCGCATCACGAGATGGGCCGCGTGTTGAAACGGCGCGCTCGTTTCACCAAACCACGCATCGTTCGTGATGTTCACGATGAACTGCGCGCCACGCCGCCGATAGTCTCGGCTCAAGTCTTCAAAGGCAGATTCGTAACATATGAGCACGCCGAAGGTGCCAACCGCAACCTGATACACAGGTCCTGGTGCGCCGGTACCAAACCCACCAAACCACCGGAGATTGAACCACCGCGGGTTGACAAACGGCACGCGCTCCACGATTGGGACGAGATAGCGCTTATGATACACCGGTTGCTCATCCCGGCGTCCCAACGTGTCGAACAGAAAGGCCGAGTTGTAGTACTCGTAGTCGTCCTGGCTCACGAAGACCACGTCGTGACCACCGACCAGGAGCGGTGTTCGATAATCGCGCGCCTGCTCTTTGATCAACACGTCCCACGCTTGGCGCCGAAAGAAGTAATCCGGGATCGCCGCTTCGGGCCAGATAACCAGATCAGGACTGCGAGCAATCATCGCTTCGAGAGAAAGCGCCGCCATGCTGCGCACGATCGAGTCCTGCACAACTGGCTCCCATTTTTCCTGATATCCAACGTTTGGTTGCACGAGCGCAATGTCGCCAACCACGCGTACGCTCAGCGATCGCTCGCGCCATACCCCGTAGAGGACTGCCAACAGGATGCCACCCGCCACCGCACCAACGAGCGCGATGGTCCTCCGGCGTCGGGCACGTTCCAACCAAGCGAAGGCCAGCGCAACGTTCGCGACGGCGAGCAACAGCGTGATACCCCGGGCGCCGATGACGTCCGCGACCTGCACCACGGTGGGATAGCCGGTGAGCGAAGTCCCGAGTCCGAGCCATGGAAAACGCACGTCACCCAGGTGCCCAACCGTCCACTCCACCATCGTCCAGTAAACCGGAAGCGCCACCAAGAGTGAGACCTCGCCACGTTGCCACACCCATCCGACGAGCGCGAACATCACCGCCGCGAACAAGCCGAGAACCACAATAGTTACACCGTAGCCCAGGGCGGCCAGCCACGTGAAGTTCCACAGGGCAATCACCATCCAGTACAGCACCAACGCGCTCGAGGAAAGGCCGAACCAGAACCCCTGCACCATGCGCCGTCGTATTGGACGGGGGTCGTCGGTACTTCGCACCAGCAGCAGGACTGCGGGGATCAGACAGGTAAATGACGGAACGAAGAGATGAAACGGCGGATAGGCAAGCAAGAGCAGGACGGCGCCCGTCCCAACCAACAACCAATCCCCTCGCGGCAGTGCGAGGGCTCTCACAGCTCGACGGAGCGGCCTTCGTTTGCGGACTGGGCGATCGCCTCCATCGTGCGATGCAACACGAACTGTTCTTCCAGACCGTTGGTCTCGGCCTCCCCCCGGACGCAGGCGAGAAAGTGGGCCCACTCGGCGCGGTACGAGTGGCTCAGCGCGTCTTCCCGTCCCATCACACCCGCGGGCGTCACATTTGTGGGGTTGCCGTGGATTCCCTTGAACACCCGCAGTGGACCGATTGCACCCGAGCCATTCTCCCCCATCACCTCGAACCAGAAGCGCTCCGACTGACCGACATGATGCCACGAGACGTCCACGAGGATGGACATCCCGCCCTCACACTGGATCATGACGCTTGCAGTATCCTCAACGATGGCGCCGGATCGGGGCTCGGCAAACCAGCCGGTCACGAGTTTTGGCATGGGACACCCGGCAATCCACAGGGCGAGATCGACGAGAGGCAGGCCGAGATCAAACATGGCCCCGCCACCCGACTGTGCTCGCCGCTCCCGCCACCCCGCCAGCTGCCCTGATGGGCGCCAGATATACCAGCCCGCTCGAATGGCCCGCAGCGTGCCCAACTCTCCGCCGTTGAGAAATTCGAGAAGCGACTGGACGTCGCTGCGGAAACGATAGTTCATACCTACCATGACCACGCGTTTACTCCGCTCCTGCGCGGCGATCACCTCGCGTACTCCCGTGGACAGGAGAGCTACGGGGCGTTCAACGAACACGTGAGCGCCGGCGGACAGCGCCGTGAGGACGTGAACCTTGTGAAGATGGTTTGGCGTACAGATCGCCACGGCGTCGGGTTTGGAATACTTGAGGAGATCTTCGATGTCGTCGTAGACATCGGGAATCTCGAACCGCCGGGCGAGTCCCTGAGCCTTTGGAACGTCCATGTCCGCCAACGCAACGAGCTGGGCTCCTTTGAGCCGGCTGATGACGCCGAGGTGAGCGATCTGGGCGATCGCCCCAGCCCCTATCACACCCACGCGAATGGCGTCGCTCATCGCTGAGGCCGTGGCGTGAATCGAAACATCAGCCCTCCCCTCCCCGCTACCGTTCGTAGCTCACTGGAGAGTCCGGCCCGAAAATCGAAGGTGAGATACACCGGGTGGATCAACCCCACATGGATTCCGGCGGAAAAGTTGCCAGCCGCGGCGACGGTGTCCAGCGCGTCATCCACGAACGTGCCATCGATCGCCGCACCGCTCCCATTGCGATAGTGCACGCCCAATCCAAACCCCAGATACGGAACCACGCGGTTTGTGTACGGGAACACGTACTGGAGGTCGAGACCGAGCTCGAGATCGGCCAGCGAGATCGTGCCCACATCGATCGTGAAATCGCCGGTCGGATCGTTCACCACGCTGCGGAGCTGGGCCTCAAACTGCGCGATGTTCTCCTCGTTGAAGTCACCCTTGAAATAGGACAGGCTGAACAGCAAGCGGACGTTGGGTGCGATGAAACCATAATCCACCCGCACCGCCCCTGTCGGCTCCTCGGTGAGCCGGTTGGGCGCGATAACGCCGAACTCGAACCCAATTCCGGACAACTTCAGCCCCTCGTAGCTAAACTGCTCGAAGAACTGCTGCGCGGAAAGCGGCGCGGTGAAACCAACCAGCAAGCACGCGGCGAAGATGGGACCGGTCACCATCCCCTGCCTCTTGCGCCCCTCCCTAATAGAGTTTCTCAATTCTCGTCCCCGGGAAGTACGTTGTGAGTATCTCTCCGAAATCCTGACCCGCACGGGCTCTGCCAACCGCCCCCCACTGACACATGCCCACACCATGTCCCCAGCCCGCGCCACTCACCGTCACGCGCTGAACGTTCCCATCGGCACCGTGATTGGTTGCCACCTCGAACGCGGTGCTCCCAAGGATCCGCCCGTCCGGCTGCGCAAGCACGCCCCGGATGTCAGGACCATACACCGGGATATCACCACTTCCCACTTTGATACGGAGCTCCGTGATGCGCCTCGATGGCCCGGTCCGTTGGACGCGGAGGTCCCGCACCGCATCGACGACGCTACCTTCTACCCCGACAACCCGGGGTAAAGTTCGTCGTAATATATCGGCGAGCTGAGGGCCATCCCACGTGACGGTCCAGCGGAATCTAGGAGAGATATCGCAGTAGAATCCTGCGCCGTGGCGATCGGATACCGACCGGAGATACGGGGTCGCACGACCAGTTCGGAAGCTCTCCTCGGGAGACGCCGTGGCCGACCCACAGGTGGAGTGATAGAAGGGGCTAATGATCTCTCCATCGTAGGTGATCACCATGCCGGCCGTGGCGCGCACCGCCGCCCACCCCTGCCCAGTCTCCGCCCCGACCCCTCCGTACGCTTGATCGGTGACCGTGGCGCCCACGTCGTACCCTTGGGCCCCAAACTTCCCGCGGTTGGCAAGCGCGTACGTGCGTGACACGACAGCTTGGGCCCGGAGCGCCGCCTCTTCGTTAGCGGCGCGGTTCCCCATTTCCGCGACGACCACACCGGCCACATACGCGTCGAGCGAGAGCTGATTGACCGCCATGACCTGCCCGTCGAGGGCATACACCTCAATCACCCCGCGAAACGGCTTTCCATCGAGCTCCAGATGACGCGCGTTAGAGAGGCTCACGAAGGTCAGGGATTCGAATCGACCCGAGGCGGTGCCAGCTACCACCACCGCACGCCCATCCGCCTTCACGCTGACGGCGCTCCGCGCGCCAAGGCGAAACGCCGGCCGGCCATCGCTCGTCGCCGCCACCTCCCCTTGTCCCTCGAGCCGCACTTCACCAGCCCGGACAGCCACGCCGACCCGGATGTCTGGCTCCCCCGCGAGCGGCTCGACGGGGACGGCGGACGGCTTCCCGCAGGTAGCGAGGAGCACGGCGAAGCCCGCGCTAGCCGCGAGTGCTCTCAGCCAGCGCTTTCGCCAGTCGTTCGATCGTGTCCTCAATGATCTCGTCGGTATGCGCAGTTGATACGAAACACGCCTCGAAAGGAGACGGTGGCAAGAAGATGCCGTTCTGGCGGGCCGCACGATGAAACGTCGCGAAGCGCTTCGTATCGGTCTCTTTCGCCTCTGCGAAGTTGGTCACCGGCCCGGGATGAAAGTAGACGCCCCACATCGCACCAGCATGACCCACCGTCAGCGGAATCCCAATGGCTTCGGCGGTGCCCACGAGCGACTTCACCAGCTTCCGAGTCCGGCGTTCGAGCTTTTCATGCACCGGCTCGGTGCGAATCACATCGAGCGTGGCAACACCGGCGGTCATCGCGAGTGGATTTCCGGAGAGGGTACCTGCCTGATAAACGTCACCGGCCGGCGCCACCATTTCCATCAGCTCCCGCGCTCCCCCGTACGCCCCAATGGGAAGCCCACCGCCGATCACTTTCCCAAGCGTCGTGAGGTCCGGCTCGACACCCGTAAGCCCCTGGGCGCCCGCGGGGTGCACGCGGAATCCCGTCATCACCTCGTCGAAGATTAGCACCGCACCCCACGCTTTCGTGATCTCTCGCAACCCCTCCAGAAACCCGGGTATCGGGGGAACGAACCCTGCGTTCCCGAGAAACGGCTCCGCGATTACGGCGGCGATACGGTCGCCATACTGCGTGAACAGCGTCTCGATCCCGGTGATGTCGTTGAACGGCGCGGTCATGGTGAGCCGGGCTAGATCCGCCGGCACACCGGGGCTGTCTGGCAACCCAAGCGTCGCGACACCGCTTCCCGCTGCGACCAGGAAGCTGTCAGCGTGTCCGTGATATGCACCGTCGAACTTGATGATCAGATCCCGCCCTGTCGCCGCTCGGGCCAGGCGGACGGCCGCCATGGTCGCCTCGGTCCCGCTGTTTACGAAGCGCACCATGTCGATCGACGGCACCATCTCGACAATGCGCTCGGCCAGCTCGACCTCTGCCGGGCAGGTCACGCCATAGGAGGTTCCTCGCTTGACCGCCAGGGTCAGGGCCTCGCGCACGGCCGGGTAGTCGTGGCCCAAGATCAACGCGCCCCACGAAAGCACGTAGTCGATGAGGCGCTCGCCACTGGTCGTGACGAGGTGCGCGCCGTGAGCTTCCCTCACGAAGAAGGGATTCCCACCAACCGCCCGAAACGCGCGCACTGGTGAGTTGACCCCGCCGGGGAGGACAGCGAGGGCGCGACTGTAGAGCTCGTCGGTGCCGCTCACCGAACGGCCATTGCCTGAAAGTCGTAGTCCCGATTCGCCTCGATCCTGGCCCGGACGAACTCGCCTGGACGCACCCAGCCCGCGTGACTGAGATACGTGACGCCGTCAACATCGTCCGCCTGCCAGGGCACACGCCCCACGTGCGTCGCTCCATCTTCGTCCGGTTCAGCAATCCGGTCCACGAGCACGTCCGTTTCCCGCCCCACGTAACGCTGTAGGCGTTCTTCTGAGAGCGTCCGTTGCAGCTCATGGAGTTCTTCTTGCCGGGCGCGTTTCACGTCGTCGGGCACATCATCCTCATACTCCGCCGCACGCGTCCCCTCCTGGGCCGAGTACGTGAAGACACCCAGACGCTCGAATTGGATCTCCTCGGCAAAATCGCACAGCACGCGAAAGTCTTCCTCGGTCTCGCCCGGGAATCCCACGATGACGGTCGTCCGCACGGCGATGTCCGGCATCCGATCCCGCAACCACCCCATGGTGCGGCGGATCGTCTCTTGTCGCTCGGGCCGCCGCATGCGGCGCAGCATCGGATCAGACGCATGCTGCATGGGAATATCGATGTAGGGAACGATGCGCGGCTCGGACGCCATGAAGTCGACGACGCGCTCGGTGAGCCCGGCTGAGTACACGTAGAGCAGACGAAACCACGGTACCGTGGTTCCCGCGAGCAGTGCCTCCAGCAAGTCGGCAAGCTTGGGGCCCGTGCGCCCGAGATCGCGCCCGTAATGCCCCAGGTCCTGCGCCACCAGGTTGATCTCCTTGGCCCCCTGTGCCTCGAGTTGCTGCGCCTCACGTACGAGCCGCTCCAGCGGCTCGGAGCGGTGTTTACCACGCATGAGCGGAATGGCACAGAATGCGCACGTGTGATCGCAACCTTCGGAGATCTTGAGGTAGCGCACGTGCGGGCCATCGCCAAGGTACTGCCTGACACCGGGATGATCCGCAACCGGATCGGTGAGCAGACCGCGTTCGGCGAGAGCGGGGACGAGCTTGTGGAGATCACCAAAGCCCAGAAACAGATCGACCTCGGGAATCTCCTTGGTCAGTTCATCACGGTATCGCTCGATGAGACACCCGACTGCGGCAACCGCTTTCACCGTTCCGCTGCTCTTCAAAGCAGCGGCCTCTAAAATGGCGTCAATCGACTCCTGCTTGGCGGCGTCGATGAAGCCACAGGTGTTGACGAGGATGACGTCCGCCGAATGCAAGTTCGGCACGACATGCGCTCCGTGACCCACGAGCTCGCCCACGAGCCGCTCCGAGTCGACAGTCGCTTTGTCACAACCGAGGGATATGACGCCGAGCTTCACGTGGCGGAATATAAGCGGGTGGAGGGTGGAGGGAGGAGGGAGTAGGATGCCCCGCAAAAAGAAAAGCTCCGATGCTCGCTAGCGACATCGGAGTTCACTTGCCAATCGAACTCCCTCTCCCTCTTCCCTCCCCCCCTCCTCCCTCAGGTCAGAAAGCTCTCCAGCGCCCTGGCGCGGCTGGCATGCCTGAGACGGGCCAACGCCTTTTCCTTGATTTGCCTGACGCGCTCCCGGGTAATGCCCATCATGCTACCGATCTCTTCGAGCGTCATGGGCTCCTGACCGTCCAGACCAAAATAGAGCCTCAGGATCTTGGCTTCCCGCTCCTTCAGTGTGCCCAACACCTCTTCCACCGACTCGCTCAACGCCCGCTCAAACGTTTCATCATCCGGGCCAGGGTTCTGGGTGTCAGGAAGGTAGTCGAGCAGCTTGTTGTCTTCGCCGGGGGTCAGTGGCGCGTCGAGGGAGAGGTGGCTCTGCGAGATCGACAGGGTTTTGGCAACTTCATCTTCCGAGATGTCCATCCCCTCTGCGATCTCTTCCACGGTGGGTTCCCTGCCGAGCTCTTGCTGTAGCGCCGATGAGCGTTTGCCGATCCGGTGTAAGGTGCCAGCGCGATTGAGCGGTACGCGCACGATGCGGCTCTGCTCCGCCAGGGCTTGTAGAATGGCCTGACGAATCCACCAGACCGCGTAGGAGATGAACTTGATTCCCTTGGTCTCATCAAACTTGTGGGCCGCACGTATCAGCCCGAGGTTCCCCTCGTTGATGAGATCCGACAGGCTTACACCCTGATTTTGGTACTTTTTTGCCACCGAAACGACAAAACGCAAGTTGCTCCGCACGAGCTTGTCCAACGAGTCCTGACACCCTTGCTTGATTTGCTTCGCAAGGTCGACTTCGTCGTCTCGTGTGATCAAGGGGTACTGACTGATCTCCCGTAAGTACTGATCGAGGGAGCCTTCGTCGACTGACGTTCTCTTGGAAGGTCGGGTTTGCATCCCGTCTCGTCCCCCCGGCAAGCGCCGCACGCTGGTATGATTTACCTTAGCTGGCCCTGAGCAAGGGCGCAACTGTCACCGTCCACCCTCTTCCCGCCGCCCACGGTTTGAGTGCTAACAACAGCTCCCGCGCGGCACACTCGTGTTCTAACGTCAACGCCACGCACGATGCCAGCTCGCCTCGTGCAAACTCCGCGCGGATCACTCGACCACGCGGAATGTCCCGCAGCGCGGCAGCATCCAGCTGTGCGCCACCAGCGCTGAGTATAACCGCGATCGAAGCATTCGCCGTCGCCATGCGCAAGGATACGCGCGCGACGTGCACCCGTCGTTACCACGGCTACGCACTCGGCAATCAGAAAAATGCCGGTGGAGGGTGGTTGGTGAGGAAGAACCCCTCTTTCCCCTTTCCCCTCTGTACCCTCTAGTCAATCATACGTATCGATCTGCGCCCGTTGCAGCTTGCCAGAGTAATCGACGTAGATCACCTTGGTCTCGGTGTAGAAATCGTAGACCTCCCAACCGCCCTCGCGGTGCCCATTGCCCGTCTGCTTGACACCACCAAACGGAAGGTGCGCCTCTGCACCGATGGTCGGCGCATTCACGTAGCTGATGCCGTTGTCGAGATCCGCCATCGCTCGGAAAGCGCCCTCGAGGTCACGCGTGTACAGGCTGCTGGATAGCCCGTACTTGACGTCGTTATTCACCGTGATGGCCTCGTCGAGATCCTTGACGCGGATCACGCTCAAGACAGGGCCAAAGATCTCCTCCTGCTCGAGTCGAGAGCCGGGCTTGACACCAGTGAAGACCGTCGGCTCGAAGAACACACCATCCGCCAGCGGACCGTCGCATGCAGACGCTCCCCCAATTTCGAGCTTAGCACGCTCCCGACGGCCAATCTCAACGTAGGACTCGACCTTTTTTCGGGCAGCCTCGTGAATGAGTGGGCCGACGTCAGTCCCATCGACGAACCCATCGCCGAGCCTCAGTCGCTCGGCGGCATCACAAACCATTTGCGTCAATCGGTCATGCACTTTCTCGTGCACGATCAGCCGCGAGGTGGCCGTGCACCGTTGCCCAGTGGTCCCGAACGCGCCCCAGAGCACTCCTTCGAGCGCCAACTCCAGGTCGGCGTCAGGCATCACGATCTGGGCGTTCTTTCCACCCATCTCGAGCGACAGACGCTTGTGCAGCCGTCCGCAGGTTTGGCCGATGATCGATCCGGTCTCGGTCGAACCGGTGAAGGAGACGAGCGGAACGCCGGAATGCTCGACGATCGCCTTGCCCACTACTTCGCCGCGCCCGTGAACCAGCTGGATCACCTCTGGGGGAAGGCCAGCTTCTAGCAGTGTCTCCACGAAGATGCTCGCCGTGTGCGGCACGTCTTCGGCCGGCTTGAACACCACCGCGTTACCACACACCAGCGCGGGAAAGATCTTCCACGTGGGAATGGCCAGTGGGAAATTGAATGGCGTGATGATGCCTGCGACCCCTATTGGACGTCGATAGGTCATTGCCCACTTACTCTTCAGCTCGGACGGCACCGTGTGGCCAAACAGCCGCCGGCCTTCGGTGGCTGCGTAGTAGGCGGTATCGATCCCCTCCTGTACATCACCCCGCGTCTCCGCCAGCACTTTTCCCATCTCCCGCGTCATCGCACGGGCAATCTCTTCCTTGCGCGCGGAAAGGAGATCTCCAGTTCGGCGCATCACATCGCCGCGAAGCGGCGCAGGGGTGCGTGACCAGATTTCGAACCCACGCCGTGCGGCTTTCACCGCCCGGTCGACGTCGTCGGCACCGGACTGCGGGAACCGCCCAATCACCTCGCGCCAACGCGCGGGATTGTGATTGTCGAAGTACTCGCCCGTCCGCGGCTCCACCCACTCCCCCGCAATGAAGTTCTTGAAAGTCTCAGTCATGGTAGATCTCTTTGTCCCTTCCGTCCCTCGTACTACTCTCCCCTCGAGTTTCTATTTCCGCGCTAATCCGTATTTCTCGATCTTCTTATACAAGTTACTCCGCGGCATCGACAGCTTGCGCGCGGTCTCGCTGATGTTCCATTCGTTTTCTTCCAGCTTTGCCTGCAAGAAAGTACGCTCGGCCGCCTGCTTGAACGACTCGAACGTCTCGCAGTGAATCAGATCGCCCACTGCCGACTCCGCGGGCTCGGCCGTCAATCGTTCCACGTCTTCGGCAGTCACGCGATCTCCCGCGGACAAAATGAGCACACGCTCGACCGTGTTGCGCAGTTCCCGTACGTTGCCGGCCCAGTCTCGCTCCGCGAGGCTCGCGAGGGCGTCGTCGTCGAAGCCTTTGGGACGGACACCGCCGTTCCGCGCGAGATCCCCTACGAACTTCTCGATCAGCAGGGGAATATCTTCACGCCGGCTGCGCAGGGGCGGCACCTCGATGGGCACGACATTGAGTCGGTAAAAGAGGTCCTCTCGGAACCGTCCGGCTGCGATCTCTTCCTTCACATCCTTGTTGGTGGCGGCGATCACGCGCACGTCCACCGCGATCGCCTTGGAGGCGCCGATGCGCGTGACGACTCCTTCCTCCAGCGCGCGGAGCACCTTCGCCTGTGCCGCCAGGCTCATGTCACCCACTTCGTCGAGAAACAACGTCCCGCCGTCAGCCTGTTCGAACTTTCCCGAACGATCGGCAAACGCCCCGGTGAACGACCCTTTCATGTGACCAAAGAGCTCGCTCTCGATCAGCTCACCCGGAATGGCCGCACAGTTCACCTCCACGAACGCTTTATGAGCCCTCGTGGACTTTCGATGGATTGCGCGGGCGACCAGCTCCTTGCCGCTGCCATTTTCACCGGTGATGAGCACGCGGGCCGGGGTGGGTGCGACCTTGTCGATCACCTCCAGCAGCTTACGAATCGCCGTGCTCTTCCCTACGATCTCGTATCGGTCGGCCACGACCGTCCGGAGCTGCTCGTTCTCGGATTCGAGGTCGAGATGGGAGAAAACATTGCGGAGGGTGAGCAGCACGCGATCCGTATCGAGCGGCTTCTCGAGAAAATCGAACGCGCCGAGCTGAGTCGCTTCGACCGCTGTCTGAATCGTGCCGTGGCCGGAGATCATGACTACGCGCGCCCGAGGATCCAGATCACGGATCTCCGCTAGCGTCTGGAGGCCGTCCATGCCGGCCATCTTCACGTCGAGGAATACGAGATGGGGATGAAAGTCGGCGTAGGTCGTGAGGGCGTCTGGTCCCGAGTCGACCGTCTGTACATCGATCCCCTCGTATTCGAGGAGTTGTGACATGGCGTCTCGCACGCCCTTCTCGTCATCGACTACCAAAACACGCCTGGCCATTATTGCACCCACCGATAGAACGTGACGCCGTCTGGGCGAACCCGGATGTCACCCACCGTCGCGGGTACCGCAATATGAAAGGATCCGTCCTTCCCCCCCGTGATCTGATTGATGAGACCGGGTATGGCCATGCCCGGGAGTGGCAACCCCCGCACTGCGAACTCCTCCGGGCGCCATCGCACGCTTCCGGCCTGATACACGCGCGCGGGTCCAGCGGCGCGAACGCTCTCCCGCGGTCCCAGCAACGAGCTCATCGGACCCAAGGCCCCGCCGAGCTGTTGTGTCACCAGTTGCGCCTCGATGACGAGGCGATCCTGCTCCAGCACGACCTTGACGGAATCGAGCGCCTCCCGTGCCCGGTCATCCAGACGGGACTCGATGAGCGCGGCCATCTCATCCGCGGTGAGCACGACGTACGCCGGTCCGTCGCGACGGGCGATGCGCGCTTCCTTGCGCTCGGCCCGTCGAAGCGAACGCGCGGTTGGCCGTCCTTCCGATGGCGCGTCCGCCGCCGGCCCCTCCTCGGGCGCCTCGCTGCTGATCCGCGGCTCGACGTGCGTTCGGTACAACTCGGTCAGCCCGTCGCGCAGGGTCCACGCGAGGGCCGCTGCCACCACGACGATGATCAAACAACCGGCGACCGCGATGAGCCGCTGAACACATCCTGAGATCATTGGCGCAGCTCAGCACGGTGCCGCACCGTGTAGCGCGCACCATCCCGTCGAAGCTCACTCTGCATGAGATCGACCGACTCGACGAGCGCGACCGCGTCATAGTGCAGTCCTTCGATCGTCTCGGCGAGGCCCTCGAAGTCGCGTGCACGAGCCTCCTTGTGGGCCCGGCCCAGTGTAACATGCGGTCGGAACGGCCTGCCTTCCACCTCGAATCCCAACTTGGTCATCTGCTGCTCCAAACGGTGCTGTAGCAACTCGAGCGGCACCACACCCTCGCATCCCACCCAGACCACACGGGGGCGTTTGAGCGAGGGAAACGCGCCGAAGCCGGAAACGGTGATCGTAAAGGGCTTGGTACCGTCTGCGGCAGCCCGAACGCCATCGACAATTGCCGGTTCCCGGGACGGAGAGACTTCACCGAGGAATTTGAGTGTCAGGTGTAACGACTCCTGAGAAACCCAACGGACCGGAAACGGCCCGTCGCGTAGCACGTTGGTCACATTCCAGATGTCCGAACGAATGGCTTCGGGAAAGTTGATGGCGACGAACGCGCGCATCGATGGCTATCGCCGCTCCGCCAAGAGCTCCACCTCGGGACCGTCCTGTCGTAACAAGCTTCCCCGCCGATACCCGCGAAGATCGAGCGTGACCCGCGCGAAGCCCAGTGCCAACATGCGGTCGCCAATGACCTGGCGGTTGCGACGAACGATAGAAAACTCGTGCGGCAACACCTCGATGCGTGCCTCCCCTCCCCGATGGCGCACGCGAAGGTCACCAGTGACGCCGAGCGTGCGAAGCAGCGCCTCGCCGCCCTCGACCTGTTGCAGCCGTCGGGTGGTCACGGGGAGACCGTACTGCACACGGCTCGACAGACACGGCGCTGCCGGCGCATCCCAAATAGGCAACCCCAACTCGCGAGCTTCAGCTCGCACATCCGCCTTCGTGTAACCGGCCTCCGCAAGCGGTGAGCGAATGTCGTGCTCCCGGGCCGCCGCGAGTCCTGGCCGGTGCTCACCAAGGTCGTCGGTGTTGGTACCATCCGCCACAATGGCGAAACGACGCTCACGCGCGAGCGCGACCAGCTTGCCCCACAGCTCTTGCTTGCAGAAGTAGCAGCGATTGGACGGGTTTGCGGTGTAGCGCGGGTCGGCCAACTCGTCGGTGGCCACCTCGATGAGTGAGAGGTCGAACATACGGGCAATGGCGTGCGCCTGCTCGCGCTGCACCGCCGGGTACGACGCGCTCACTCCCATCGCGGCGGCCGAACGTGTCTTTCCAAGCACCCGCCGCGCCACCACCGCCAACAGGGCGGAATCGACGCCGCCAGAATAGCCGATCAACACCGACGGATACGTTACGACGAGAGCTTCTAATCGTGATTGGCCCGACATGGCCTATAGATAATAGAAGGGGCGGGGAGAAAGAAGATTGAGATTGGGGATTGGTGAGCGATAACAAATCAACAATCAACAATCAGCAATCATTCGTCATCCCGCCCGTGTCCAAATAGCGATCACTCCACAGCCGATGTCGGAGTTGGTGAACTCACCCGGGACCTCGAACTCCGAGTAGATCTCGATCAGCTCGATGTCACGCGGCCCCACGACGTCATCGATCTGGTCACCCCGCCTCATCGGGAACCGTACACCGTCGAGGTAGAGCGAGGGAACACAGCGCATGAAGCCACGGCCCATGAGCACTTGGATCGTCGGCCGAGCCTGCATGTCCAGACACGTCCCGCCGGCGGGGATGCTTGGGGCGTTACCGCTAGGGACGTTCGGAGCTCCAAACGCCGAACCCTCGAGCGGACCAAACAGCGCCTCGTCGAGACACTCACCCACGTTCACGTAGTTCAGCCGGATCTTGCGCGATCGGGAGAGCGCGTGGCTCGTCTCCAGCGCGTGCCACTTCTCGAGGTCCGCGCGGGTAATGAAATCGCCACTGCTCAGCGTCATCCGCTCGAAGATCTCGCCGAGCCGATTGCGGGGCAGCCGCAGGGCTTCGACCGTAACCGCATCGAGCTCCACCGCACCCGGCTGGAGCGGAACCTCGATCTGATAAATCTTTGCCTTCGGCAGATTGATAATCACTTCGTAGGGCTGGTACCCCACGGCCCTAATGGCCAAGCGGTACTCACCGGGCGGGATATCGGTGGCGACGAATGCTCCGGATGCGTCGGTAACCGCGGCTTCGCGCCCCTCCAGCAGAATCTGCGCACCCTCCACAGGGGCTCCACGATCCTGAGCCGTGATCAGTCCACGGAGCTCGGCCCCCGTGTTCTCCTGCGTTGTAGCGCTCGACCATGGGCAGAGCACCAACGCCCCAATGATGGCGAGAAGCGCCACTCGGCTTCGTCCGATGACTAGAGCTAGTCCACGCATGGGTCTCCAAACACTCCCAATCTTCACGTATCGCCAACCCACGGCTAGGCCGCGGTGTTCGGTCGTGCTCTTGGAGGGCAATGCCGATGCGGGGCGGCATTGCCACAGATAGCAAATCCGCTTCAAGCGGGATGCCACCCTGATAGCCTTCCTATTGTATAAGCTAAGAAACCCGAGCGCCGCACAAAAGTTTCGCCCCTTTGGACGGGATTGGCGCATCCCTGCACCACGGCACATTTTTGGCGGGATGAGGCGGTACGTGCCTTCTACCCCAGAAATCCAAGAACCGCCGATGCCACGATCTGCTCCTCGACCCCGGTTCCTGCTCGCCGCCATCCTGCTCACGGCGGTCGCCTCGTTGAGCTGTCGCGGCGACGCCACAAATCCCGGCCCGCGAACGGTTTCACTGGCTGTGGTGCCCACGTTTGCCGCGAGCGGGGCCGCCGGGCTGGTCACCGTGGACCGGATCCGATTCGTGGTGCGGCGCGCCTCGGATCAGTCCCTCGTGCTGGACACCACCGTGGACATTGCGGATGGAGCCGAGACGGTCCAGGTCGACATTCAGGTGAGCGCAAGCTCAGCCAACGAGGTGTTCCTCCTATCCCTCACGTTGTTCGATCTCGATGGCAACGAAGTGTTCACGGGTGGGCCCGCGGAAGTGCGGATCACCGCTGAGGGGAACGAACCCGTACCGGTCGAAGTGGAGCTGCAATACGTCGGGGTGGGCGCGAACGCCGTCGCGGTTCAGATTCTCACCCCCGACACGACGCTCTTCTTCGGTGAAACACTCGCACTCACCGCGCAAGCGATCGACGCAAACGAACAGCCAATCCCCGGAACGCCGATCGGGTGGAGCTCCCTCAACATCCAAGTAGTGGACGTTCCCGATCTCGCCGTTGGTCAGGGTACCGCCGGGAGCGGTAGAGGGGTGACGCAGGTCATGGCGACACTCCTCACGGGCCAGACGGATGCGATCGACGTCACCGTAACGGCAATGCCGAATTCGGTGATCATCCAATCCGGCGGGGGACAACGTGCGCTTCCAGACGCGCCGCTCCTGGAAGGCATCGTCGTGCAGGTTCTGGGCACCGACGGAATTGGGGCGCCGGACGTCGATGTGACATTCGCCGCGTCTGATGGAACACTTACGACGACCACGGCCATCACCGACAACGAAGGATTGGCGCAGACCGATTGGACGCTCGGACCGACCGAAGGCCAGCAGACGATCACGGTGATGCTCCCCGATTTCCCCAACATCTCGGGAACCGTGCTCGCGACGGCGGTCGTACCGACTGGCATCCTAGGCGTATCGGACGGGCAACGGGCGGCGGTGGGCACCGCCGTTCCCTCCCGGGTTCAAGTCACTGCCGTCGACGGGCTCGGCGTACCGGGTGTCGACGTCGACTTTCGGACCGGGTTTGGGTCGGTATCACCGCCGATCGTGACAACGGACCCGGGCGGCTTTGCGGAAACCACCTGGACAATCGGAACAGCGGAGGGAGATCAGACCATTGACGTTGCGCTCCCGGACTTCACGGGAATCATGACGACGATGACGACGACCGCAGTCACTCCACCACCTCCGGGCACCGACGTCGTTGTGTTCAATGACATGAACATCTTCGATGAAAACGCGATGCAGGACCCGAACAATCAGCTGCTGGTCCGGAACCTGGTCGGCTTCACCGGATCGGGGCCACGTGCTGACGGTACTGTGGTGTGGTTCGACAAGGGGCGCAGCTCGCCATGTTTCAACAACGGCGAGTGCGGCATTGGCGTAAACGCGACGATGCTAGCGGAGATCCAAGGCCTTGGGCTCACCGTGATCGAGATGAGCTCCGATACCGGGGCGGTCTATACGCAGATCCCGCCGGAGGTCAAAGCCATCTTCTTGTGGAACCCAACGGTTCAGTTCACGACGGAAGAGATGGCTGGCTTCATGCAGTTCGTGGCTGAGGGTGGCCGAGTCGTATTCATTGGCGAATGGGATGGATTCTACGGTGCCGCCGGGCTCGCCACCGAGAACCAGTTCCTGCTAGACATCGGTGC
>JBFGJG010000066.1:0-18989 GCA_041577295.1 Gemmatimonadales bacterium
ACGCTGTTGGTCACCGTCGAGTACATCATCCGACTGGTGTGTGTGCAAAAGGCTTGGCGCTACGCGACCAGCTTCTTCGGGATTGTGGACTTGGTGGCGATCCTCCCAACGTACTTGAGCCTGTTCCTGCCGGGCGGACAGGCCCTCCTGTCCGTTCGGGCGCTGAGGCTCCTGCGCGTGTTCCGCGTCCTCAAGCTCGCGCATCACGTGAAGGAGGCGGGCGTCTTGATGCGCGCGCTCCGTGCTGCGCGATACAAATTCACCGTGTTTATCTCTGCCGTCTTGACGCTGGTGGTCATCCTCGGCTCCCTGATCTATCTGGTGGAGGGATCGCCAAACGGATTCACCAGCATCCCCCGCAGCATCTACTGGGCAATCGTTACGGTCACCACCGTTGGCTACGGTGACATTGCACCGCAAACCAACGTGGGTCAGTTCCTCGCGGCGATTGCCATGCTGCTCGGATACGCCATTATCGCCGTCCCGACCGGTATCGTCACGGTCGAACTCGATCGGGCATCGCGGCTCGAGGTGTCAACCCAGGTGTGTCGCCACTGCAGCCGCGAGGGGCACGACGCGGACGCGGCCCACTGCAAGTTCTGTGGCGCCAAACTGTGAGACGAGCAATGGGTGAAGGGACGGCAAGCGCCGCAACTCTGAGCGTCAGCGCTCCCAACCCTGCGCAAAGACGATGTCCACCGGAATCGATAAGGCAGTCAGACGGTCCAGGTCGCTCTGGAGGGTCGTCGGGATGATGCCTTTCTCCGCGATCAAGGTCGCGGCGCGCTCATAGCTTCCGTCGCCCTGAATGGTCAACAGGAACTCTGAAAGCTCCGCAACGACCTCACGCATCCGATCGAAATCAACTCGATATCTTCCCGTCATCTCATCGCGCGTGAACGCCTCGCGCTCCGCGAAGAAGTTGAAGCGCACCATGTTGGCCTTGCCGTGGGCGCTCGACGCGCCAAAACGGACCGATCGGAAGATGCTCGCCATGAACGTGACATAGTTGTCACGGAGATCTCCCTCGCGGAGCTCGCGGTCGTCAAACAGGGTCGTGATCATCCAAAGTCCCAGGATATCGGCCTTCCCCTCCTCGACAGCCGAGGCGTGCTCGCGGAGGGCCTGCCGAACGGTTCCTTGGTTCGTGATCGTGTTCTTGATACCCAGGCCGTGCGCCACCTCGTGGAACATGGTGTTGGCAAAGAAGGCATCGAACGTGATGTGCGTTCGTTGCTCATCGACGATGAGGTGATCCGCGATGGGAACCAGGATCTTATCGAACTTGGCCCGCATCGCGTTCTTCAGCTGGAGACGCCGCGTGCCTTTCTCGAGCTGCACCACCTCGTCGTTCGGGAGGTTGACTGCGATTGGCTTGGAGCCCGCGTTGGCCTGCCCCGACACAAAGACGACATCGTACGCGTTGAGCTCGGAAGCGGTACCGGGCGTTTCACGCTTATACCGGTCCGCCACAGGAAGCTTGCGCTGGAGGCCAGGCAGCAGCGCGGCGTAACGCGCGAGCCGAGCGCTCCACGCGCGATCCTTGATGAGCACGAGACCCTCGTACGCCGCCTTATACCCGAAGAGGGCATCCTCGTAGGTCTCGATTGGGCCGATCACGATATCGATGGTGTTCGACTTCATGTCGAGCCATGCCATGTCGCTCATCCGAAACCGATCAGTGAGCAGCGCCTCCGCACGCAGTTCGAGGTATCGGCGCAAGCCGGGATCCTCGGCAAGTGCTGACGCCTCGCGCAATCTCGCCGCTGCCGTTTCCAGCCGGTCGCCAAACGCCTCGTGATACGGAATCGCCACGAGCCCACCCTCGGGTCCGTACCCGATGAGCGTGTACTCGCTGCGGAACGCGTTGACGAGCTCGGGATTGGCGTTGAGAAATGCCTCGAACTCGTCCTTGGTGAGGTCGTGGGGATAGAGATTGGCGCCGGCCGGCTTTGGCCCAATACCGCTGATGAACGGCGCGTCACCCGCCAACCGATCCCAGGGACCGTAGTTGATCTCCGCGTATTGGCGCAGGTCCGGATCGGACAGGCTCGCCAACAGGGAATCTCGGTTGCCGTAGGCCTGTTCCCAAAACAGCGCGTCCATCTCGCGGGCCGCATCGACGAGATGCGGGAGCATGGCACGCTCCTTCTCGCTGAGGCCACTCGAGTCCGCAGACAGGGGAACGACGGCGTACTGGGCAACGAGGGCGGCTGGATCAGTGTCGCCATCCGCGTCCGGTGAACGGCACGCAGTGACGCTCGCGGCGACTGCGACTAGGAGGACGATCGATGTGGTCCGAATCATTGCAGGTCGTGTTTGTTCGAGTGATTTGGATAGATGATTTCGGCGTGACAATGTACCGGGATGCCGCGCGGCAGAGTAGGGCAGCGGATCTTGCGTGCCACCTGCGGGTCCTCTAGTCTAGAAGTCGACAATCGTAAGCGAGTGGGCCCTTCGGAAGTCCGGTGTGAGTCCGGCGCGGCCCCGCCACTGTCAGAGGCCCGGGAGTATCCCGGTCACGCGCGCTCATTGGCCACTGGATCGAACGATCTGGGAAGGCGAGCGACGCCGCCTCGAGCCAGGAGACCGGCCCCTTCGCTCCCGCAACAGCGTCCCTCGAGGGAGGGGTGTGGGATGGTGCGTCGGGCTCACAGAGCTCACCTACCGCATCCCGTTCTCTCCCGCGACACCAAGGAGGGAACGGATGGTGTTTTTCTCGGCGACCTTGATGGCTGCTGTGCGGCGCCCGTGCTACTCGGCGCTCGTGGTGTGTTGCGCGTTGGGAACCGGGATCGCCGGATGCCGCGCGGCAGATCGAGGCGCCGAGACTCCGCAAGCGATTACCACGCTCGACGATACCGGGCGCGAAATCACCCTCACGGCTCCGGCACAGCGGGTGGTCTCCCTGGTTCCAAGCGGCACCGACATCCTGCTGGCGCTCGGTGCCTCCCACGTTTTGGTCGGGCGAACGGACTACGATACCGCGAGCGAACTTGCCGCCCTGCCAAGCGTCGGGGGGGGACTCGATCCGAGCCTCGAACGGCTGGTTGCACTCAACCCCGATTTTGTCATCGCGTGGGCCGAAGCGGGTCCCACCTCGTTGCGCAGCCAGCTCGAGCCACTCGGCGTGAGCGTGTTTGGGCTCCGAAGCCAGGACACCGCCGATGTATTCCGAAGCATTCAGCGGCTCGGACACGTTGTCGGACGTGACTCGGCGGCAGTGCGTCTTGCACAGAAGGTGCGCGACGCGTTGTCGAGCGTACACACCTCTGTTGCCAGCCGACCTTTCCCTTCGGTTCTCTACTTGGTTGAACACGATCCACCCATGATCGCAGGGCCTACGACCTTTGTGGGGCAGGTGATTGGCATCGCCGGGGGCACGCACGCGTTTCCGGACGTCGCGGCGCTGTGGCCCCAGATCTCTCTCGAAGAGATCGTGCGTCGCCAACCCGACGTCATCATCCTTCCGAGCCTGACGTCGCTCGAGCCGTTCATCGATCGGCTGCGCGAGACTCCGGGGTGGCGCGACCTGCGGGCGGTGCGGACGGGTCGCGTGATCCAGATTCCGCCGGAGTTGCTCAGCCGCCCCGGTCCGCAGCTCGCCGAGGCAGCGCGGCTTCTGCGGGACCGGTTACACCCCGACGTCGCGTCCACCCGGTGACCGGACGGCGCGCCACCCTGACCATGCTCGCGCTCTCCGCGTTCACGGTGGTGACACTGCTGGTGAGCGTCCGGTTCGGAGCCGTATCGCTGACTCTTGGCGAGATTGCAGCCGCTGTTCGCGGACACGGGGATCCCGCGACCGTGGCCATTGTGCGGGACCTGCGGCTGCCGCGGGCGGTGCTGGCGGCGCTCGTGGGCGCAGCATTGTCGGCGAGCGGGGCCACATTTCAGGCGCTGCTCCGCAATCCGCTGGCCGATCCGTACATCCTGGGAGTATCGGGTGGTGCGGCCGTGGGGGCCGTGTTGGCGGTGGTGTTTGGTTTGGCCACGGCTACCATCTGGGCCATCCCGCTCGCGGCGTTCGTGGGTGCACTGCTAGCGATCGTCACGGTCTTGCGGATCGCGCTGATCGTTGGCCGCACCCTCGACACGCGAATCTTGCTGCTGGCCGGGGTCGTGGTGGGAGCATTCTTCAACGCCTGCATTCTCTTGGTGCTCACGTTTGCGGACGTCGAGTCGTTCCGTTCCGCAATCTTCTGGATGATGGGGAGCCTTGCAGGAGCGACCTGGTCGAGGACCGCTATCCTCGCACTCTATCTCGTGCCAGCGGTGATGCTGCTGATGACCCTCGCGCGTGCCCTCAACCTGTTTGCCATCGGCGAGGAAACGGCTGCCTACCTGGGAACGCATGTTGAACGGACCAAGTGGCTGGCTTTTGGCATCGCCTCACTGCTGACTGCGGCGGCGGTCTCGTTGAGTGGCGTGATCGGGTTCGTCGGACTTGTGACTCCTCATGTGGTACGAATCGTCTGGGGCAGCGACTATCGCTTCTTGATTCCGGCGGCCACGCTGCTCGGCGCAGCACTGCTCGCACTGACCGATGCGCTCGCACGCACGGTGGCCGCGCCCACCGAGCTTCCCGTGGGTGTCGTGACCGCATTCGTGGGGGTGCCGTTCTTCGTCTGGTTGTTGCGGCGAGGGTGACGATGACGACGTGGCAGTGTCAGGACATGGCCTTCCGTTACCCAGAGGTTCCGACACTTGCCATCGACGGCGTGAGCTTGGATATCACCGGTGGTACCTGCACCGCCGTGATCGGACCGAACGGATCTGGCAAGTCCACGCTGCTCCGACTGCTCCTCGGGGTGTACAGCCCGGCGCAGGGCAGCGTGTGGTTTCGAGGTCGACTGCTCCACACGTGGTCGCGTGCTGCCCTTGCGCGAGAGGTGGGTGTCGTTCCACAGGGTGAAGAGATCGTGTTCCCGCTCACCGTGCGGGAGTTGGTAGCGATGGGACGGTACCCGCACCTCGGTGCGTGGCGGCGAGAGGGGCCGACGGATCGTGCCGCGATCGATGAGGCGATGGCGAGGTGCGATGTGGCCGATCTCGCCGAGCGGCCCATTGCGACGCTGTCGGGTGGCGAACGCCAACTCGCGCGTGTCGCGCGCGCTTTGGCACAGCAACCCGATGCGCTCGCGCTCGATGAGCCCACCGTCGCGCTCGATATCCAGCATGAAATGGCGATCTTTGAGTTGCTGCGGCTCATGGGACAGCGCGGTGTCACGGTGCTCCTGGTGACGCACAACCTGAACCTCGCGGCGCGCTATGCCGACCGGCTCGTCCTGTTGTCCCGAGGTCGGGTGGCTTCGCAGGGTTCACCTGGCGAGGTCCTGCGGCGCGACCTCGTCGAGTCGGTGTACGGATGGCCCGTCGAGATCCGCACGCTGACCACTCCCGACGGCGAGTCCGGTGTTCCACAGGTGATTCCCTTACGCCGCGATTCGGCTGAGCGCTTGCGCTCCTCCGACGACGGCGAATAATTCCGACCGTCATGACGTTCAATCCGACTCGACCGGTGGTGCTGCTGCGCCTCGAAGGAGCAGCCGTTCTTGCCCTGGCAATCCTGTTCTATCGGGAATTGGGCGGTGGGTGGGGATTCTTTGTAGCGCTCTTTCTGGTCCCCGACATCTCCCTTCTCGCTTACCTCGGCGGCGCCCGGGTCGGTGCGGTAGTCTACAATGCCGTGCACACCTATCTCGTTCCGGCTTTGCTCTACGCG
The DNA here is from genome assembly GCA_041577295.1 of Gemmatimonadales bacterium. Taxonomy (GTDB): domain Bacteria; phylum Gemmatimonadota; class Gemmatimonadetes; order Gemmatimonadales; family GWC2-71-9; genus JBDHDH01. The sequence continues at coordinate 5,726 of JBFGJG010000066.1, forward strand.
TACGGCTTTGCAGCCGCCAGACCCACGCTCATGCTCGTCGCACTCATCTGGGGCGCCCACATTGGCGTCGATCGGTTGCTGGGGTTTGGCCTCAAGTTTCAAACCAGCTTCAAGCACACGCACCTGAAGAGCAGCGAGGAGTAAGGGGCAGGGCGTGAGCCGTGTGGCCTCTCACCCCTCACCTCAGTGCCCCTCCCATTGATTGTTTGAGCGGTCGATGTCCGGGAACAATCCGTCGGGATCAATCGTGACCCGCACGGCGTGCCCGGGGATGGTGATTTCCGCGCGGCGGTGTCCGGCAAGCCAATGGGTGACAGGAATTTCGCGGCGGGCAGTCTCACCGGTCTCGAATTCGATCGCCAGGCGCGCGGGCATCGGCGCGAGCCCCTTGTCCTCGATGACGATGGTCGTCTCGGCGTGTCCCGGTGAGGCCGCGGCCCGAACGGTAACCGCCGCTACGGCCTGATCGAGCGTCCAGGTCTCGTAGTACCAGGTGCGCCAGAACCAGTCGAGATCCTGACCGGTGCCGGTATTGAACGCGTTGAAGAAATCCCACGGCTTGGGGTGCTTGTAGGCCCACGCCCTGAGATAGTCTCGATACACACGCGTGAACGTGTCGTCGCCGAGCAACCCGCGCAGCGCAACCAGCAGGGTGGCCGGCTTACTATAGGACGCCACGCCGTACGCGGGACCGGGATAATGAAAATCCGACCACCGCATCAGCTCGCCTTCCCGCTCCGCACGCGCCACGGTGAGATAGTTCTGGCGATCTGGATCGTCGTGATCCGGCCCCGAATAAAACTCCTTGCGCGCCTGATTCTCGTTGAAGGACGTCGTACCCTCATCCATCCATGCATGCCGTTTCTCATCGACACCGACGATCATCGGCACCCACATATGGGCGAGCTCGTGAGCCGTCACGAAGTACAGCGCGCTGTCGCCACGCGAGTTGTAGTCACCGATGATGGTCATCATCGGGAACTCCATACCGCCGCCGATGATCTCTGCCCCCTCCACTGCGCTCATGTGCGGCCACGGATAGGGAAGCCCTGTCCACCGCGAGAGAAAATCGATGCTGTGTTGCCCGTAGCGCCACGCTTCCTTCCACAGCGGGGCCGTTGTGCGATACAGTGCGTCGACCCGCGTGTAGTCGGTTCGTCCGTCGCCGTCACGGTCGCCTACCGGTGTCCGAGCGGCGTCCCATATGGATTCGCGCGTCGCCGAGAACGCCACGTCGCGCACACTATCCGCGCTGAACCGCCAGGTGAGGTACCCGGTAGACGATTCCCGTGTGGCCCGGCCTGGACCGAAATCGTCCACCGTCAACACGTGCACCACATCGTCGCTCGTCTCCGCGCGCCGTAATCGCTCGAGGACCGGGCTCGGGAGAACCTCGGCCCGGTTTTCCAACGCTCCGGTGGCCACGACCACCCAGCCCACTGGGACCTCGACGCTCAGTCGATAATCACCGAAACCAGTGTAGAACTCCGCTTGCCCCAGATACGGATCGAGTTGCCAACCCATCACGTCGTCGTAGACGGCCATCTGCGGGTACCAATAGGCGATGTAGAAGAGATTGTCGCGGCTCCAGCCCATGCGCCCGGCGCCACTCTGTGGGACCGCAAAGCTCCAATCGATGGCCAGCTGGGTCGAATCACCCGGTGCCAACGGCTCGAAAAGCCAAACCACGAGGATCGTGCCATCGACCCGATAACCCGGCTGGCGATCGCGGCGCTCCGCCAGCGCCCGCCCTTGCACGGCGACCCGACGGATCTCGACACCGCCCGTAACCTCTTGGGGTTCGTTACGCACGGCACCAGTCTCGTGCAGGTTCTGCAAGAGATGCAAGAAGAGGACGGGAAGCGTGTCCGCTGAGTAGTTGTGGTACACAATGGTCGCGCGTCCATCGAGTCGCTTGGCGCTGGGATCGAGCCGTGCCGTGAGATCATAGCTCGCCCATTGCTGCCAATAGTTGGCGCCGGGTACCCCTGTGACCGAACGGGTTCCGCGCTCCAACGCTCGGCGAAATTCGCTGGGAGGCTCAACGGGGTAGGGCACGGGGCGGCGGGGGTCGGTGGTGGTGTTCTGCCCGACCGCGAGCTGGACACCGCCAGTCAGCAACACCAGCGAACTGTAGAGCAAGCGAACCACCATCGGAACCTCCGACGAGTGAGAGTGAGCCAATGACACGCATCGACGCCCTTCGTGGCATCGGGTTATGTACCCCGATAACCAGCCTTGGTCCGAATCGCAGTCTTAAAGCATCGAGGATCTATGACGACATGATGCGGCCACGGTACATGCAAGTGGCAGAGCCGAAGGATCGCGTACGAGCGAGATCCAGTAGACTCAATCCTTTCGCTTCACCAGCCACGTCCCGCGTTGCACCACCGTCTCTCGCACGTGGCGGGTGGTGTACGTTCCCTCAATCACGTTTCCGCGCAAACGTCCCTCGAAAGTCGTCGTCACCTCACAGCCGCACGACGGATCGCGATACGGATTGAGTTTTCCCACGAGCTGATTACCGCCAACCTGCACGAAGCTGATGCTCAACAGCTGGGGCCCTCGACCTGCATCCTCGGGCGTTCGCGGATCGCGGCCTGGAATGGCAAGGTCACCGCCATCTGCTGGTACCATCAAGACGTCGCCGTATGCCGTATCCGTACGGCCCTGCAGCGTAAATACGATACTCCCGCTGCGGCGCGTCTCGGGGCTCTCGTACGTTCCCTCCCATCGGCCTATGAGGGTCTCGATGCTCACCGAGTCTCCGAGGACGGGCACAGGTTGCGGAGTGCCGTGACACGACGCGATCACTCCCAGCCACATCAGCGGCACAACCCAGGCGGCGTGATGCATCACGTGGGGTATCGGGCCTTGCGTGGCCCTCGGATGATCGCGTGAAGCTTGGTTATGAGCATGTCCACGGCCACCTCGTTGTGCCCACCCTCTGGCACGATGATGTCCGCGTTGCGTTTACTGGGCTCGACGAACTCGAGGTGCATGGGCCGCACGGTGCGGAGATACTGTTGCACAACCGAATCGAGGGTGCGGCCGCGGTCGTGCATATCTCGCTGGAGGCGACGGATGAAGCTGATATCTGCATCGGTGTCCACGAACACCTTGATATCCATCATGGCACGGAGCTCCCGATCCGCGAGAATGAGAATCCCTTCCAGAATGATGGCGCGCCGAGGCTCAATCGTTTCGGTCTCGTACAGTCGAGCGTGATTGGTGAAGTCGTACACTGGCACCTCGACGGAGTGCCCGTCCTGTAGTGTCTTGAGGTGGGAGATGAGGAGGGGTGTCTCGAGCGCGTCGGGGTGGTCGTAGTTGATATCGACGCGCTCGTCGCGTGGCACGTCGCTCCGATCGTAATAATAAGAATCGTGCTGAATGACGCTCACCTGCTCCGGCCCCAGACCACGAATGATTTCACGAACCACCGTCGTCTTGCCGGAGCCGGAGCCTCCGGCCACGCCGATGATGATAGGACGATTGGCTGGCGCTGGCATTCGCTGATCTCCGATTGGAGCCCTCTCAACGTTAGGCGATGAGACTAAGGGCGGTAAGGCCGGGCGAGGTGGCAGAGAGCGGCACGTTCCCAGTCGCCTCAGGATCGGTGGTCGGACGCGTAGGTGATTGTAATCATCCAGTCCGGGTAATCTGGTGTCCGCTGTCGCAAGGCAGTGAGGAGACGCTGACGAAGGCCTGTTTCCAAGAGCGCTTGTTGGCCAGGCCACAGACGGATTTCGATCCTGAGATACCGCCAGCTATTGGGAGCCGTCTGTTGGACACCTCGCACGATCGGCTCGGCCCGAATGATCGCCGGGTGCTGACTGCGGAGGGATCGCACGATATGCATTACATCTTCTGTGCAGCCGGCTTCGTCACTGCTCGACGGCATCTGGACGTCGATCCGCGCTCGCAGCGACCCTCCGGGATACCGACCGACGAGGTTGATATTGCGGTTGGGAATGTAGATCCGCCCGCCGTGGAGATTGGTGAGCGTCGTGAAACGGAGCCCGATTTGGTCGACCAGGCCTACCTGTCCCGAGATCTCAACCATGTCTCCCAAATCCATCGCATCGGAAAACACGAGGGTGAGCCCGATCACGACATCCTGGACGAGTCCCTGTGAGCCGAATCCCACCGCGAGCCCGACCACTGACGCAGTTGCCAGGTAAGCCGTGAGCGAAATGTGGAGCTCACTCAGGATCAGCCCGAGGGCCACGAAGAAGATCGCAAATGTGACGGCGCTTGCCACCAGGCTGGTGACCGTTGCGAGCTTGGGGTACCGGCGCGCAAAGTCCGCCCCGCCGGTTTTCGCCTCCGAGGGTCCGCGCACGAGACGCCTCGTGCCGCGTCGAACGACCTGGATCGCAAAGGCAGCAAACATCGCCAAGGCGGCGATGATGAGGATTCGCAGGGCTATGTGGAGATCGCGATAGATGTCAAGAAGGTTCATGGAACTCCAGGAGCGCTGTTGGTATCACTCCTTGCGTCGCGTGACGACGAGGACATCCCCTTCCAATCGCTGACGACGGTAACCCAGTAGATGGAAGATTTCGAGCGCGTACCACTTGGCGGTGCGCCGGTTCACGATCACCGTGCCAGGGCGCTCCGGATCGCGGGTAACGCCAGGGAGCAGGTGAACGAGGGCGTCTGCGCGCATTCTGCGGAGTGCAGCCGAAACTGCAAGCCAAAACGGACGGAATTCTCGCATCACGAAAAAGCCGTCGTCCCCTTCATGCTGGTAGAGCGGCATCAGCAAACGTCCGCTCTGGGGAGTGCGCACGGGCCCACGACGATCGCGCGCCACCACTTGATCGGCCATGACCGGTTGAAAGCTGGCAAAACCCACTTCCATGCTGAACTCGTCGTCCTGCGAGATCGGATGGCGATACCGTACCTCGAGAACGCGTGGCACTCCCCGACTGATAGCCCGGAGGGTCTCCCGCGCAGCGCGGACCGGTGCGAGGCCGTCGTCCACGACGCCGCTCACCGCAAGTGCCATCCATGCGCAGGCTTCCAGATAATCGACCGACGCCGGGTCATCGTGTCGTCCACCTTCGAAGCCCATCGTGATCAACCCCTTGGTGTCCGCGAAGCTGAGGAAGGTGCCGTCGAGGTGCTCTTCGAGTCCGAGCACAATTGGCACTCCAAACGCGAGGGCGAATGCCCGGTTACGCAGGGTGTCGCCGATGGTCGCGAACGGTGGCGAGTCGCCGGACGTGGTATGCAAGTCGACGATCGACACCGGACCGCGCGCGCGCTTCAGGATTGATCGGAACTCACTGAGGAGCTCAGCGGCCTCGACCGCCTCTGCATCGGCGGGACGACTAGCAACATGGCCGCTCCCCGACATGCCGGCCCACACGCGGTTGAGATCGCGATCGATGAAACGGCGTCCGGCCGCCAATGCTTGGCGATTCCCCGTGAGCGCGATGAACTCCCCCTGAATCGGCACGCCTTTCGCTAGCGTGTCCACGACACGCTGCAGCGCGTAGACCCCGGCTGGTTCGTTGCCATGGAGCGATCCGGTGCAGATCAGGGTTGGCCCTGCTCGCTCGCCGCGAATGCATCCGATGATGCGTCCGACACTTCCACCCGATGGCGAGGGAGGAGGGCGCCACCCGCCCAGTGCCGAGCTCACTCCTCTCCCAGCTTCTCTTCCAACAGGCGCTCCGCAATCGGTACCAAGTCGTCCGCGGTGAGAATACCCACCAGCTGATCGTTCTTGACCACGGGAAGACAGGTGATGCGATTTGTCCGCATGAGGTGGATCGCTTCGAGCGTCGGGGTTTCGGGCGTGATGGTGATCGGGTGGGGGTCCATGATCTCTCTCACGGGAATGGCGGATTCGTCGGCATGGCATCCGGCCAGGCGACGAAGCACGGCACCGTAGCTGACGAGACCGACTAGTCGGCGCTGCTCGTTCTCTACGGGGATCTGTCGCACGCGCTTCCAGTCCATGACGAGCGCCGCAAGATCGATCACCTCGTCTTCTTTCACCGTGAAGAGGTCAGTAGTCATGAATTGTTCGACACGAAGGTAGTTGTATCGCCACCCGCCGCCCTCCCTGATGGATGCCGGAGCCCACTCGTGGGCAGGGTGGCCCGACCGTTGTTGGCGAATCATGGATGCGGTCAGGGCGGCCATGCGCTCTGAGCGCGTACCCGAACGCCCCATCTTGGCCAGGGAATGTTCCAGCCACCACGCTCCAGTGCGGCGCGTGCGGACCCGCTCCTCGATGACGCCGAGATACTGACGGCGCTCGTCATCCTCCACACCTGCTGCTTCGAGTCCCTGATACGCCACCGGAAGGAGTTCCTGCAGGATCAGCTCGGGGGCACTTACGGACGCGTGCCCCATCCAGGTGAATCCGGCCTTCAGTCCACGGCGGGCAGCCGCTACAAAGTTAGCGCGTGCATCGTCGAAGTCCATGCGCTCTCGTACATCGCTCCAGGCGCGCCGTCCACCCAACATCAGGCCGAGCCAGAAGGCGGTGTTGGCCACCTCGTCGAGGATCGTGGGTCCGGCCGGGAGCGCACGACACTCGATCCGCAAATGCGGTCTTTGGCCCGTGATGCCGTAGCACGGGCGATTCCAGCGATAGACGGTGCTGTTGTAGAGTTGGAGCGCGCGGAGCTCGGGGACCTTGCCGGCGTCGAGTTGTGCGAACGGATCCTCGTCTATTTCAGCGCCCAAGAGCGCCGGAATCCGGGCAATATCCTCTTGGTAGAGCTCAACGACCGAGGCGTTGGTCCATCCTTCGCCGAACCGTACCCGGGGTGTGACGTCCCTCAGGTGGGGCGTCGCGCCCCTCGTATCGATGGATCGCTGGAAGAGCGCGATCCGTGTCTCCGCCCAGAGGCGCTTTCCAAAGAGCAACGGCGAGTTCACCGCCGCGGCGAGTACCGGTGCGATGATGGCTTGGGCAAGGTTGTGGAGTGGTGCGAACTCGTCGGGCGAAACCTGCAGGTGGAGCTGGAGGCTGGTGTTGCATCCCTCGAACATTACGGAGTCGTGCTCCAAATGCAGCTCGTCCGTCCCCTGAATGTAGATTCGGTAACATCCACCCCCGGTCCGGCGCAACGCCTCATCCAGGGCGGCGTAGCGACTGCGTGGTGTCATGTTGGCCAGCGCGAGATCAGATCGGTGCAGCGTCGGGAGGATGCCCGTGAGAACCACGTCGGCTTCGCGGTGCCTGTGGGCGTGCTCGGCCACCTGATTGATCAGCGCATTGAGGGTTTCCTCGAGCCGGCGAAGAACGCCCGGCCCAATGATCAGCGGACTCAGATTCAGCTCGAGGTTGAACTTCGCCAGCTCAGTGGTGAGTTCCTGCATCTCCGGCAACGCCTCGAGCAGCTCCATGGCGAGTGGTGCCGGTCGCCGTCCCCGATTGACCAGAAAGAGCTCCTGTTCGACACCCAGCCTCCGTGTGTCGGCCTCGAACATGTCACTCTGGATCATGCGATCGAGCGCCCGCACGTCATTCAAAAGGGCACGGGTGAACGTGCGGAATTGGCCAGGATTCAGATGCGTGCTTACGTCTTGGCGGCCCATCGGCCTGCTCGTTCTCGTTGTGGACGGGGACGGGGAATTGTAGCGAGAGCGGCCACAGCGGTCCGTGAAGAAGGGCTAAGGATTCTTTTAAGGTGACGGTGTTTACTGTCGGTCACTCGACACACACAGCGGAAGCATTTCTCAAACTCCTACGGGAAGCTGCGGTAGGTGTGCTGATGGATGTGCGCCGGTTCCCGGGTTCACGTCGCCATCCGCAGTTTGGTCGCGCGGCGTTGTACGAGCTGCTGCGCGGAGCCGGCATTGGATATATCCACGAGCCCGATCTCGGCGGTCGCCGCTCCGCCCTCCCGGACTCCACCAATACGGGACTCACCGTCGCCGGCTTTCGAGGGTACGCCGATTACATGCAGACGGATTCATTTCGCGCGGCGCTAGCCGGTCTCATGGAGGTCGCGAAGCGGACTCCCACCGTCATCATGTGCGCGGAGGCCGTCCCTTGGCGTTGCCACCGGCAGTTCATCGCCGATCAGCTGGTGGCTCGCCGGATTGAGGTGCGCCACATTATAGGGCCGGGACAGAGCACGTTGCACTCGCTGCACCCCGCCGCCCGAGTGACCAGCAACGGTGGGGTCTGCTATCCAGGGGCGCAGCCCGGGCTCTTTGGAGACGAAGAGCCGTAGAAGAAAAGGCCCCGCGTGCGCGGGGCCTTTGGCGTTGCTGAGACGTTCGGTAATGTCAGGCTTGCCTTCCCTGCGCCACCTGCCGCTCTTCACCCGTCTCGAAGAACTCGCGGTTCTTGGCGATGTAGTTCTTCCATTCCTCAGGTGTGTCTTCCTCGGGGAAGATTGCGGTCACCGGGCACTCCGGCTCGCACGCCCCGCAGTCGATACACTCATCGGGATGGATATAGAGCATGTCCGGCCCCTCGTAGATGCAATCGACGGGACAAACGTCGACGCACCCTCGGTCCTTTACGTCAATGCAGGGCTCGGCAATGATGTAAGTCATAGTTTACGACTCCTGGTGCATATTCCCACAATACCCGGCGCAATGTGACCCGGCCTAGTTTGGCTGTCAAGCCACTCTGTGATTGGTTGCCCACGGCGACAGGCTAGGGCATTTTTCGTTCCATGCGCATCGTCTCTTTGCTCGCGAGCGGTACGGAAATAGTCTGCGGGCTCGGGTTGGGGAAGCAGCTCGTGGGCATCTCACACGAATGCGACTTTCCGCCTGAGGCGCTCGACAAGCCGCGGGTGAGCCGGCCGCGTTTCAATCCGGACGGGATGGCCAGTGCGGAGATCGACGGCTCGGTCCGTGCGGCCATGGCGCAGTACGGCAGCGTGTACGAGTTGGACGCCGCGCTGCTGAAAGACCTTCGACCGGACCTCGTGCTCTCGCAGGCCGTGTGCGACGTGTGCGCGGTGCCAACGTCGCTCGCTCAGGAGGGGGTCGCGGCGCTCGACGGTGCGGCCACCGTGCTCTCGCTGGATGCGCACGACGTTGGCGGTGTGTTGACGACTATTGAGCGCGTCGCTGCCGCAGCGGGGGCGGGGGAGCGCGCCGAACGGTATCTAGCATCGCTCACCGCGCGGATCTCGGCGGTCGCGGCGTTCACAGCCGGAGCGCGACGACCGACGGTGCTCGCCGTCGAGTGGCTCGCGCCCCCTTTCGTTCCCGGTCACTGGACACCGGAGATGATCGAGATCGCCGGTGGGGAATGCCTGAGGGGCGAGACCGGGAGACCCTCCCGTGAAGTGACTTGGGAGGAACTACGGAAACTCGACCCGGAGGTGTTGCTCATCATGCCGTGCGGGTACGGACTTGAGCAGGCCCGGGTGGATGCGGACCACGCGGCCGAGCGGCTCACGGCGGTCGCCCCTGCGGCAGTCGAGACTGGGCGCGCGTTCGTGCTGGATGGTTCATCCTATTTCAATCGGTCCGGTCCGCGCATTGTCGACGGGATCGAGATCCTGGCAACACTGCTTCATCCAGAGCGGTTTCCCGATTACGATGTCAGCGGATGTGCAGAGACCTGGCGGCCCACTGCCCCGTCGAACGGCTGAGGGTGGCTGAGACGACGGTGGTCTAACGAGAGAGAAAGGAGTCACAGCTTGCGATACAATCCGATACTCGTACAGCCGATGCGAGAAGAGCTAACGACAATCGGCTTTCAGGAGCTACGGACGCCGGAGGACGTCGACGAGTTCATGAAGCACCATGAGGGGACGACGCTGCTCGTCGTCAACTCGGTGTGCGGGTGCGCCGCCGGCAAGGCGCGGCCCGGTATTGCGCTCGCGCTGCGCCATCAAGTGCTCCCCGATCGTCTGGCGACGGTGTTCGCGGGCATGGAGATCGAGGCGACCGACCGCGCACGGCAACACTTTCTGGGATATTCTCCATCGTCGCCCCAGATCGCGCTGTTCAAGGATGGGGAGCTCGTGCACATGCTCGAGCGACGGGATATCGAGGGTCGGGATGCCGATGCCATCGCGGCCGATTTGACCGCTGCGTTCGACAAGCACTGCGCCGCGGTCGGGTAGCGTCCTCCTGGCGCCGCGGGAACGGCTGGTGATTGGCCACCGCGGTGCGGCCGGCGACTTTCCCGAGAACACCATGACCTCCTTCGAGCAGGCGTTCGCCCAGGGGGCCGACGCGGTGGAGCTGGACGTTCGCCTGAGCAGCGATGCGGTTCCGATGGTGATTCACGATGCGACCCTCGAGCGCACCACAGACGGTCATGGCCCGGTGGCCGCCCTCCCGGCTGAAGGCCTTTCCCAGATCGACGCGGGGCAGGGTCAGGGCATCCCCAGGTTGTCGGATGTCCTGGAAGCATTTCCCACGGCGCCGTTGATCATTGAAATAAAGGAAAGGGCCGCCGGTCCTCCCGTTGCGGCACTCCTGCGCCACCATAATGCCACCAACCGTGTGCTGGTGGGTTCGTTCCAGCGAGCGGCGCTGCGTCCGTTCGATGACGGCGAGATCCCGCGCGCGGCGGCGCGGCGCGAGGCCGCGTGGTTTTGGGGGTGGGCGCGGCTCGGTTGGGCCGTATCCCTGAGCCGGTGCGCGGCGTTCACCGTACCGGAGTGGTATCGTGTGCTCCACGTCGTGGACGATCGGTTTCTCGCCGCCGCGCGTCGACGGAGCCTACCAGTACACGTGTGGACGGTAAACGAGCCGACGGACGCGCTCCGGCTGTGGAGCGTCGGGGTCAATGGGGTCATCACCGACTATCCTCGCAGGATGCGCGATGCTCGTTCGACCGCGTCCCCGGGGAACGGGCCGACGGACCCGGGCGCAGGGCGCCCCCGACCGTTATAATGAAGTCTGCCAATCCTTTTCTCACTGCCGTGCCGATCGTCCTGTTGGCCATGGCACGAGGTAGGATCGTGCTGGTGCGGGGGTGCGTCGATCGTCATCAGTATCGAGGGCGTTAGGAGGTCGGGACGGCGTCTGTTGCTTGGTGGTTGTGGCTCGTAAGTGGCGCGGTGCTCGGAGCCGTGGGGACGATCGCCCTCGTCGCCCTCTCGAGGAAACGGAAACCCCGTCTTATTGCTGAACGCTCCGAAGCGCCCTCCAACGGAGCAGTTGTACCCGCCACCCAGTCGACCGAAGAGCCGCCACGCGAGCTGCTGGCGGCGTGGATTGAGTTTCTCAAGGACGATCTCGCGCGTGCCGTCAACGCACTCAACAATCGTCTCAATGTCATCGCGCAGCTCGGTGACAGCTTTACCGGTCCCGGGTTTACCAAGCAGCAGAACGAGCGCGCGACGCAGATTCGGCGGGAGGTACGGCGCGCTGCCAAGATCACCCGCGGTTTGCTGCGCCGCGTGAGTGCGCTCGCGCCTGACACGCTTCCCGACGTGCTGGTCGGCGCGGAGGATGCCGCGCGCACGGCGTCGGCCCACCTCCTCGTGGTCGAGGACGATGCGGCGAACCGCACCGTGATCAGCAAGCTCTTCACCAAGCTGGGACATCGCGTGACGGCGGTGAGTGATGGCTTCGAAGCGTACGCGCTGCTCCAACGCGATCCCGTGGACTGCATCATTTGTGACTTCCGGATGCCGAGTGTCAGCGGTCGAACGCTGTTCGAACAGGTCGAAGAGCTCATGCCACAATTGGTACGTCGATTCGTCTTCGTGACCGGAGATTTCACGAGGCCGTCCTCACGAAAGTTCTTGGACCGATTGGGCACGCCGGTCGTAGCGAAGCCGTACGCGGCAGAGGAGTTGGTCGCAGCGGTCGATGCCGTGCTTTCTCGAACCTCAGTGGCCCGCTCACAGTGAAGCGCTCACCCTTCGTGTTTGGCGCGCTCGCTTTGACACTCCTGGCGTGTGGAGCGAGCGATACACCGGTTGCGATTGGGATCGCCCTCCCCAGCGGATGGTACCGAGCCGTGTCGCTCGGGCTCGAGGAGGTCCCCGACGTGCCGCTCGAGTTGGTGCGCGACTCGAGTGTGGCGGTTGGACAGTCCCTCCCGGGGATGCGCTACGCCCAATGGCTCGCCAATCGCGGCGTCGTAGCGGTGATCGGCCACGATGCCAGCCGGCCGTCGGTGGAGGCGGCCACCGTTTACAACGCCCGGCGGATTGTCCAGATCGCGCCGATGGTCACGAGCCGCGTGCTCGAGCAGCAGGGTCCGTGGTCGTTCTCGCTCGCCCCCAGCGACTCGGTCGAAGCATCCTTCATAGCCTCCTACATCGACTCGCTGTTCCCAGCCAAGCGGGTGGCCATGCTGTATCACAATGACGAGTTTGGGATCGGCTTGCGCGATGCTCTCATAGAATCCCTACAGGCACGTAATATCCCCGTGGTCAACGAACGCTTCTTCCCCCCAACCACCGCGCCAAGTAGCGATCCAGATCAGATTTCGGTCATGGTGCGCGCGGCCCTCCTCGCGGAGCCAGATGTGTTTGTGCTCGCGATTCGGGAGGTGGATACCAAGATCGTCGCCAAGCTTCTCGATCATTTGGCCCCAGGCATCCCGATAGTGTGCAGTGACGCGTCTTGGGTTACCGCGCCGTCGCCGGATGACGATCGTTTTGGTGCGCTGGCAGGACTTCACGTGGTTCGGTTTTGGGGTGAGGATTGGGGCCCACCGGCTACCGAATTCTCACAACGGTTCGCGCAGCGGTTTGGTCAGCCACCCGACCACGCTGAGGCGTTGAGCTACGAAGCGTTCATGCTCATCGCGGAGGCCATCCGCTCGGGTGCACGGAATGGTCACCAGATACGTCAATATCTTCAGCGGCTCGGCACCCGAGGCCGTGACGGACACCGCGAGAGCCTCGTCGTGGGCTTCCGCAACGCGCGGCCGTGGCCTCCTCGGCTCGACATCGGCGTCGTTCGTCACGGTCGACTGCTCGCGCGGGACGCCACGAGCGAAAGCGCCGATCCATGAAGCTCGCTTCGAGGGTCCGTCTTCACGCCGTAGGCCTCGCACTACACCTCGGTCTGTTTGTAGCAATGGGTGTGCTGGTTGCGTGGCCCGCGCTCCGAAAAGTGGACCGTGCTCTCGCTCCGCTGCAGGGGATCTTCCTCGATATCGCCGATCGTCAGACCCGGCTGGTCAACCAGCTGCGTGACCTCGAGTTGCATATCACTACCGTCCCCACTCCGGTCCACGACCACTTCATCCCGCCGCACCCAGGCGCTGAGCGCTCCCTCCTTGGGCGTTACGCGCAGGTGCTCGCCCCCCATGCGGTCACGGCCCTCTCGGACCTCGAAGAGACCTTTTCCC
>JBFGJG010000067.1:0-17855 GCA_041577295.1 Gemmatimonadales bacterium
CCTGGACAATCGAGAGGTGGCGTGCGCGTCCAACCTGCTGGTCCTGGCGGTCAAACCGCAAATCGCGCATGGGGTGCTGGAGGAGATCGCCGAGGTGGTGGCACGGGATACGGTGTTGGTGTCGATCATCGCGGGTTTGAGCATCAAGGGGATTCAACAAGGGCTCGGTCGATCCCAGCCTGTGGTCCGCACCATGCCCAACACACCGGCGCTCGTGCTCGAGGCAGCGACCGCAATCGCATACAACGGGAGTGTAACGGAGGACCAACTGGAGCGCGTGCGTCGCATGTTCTCAGCGCTCGGCAAGATCGTGGTTGTCGAGGAGGCGCAGATGAACGCGGTGACCGGCCTCAGCGGCAGTGGACCGGCCTACGTCTTTCTCACGATCGATGCCCTTGCGGACGCGGGTGTTCGCGTTGGCTTGTCCCGCGAGGAGGCGCTGATCCTGGCCGCGCAGACGGTGTTGGGTGCGGCGCGTCTCATGCTCGAGACCGGCGAACACCCCGGCCGTCTCAAAGATATGGTGACGTCTCCGGGGGGCACGGCTATCGCCGGCGTCGCAACCCTGGAAGCGGGAGGGCTCCGCACCACGCTCATCCGAGCCGTCGAGGCCGCGACCCAGCGCTGTGCGGAGCTGGGCAAGGCAGCCGAGTGATTACTTGATCCAGACGGATTTGATGTTGACGAATTCCCGAATACCGTAGTGCGATAGCTCGCGACCGTAACCACTTTCCTTGATCCCGCCGAACGGCAACCGCGGGTCCGATTTCACAAACGCGTTGACAAAGCAACATCCTGCTTCGAGCTGCTCCGTCGCGATCCGCTCGCCGCGGGCCGTATCGCGGGTGAAGACGGCAGCACCCAGCCCGAACACCGAATCGTTGGCAACCTTGATCGCCTGACGCTCGGTCCGGACCGGAATTATGGCCGCCACGGGACCGAACAGCTCCTCATCGTATGCGGGCATTCCTTTCTTGACGTCCGTGAGCACGGTCGGTGGATAAAAAGCCCCCGCGCCAGCGGGGATCTCGCCACCTAGGAGACAGCGAGCGCCTTTCTCGATGCTGCGCACGACCTGTTGGTGCAGCTCGTCACGCAAGTCCTTTCTCGCCTGGGGCCCGACCTCGGTAGCTGGATCGAGCGGGTCACCCATCTTGGCCTTCCGCATGCGCTCGACGAATTTCTGCTCGAACTCCTCGCGGCACTGCTCCACCACGATGAAGCGCTTGGCGGCGATGCAGCTCTGTCCCGAATTGATTAACCGGCTCGTGACGCAGCTGTTCACTGCGGCTTCGATATCGGCGTCGCTGAGAATGAGGTAGGGATCTGAGCCACCGAGCTCGAGGACAGTTTTCTTGAGCGCTTTTCCGGCTCGTTGTGCGACCGCCCGTCCAGCAGGCGTGCTTCCCGTGAGCGTGACGGCCCTCACCAGCTTGTTGCGAATGATCTTGGCTACCTGATCACTTCCGACCAGCACGCTGCGAAAGAGGTCTTCCGGGAATCCCGCCGTGCGAAAGATCTCCTCGATCGCCACAGCACAGCCTGGCACATTCGATGCGTGCTTCAAGATCCCGGCGTTGCCGGCCATGAGAGCGGGTGCAGCGAACCGAAAGACTTGCCAGAATGGAAAGTTCCACGGCATCACCGCCAGGATGACACCTAACGGCTGGAAGGTCACAAAGCTCTTGTCGGCGTCGGTCGAGATGAATTCGGGTTGCAGGAATCTTTCGGCGTTCTCCGCGTAGTACTCACATACCCATGCGCACTTCTCCGCTTCGCTCTTTCCCTCGTTGATGGGTTTGCCCATTTCTTCCGCCATGAGCCGTGCGTACTCGTCCGCTCGCCGGCGGAGGATTCCGGCCGCGGCTTGCATGAGAATCGCCCGATCGTGGAAGTCGGTGGTGCGCCACTTCTGGTGGGCTGAATGCGCAGCACGCACGATCCGCGTAAGCTCTTTTGGATCTGTCTCGGGATACTCGTGGGTCTGCTGATCCGTTGCCGGGTTGATCGCGGCGATGGTCATGGTGCTTCCTTTCTTCTTATATACGAGCGTGTCGCGACGCTCAAAGGTCGTGTGCTACGATCTCGTCAACATCACGGCGTCTGTACATTTCGCTACAGGGTCCCACCGTTTGCGTACTCCTCCAGAATGAGATAGGCACGTTCTCGTTCGGGCACTTGCTGTCGGAGTTTACGGGCAGCGAGCCAAAAGACTATCCCCAACGCAGCGAATGCCGCGAGGATTACAATCTCGATCGGCCACGTGAGTGCCGCCGGGCTCCCGGGAATGATCATGACGGCCAGGATAAATAGCGAGCCCGCTACCGCGATTGCAGGAATCGTAGCACCCCCGGGAATGCGGTAGGGCCGCGTCGCGTCCGGAAATCGCCGGCGCAACGTCATGACCGAGAACGCGACGCCAAGGAATGCCACGCCGATACAGAAGGAACCCACATCCACAAACGCGATCAACGCATCCCGCCCAAACAGCGGAGCTGCCACCGTGACGACTCCGGTGAGCACCACTGCGCGATGCGGTGTACCGAACCGGGGATGTGTCTCGCCAAGCGCGGCAGGAACGATCTGGCCCCGTCCGAGCGAGAAGAGTACCCGCGATCCCGCCAGGAAGAACCCGTTCCAGCTCGTGAGCAGGCCGATCAACGCGGCGATGAGGACGAGGTTGGTCCACACCGGTGACGCGAAGGCCAGGGCAAACGCGCGGGCAGTCGGTAGCTCTGTCTCGACGATGGCTTGCCACGGCCCGGTCATAGCGACGCTCAAGATCAATACGATATAGAAGATCGTGGCGCTCACGATCGCCAAAACGATCATGCTTCCGAGTTTGCGTGGTTGCACGGAAGCGCTTGCCTCCTCGGCCCCCTGGGGAATCGTGTCAAAGCCCACGAACCAGAACGGCACGGTCACGAAGACCGCAAGTATGCCCGCCAGTGCCCCTTGTTCCGCAGACGACGACACGAGCGGCCGTACGTTGGCGAGCGTCCCGCTCACCATTCCCGCTCCGATGAACAACACCGTGATGGAGAGGAACCCGATGATCAGCCACTTCTGAAACGCGGCGGCTCGGGCAACGCCGAGATAGTTGATTGCGGTGATCAACGCTGTGAACACCACAGCCAGCGCGACGTGAGTCAGGTACACGGGGTCCCCCCCGACGTGATACAGCGCCCAGCGGTCGATGGTGGGGAATATGTAGCTCAACACGCGGCCGACGGAGATCGCTTCGAACGCCGACACCGAGATGTAGCCGAACGCGAGAAACCAACCAACGAGGAACGCCTTGCCTGTTCCGTACGCCTTGTATGCGTAGGCGACCTCGCCACCCGCCACCGGCAGCATGGGTGTCACCTCCGCGTAGCAGAGCCCGATACTCAGCATCACCAGGCCCCCAATCGCGAAGGCGAGCATGGCTCCGCCTGGGCCAGCACGCTCCAACCAACTTCCCAAGGCGGTCACCCACCCCACTCCTATCATGGAGCCGAACGCGAGGGCGAAAAAACCGAATAGACCGAGACGGCGTGCGAGGCGGTGTCGAGCTGGAGGGCCGGTGGTCATCCAATGCCTTCTGATGCGCGTGCTGCCCGGAACTCGATGGCGAACTCCGTGGGTTGAAAGTGAGCAAACGATTGGTGGAGCATTCGCTCCGGCCACCGATAGAACGCGTCGCGCTGGTCCGTCCGATAGACCGCGGTGTACAGGGTACCCCAACCATGGTCGAAGCGACGTGAGTACAGCGGTGGCGCGAGGAACCGCGCGACGAAGCCCTCAGCCGTCTCGACTGGGTCGTCCAATCGCTCTAGCAGAAACCGCTCGCGCTCCACGCTTCCTGTCGCCGTGGCGTGATGTGGCCAGTCAACACGCTCCTGGTGATTGGTCGCCACCGGGCGGTCAGTGGCGCGGGCGGCACCGCCCGGCTCCGTGTAGACGGTTTGATAATGACCGGTGGCATCGACCACCGTCACGTTGTAGGCCATGTGTGCGGGGACTCGTTTGAGTGCCGCGACGGCTTCAGCCGTCGTCTCGTGAAACTCGAGGACGTAGCGCAGGACCAGGGGAATGCCAAAGCCAACCCCCACCTCACGCCGGCCTCCGAACGACAAGGAGACCGCGAGACCAGCGTCGTTCACGCCATCCAAGACACCCCACAGGCAGTCGGTCATGGCGATCACCCGCCGTCCGTTCCACGCGCTGTGTAACAGAATGGCGTCCCACAATCGGGGGCTGTAGTCGTAGTTTCGCACGAGAAAATGCTCGCCACGGTTCCACGCGGCCTGAGAGCAACCTGCGAGATACGGAGTGGGTTGGTAGAGGCTGAGAAAGCGCGCTGCCACATCGCCGCCACCCGCCAAATCGACCAACCGCTCGTAGGTGGGCAACAACTCAGGCATGTAATCCCGCAGGGCGCGCACGGAAGCCAAGTAGGTGGGTCGTGCGGCGTCACCTTCCAGTAAGAACCACTCGCGGTACCGGGGCCACAGACGCGCAAACTCCAAGGCCCACGTAGGTCCCGGCGTGAGCTCTTCAATCGCCCGGATGAGGCGGTGCATCCAGCGACGTTAGAGAATCTTGAAGTTGCCGACTTCCGCTACGTGCTCAGCAGCGGCGGTTTCCGCAGGCTCGATGGACCGGCTTTGATAGTGAGCACGAATCCCCCGGATCCACGCTCGGGCGCGGTCGTTGAGCGTATGATCTTCGTTCATGAGTCGGCCGGGGGTGATCAGGATTCCCAGATCTGCGCCCTCGTACAGATAGTCTCCCTCTTTGAGGATCCGCAGAAAGAAACCTTCGGTCTCGCTTTCGACGGTTCGTCGGTGGGTTTGCACGCGGACGAACTCGAGGCGACCGTTCGCGTGCATCCGCCACACCCCGGACGGCGGAGCGGAGGTTACCAGCTCGACCGTATCCTCGGTGTGCTTCATCACCAATTGCCCCCACGGATCGATGTTGGCCGGATCGGCCCAGCGGGCATTCAGCTCCTGCACGTCGAGCTCAAAATCGATGTCGGACCATTCGAGAAGGTGAAACAGGAATAGGGGCGCATCCGCGTGCGCGAAGGTGGCGAGGTTGGTCATGGCGCTGGCGCCGGTGATCCTGGGATTCACCTCGCCGAGGTATACTTCCCCGGTGTCCATGTCCATCAGGAAATCCAGCTCGAAGTATCCGCGGTATCCCATACTTCGGAGTTCCTCGCCAAAGGCAAACGTCTTGTCCCGCGCGTCATCGCGAACCTTTCGTGAGAACGCCTCCGCATTGACCTCGTTCCCGCACCAGCCACCGCGGTACGGCGTCAACTCCTTGAATCCGACGAGCTCGGTCATCAACGGCCCAACGATCGTTCCGTGCCGCGTCACGCAGGCCTCGAGCGCCGAGCCCCGACACCGAACCCGCTTCATGATCTTGACTTCGGGTTCGGCGGCGATCTCTTCGGCGTGCTTCTGATAATCGCGTTCGTTCGCAATAAAGAAAGTGGTATGACCAGAGTCACCGAACGCCGTCTGAATGACGAGATCGTTTCCGAGCGGTCTACTCATGCGTCGCAGATCCTCATAGGTCTGCACCTTGGCGAGGACGTTGGGGACGCTGGGCACGCCCGCCCGGTCACCGATCCGCGTAGCGGAGATCTTGTCATCGACTGTGCGCCGCAGCGATGCCGGAGGAAAGCACACCGTCAGCCCGAGCTCGCGACACAATTCCTCGGTGTGCTCATCGAAAAAGAGAAACACCGCCTTGCCGCCGGGGCCGCGCCCCTTGATGAAGTCGACGACTTCCTTGTGTTCGAGGAGGTAGTTGTTGATGTCCTCGATACCCGTGAAGGGGCGATGGGGAATCTCCGATGGAACGAAGACGTTGGGGTGGTGGCCGTCAAAACAGTCGATGTAGTTGATGAACCGAAAGTTTCGCACCCACTCATCGATGCCGATCAGATTGAAGTTCGTGGCACTGATGAAATAGATCGGCGTCTCATTACGATGAAAGTACCGGCGGATGTCCGAAATGCCGTTGAGCAACGGCTTACTCGATTTCCTCGTCTTGCTCGGTAACCGGCGGCGCACCGTGCTCCGTTTGTTTGATCTGCGCGATTTCGCTCCCATTACGTCTTGGCTCCCATCAATCGTTCGCGCCGTTCCACGGCTTCGCGGCGTGTGGAAAATTCGCTGCCCAGCGCCGCGGCGGTGAACACACGCAAGCCGTAGTTGGGCTCGTAGCCGTGAATCTCCTTCACGTCCAGCGCTTTGAGGTAGTTCAGGATGTCGTTGGTGATCACCTGCCCGGGGACGAGAACGGGGAAGCCAGGCGGGTAGGGCGTGACGAATGTCGCCGAGACGACCTCTCTGCCCGATTCGACCGCTGCTGTAAGCGAGCCATCGAGTTTGAGATACTCGCAGGCTTTGTCGTCGTATGCGAGGAAGAAGGCGTCACGCATGTTTCCTTCGGGTGTGGTGCTATTGGGTGTGGTGAGAAACGCCCGATGAAACCGGCTGAAGTTTGGCAGCGGAGGAAGATCTTGCGTTAATGAGCGCACCCGCTGCTCGAGCATGCGCTGCTCGACGGCGCTCTGGTGATCCTGCTTCTCCGCTAGCTCTTCGGCGATGCGGGTCAAGACCTTCACCAGATGCGCCACCATGCCACGGGTCATACCGATGTGGATCATGAACAGGACGGTATTTCGCGAGGTCTTGTTGATCTGGATATCGAAGCGATCCATCAAGAGCTTCTTGAAGGTGTCGCCGTCCATGCCAGTCCGTCCAACATCGACAGTCACTCGTGTCGGATCGAGGACGAACTCATCCGCGTGCCACGCTTCCTCCATCAAGTGCCAGCCGGTCTCGGGGTTGTAGTAGTACTCCAATCCCGACGGGCGGAACGGGGGCGGCACCATCTCCGCTGGTCCGAGAACGCGAAAGTAGCGGCGAAGGAGTGAATCGATGTGAATGCGCTCTCGGAGCGCCATGGCCAGCTCGACGCTGCGTTGCACCAACTCATAACCTTCGAGCTCGACCTGGCGTCTTCCGACATCGAGCGACGCGAGGATCTGATAATTGGGCGAGGTCGACGTATGGGTCATGTACGCTTCGTCGAACACGTTGCGGACGCCCTGTTCGAAATCTTGGTCATTGACGTGGATCATGGATCCCTGGCGGAGCGACGTCAGAGTCTTGTGTGTCGAGTGCGTCGCGTACACACGGACCCGAACCTGCTGGGGATCGGGTAGCAACTTGCGATCCACCCACGTGGCTTCGTCGTCCGGGTCCAGTTGGTCGAAGCCTTCCTTCCAGGCCCGGTACCCCTCGGCGTACTCCGGGCTGCGAAAGCGCGTGCGGAGCCGGCGCGTCGCTTCCATCGCCGTACGGCTGCGCAACGTTGGAAGAAAGCGGCCGTACGCAAACCATGCTTCGTCCCACACGAAGACCATGTCGGGCTTGATGGCGAGCACTTCCTCCATGACCCGCTCGGGGTCGTACGTCACCCCATCGAAGGTGATGTTGGTGAGCAACAGCATCTTCACCCGGTCCAACTTGCCGGCCTGCTTGAGTCGGAAGAGGTGGCGCTTGATCTCCGACAGCGGCACCGCCCCGTACATCGAGTACTGCTGCAGCGGATATGCATCTAGGTACACCGGTTTCGCCCCCGCGAGCAGCACGGCGTAGTGATGCGATTTGTGACAGTCGTGCGAGACCAGCACAATATCCCCCGGCCGTATCAGCGCTTGCAGCACGATCTTGTTGGCCGTTGACGTCCCGTTGGTGACGAAGTACGTCCGCTGGGCACCGAAGGCGCGAGCGGCCAACCGTTGTGCCTGCTTGAGCGGTCCGTGGGGCTGCAGCAACGAATCGAGCCCCCCGGTCGTCGCGGAGGTCTCTGCCTGAAAGACGTTCGAGCCATAGAACTGGCCCATGTCCTGAATCCAGTGGGAGCGGGCGATGGAGTACCCGCGTGAGATGGGAAGCGCATGAAAGACACCTGTTGGCTTGTCGCTGTAACGCCGGAGGGCATTGAAGAACGGTGTCTCGTAGCGTTCGTGGATTCCTTTGAGAATGGAGAGGTGGAGATCCTGATAGTTCTCTTGATGATAGAAGATGCGCCGGTAATCCCTGCTGGCGTCGCCCACCACGTGCTCCACCGCCGCATCGGTGACCAGGAAGAGGTCGAGCTCCGGCCGGAGCGACCGCAACGCCTGGCCAAGGATGAGACTACGGTCAGTGGCCAGCTGGCGTTCGAGATGCTCCGGGTCCATTCCGAGAATCGTATAGATCTCCCGCAAGAAATCGACGGGGTTTGGCGATTGGAACGGAAACACGTACCGGATGATACAGCTCTGGATATTGGGGTTCACCATCACCGCGACGAGCGCATCTTCAAACGACCCAACCGTGATCGTTTCGTAGATGAACGCGTCGTGCGGGCGGCGCAGTTCGAGCACGTGTTGATGGAGCTCCGTCTCCTCCCGCGCGTTCAAGTCGTCCACGAATAGGACCTCGAAGTAGGGGCGTTTCTCTCTGGCAAGCTGGTTCTGCACGGCCTCGTTGACAGCGCCGACGTTGAGGAGGTGGGCGAAGTCGTGGAGCTGCGAGGTGGAGAGGTCCAGCCGGCGATAGGCGTTGCTCGTGAGCAGGCGGACGATCCGTACGACCTGCTGCGCGAGGGTTTCGTCATCACCGGCGTCGAAGGTGCGGACGATCTGGGCGAACGCCGTTTTCCCCGGAAACGCTCCATACCGCTCGATGGTAGCGAGGTACGTCAGAGCGTCGCGACAGCCTGTGCGCAGCGTGTCGCGTTCCGCCGAATCTTTGGGGAGCCGGCGCAGGCGTCGGGCGTAGTCCCGCACCCGGTTCCAGGTGTCGACGCGCAGGCGCGGCACGTTGTAGAGCGCCGTCGCGGCCGCACGCTCTCCTCCTTGGTCGCTCTTAGATCTAGGATCCACGATCATTGTCTCACCTACTCTCTCCCAGGACCTCATCGCGGCGCGGTTCGGGGGGCGCGATCCCGGCCTGGGACCCCCTTTCGGGCCTTACCAGAGGGCCGAGGGACGCCAGGTATTGTCGTGTCGCCGAGCCACCATCGTAGACGTCGAATCGCACCGCAGAATCGCGAAAGCTCTTGAGTGGCTGTCCCAACCCGCGCAGCCCCACCTCCCGGCTCCTTCGTACGCGGTCGAGGTCGATTTCGAGAGGAATCAATTCTTCGGTCGAGCCGGCTTGATACAGCACGTCCCCAGCTGGTCCGACGATGATCGAGCGACCGTTTCCACCGTCTCCAACTCCGTTGATGTCCACGACGAAGCACTGATTGGTGGCGGCGGTCGCGCGCGCAATGGCCAGCTCGACATCCCGGTCGATCGTCGTCGTCATCGACGGATGGATGATGACTTCCGCTCCCATGGCCGCGAGCGTACGTGACGTTTCCGGAAACCACATGTCGTAACAGATCGAGACACCGAATCGGCCGATGTCCGGCACATCGAACACCAGAAACGAGTCACCGGCTTCGACGTGCAACTCGTACGGTTGGAACGGAAAAACCTTACGATACCGCCCCACGACTTTGCCGGCCGGATCGATGACCGAGCTGGTGTTGTAGACCTTCTTGCCCTTGAGCTCGAACATTGACCCCGTCACGAGCCACAGTTTATGCTTGGCCGCCATCTCTTGTAACGCACGCTCGCTGGGGCCGGGCAGCGGCTGGGCTTTCGTCGTCGACGGCCCGCAGGCCGCCAGCTCGCTGTACACGACCATCTGCACCCATGGAAACAGGTGCATGAGGTAATCGAGCCTCGCCCGCATGTGAGGCAGGTTGTCCCCGGTGCCTCGTAACGCGAGCTGCAAACCGGCAATGGCGAACGGTTTCATCGATCAGTGATCACGGTTAGGAAGTGGCAACCGTTGCTCCTCGGGTCGGTTGCGGTGCGTCCGATCCGGAGAACACCCGCAGCACCTCGTCTTCCAAGACATCGAGGCCGCGTTCCAGCTGCTCATCCGTGATGACCAGCGGGGAAAGTACGCGAATCACGTTTCCGTAGGTTCCCGCCGAGATCACGAGCACGCCACGCCGAACGCACGAGGCGAGGATTTCCTTGACCTGCGCCGTCGCCGGTTTGGAGCGATCGGCGGGGTCCACAAACTCCGCCGCGATCATCGCGCCGAGACCGCGCACGTCTGCCACCGCGGCGCAGCGGCGTGCGAGGGCGGTAAACCGCTCGCGCACCTGCTGACCGATGGCACGCGCCCGGCCGTTCAGATCTTGTTCTTCCATGTACCGGATGGTTGCCAGCGCGGCGGCACAGGCTACGGGATTCCCGCCATAGGTACCCCCGATCGTACCGGGGCGCGCGCCATCCATGACGTCCGCCCGTCCCACCACCGCCGCGACCGGCAAGCCACCACCCATCGATTTGGCCCAGGTGGAGAGGTCTGGGACCACGTCGTAGTGTTGATACGCGGCCCACCTTCCGGTGCGGCAGAAACCGGTCTGGACTTCGTCGAAGATCAATACGATCCCGTGTTCGTCACAGATGTCACGGAGCCCACGCAGGTATCCCTGCGGGGCCGGGACGAATCCTCCCTCGCCCTGAACGGGCTCGATCAGAATCGCGGCGACCTGATCGGCGGCGACCACACTCGAGAACGACGCGCGGAGCCGTTCCAATTCACGGGTCACAAAATCATCTGTCGAGAGGCCATCGCCGTAACGGAAGTGATTCGGGAATGGGAGACGGTAGATCTCTGGCGCAAACGGTCCACAACCAATCTTGTAACCCACCTTGGACGTCAATGACATTCCGAGGAGCGTGCGCCCGTGAAAGCTCTCGGTGTAGCAAATGATGCCGGGACGTCCCGTCGCCTGTCTGGCAATTTTGACGGCGTTTTCCACTGCTTCCGCGCCACTGTTGACCAGCATGGCTTTTGTCGTGTCGCCGTGTGGGAAGAGCTCGACGAGGCGCTCGCACAACGCGACGTATGGCTCGTAGGTGGCGATGTGAAAGCAGGTGTGTTGCAGTTTGGCAGCCTGCTCGTGAATGGCACGTACTACAGTCTTTTGACAGTGCCCGGCGTTCATCGTGCCGATCCCGCCGGCGAAATCGATCAACTCGTTCCCCTCGGCGTCCACGAGCAACGCCCCGCGAGCCGACGCGACCGTCGCGGGGGTGACGGTTGGGACTCCCCTGGAGACGACAGCGGCGCGCCTGGCCAGGAGATCGGCGTTGTTACCCATCGTGGTGCCCTTTCCCTTGGGAGAACTGCACTTACGTCGCCGAGGTGTCGAGCGTGGGGCGGCGGGACGCAGGCAGGGTGGCGGCTAAGCGCTTTCTGAGCATAGCGTTAGAAGAGCCCCATCGCAAGCGGATTGGGGCGAGCTGCGCCTGTCGGGCTGTTGCTTGATGCGATTCTCGGGCGTTCATAAGTTGCCGCGTCCAAGTTTGAGACCGAGAAATCACCACCGAGGTACCATGCCGCACTTGCGATCCCTCCCTCACGACGCCGTCCTGCTCGACGTCTTTAAGCGATATCCCGACACGGCGCTTCCGCTGCTCGAGTATCACCAAGCGTTGATGCGGGGCGACTCGCCGCTCACGGTGGCACAGCGCGAGTTGATCGCCGCGTTGGTCTCCTCACTCAACGGGTGCGGGTACTGTCACGGAGTGCACGCGGCCACTGCACGAGTCTTTGGTGTCGCCGACGGTGTGCTCGAGGCGTTGGTGCACGATGTCGACACCGCCCCCGTGAACGACCGCTTACGCCCGCTGCTTCGGTTTGTGCGCAAGCTCACGATGACGCCCGCGCGAGTGACACGCTCCACGATACGGTCAGCGTGTGTGCGCTGTTCAACTTCATGAATCGATTCGTCGATGGACTCGGCATCACCGCCGACCGCGAGTACTTTCGACTCGCCTCGAGTCGGCTCTCAGAGCACGGGTACGTCGGATTGGTGAGGAAGGTGAAGGAGAGCTGAGTCGTCATACTGATATCTCCCGCGTCGTCTGCCCGTTTCAGGAGAGGCAGCGGATCAGATCATGACTGGAGGTAGCGAATGATCGCCCATGTATACAAGACCATTGAACTGGTGGGTTCGTCGAAGAAAAGCGTTGAAGACGCAGTGGAGCAGGCGCTGGGGAGGGCATCGAAGACAGTCCGCAATATGCGGTGGTTTCAGATTGTCGAGACGCGAGGAACTGTGGAAGGCAACGGCGTCGGGTACTGGCAGGTGACGTTGAGGGTTGGCTTTACGCTCGAGTAATGCACAAGCCACCGTGCGACGAGGGCGTCGTCCGTGGGACGCCCGCAGGAACCGCATGTACCGCTCGCGTAGGGCGGGCGGTGCTGGCGGCGGCTATTCTCGGCTCGAGCCTCGCGTTTATCGATGGATCGGCGGTCAACGTGGCGCTCCCGGCGCTGCAGGAGACGCTCGGCGCGTCTATCGTCGATGCGCAATGGGTGGTGGAGGCCTACGCGCTCACGCTCGCCGCGCTAATGCTCACCGGTGGCTCCCTCGGGGATCACTATGGTCGTCGGCGAATCTACATGCTTGGGCTGGGACTCTTCGCGATCGCGTCTGCCTGGTGCGGCGTGGCGCCAGACGTGAGTCAGCTCATCGCCGCGCGCGCGGTCCAAGGTGTGGGAGGTGCGCTGCTTGTGCCAGGAAGTCTGGCGCTGATCAGCTCGACCTTCGCTGACGAGCAACGTGGTCGAGCCATCGGTACGTGGGCAGGCGCCACAGCCATCACCGCGGCGATCGGCCCCGTCATGGGCGGGTGGTTTACTGAACAGGTCTCGTGGCGCGGGATCTTCTTCATCAATCTGCCGCTCGCCGCGGTGGCATTGCTGATTCTCCGGACGCGCGTGCCGGAGCCACCGCTGCCGCCGCAGTCGACACGACTTGATCTCCCCGGCACGGTCCTCGCTTCGCTCGGGCTCGGCGGAATCATTTTTGGCCTGATCGAATCCCAACAGCTCGGTCTCACCGCCCGCCCGGTCCTCCTGGCATTGCTAGGCGGCACGAGTGCCATGATCGGCTTTCTCGTGTGGGAGCGCCGCTCCGAGCACCCCATGCTCCCCTTACGGATGTTCCGGTCGTCGACGTTCAGCGGTGCCAACGCCCTCACACTGCTGCTGTACGCCGGGCTTGGAGGCGCGCTGTTTTACTTTCCGTTCAATCTGATCCAGGTACAGGGATACTCCGCCACGGCGGCGGGTGCCGCCTTTGTGCCATTCATTTTGATCATGTTCCTGCTGTCCCGTTGGGCCGGAGGCCTCGTCGAGAAGTACGGCGCGAGACCACCGCTGGTGGTTGGCCCTGTCATCGCCGCGCTGGGTTTCGCGCTGTTCACCCTTCCCGGTATTGGCGGGACGTATTGGGAAACGTTCTTTCCCGCCGTTGCGGTGTTGGGTCTCGGGATGGCGGTGAGCGTGGCTCCGCTCACAACCGCTGTGATGAACGCCGTGGGAGAAGATCGCGTTGGCGTTGCCTCCGGTGTCAATAATGCCGTCTCGCGTGTGGCCGGGCTGGTGGCCGTCGCCGCGATGGGGATGTTGCTGCTGGCGATCTTCCGCCAAGAGGTGACGGTTGCCCTGAGCGGCTCCGAGGTGCCTCAGGTCGCCCGCGATATGGTATCGGCGCAGATGACGCAGATGGGGGCGATCGACGTGTCGACGCTGGGCGGGGATCTAGCGGCCAATGTTCGGTTGGTAATCCAAGAAGCGTTCGTTCGAGGATTCCGTGGCGTTATGTGGGTCGCGGCCGCGCTTGCGGCGTTGAGCGCGCTCACCGCAGCGTTCTCGATCGAGCGGGATCAGGCGAAGTCGTAACGAGGTGCGCGTCATGCAGCGTCCGATAACAATCGAGGTCCCCGACGTCGGCCGTGTCACCGCCCGGTGGATGCGTCCCGATGACGCGACGGCCGCATACGTACTTGCCCACGGCGCCGGAGCCGGCATGCATCACGCGTTCATGGAGGGGGTGGCGGAAACGCTCGCAGATCGCCGGATTGCCACGCTCCGCTACCAGTTTCCGTACATGGAAGCGGGACGGCGCAGTCCCGACCCACCCGCGCGGCTGCAAGCCACTGTGCGCGCCGCCGTAACTCGCGTTGCTGAGCTCGACCCCAACCTCCTGGTCGTTGCGGGAGGGAAATCGTTGGGTGGGCGCATGACCTCGATGGCCCAAGCGGAAGAAGCGCTGCCGTATGTCCGCGGTCTCGTGTTCCTGGGCTTTCCGCTCCACGCTCCCAAACGACCGAGCGATACGCGGGCCGAACACCTCAGACGCGTGAATGTCCCGATGCTCTTCGTACAAGGCACGCGCGACAACCTTGCCGACTTGAGGCTGCTGTCACCCATCATCAAACAGCTCGGTGCAAGCGTGCACATTGTTGAAGACGGCGATCACTCATTCAAAGTCCCCAAACGCACCGGTCGCTCAGCGGAGGAAGTGCTCGCAGAGCTTGCGGACGCGATTGGAAGCTGGGTCTGCGACTTGTGAAACAAAAAGGCGGCCGTGCCACCTAGCACGACCGCCGAGTTGTTGGCAATGGGACTCAGTCTGGGAAAACAAAACCCAGCGCTCCGTCCTGTGTGACGGCCAGCAAACCAAACGGCGGATCACCACCCAGTAGCCCGGTGGCGATCGCATACACCTCGGCACCCTTCGGCAGTGGCGGAATACCAAACGCCCCGACGAGGCCCAGCGGCTCACCCGCAAGGACACCAACACTCAATGGAGTGTTGGCCGGAAGCGCGACGCCCTCAGCACCCGTGTCCGCGAATCGTGGCAACGCGGGAACCTCTACGGAGCCATCGTTGCCAAGATCGAGGGCGACGGTTGGCGCATTCGCCCCGGCGTGCACGACACGCACACGAGCACCGTCAAACTTCCTTGGGAACCGGTCGAGCAGCGGAAGCAGGCGGAACTTGTCTGCGGGGTCGCTCGAGCCGAGCAAACCTGCCGCGATGGTCGTGATCCGCGACCACGGCGCAATCTTGACTGGGCCCACCGCAAACGCCGGTGGACTGTTGGCCGGCGCACCTGCGGCGCGTAGCTCGACGCGGTAGGATCCCGCCGGGATCTTCGCGTAACCAGTTGCCTGTCCGTACGCCAGGTTCCGAATGACGATGGGCTTCCGGACATCGGACTTGCGGCCGTACGTCCCCGCGTAATAGCGCCGGCTGTCACGTAGCAGATACACGTCCACCGCCGGTGCATCAGGCGAGGCGTGGATCACCCGGATCTTGGCCGGGGAGATCCGACCCCGTCGGCCTTTGGTGTAGTACCCGCCATGGGATGCCGCAGCGACATCGTCGTCAACGGCAACCACTTCGTCCGGAGCCAAAGAGTTGTCCGAACAGGCTGAGGCGACGAGAGCTGCCAATCCGATGGCCAGCAGAGACTTAGTCTTCACACGCCACATCGCTTGCACCTCCTGTTTGGGATCGAATGGAGGCTCAAACTAGGACGTCAGTCCATTGAAGTCAAAGAAAAAAGTTAGACAACTTTGTAACAGTTTAATGAAGCTTCCCTTTTCAGGATGGCCCCGCCCGCACACTTTCACCGGCGCTGCTGGTGACTAGAAGGAGAAAAAGGAGAAAGGGGAATTAGCCATGGCTGGCCGCTGGATCGTGAAGACTGAGCCCACGACGTACAGCTATCAGGATCTCGAACGGGAGAAGCGAACGGTGTGGGATGGGGTCAAGAACAATCTCGCCCTGCGCCACATTCGCGCGATGGCCAAGGGCGATCGGGTGATGGTGTACCATTCCGGGAAGGAAAAGGCGGTCGTCGGTCTGGCCGAGATCGTGAAGGGTCCTTATCCCGATCCCGGGTCGAAGGATCCGAAGCTGGTGGTGGTAGATCTGGCCGCGAAAGGAGCGATTCTCAAACCGGTGACGCTGGCGGACATTAAAGCGGACAAGGCGTTCAAGGACCTTGCATTGGTACGAATGCCGCGCCTCTCGGTCATGCCGGTCGACGCTAAGCTATGGAACAAGTTGTTGGCGATGGGTGGGAAGAAATAGGCGGCTTCAACGCGGGCGCCGAAGCCGCCACCCTGCTTACTCGTCCTTCTTCTCGGGATCGAGCTCCAGTGCCGCTGAATTGATGCAGTAGCGGAGTCCCGTGGGCTTGGGGCCGTCGTTGAAAACGTGGCCGAGGTGCGCGTCGCACGAGGCGCAGAGGACCTCCGTTCGGCTCATCCCGAACGAGCGGTCTGTCTCGGTGCGTACCTGCTCGGCGGCGGTTGGCTCCCAGAAGCTTGGCCATCCGGTTCCCGATTCGTATTTCGCGTCAGAGCTGAACAACGCGGCGTCGCAGCACACGCAGCGATATGTGCCCGGGTCCTTGCAAGCATGGTATTTCCCCGTGAACGCTGGCTCCGTTCCCTTCTCCCGCGTAACGTGATACTGCTGTGGCGTGAGCTTGTCTCGCCAAACGCTGTCTGGCTGCTCGACCTTTTTATTTGTCATCACATATCCCCTTTCCTTGCTCGTATCGCCTGCGGCTGCGCCTTGGGCGCGGACACCGGCTCGGCCTTTACCCATGCAACCGGATCTCCTGCGGCAATCCGGCCACCCTGCAGCACCTCGCCGTACGCTCCACCGCGCCACGCTAGAGACAGCGCTTCTTGGAGCGACGGAAACGCTTCATCCATCCTCTCGCACGGCTTCGTTTCACCGTTGATGCGGATCAAGCACGGGCCGATGCGGAGAATCTTGCCGCGGCTGTCCGCCAGCCGGATACCGCTGACCATGAGGTTGGCACGGCGCAGCGATGGGTCCAATGTGACGCCGAACAGCTTGCTGAGCTCGGTCCAGATCTCGCGCTCGATGATGGTGACCTGGCGACGGCCGCGCTGATCGGCGTTGTCTGCGAGACCGGTGTCGGTCACCAGTGTCGCCTCCTGTCTGGAGTCCATCGGCCCCCGGCGTGCGCGTTTGATCCAGATTGCCTCGAGTGTCCCTGGACGTGCCATGCGCCTCCGACCTTGACACCCAACCGCGCGGGAGTCAAATCCCCGCGTCTGGAAATGGGCGAGCTAATGCAAAAGTTCCCCTGCATGGTAGGAGGTTACGGTGGGTAAAATCAACGCCGCCCGCGTAGTCGCGGGCGGGCTGGTGGCAGGTCTAGTCATCAACATCGGCGAAACCGTTTTGAACCTCGGGGTGATCGCCGAACAATCGGCGGCGGCCATGGATGCACTCGGGCTCCCGCCGGTGAGTGGTGCAGCGGCCATGGTGTTCGTCGTGTTTGGGTTTCTCCTCGGAGTGGCTCTGATCTGGCTCTACGCAGCCATCCGTCCGCGATTTGGGCCCGGTCCGCGGACGGCGCTCGTGGCAGCAGTGACCCTCTGGGCGTTGGCGTTCTTGTGGCCGGCAGTGGCCCAGGGCACGCTCGACCTGGCACCGGCGGGTCTCTTGATTGTTTCAGCGGTGTGGCAGCTGGTGGAAACGGTGATCGCGGCCTTGGTGGGTGCGGCCGTGTATCAGGAGCCCTCAGGGGTGACAGCCTCCGGTGGGTGACTCGACGGGAAGACGACTCGCCCCAAAAGACGCCGACCAGTAGTGCTGAAACGTTCCCGAGTCGCGACGCACATACCCGATGCCCACGTGGGTGGCGAGGGCGTCCATGATATTGTCGCGATGGCTGGGACTCTCTAGCCACCCTGTGACGACTTCCTTTCCGGTCACGTAACCCGCCGCAACGTTCTCGGCCACGAACGTCCACATATATCCGGCCGCGGTGGCACGATCGGCTGGCTCCGAACGGTCGGAGCCGCGGTGGCTGATGCGGTTGCGCGTCGCCTGATCGGCGGCGTGCGCTTGGGCGGCCCGCACGAGTCTGATGTCCACGAC
>JBFGJG010000068.1:0-17373 GCA_041577295.1 Gemmatimonadales bacterium
GTATCGAAAGGGTGCTGTGTCCGTCACCATGACCGCAGGGTACCCTTCGCGCCAGAAGGACCAATGATCGGACCAAAAGATGCCCGGGAGGTAACCGGGGGCCGCCGTGCCTTCAGAGGGAAACGCCACGCACTCCCGGAAAGCACGCACGCAACGGCGGACAAGTCGGCGCGACGAGAGGTTGGCGACGAATCCAATGAAATTTCCGGTCCGCGGGTAGAGCAGACCAAACGGGAGGGGATACGCTTGGCTACCGGCCCGATTCGAGTAGCAACCGATGGTCTCGAGCGACAACATTCCCAGCACACGGTCGCCGCGCCGGCGACATTGGCGCGCGTAGACACGACTGCCCATTGAATTGGTGAAGCAATACGGCGGCTCCTCATTGACAAACGCGACGAACCGCAGCGTGTGGACTGGACGTCGGGAGACCCAGCATCGCGCCAGCTCGAGGAGAGCAGCCACACCCGTTCCGTTGTCGTTTGCGCCGGGGCAACCTGGCACCGTGTCGTAATGCGCGCCGATCACGACGACATCGGTCGAAGACGCGCCCGGACGCTCGGCAACGAGGTTCCGCACCTCGTGACCGCCGACGGCATACGGGTGCCGCTCGACCGCGTATCCGAGGCCCTCTAGCGAATCCTCAACATAGCGTGCTGCGCGCTCGAGGGCCTTTGGCCGATGAAGGTGGCGCTCTCCGATTTCGGCGGCGAGCGTGGCCACGTGCGAGCGCAGCCGCGCGCTCAACGTGGCGGTGTGGTCGCTGAGCGGGGGGAGGTCGCCACGATACGAACGACCCGGCATGGCCGTCACGTACCGTATACCTCCGACCAACACGATCACGATCGCAATCAGAATCCAGACGAGCACGCTACTCGATCCTCCCGGTACTTCGTTGATTTCACCAGTTGACGGATCCCGTGGCCACTACGGAATTTTTCTCCATGGACGACGCTCAAGAACCCGGAGCACACTTCAGCGAGCGGGATACCGCACTGATCCTAGCTCGCAGCGCAGATGATCGAGACCGGAGCGACAGTTCACCCAACCCGACCCGCCGCCGCCGACGAGGCGTGAGGAGGAAGGGGTAGCCGGACTCCTGACTGCCTCCACCGTTGACGGCGGCAGTACTTTTGACAAGGTCCCACCGGAGCGTGATAGAAATCTGATGTCCGAGCGTCATCGCGTTAACCGCAGAGAGTTCGTGAAAATCACCGGAGCGACCGGTGCGGGACTCGTCTTGGGCTTTTACCTGCCCGCCTGCACCCGAGGCGACGCCCTCCCGCGTGTCGAAAACGACGAGCCGGGGAGCTTCATGCCGAACGCGTGGATCCGCATCGACACCGACGGGGTCGTGACGATCATCGTCGACCGTTCGGAGATGGGTCAGGGCGTCGCCACAGCACTCCCCATGCTCGTCGCCGAGGAGCTGGAGGCAGACTGGAAAACCATTCAATTCGAGTTCGCGCCTGCCGATGAAGCCTACGTGAACCCTGCCTTTCGCGTGCAGGGGACGTTTGGGAGCGCGAGCGTGCGGGTGGCATGGGAGCCTCTGCGGCAGGCGGGCGCCGTAGCCCGCACCATGTTGATCGCCGCCGCCGCCCAGCGGTGGGGAGTGTCCGAGCGGCGGTGCCGCGCCGAGAACGGGAGCGTCGTCGATGAGGCAGGCGACCGTCGGCTCTCGTTTGGTGAATTGGCCGAATCGGCGGCCACCCTCCCGGTTCCCCGCAACGTCGGCCTCAAAGATCCGCGCGCGTTCCGCCTCATCGGCACCAGACAGCGGCGCCTCGATACTCCGGTCAAGGTGGATGGGTCGGCGACGTTCGGCATGGACGTCCGTTTACCTGGAATGAAGTTCGCCGCTGTTGCTCAATGCCCCGTCTTTGGAGGCAGCGTCTTGCAGTATGACGCCGCACGGGCGGGCGCGGTGCCTGGGGTACGCCGCGTGCTTCGCACCCGCAATGGGGTGGCGGTGGTCGCCGACAACACCTGGAGCGCCTTACAGGGCAAGCGAGCCCTCGACATTCGGTGGGACGAAGGCGCCAACGCATTCCAATCCAGCGCAAAGATCAGTAATCAGTTTCGCGAGCTCGCCGGTACCCGTGGCGCCGTGGTGCGCGAGCAGGGCGATGTGCCGCGGGGGCTCGAACGCGCAGCACGGCAGATCACCGCGGAGTACGAGCTGCCGTTTCTGGCGCACGCCACCATGGAGCCGATGAATTGCACGGCGCACGTCCGCAGTGACGGATGCGATGTTTGGGTGCCAACGCAAAATCAAACGGCGACGCGCCGCACCGCTGCGCGACTCGCGCGGGTTCCCATGGAGCAGGTGGCGGTGCACACCACGTATCTGGGCGGCGGGTTCGGCCGGCGCTACGAGACAGACTTCGTGGGCGACGCCGTGGAGATCTCCCGCACAATCGGGGCACCGGTTCAGGTCGTGTGGTCGCGCGAGGACGACATCCAGCATGATTTCTACCGTCCCGCGTCCTATCACGTCCTTCGCGGTGGGCTGGATGCAGACGGCTGGCCATCGGCGTGGAGCCACCGCCTCGTTTGCCCGTCCATTCTCGCTCGTGCAACCGGCGGACGTCTGCGTGGTGGCCTCGACCCAGAGGCGGTCGAGGGCGCGCGACATCTTCCCTACGAGATTCCAAACATCGCCATCGATTACCACCACGCCGAAACCGGTGTTCCCGTAGGCTTCTGGCGCTCGATCAATCACACGCACAATGCGTTCGTCAAAGAGTGTTTTGTCGACGAGTTGGCTCGCGCCGGGGGTAAGGATCCCGTCGCGTTACGGCTCCGGTTGTTGGGCAGGCGTGTCCGACATCGACGGGTACTCGAGGCCGCCGCGGAGCAAGCGGGTTGGGGAAGCCCGCTGCCGCGTGGCCGCGCCCGGGGGATCGCACTGCATGAGGCCTTCATGAGCGTCGTGGCACAGGTGGCGGAGGTATCTCTCGTCGACGGAGCGGTCAGGGTTCACCGCGTGGTGTGCGCCCTCGATTGTGGCGTCACCGTGAATCCCGCGATCGTCGAAGCCCAGGTCGAAAGTGCCATCGTGTACGGACTCACTGCCGCCCTCCACGGCGCCATCACCATCGATCGGGGACGCGTGACACAAAGCAACTTCCACGACTATGAGATGCTCCGCATGCATGAGATGCCGGCGGTCGAAGTGCATCTCCTACGCGGGATTCGCGGTCCCGCTGGCGTCGGCGAGACGGCCACACCACCCATCGCACCCGCCGTGGCCAACGCCGTCTATGCGTTGACGGGCACGCCCGTTCGGCGCCTTCCGCTCGGGGCGTGACTCGCGACACCTTTCTCTTCGACCTCGACGGGACGCTCATCGATTCGATTGAGCTCATCCTCAGCTCGTACCGGCACACGATGATGGTGCACCGCGGGACTGTCCCGCCGGACCATCGGTGGCTGGAGGGGCTTGGCACACCCGTCCGCGTTCAGCTCCGGAGTTTCAGTGACGATCCCGCCGAAATCGAAGCCATGGTGGCGACGTATCGATCGCACAACCACGAGCACCACGACCAGCTGATCCGGGGCTACCCCGGGGTCCCGGAAGCACTCGAACGTTTACGGGAGCTGGGCGCACGCATGGCGATCGTCACCAGCAAAATGCGTGAAACCGCGACGCGCGGATTGGTACGGTGTGGGATCGCCCATTTTTTCGACGTCCTGGTGTGCGCCGACGACGTGGAGCGGCCGAAACCCGATCCGGAGCCGGTAAAACGTGCCCTCGAATGGTTGGGTGCAACCGCCGAGGGTGCGGTCTTCGTCGGTGATTCCGTGCACGACATGAAGGCGGGTCGTGCGGCAAGCGTCGAGATCGCGGCCGCACTCTGGGGACCCTTCCCGCGAGAGTCGTTGGCACCATATCGCCCCGACTACTGGCTCACGCGGCCGAGCGAGCTCTCGACACTGGGAGCCGCTGCCACGCGGTGAGTTGGCCCACGCTCGCGGCTCAACACAGTATTTTGTGGCAACGCCCGTCGGATACTGATCTATGGAACGAGTGACAACCTGGCTCCAGGAGACGCTTGGCCTCGGACCAGTCGGGCAACAGAAGCTCCTCGCCTCGGTTTTGATCATCTTCGTCATCTGGATCCTCCAACGGCTGGTGCTGGGGTTCGTGCACCGCCGCACCGAGGACGTTCGTCTGCGGTACCGCTGGGCCAAGGGAACCAGTTACGCGGCGTTCGCGACCGCGATCGTGCTCATTGGGGGCATCTGGGCCAACGCCATTCAGTCC
This sequence comes from Gemmatimonadales bacterium, assembly GCA_041577295.1. Taxonomy (GTDB): domain Bacteria; phylum Gemmatimonadota; class Gemmatimonadetes; order Gemmatimonadales; family GWC2-71-9; genus JBDHDH01. The sequence continues at coordinate 4,271 of JBFGJG010000068.1, forward strand.
TTCGGCACGTTCCTCGGACTCGTCTCCGCCGGTCTCGCCATTGCACTCAAGGACCTGGTCGTCAACCTCGCTGGTTGGATCTTCGTGATCTGGCGCCGCCCGTTTGAAGTCGGCGACCGGATTCAGATCGCCGGTCACGCTGGCGATGTCATCGATATACGGATCTTCCAGTTCACCTTGATGGAAATCGGAAATTGGGTTGACGCCGATCAGAGCACGGGACGAGTCGTCCACGTTCCCAACGGGAAGGTGCTCACCGATTCCCTCGCCAACTACACCAAGGGGTTCAACTACATTTGGAACGAGTTGCCCGTGCTCGTCACGTTCGAAAGCAACTGGCGGCGGGCCAAGGAGATTCTCGAGCAGATCGCGCGGGACCACGCCATGCATCTCACCGAGACCGCCGAGCATCGAATCAAAGAAGTGTCGAGCCGGTTCATGATCTTCTACTCGAAGCTCACCCCAATCGTCTACACGAGCGTCGTGGACAGCGGCGTGCTCCTCACCATCCGCTACCTGTGCGATCCCCGTACCCGCCGCGGAACGGCACAGGCCATTTGGGAAGATGTGCTCGACGCCTTTGGGCACGAAGACGACATTGACTTTGCCTATCCGACTCAGCGCTTTTACGACAACCGGTTCGAAGGCAAGGCGGGAGCCCGTGCGCCGCTCGAGCCCGTTCCGGCAGGCGGACCCAATGGATAGCCGCCCGCGGTACCTCTTTCTGTACGGCACGCTCATGCCCGAGTTCGCGCCCATCAGCTTGCGACGCTACGTCCGGCGGCTGAAATACGTGGGGCGCGGACGCATACCGGGCCGATTGTACGATCTCGGCGACTATCCCGCCGCGGTGCCCGACGACTCGGCAACCTCCCGGATCGTCGGGATCATCTACGCCCTGCCCGCCGATCGCGGGCGGCTCCTTGCACACCTGGACCGCTATGAGGGATTCGACCCCCGAGCACCGGATCGCAGTCTGTTCGTGCGGCATCCCTGCCGCGCGATCCTCGATACCGGTGCGGTCCTCGACACTTGGGTGTACGCCTACCGCCGGTCGACCGAAAACGCTCCCCTGATCCCGGGAGGCGACTACCGCGCGTACCGGGGCGGCGCGGTACCCCGCCCGGCCCCATCGCAACGTTTTCGCCTGTGAAACTATCCAACCCGGATGAACGTCTAGCCTCGTAGACACCTTCCCGAGGAGTGGTCCCATGGCTTTACAGCGGACAGAACGCCGTGGCGGCGGGAGGCTTGGCATGGCCACGCTACTCGCCGTCGCGCTCGCCCAACCGCTAGCGGCGCAACGCAGTGAGCGCTACGAAGTACCCGGTGACGACATCGCCATCTACAACCTCGTCGGTGAAGTCCAGATCACGCGCGGATCGGGGTCGGCGGTTGTCGTGGAGGTCACCTCCCACGGCGCCGATGCCAGCCGGCTCCAAATCGAGACCGGCCGTATCGAGGGGCGGTCGACGCTCCGTGTGATCTATCCAAGCGACGATATTCGCTACCGAAGGAGCCGATGGGACGGCTGGAAGACAGAGATCCGCGTTCGCGACGATGGGACGTTTGGCGACTCCGATTGGCACCAGCGAAACCGCGGCCGCCGGGTGCGTATCTCCAGCAGGGACGGCGACTTCGAAGCGGCAGCGGACCTCCGAATTCTGGTCCCACCGGGGCGCCGTCTCGCCGTGTACCTCGCAGCCGGCGAGGTCGGTGCGCGTGACGTGGAGGGTGACCTGCTGATCGAGAGCTACCAGGCTTCCGTGAGCACGAGTAACACAGCCGGCTCGCTCGTCATCGACACCGGGAGCGGCTCGGTGGACGTGTCAAACGCCGAGGGCGACGTGCTCATCGACACGGGCTCGGGCTCGGTGGACGTCACCAACGTCATGGGCAGCCGTCTGCTGGTGGACACGGGCTCGGGTGGCGTAACCGTTGCTGGCGTCGCCGTGGACGATCTCAACGTCGACACCGGCTCGGGTGGCATCGAGGTGACCGGCGCTCGAGCGCGTGACGTTCTGTTGGACACCGGGAGTGGATCGGTTGATTTGCAGCTCACCGACCACGCCGATCGCGTGGTGGTGGATACGGGGTCGGGATCGGTCACCGTCACCGTTCCTGATTCGTTTGGTGCGCGGGTCGAAATTGACACCGGGAGCGGTGGCATCGATATCGACTTCCCCCTCCAGCTCCAGCGCTGGGAGCGAACCCACGTCTCAGGCCAGATCGGCGACGGCCAGGGTCGGCTCGAGATCGACACCGGCTCCGGAAGCGTGAGGATTCGAAGGGGCAGAGGGGAATAGTCGGGGAGAGGGAATAGAGACAAGCTCTGTCGCGCCGCCGCGGGCTTCGGCATCACGGCGGCGCGCTTGGTTTGTCGGAAGCCCTTCCCGGTCGGCGTTCCCTTGGGACGTTTGCCCACGCTCGAGGCGCGAGCGCGACTATGTCGATCAGCCTGATCGTGGCGGCTATGGCCGGCTGTCTCGTGGCGCGGGCCATCCATCAGTTGCCGAGACGGTAAGCGCTTACCAGGGAATTGATTAGGCGCACAGAGCCCCGTCTTAGATGCCTCGACTTTGATCCAAGTCGTGTCAACTTGGGCCTGAGTCGCCGTGAATTGGATCCAAGTCGGCTCAACTTGGACCCAAGTCGTCGTATCTTGGGCCTCAGACACCCCTGCCGACGGCTCAGTCGGGGCGAATCGGGTCCAAGTCGTCGCGACTCAGGTCTCGGGGCACCCTCTGGAAAGCCAAGTTGCCTCGACTTTGGCCAGAGTTGCCTCGACTTGGATCCAAGTCGTCGTGACTTGGGCCTCAGAGTTCACGCCTCAGACCTGGGAACGCCCACCTCCGGCCTCAATCATCGCACACGTGCTCAGGGGAGCGGCGCCCGCCACTTCGGGTGGGGTCCCCCGGGGGCAGAACACTGCTGTGGGAAATCACGAGAGCGCACTAATGGGGAGCTTTCCGTAACGACCACGAAGGACCATGCCCACTGCACGTCGCCCGTGATCCGAGGTTTCCGGCCTTCTATCCCCTCTAGCCCCTCTCATATTACCTTCTGCCGCTCAATCTGGAGGCCGGCATGTCCTTTGTACCGTTCGAGCTCGAACGTTGGCAGAGTACGTGGGAGAATCGCGTCAGCTACAACCTGTCAGAGAGTGGTGTCCATCCGCTGACGATCTCGGAGCTGCTCGCGATGGCGGGTGAAGAGCCCGACGCGTTGCTGTCATTGCGCATGGTTTACAGCCAATCGGACGGAACCGAGACCTTGCGCCGCGCAATCGCGGCACTGTATCCCGGAGCCGGGCCCGAGGAGATCGTCGTCACCGTTGGAAGCTCCGAAGCGAACTTCGTGGTGTGCTGGACGCTCATCGAGCGTGACGACCGCGTGACCATCCTGACGCCCACGTACCGGCAGACATGGGGACTCGCGCACAACTTCGGCGCGCGCGTGACGGAGCTTCCCCTCGAGTACGAGCTGGGATGGGAACCGGACACCTCCCGGCTCGAGGAGACGATCCCGGACGGGACCAAGCTGGTCGTACTCACCAACCCCAATAACCCTACGGGACACGTCTTATCGGAGGCGTCGCGCCGTGCGCTCCTCGCGCGAATCCAGCACGTCGGTGCCTGGCTGCTCGCCGATGAGGTGTATCAGGGTGCCGAGCGGAACGGACACACCACGCCTTCCGTTTGGGGCCCGTACGACCGCACCATCGTCGTGAATGGCCTCTCCAAAGCCTACGGCTTACCTGGATTGCGTATCGGATGGATCGTGGGACCTCGCGCGTTTCGGGATGCGGTGGTCGCCCGCCACGACTACACCGTCATCGGCCCAAGTCCCGTGAGCGACTTTTTGGCAATCCGTGCACTGGCGGTCCGCGACCAAATTCTCGCACGCACTCGTGGGATTCTGAACACGAACTATCCGATCCTTGCCGCGTGGCTCAACAAGTTCGGTACGTTGTTTGACTGGCGGGAGCCGGCGTGCGGAGCGATCTGTCTCGCGCGCTACCGCCACCCCCTGTCCGCTTTGGATCTCGTAGCGCGCGTGCGCGCCGGAAACAACATCCTGCTCGTTCCAGGCGAGCATTTCGGACTGCCGCACCACTTGCGTCTGGGATTTGGAAACGAGACGTCTGAGCTGCGCCGTGCACTCGGCGATCTCGAGCCGGCCATTAGCCAGCACCTGATGGACTGACGTACCGGCAGCCCACGGCGGTCACGGTTGCAAGCTGAACGGCGCCGCCGAGAGTTTGAGGTTTTCGTCCAGCCACGCGGTCAACAAGTGGTACAGGTTCACGCGCGTCGTGGACCCCGCGATGCTGTGCGTCTTATTAGGGTACAGACGCATATCAAACTGCTTTCCCGCTTGCTCCAGTCGGTGGATGAGCTGTGTGGTGTTCTGCGGGTGCACGTTGTCGTCGCCGGTACCGTGGACGACGAGTAGCTCTCCAGTGAGATCGTTCACGAAGGTGAGCGGCGCACCCCGCTCGTATCCATCCAAATTCTCGCGGGGGGTTCGCATGTACCGTTCGGTGTAGATCGTATCGTACAGTCTCCAATCCGTTACTGGCGCCACGGAGATCGCCGCCCGAAACGTCGCGCCACCCCGAAACTGTGCGAGCAGCGACATGTATCCCCCGTAGCTCCATCCCCAGATCCCAATACGGCTTTCGTCTACGTAGGGCAGCGAACCGAGATACTGTGCCGCCGCGATTTGATCTTCCGTCTCCAACTGACCGAGTTTGAGATAGGTCCCCTTCTTGAAATCTCGGCCGCGGCCCCCGGTACCCCGGTTGTCGACGCTGGCAACGAGAAACCCCTGCTGGGCAAGGAGCTGATGCCACAGGTACCGGGTTCCACCCCACCGATCCATCACCGTCTGGGAGCCGGGTCCCCCGTAGACATACATGAGCAACGGATACTGAGAGCTGGGGTCGAAATCTGGCGGCCTGATCATGAACGCATTGAGCTCATCACCCGCGTGACCGGGAACCGTCATGAATTCGGGGGGTGACAGCTCCAGCCTAGCGAGCCGAGCTGGTAACGCGCCGCTGCCGTCGATCGCACGGATGAGACGTCCATCTGCTTGGCGGAGCGTCCGCTCCGGTGGAAGCGATGCGGTCGAAAATGTTTCGACATACAGATCGTGCTCCGGGTTGAACACGGCGGTGTGCCATCCCCCGTCGGCAGATAAACGCTCGAGTTCCAATCCGTCGAGCGACGCACGATACACGTGATGCGTGAGCGGCCCCTCCCCATGTCCCGCGAAGTAGGCGACCTGGTCTTGCTCATTGACTCCATAGACCTCCGTGACGTCCCAGAGTCCCGGCGTCACACGATAGCGGAGCCCGGCATCCCGATCGAAGACGAACAGCTGTCGATAGCCATCTCGCTCGCTTGGGAAGAGGAACTGACGGCCGTCATCAAACCAGACGGGAACGCTCGCGTCGACCCAGGCGGAGTCTCGGTCGGTCATGAGTACACGCGAGCTCCCAGTGCGGGAATCCGCGAGCAGAAGATCCAACTGGTTCTGGTGACGGTTCAACCGGGTCAGCCACAGATCACCAGATGCCGTGAACCCCCCTTCGGCGATGTAGATGTCGCGATCCGAACCCAAGTCGATCCAAGTGGTCCGTCTCGACGAAATCGTAATGACGCCGATGCGCACCTCTGAGTTGGGCGTCCCCGCCTTCGGGTAGCGCACGGTCACCAGCTCGGGATACAGCGATGTCTCATCGAGCATGAAAAACGGTTGGATTGCCGACTGGTCGAATCGCCAGAACGCGATCCTCGTTCCGTCGGGGCTGAACCGGTAGGCGTCGCGAAGGCGGAATTCCTCCTCGTACACCCAGTCCGTGGTTCCATTGATGACGTCCTCGCCCCCGTCATGTGTCAGTTGCAGTTCCAGAGCGCTGCTGAGGTCGTGTACGAAGAGATTGTTATCTCGCACGAAGCCGATGTAGCGGCCGTCGGGCGAGAACTTGGCGAAGAGCTGGAAGCCCGGTAGCGTGCTCAACGGCGTCAGGGTCTTGCGGGAGAAATCCCACAGGTAGTACTCCCCCTTTGTGTTGCGCCGCCAGACACGCTGCGAGTTGGTGAAGATCAGGAGCAGGGAGTCCGTTGGTGAGAACTGATACTCTTCGATGGTGATCGGCCGGGTGCGACCGCCGGGAACCAGATCGCGCCCTCGGACCAGCGTGTCACGGCGTCCAGTCCGTGCTTCGACCCGGATCAAATCGGTGGCGCCTCGACCGTCACGTTCCACGAGGGTGAAGTGCGTGCCATCTGCCGTCCACTGTAACGACGGGAGGTCGTCGGAGAACGCGGACGACCCAAAGATGGCCTCGACGGTCAACTGTGGAGTCTGCGCGTGCAGCGACGCGCCGAACGCGAGTAGCGTTGAGACTAAAAAGCTCGATCGTATCATGGGCTTCAGGAAGACAAAGACGGGCGAAAGCTAGTCGGCCCTCCTCAGAATCCGAAACCGGCACCGGCGTAGAGGGCCACTGTCTCGCGACTGCGGGCCACACCAAGGCTCACAGTATTGGCACGCGTGAGTAGTGAGATCCACACACCCCCTCCACCCGCCGCGTGCCACCGGTCGGACGTCTCACCTTCGAAGAAAACGCGACCCACGTCGGCGAATCCAAACACGCCGACTTCACCGGGGACAATTACCGACATGCGCGATACCGGGAGGCGCAGCTCCCCACTCCCAAAGAGCGCACCGTCTCCCGCGAACCGTTGTGTCCGGAAACCACGAAGATTGGTCGCCCCGCCGAGAAATGCCGCTTCGAAGAAGGGAAAGTCACCCCACACTTTTTCCCCACCGACGCGAACCGCGAATGTCGGCGCGCGGTCGCTTCCTCCCGGAGTGAAATACGTTCGGGCCTCGGCAATGACCTTACCAAAGGCGATGTCCGCACTCAGCACCGGTGGGACCAGCTGTCCTGTTGTCTCCAACAGGAGGCCACGGTTCGGCGCGATGACCCGGTCCCTCGAGTCGTAGCGCAACGTGGCGGACACCCCGAGCTGGGCAAAGGTATTGATGCCCACGGGGCGGAGTTGCCCAACCACCTGGTTGGGATCAGGCTCGGTGCGGGAGATTTTGACTATCGGGCCGAATGCGAGCGACAGCGAGGGCGGTGGCACGTCGGTTTCGGGCTGGGAGGTCGTTATCCCACGCGCTCTGGGGCCCCACAGCAAGACCGTCAACGAGGGCGTGAATGCGTACTGCTCCTGCCGGACAGCTGTCTGGTCGTCGTCGAGATTCGGAGACTCATTCCCGAATCCGTGAAAGTTGATGATCTCGATACCCGACGCCCGCAGCACGATCGCCCCCTCGAGGTTGTGTGACAGTGACGGCGACTCCAGCCGAACCTCGCCCCGAGCGCGTCCAGCTGCAAAGGCGTACCCACCACGCAGCGAGAGCCGGTACTTGAACGGGGCCTTGCGAAAACCGTACGTGTAGAGCACGGTGCCGCCGCCCAAGAACAACCCGACGTCTGGTTCGGCACCCACCCACACCGCCGGCCGCCACCAGGACCCCCAGTTCCGCTCGTGCAGACCAAACGCGTCGCCGGGACCCGGGGCGGCGAATCGTTCATTGGCCAGATCACGCGTCCGTTCCTCACGGTCAACCGCCGTTCGCGGACCGGTCACGAACACGTTGTCACCTCGAGCATCGTAAAATCTCGTCTGTCGCGCAGCGCTCCGCACGAGCGACGAATCGATCAGCTCGTCGTCTCCTCCGCCACCAACCACGTGAATCAGGATGCTGCGCTCGACATCTCCCTGCACCACGACGCGATCATCACCACCGTGCATGAACACCCGGATCTCTTTCGTTTCCCCCCTGTGAAACAGGCGCCGCATGTACCGGTCGTCTTCGGTCACGTCACGCCGCCTCCGTCGTCGATAGATCCGCACCTCGACGTCATCCTGCAGACGGGCAATGAACGCCACTTCGTCGCGGTCGGTAGCATGGATGTCGACGTACTCTGCGAGCAGCCGATAATACTCCTGTGCCATGCGTACCAGGCCGTCTCGGCGCACCTTGAGTAGCCGCTCCAGCTCGGCACCCTGCTGTGCGTAGTGCGGTGCGGGCATCCGCCGTACCGCCGCTTCGATCACCGAATCCGTAAGTCGGTTGGCCAGCGCAGTCGCGACGGAGTCCCACGCAGCTTTTTCGATCTCCACAAGCATCCGACGATCCAGCTCGCGACCGTTCCACGTTGCCCACACCAGGTTTGGATAGTCTTCCCCGAAGGACACGAACTGCGGAACCCAAAAACGCGACACGGTGGTCATGGCGCCACCGAGCTTGAAGAACGCCTGGTCCCGGTCTCTGGGAATGGCGCGCCAGCTGTTGATGTCGCCACGATCGAAACGCGCCCAGCGCCACTGGTCCGCGTGACGATCACGGTCTCCCAAATACAGATCCATCAGACGCGCGGCCAAGAAGTCGCGCGCATCCACCCGATTCTTCGGACTGTTCTCGAGACGATCGAACAGACGCTCAGTGCCAACGATTCTGCTCGACTCGGCGAACCCGGGCTCGTTGTCCTCCGCCTCATCTGGACGCTCCTCGAGGATCGCCAACATCCCGGCGAACTCCTCACGGAATTCGCCGAGCGCAGGGGTGTCCGGCATGACCAGCAGATGGGGCTCGGCGTGCAACACGCCCGCGGCCGCGAGCAACGGATCCACTACGAGCGCCGCGTCGGGATGCTGGGCACTAATCTGATCTTGGACGATGTCGTCGACGAACGTGCCGCGAAGCAGCGAAGGGAGACCCCGTGAAGGGTCTTTATCGACGGAGCGAAACACGAACCGGCGCCCGTCCGCCGACTCCAAATGCAACGACGTCGTCTGACCAAAACCACCGCGCTTGAGCGGCCGAAGCCCTCCGGCAAAGGTTTCCAGATTCAGCGTGGGAACTTCGATAGGGGTAGTCCACAGGTCGCGGTATCCGGAGCCGAGCATCGCCCGGTGCAGCCATCCCGCGGCATACTTTTCTCCGGGTGTCACACGGACGGTTCGCGCATCCTCCGACTGCTCAGTTGACGCGTTGCCTTGGGCGGACCCCACTGCAACCACGCCGGCGAGCAATACGTGCACGACGAACAGCGAGCACCACGCGCGCGCGGCGCTCGCACCGACCGCCGTCACGCGACGTCGCGTATCAGTCCAACCAGGTCGAGAACGCTTCGTCACCGGTGCCATCGCTTGCGACCACGAAAACACCCAGCCGGACCCGGCCACCTTTGAGGAGATCGAGCCGGACGAACCCCTCTGCCGATGCGGCGAACAGGGTTTCGTCCTTCCAATACGCGGGATTGGCGTGACGAAAAATGCCGGCACCGCTCACAACGAGGTACGAGGAGGGACCGTACTGCATGACCTGCAGGTTGTGCTCGTGACCCGCCGCGTAAACCAGTGGAGGCTGCCCTGAGAACGCCGAGCGCAGCGAGTCTCGAAAGGTCCGGTAGACCGATGAGGTGAGGTCCTGCTTCTTGACACCGAGCTTGCGGGATACCGGGTAGACCGAGCCAATCACGGGGAGCGGGATCCACAGCCACGGTGACAGCTTGCGCAACGGGAAGATGTGCCACTGCCACCCAAAGTGGCCGCCGTGTGGACCGCCAGATTCCAAGGGATGGTGCCCGACGACGATGCTGTGGCGATCGTTGGCGGCAGCGAGAATTGCCCGCACCGAGTCGGTGACCTGCCCCATTGTCCGCCCCGCGCAGACCGAACTGTCCGTGGTCGTGCCATCGGATTCGCGCTGAAACCACCACTGGGTATCCAGCACCACCAGCTGTCCCGTCATCCCAACCTCGACCACGTCAGGACCTGGACATCCCGCCTGCGGCAGGAAAAAAGCCAGCCCTGCGCCCCGTTCCTGGAGAAACCGCGCCTGTCGGGTCACACCGGTGAGACCGTGCTCCCAGTCGTGGTTCCCAGGTAGGAAGTATCCCCGCGCACCGCTGGCGCGAAGCACGGCCACCTGATCGTCGAGGCGGCGCGCGTATTCCCTGTACTTGGGATGCGTAGAATCGGGAAGGCCGCTCGGATACAGGTTGTCGCCGAGGAACACGACGATCGACCGCTCGGGCCGGCGGGCGATCTCACGCTCGAGTGCCACGAGCACTGGTTCGTGCCCGGCCTTCGGCTCGCCAGCATCACCGATGAGAAAGACGGAGACGTCGACGGCCTCCGCCGCCGCTGCGGGCACCGGCGCAACAGCGGGAGGTCGTCCACCACACGCCACACACACCAGCAGGGTCGGCACCACCCACCCGGCGATCCGCCTCTCGCCATGCTGCATCATGTTACCAGCTTCCGCAGCCCCTTCATCGACTTCAGCTCGAGTGCCCGAATCGCGTCATCCCCCTGCAACCGATCGAGCAGGTCTCCCACCGCAGCGGACTTTTTGAACCGAATGAGGTACTCCAACACCTGAGTCCCATCGCGACCCGGGAGTGTCTCGACCAACTGCCACCGCTTCGCGTAGTCGTCGATGACGTCTTCGACGCGGTCCTCCGCCTCTTCGACGTCCCCAGCGTGTACGAGGAGCAAATGCTTGAACTTTTGCTTCTCCCTCAGGGCATCAGCCCGCACATGTTGCTCCAGCCGGCTGGACACCGCTGCGATCCGATCCATCTCATCATTCGCCAACGGCGCGGTCAGCAAAGGATCTCCAACAACGATCGGTCGTTCGGGGTCTCCCGGGGTCAGCGCCTGCGACAGCATTTGGGGTCCAGTGGGCACGACGGAGGCCACACCCACCTCGCCGATTTCAAACTGCCACAGCCCAATCACGACCATACAAAAGACGAGCGACATGACCAGCGCGAGCAGCCACGCTTGCATCCCAGAGGCGAGACCCAATCCAATCGCGACGAAGGCGAACACCGCGTCTTTTACGTCTTTGAACGTGGTGCGGAAGCGGACCGCGGCGACGATCCCCGCCAACGCGAAGGCGAGTGCCAGCTCGCCACGCACGAGCAGCACGACGCCTCCAACGGCCAGCGGCAACATCACGATCATCTGGACGACGGACTTTTCGTATCCCTCGTCCGCTTTGGTCTCGGTATAGGTCCACGCGACGGGGATGGCAAAGATGAGGCCACCGAGCATGGCGAGCGCGCCGAGGATGGCGGTGTTGGCCAGCGGACCCAACTGCGAACTGAGCGCACGAGGCGGTAACAGCGTCTGTTCGCCCAAGCGCGCGGCCGGTGCCGCCTGTTGCAGGTCGAGCGATAGCATCTGCTGGAACCCGGGAAACACTTGCACCAGGGCGACCATGAGCACGGTCACCAGGACGTAATAGGCCAACAGTCGCACCAGGAACGCACTCACGCCTCGCACACGAGAAACCGCATTCATTTGCGTCATGTTGAACGCCCGCCGGTTGTCGGTTGTTCCAATGGTGGGGTCAAACAGTTCGCCCGGCTAGATCGAGGATCTCCGATACGGCGCCTCTGAGTCGGTCGAGCTCCACGGGCTTGAGCAGGATCCGGCTGGACGGGACGCCAAGATCGGCGCCGAGATGCGAGATGTCGCCCGAAAGAAAGATAGTGCGGCCAGCGAGATCCGGATGGGCGCGGCGCAGGTACCGGTACACGTCGACGCCGTCCACATCCGGCATGCGGAGGTCGAGGATGACCAAGTCGAACGTCGTGGTCTTGAGCGCGGCAATGGCGGATCCACCGTCGGCGATGTGGACGTCTGCCCCGAGCGCACCGAGGTACCGCGCCAGGACCCGACGGATCGGCTCCTCGTCATCCACGACGAGGATCGACAACCCCTCGAGCGCAGAGTCCGGATCGGGCCCGTGCGTGAAGAGCGTCTCGCCCGGATCGCCCAGGTGGGCCACGGGCAGCTCTATCGTGAAGGAGGCGCCGAACGTGGTGGCGTCGAGGTGAAGGTCACCACCCACCTCGCGCAGCGCATCACGCGCCACCGCGAGCCCGAGACCCGCTCCGCCTTGCGTGGTGGAAAAGAACGGATTGAAGATTCGCTCGCGGAGGTCCGGTGGAATACCGGGCCCCGAGTCCGCGATCTGCACCCGGACGCGGTCGCCGTGCACCGTCGTGGCAATGGTAATACGACGCTCACCGGCGTGCGTTTGGAGCACACGGTGCGCGTTGCCAAGCAGGTTGACGAGCGCTCCGACCAGCTCATCGGGGTCGATGTACACCGGCGGAAGACCTGCTTGCCGCCGAAGCTCGACCGCAATCCCGTCAACGCGAAACTGAAACCTGACCAGATCGAGCGCGTCGCCCACCGCGGCGTTGGGGTCCACGCGTTCTGGCCCACCCAGTCGCGGACGCACAAACCGCAGCAGGTCCTGCACGAGCTTCGAGGCCCGTCGGGCCTGGTCGAGCACGTCCTGCCAATCCTCCGGGTGTCCGTCGGGAGCGACGTTCAACTCGGCGGTTCCGCGGATGGCCTGAAGCGGGTTGTTCAGCTCGTGGGCCACCCCCGCCAGAAGCTCGCCGGCGGTGACCAACTGCGCGTGGCGTCCGGCCCGACGCCGCAGCGCGTCGGCCATCTCGTTGAAATGCCCGGCGAGCGTGCCAAGCTCATCCGGCGGCCCAGCAGTTACGACCGGTCGCCGCCAATCCCCCTCAGCAATCCGTCGCACAGCGACGTCGAGCTCGTGCACCGGCTGTAGCACGCGCCGTTGCACGTCGTAGAGGACGACGGCCAGGAGGGCAACACCGGACACGAGCCACGCGAGCGCCAACCAGAGAAGCCACCACGTGGCCGTGTGCAGCCCCTCCCTGGCCATGATCCCCTGCTCCAAGACGAGCGCCTGGGCGAGCACGGTCTGTTCGAGCAACCCTCCACGGTCCTGCGCTATCTCTCGGAGCTTGGCCTGGGCTGCGGTGGTGTCGCCGAGCTCAATGAGAGCGCGCGCCTCGGCGATGCCGATCTCGATCCGGGAAAAGGTCTCTTCGAGGTCCGAGAGGGCCGTGACCGCATGGGGGGCGAGCACCTGCGCGTAACGCCCAAGGAGGGAGCGCTCAGCGCCTGGGTGCGGCGGGATGAAGTGGTCGTGGACCGGAGTGGGGACGGTAGTGA
>JBFGJG010000069.1:0-17111 GCA_041577295.1 Gemmatimonadales bacterium
AGCCGGACCGGTGGGAACGAGTGGGAGCCGCTCACCAAGGGTCTGCCACAAAAGGATTGCTACGTCAATGTATTGCGCGACGCGATGGCGGTGGATTCGCTCGATCCGTGTGGCGTGTACTTTGGCACCACGGGTGGCCAGGTGTATGCCTCGGCGGATGCGGGCGACAGCTGGACGCCCATTCTGCGCGATCTCCCGGCGGTGCTGTCAGTGGAAGTGCAGACATTGCCATGATCCGGGTCGTGCTCCCGCATCATCTGCGGACCCTGGCGCGCGTCGGCGCCGAGGTCGAGATCGAGGTGCGAGGTGAGGCGACACCGCGCGCGGTGCTCGATGCGCTCGAGGCCAAGTATCCCGTGCTCAGGGGCACGATCCGCGATCACATCACACAGGAACGGCGCGCGTTCTTGCGCTTCTTCGCGTGCGAGCAGGACCTCTCCCACGAAGACCTCGACACACCCTTACCGGACCCGGTGGCGAACGGTGCGGAGCCTTTCATGGTTGTCGGGGCGATGGCGGGCGGGTGAGCTGACGCACCGGGAACTTGCCGGCCGGCATCGGTGTCTATATCATAGACACCGATATGCCACCATCCAGCCTCGGCGACTTCGAGCAGCTCGTCCTCCTCGCTGTGCTCCAGCTGGGAGACGACGCCTACGCCGCCTCGATCCGAAGCCGCATCGAGGAAGCCGCGGAGCGGCGCGTTACGCGTGGGGCGCTGTACGCCACCCTCGACCGGCTCGTCGACAAGGAATTCCTGGACTGGGACGTCGAAGACTCGACCCCCGCGCGCGGCGGCATCCCGCGGCGCCGATTCTGGGTGAGCGAGGACGGCATGACCGCGCTGCGCCGTTCGTATCGGGCGGTGCGCAATCTCGCACACGGTCTCGACCGCGTGCTCCGGGAAGTCTGACGTGCGGTCAGAACCCCACCCCCGTCTCGAGCGTATGTTGGCCGCGCTGCTCGGCCGCACCGCATCCACCCCATTCATTCTTGGCGACCTGCGTGAGGACTACCGCGCGCTGAGAGCACGCTGGTCCGTCCTGCGGACCGATCTGTGGTACCTCGCTGAATCCGTACGTATCGCGACCCGAGTGCGATGGGCGCGTCGCAAACACCGCCGCGGTCCCGCCCCTGCCACGCAACCGCTAGCGCGACCCGATCGAGGAGAACCGATGCGCACCGAGCTTCGTCAGGCAACCAGATTCCTGCGGCGCCGACCCGCATTCTCCGGCGCGATCGTCTTAACGGTAGCAGTGGCTATCGCGGCAACGACGCTCGCGTTTGCCGTGGTGGACGCGGTGCTCATCGAGCCACTGCCATACGCCAACGCGGATCGCCTGGCGGTGGTATGGGAGCGAAACGTCGAGCGAAACCGCGGCCGCAACGTCACCTCGCCGGCCAACTACCTCACATGGCGTGATGAGCTGAGCTCGTTCGATGCGCTAGGATCACTCGTGGAATTCAGCACGACGATGTTGGGCGCCGGTGAGGCCGAACGCGTTGGGGCCATCTCCGCTGCCGCCGCGTATTTCGATATCGTCGGCGCGACGCCAGTCGTCGGTCGCCTGTACGACGAGCAGGACGACATGGATGGCGCCGAGCCGGTGGTGGTGCTGTCCGAAGGCTATTGGCGTCGCCGCTTTGGTTCGGATCCAGCGGTCGTGGGACAAACGCTCACGCTCGCCGGTGCGCAGCGCACGGTGATCGGTGTCCTGCCCGAGCGCTTTGACTTTCAGCCTGAAGCGTCCTTCGGCGCGATCGGTTCGCGCGATGTGTGGGTGCCACCACAATTCTCCGCGTCCGCGCGCGAAGCGACCGGCCGCTACCTCCACGTCATCGGCCGGCTCGCGGAAGGAGTGACCGTCGAGCGAGCGCAAGCGGAAGCATCCGCCCTGGCCACGCGGCTCGCCGAGACGTTCCCCGACCGCCAGGCCGGATGGGCCTTCGACGTGTTCCCGCTCAAGCGGGACCTGGTGGGCGACGCGCGGACCACCATCCTGATCGTTTTCGGCGCGGTGACGTTCGTGCTGCTCATCGCGTGTGCCAACGTTGCCAACCTGCTCATGACCCGCGCGACCGAGCGTCAGCAGGAGATGGCGGTCCGGTCGGCGATGGGCGCAAGCTATCGACGGCTGCTGCGGCAGCTGCTGTTCGAAAGCCTGATTCTTTCGCTCGTGGGTGGCGCGATTGGCCTTGCCACGGCGTATGGGGGTCTCCAGTGGTTGGTGTCCGCTGCACCCGATCTCCCGCGCCACGAGGCCATAGGCCTCGACGTGAGCGTCGCCGGGTTCGCACTCCTTGCAACGCTCATCACGGCACTGCTCTTCGGGCTGGCTCCCGCCCTGCACATTGTGGGCGCCGATGTGGCCTCGTGGCTCAAAGAGCGAGGGACCGCGGGCCGGAGAGGGGCAAACCGGATGCGCGGCGCGCTCGTGGTCGCTCAGGTAGCGCTTTCATTGGTCTTGCTGATCGGCGCTGGGCTGCTCATTCGCAGTCTCTCGAATCGCCTCAGCGTTGGTGTGGGCTTCGATGTTTCCAATCTTCTGACCGCCGAGCTGCAACCTCCGAGCAGTCGCTACGAAGGAGAACAGGCCAAAACCGAGTTCTTCGAGCAGCTGGTGGACCGGATGTCTTCGGCACCGGGTGTTCGCTCAACCAGTGCGATCGTGTTTGCACCGCTCGCCGGCTTGGGCTCCGCGACGAGCTTCTGGCCCAACGATCGCCCGATCCCGGAGGCCGGACAACATCCGGTTGCCGACGTGCGGTGGGTGCATCGTGACCTACACAAAACACTTGGTATACCGCTCATGGCGGGACGATACTTCGACGAAACCGACCGGCAAGACGCCCCGCTACACGTGCTCATCAATCAGACAGGCGCACAGCAGCTGTGGCCAGGCGAGCAAGCCGTTGGCAAACAAATCGCGATGCCGTGGGGTGACACGCTCATCGCCGAAGTGATCGGCGTGGTTGGCGACATGCGGTACGCCGGCCCAGATACCGAGCTCCGCACGATGCTGTACTGGGACCACCGCCAGATGCGTCCGTTCAGTCAGATGACCATGGTGATTCGCACTGACAGCGATCCCATGGCGATTCTCCCAACGTTGCGCTTCGTGGTGCGCGAGATGGATCCCGAGCTGCCCATCTACAACGTGCGCGTGATGTCGGATCTCTTTGCCGATGCGTTGGCCCGGGCCCGCTTCACCACGGTGAGCCTCGGCGTCTTTGCGTTCCTCGCGCTCTTCCTGGCCGCCGTCGGCATCTACGGCGTCATGGCGTACTCGACTCAGCAACGTGCCCAGGAGATCGGCATCCGGCTGGCGCTGGGTGCTGACCGGACAGCGGTGACCCGCATGGTCGTGCGCCAGGGGATGCTGCTCGTTAGTGTGGCACTGGCGCTCGGCGCGGTCGGCGCCGTCGGTCTCTCGCGATTGCTGCAGAGTCTGGTGTTTGACCTGAGCACCACCGATCCACCCACATTCCTTATTATGGCGGTCCTCCTCGGCCTCACGGGGCTGGTGGCTTGCTGGCTGCCGGCGCGCCGGGCCGGGCGCATCGATCCCCTCGAAGCGATCCGCGCCGAGTAACTTCCCTACCCCGATCGCTCGACTGGTCTCGAGAACTTGTCGATTTCGCGCGGTCGCAATCGACGAGTAGGTGAGGCTCGTTGAACGCTTCCGCGACATGGGGGTAGGGACGCTGAAGTAAATCCCGGCCAATCGTGCAACAAAAAACCCGATGAACGACGAAGCCGCCGCCGGTGTGCGGGAAACGGTAGACGCGATCTACCGTGCCGAGTCGCGTCGCGTTCTCGCCACCCTGATTCGCCTGCTGGGCGACTTCGATCTCGCCGAGGAGGCGCTGCACGATGCATTCACGGCGGCGGTGGAGCGTTGGCCGCGGGATGGTGTCCCCGCCAACCCGCGGGCGTGGCTCGTCTCGACTGGCCGCTTCAAGGCGATCGATGCACTGCGACGACGCGCCCGATTCGATGCCTCTCAAAGCCGACTCATGGAGCAAATCGATACCAGCGGGTGGGACGCGGACGTGACCGACGACGAGGGCGTTGAGGATGACCAGCTGCGCTTGATCTTTACGTGCTGCCATCCCGCGCTGCCACCAGATGGCCAGGTCGCATTGACCTTACGCGAGGTCTGCGGCCTCACCACCGAAGAGATAGCCCATGCCTTTCTGACCTCGGCGCCCACCGTCGCGCAACGGATCGTGCGTGCCAAGGCGAAGATCCGTGACGCGCGCATCCCGTACGAGGTTCCTTCACGGACCGACCTTCCGGAGCGGCTCGATACCGTGCTCCGGGTCGTGTACCTCGTGTTCAACGAGGGCTACGTGGCGTCCTCGGGTGCGTCGCTCACCCGTCACGATCTCTCGGCCGAGGCCATTCGGTTGGGACGGCTCCTGATCGAGCTGTTGCCGGAGCCGGAGGTGGCGGGTCTGCTGGCGCTGATGCTGTTGCAGGAGTCGCGGCGCCCGACGCGGACTTCGCCTGATGGTGACCTGGTGTTGCTCGAAGACCAGGACCGGTCGCAATGGAATCGAGTCCACATCCGGGACGGCACGGCGCTGGTGGAGCGCGCGCTCGCGTCGCGCCGGTTTGGCCCTTACACGCTACAGGCGGCGATCGCCGCGGTGCACGCCGAGGCACCCAATGCCGCTGATACCGACTGGGCGCAGATCGTTGGCCTCTACGACGTGCTCGCCCGAGTGGACCCCTCACCGGTGATCGAACTCAATCGCGCGGTGGCCGTGGCGATGCGCGACGGGCCCGAGGCCGGGCTCCGACTGATCGACGCGATCTTTGCGCGCGGCGAGCTGCTCGAGTACCACTGGGCGCACTCGGCGCGGGCCGACCTCTGCCGGCGGCTCGGAAGAAACGAGGAGGCCCGCGCCTCGTATCGTCGGGCGCTCGGACTGACACGGCAGGAAACTGAGCGGCGGTTTTTGGAGCGGCGGCTCGCGGAGGTGGGGAGCTAGAACTGGCCTTTGTCGATTGCGGCCTCCCCCGTTCGACTATTTCATAGCATGGGATCGTTTCACCCCAAAAAAGGAGGCCTTATGAAGTACCTGTGTCTCATCTACGAGGACGAAAAGATCTGGGAAAAGATGCCCAAGGCCGATTCCGAGAAGGTCTTTGGCGAGTACTACGCGTTCGAGGAGGGGATCAAGAAGAGCCGGCAATACATCGGCGGCAATGCGTTGCAGCCCACCCAGACCGCGACGACCGTGCGGGTCCGCAACGGCAAGGTCTCGACCACGGATGGGCCATTCGCGGAAACCAAGGAACAGCTCGGTGGGTACTACCTGATCGAGGCCAAGGACCTCAACGACGCCCTCCAGGTCGCCTCGCGGATCCCGGGTGCCAAGTTCGGTAGCGTCGAGGTGCGGCCCATCATGGTTTTCGAGGAGCAGTAGCCGCAGGCTACGCACCGTGTGTAGGATCGGCCAGCCGCAACGTCGGCAGCTGCCGATCGTTGTCCTTGAAGCCTGCTCCGGCATAGAGTCGCTGCGCGACGGTATTGTCACGTCCGACCTCGAGGTGCAAGGCACGTACGCCTTCGGCCTTGCACCTCGCCCGAACGGTGGCGAGCGCCAACGTGCCTAATCCCATACCGCGGTCCCGAGGCCGCACGTACAGGTCATCGACGAAAGCGTCTCGGCCACCGTATTCCATGCTGTAACCAAGCGTGAGGACCACATAGCCGGCGATGTCCGAGTCCACCTCGAGCAGCCAAACCGCACCGAGCCGCGGGTCCGAAAGCAGCTCTTCGAACGCGTGCTCTGCACGATCACTGTTCAGCCGATACCCGGATTCTCCGTAGAACTCCCCCATCAACGCGAGGAGCCGTCCGATATCGTGGGTATTGGCGAGCCGGACGGTTGGTTTGTTGGTCATGGTCGAGAGGGGTGCGGGCCGAGAAAAGTAAAAGTCCGGGACTCGGCTACGAGGGCCTGCTCGTCGGCGGAATCGGCGCCGCGAGCGGCCGGCTGGCCAGGGGGCGCGCTCTTTGCAGTGCCGGAGGGGACGCGGGGATCACCATAGCGCGGTCTTGCTGGCCCCTTGCCGCCGCGTCTATTTGAGATACTCGGCGAGGCGTCGTTCACCGGAACCCGGCCATGCCACATCGCGATCAGAAGACCGTCACCAGATTACTCGACGAGTTGCGGTCAGGCCGTCGCGAGGCCTATGACGAGCTGTTTCCCCTCGTGTATGAAGAGCTTCGAGCCCTCGCCCATCGACAACGACGGAAATGGCGCGGCAACGACACGCTCAACACGACCGCCCTCGTGCACGAAGCGTATCTCAAGCTCGTGTCGCAGAGCACCGCGGACTGGGAGACCGAGGCGCACTTCCTCGCCGCGGCCGGTAAGGCAATCCGCCATATCCTGATCAACTACGCCCGTGATCAACAGGCAAAGAAGCGCGGCGGGGGTTTGCATCGCGCGCAGCCCTCGGCGGTGGATCTCGCTGCGGACCCGCTGACCGACTCAGGCCAGACACCTGAAGCGATCATCGCCCTCGAGCTGGCACTCACTCGCCTCGCACAGCACAGCGAACGCCAAAGTCGGATCGTCGAGTGCCGCTTCTTTGGCGGCATGACGATCAAGCAAACCGCCGCAGCACTCGGCATCTCCACCGCCACCGTCGAGCGGGGATGGACCATGGCGCAGGCATGGCTGCACCGTGAACTGCGCGCCTCGCTACGAGGAGCCGACGCATAGCCACGCCACACCACGGTCCCCCTCCATCACCACGACATGGTTGAGTAGTCCGGTTTCAGCGCCTTATTGCTGTGCTCCAAGAGCCAGCGGCGGAGGACATCCCACGCGTGATCCGCGGCGTCCCTGGCGAGAAAGAGATCGCCATGACCGTAGTCGATGATTGCCTGGTCTGCCGGTTGGAGCTGGACGGTCACGTTCGTGACGTCATTGCTCGCCGTCAGGCTGCTCGTGTAGTCACCCAACGTGCCGAAAGCACCGGCGGCTCCGAGATAGAGGATGGGAACCTCGATCGCTGCCAAGTGATCGTCGATGCTGAGGTCTGCTTCGTCGCACGCGGTCGCCGCAAGCTCGAAGTTTGCAAGCCGCGGCATGTACGGTGAAAGCGACCCGAGCCCTGTGATCCAAACGGCCGGATCCGTGTAGAGCAAGCCCACCGGGATGCCGAACTCGTTGAAATCACCTGCGACGAAGTGCCAGAACGGAGCCGGCGAGTCGCCAAACGCAAAGGTGTTTGCACCAATGAAGAGAATGGCCTGGAAATTCGTGAGGCCTTCGAAAATTGGTGACGGATCATCGGGTGCCGTTGCCGCAAGGCTGCTGAAGAAGGCGAACACGAGTCCGTCGTCATTCTGGTACACACCAGCGTCGATCAACTCGCGGCTGCTCGCGGCGTCTGCGCAGGCCGCGAGCCGCGAGCTTTCATCAGCGTCAGCGAGCTTGAGTGCAAGGTCGACCGCGAGGATCCCGTCGATGTCGCGCAGCCAAGCATGTTGCTGTGTCTCCCGGCCAGCGGCTGCGTACGCGACACCGACACCGTAGCTGTATCCCAACAGATGCAGGCGCCCGAAGCCCTGCCCCGTTTTGCCCCGTATCAGGCGGGCGATCGACAGTGCAGCCAACGTGTGATCCACGTCCCGCTCCACTCCCCAGGACTTCAGAAATGAGAAATCCGTTACGTCCGGCGGAATCAGGGCCCACGCGAAGTCCAACCCCCACACGTCGACGCCGTGTGAGGCCAAATACGCGGCAGCAGAAGTTCGGGTAGCCTGGTCCGGGGATTCGAGACGCAGAAACACCTCAAAATTCAAAGAGGCTCCATGCGTCATCATGACCCCCCCGGTGGTCGGAGCAGGATGATAGGGCTGGCGCTCACGCACCACCCGGTGGAGCCGTACCACGTCGAACGGACCGGGGCCCAATGGCACCGTGAACTGGTAATGCGCGATCCCGTCCGCGATCTCGCGGCGCGTGGCGCTGCGATAGAGCTTGTGGAGCACGCGCTCGACGGGTGCTCGTCGATCGAGTACGACCCCATGACCATCGTGGCCCAGCAGCTGGTCCTCTTCCGTGATGTCGCCGGGGCCGGAGGGGGTGTCGGTGCAACCCGCGATCAGCAGGCACCCCAGGGCGACCCATATGGCCTTGTTCATCATGCGTCCTCCTTCGTTGCATTGAACAGAGGTTCGAATCGCCGAGAGGTGGTCTCCTCGCGCCGCTCCGCTTGACTTTTTGCGGGTGCGGCGCCCAACTACTTGTGAACGCGCATGGGCGCGCGTTTCCTGGGTTGGGGCGTTCCTCACAGGTGTACACGAAACCGCCCCAGGCTTTGATCACCGGTGCCTGTCGCGCGGATGTCGGAGGTCGGAGAGGCATGCCACACGCCACCCTCCGGTTCTTTGGCTCGAGGACCCACGGAGCACGTTCCAGCCATCACGTGCCGGCCGGGCGCGCGCCATTGGGCGACGACGACCATCCCGCCCGTCATCGACTAACCAACCGACGTTCGGACGCTCACCGATGAGTGCCGATCCCTCCTGGGACCGGCTCGAGGAGCTGTTCGAGAAGGCCGCCGCCGTACCGCCCGAAGCGCGAAGCGCGTGGATGGACCAACACTGTCACGACGATCCCAAACTCCGCGCCCAACTCGAATCGTTGCTCGCCGCGGTCCCCGGCGCTGAGGGCTTCGTCAGGGGATTGAGTGATCGGTTGGTTGGCGGTGGAGCGCGGGGCTTTGTCACGGATTCGGCCGCGGCAGGCAGCGAATCGAGCGGTACGGCCGACTCGTCACTGGTCCGCGAACTGCTCGCCGGCTCGACCGCGGACAGCGCCCAGCTCGCACGGTTGACTGCCGGCCTCGGGGATCGGTACGGCATCGAGGGTGAGATCGGAACTGGCGGAATGGCCACGGTCTATCTCGCGCGAGATCTCAAGCACGGCCGCAAGGTGGCGTTGAAGGTCGTGAAGCCGGAGCTCGCGGCCTTGCTTGGGACCGAGCGATTCCTCAAGGAGATCGAGGTCACCGCCAAGCTCCAGCACCCACACATCCTTCCGCTGTTCGATTCGGGTTCCCTCGATTCCCTTCCTTATTATGTCATGCCCTTCATCGAGGGAGAGTCGCTGGCACAACGCCTGGAACGCGAGAGCCAATTACCGATCGAGGAAGCTCTCTCGATCGCCGTCACGGTAGGGAAGGCACTGCAGTATGCCCACGAGCTCGACGTGGTGCACCGCGACATCAAACCGGCGAACATCCTGCTGCATCGCGGACAGCCGCTCGTGACGGACTTTGGGATTGCCCTCGCGGTCACCGCCGCTGGTGGACGCAAGCTCACTGAAACCGGCCTCTCGGTGGGAACCCCGGAGTACATGAGCCCGGAACAGGCTTCGGGCAAAGGATCCGTCGACGCCCGGACCGACCAATACGCGTTGGCCTGCGTGCTGTACGAGATGCTGGCGGGTGAGCCGCCGCACACTGGCCCAACCGTCCCCGCCATCATCGCGAAGGTGTTGACCGACCGACCGCGCCGGCTCCGCGCATCGCGGGAGACGGTCCCGCCGCATGTGGAGATGGCGACCCACCGAGCCCTGTCCAAGATCGCACCGGATCGATATCCCACGGTGGCGCGGTTCATCGAGGCACTCGAAAACCCAGCTGTGTCACGCGAGTGGCCGGGGTTGGTTCAGCTCGAGGGTGTCTCCTGGCGCAAAGCCGGGGTCTGGGCCGCACTCGTACTGCTCGCGTTCGCGGCCATCCTCGGCTGGATACGCGGACCACCTGGTGCGCCAGGCCCAACCACACGATTCGACTTCTCCTACCCAACCGGTGAGTTCTATAGCTCGCTTCGGCACGCGCTTGCGATCTCACCCAATGGCTCGACCATCGCGTATGTGGGACAGGGGGAGCGCGCCGAACAACTGTATCTCCGCCGCGTCGACCAGCTTGAAAGCCGGGTCATGCCGGGGACGGAGGGGGCGCTCGATCCGTTCTTTTCGCCTGACGGCGAATCGGTGGGGTTCGCGACGCTGGTCGGGCTGATGCGGCTCCCCGTCACCGGAGGTGCCCCGGTGAAGATCGCGGAGTTTCCGGAAGTCCGCGGACCCAACTGGGGACGAGACGGCATCATCCTGTTCGGGTCCACGAGCGGCCTGTGGCAAGTTCCTGCCAGCGGCGGACAACCACACGCCGTCACCAAGCTGGATTCCGCCCGCAACGAGCTAATGCACAGCCGGCCTCAGCGCCTCCCAGGTAGCGATGCCGTGTTGTTCACCATCACCGCTGGCGGTCTGGACGAAACGCAGGTGGCCGTGCTTTCACCCCGGTCGGGAGAAATCCGTCGGCTCTTTCCTGGAATCGCCCCGCGATACAGCACGACGGGACACATCATCTACGGCCGTTCGGACGGAATGCTCATGGCGGTGCCGTTCGATGCACGGAGGCTGCGAATAACCGGACCGGCGGACACGCTCCTGTCGGGGGTCGCGGTGAAACAGACAGGGTCCATGGACTTCGCCATCTCTGCCAACGGATCGTTGGTGTACCTGACTGGGGGCGTGGTCCCTGGCCGGCTGGCACTCGTCGATCGCACCGGCGCTCAGGAGTTTCTCACCGGACCGGACATGCTGGGCACGCCGAGCTTTTCGCCCGACGGGCGTCGGATCATCGTCGGCAGGGGCATGCCGCCCACTCGCCAGATCTGGATGCTCGAAGTGGCGGACCGAACACTTGGGCCGGTGACGTTCGAGGGGCACAACTATTACCCCGTCTTTAGCCCTGACGGATCGCGGTTCGTGTTCACGACCGAGCAAGCCACGGGGAGCGCAGACCTGCGCTGGAAACCTGCGGATGGGAGCGGGGAAGCCCGGCTCATGGTTCGGGCGGATTCCGGTGTCCTGTACTACCCGGAGTCCTGGTCGCCGGACGGCACGTATCTGGTGGCGCGGCGGCAGGAGACACGCAATGGACAGACCGACCGAGACCTCTGGGTTGTGCATGTCGAAGGACACGATCCACCACGGCCGTTGTTGGACCTGCCGTCCTCGCGCGAAGACGCTGCACGTCTGTCGCCCGACGGCAAGTGGCTGGCGTTTTCGTCCGACCTCACCGGAGAGTACGAGATCTATGTGATCCGATTCCCCAATCCCGGGCGACGTATTCCGATATCTCGTGGAGGTGGCACCGAGCCGGCATGGTCACCGAGCGGGCGAGAGATCTTCTATCGCAATGGTGACGATATGATGGTGGCAACCGTGGACACCGCCGACGAGCTTGCGGTCATCGATCGACAGGTGTTGTTCACGGGCCGGTACCTCAAGTGGCATTACCACACGAACTACGATGTGCATCCGGACGGGCAGCGATTCGTGCTCGTGGCCCGCTGGGGTGCGGGGACGGCACAACGCGCGGTGGTCGTGGTGAACTGGTTTGAGGAACTGCGCCGGCTCGTCCGGCGCGGCTCCTAGCGAGCGCGACCGGCCTAACGAGTCAAGCTCCGACTCGGCAGTTTGAGCCGCTCCATCAGCGGCTCAAACCGAGGGTCGCCACACAACGAGGCAAGGTCGGGATTCTGCGGTGGAGCAGTCCACGGCGCGTAGGGGTGCGGAACGTCAAAGGCTCGCTCGAGCCAGACAAACGCGCGATCGTTGTCGCCGATCGCGGCATAGACGTGCGGGAGCCCCCAAAGATCCAGCGGAGACGGATCAGCTTCCAGCTCTGTTGCAATACGCCGCGCCTCGTCCAGACGGCCCGCACGCGCGTAGCTGTGCGCCAGGGTCCAACGCCACTCTGGACTGAGCGCCGCAGCCCGCTGATGCGTCGCGATGGCGTCCTCGAACACTCCCTTCGATGCTAGCGCCCGCCCAAGCACAAACAACCCGGGTACAAAGTCGGGATGCAACTCGAGCGATCCGCGTGCCTCCGCAATCGCTTGATCGAGTAGACCGCGGGACGTGTAGAGATATGACAGCCAGGCCGGCCAGAGCGGCTCGAGCGGATCGCCCTCGATGGTTCGTCGCATCTCTACTAGCGCCTGCTCGCGCGGACCGATGAGATCGAGATACCACGCGAAGTGCGCGCGCGTATCCGCGAGCGAGGGGTTCAGGTCGAGTGCGCGATGGAAGGCCTGTTCCGCTCCTGCCCAGTCCCACTCGCGATAGAGCTTCGCTTCCGCCAGCACCGCGTACGGCTCGGCGAGCGTCGAGTCGAGCTCGAGGGCGTGCTCTGCCGCCACGACTGCTAGGGGCAACAAATGGGGCTCTGGACCTTGGCCAAGCCCGCCATACCCCATTGCCAGGCCGACATACGCCAAGGGATCGGTCGGATATCGCTCCGCCAACTCGCGAAGACATTCGAGGCCTCGGTCGATTGCCTCCAGCGTTCCCTGCATGATCGCGAAGCGCCCGCGCAGATACGTCTCGTATGTCTCGCGGCCTATTGCGGGTTGAACACCGAGTCTCACCCTGCCCTCCGCGGAATGACGAAGGTCCAAAGCTCGCGCGATGTCCGCGGCCACCATGCGATGCATTCCCCATGCATCCGCCATTTGGCACTCGTACTCCCGAACCGACAGGCTCCGCTCATCAGGACGCACCCTGATCAACTCCACCCGCAGGTGAACAGCATCACCGCGACAGTCGAATGCAACCACCAGCACGCCGTCGACGTTCAACATGGACCCAATCTCGGAAACGGACTTATCCGTCTGGACGAAATGCATGACCGACCGTCGCGAGATGACGCGCAACGAGCGTAACCGGGCAAGCTCTCCGATCAGCGCGTCGTGCATTCCCGCGATGACGTGATCGTGCTCGTGGCTTTTGGTGCGATTCTCAAAGGGTAGGACAGCGAGTGAGGCAATGCCCTCCGGTTCCCCGGTGGCGGCTCCGGCGATCCACCGCTGGTAGCGGTTACCAAGCGCGGCCCTCAAACGTCGCAGCATCCCGATCGCAGCGAATCCCTCACGCTGTTGTGAGATCACCGACCCAGGCCACGCCTCAAGGCTACGCTGTGGGGTACCATGCCGCTAGGTGGGAGTTGATTGTACGCGCGCGCTGCTATCTTGGAACGGGATGCGACTCGTTCCAAGCCTTCTGATCCTGGTTGCTGTGTCTGCGCCGGGCGTGCACGCCCAGGCGCCGAACGCCGAGACGCCCGGCGCAGACCTCACCATCTATCTGGTGACGATCGGCCCGGGGACCGCGGCGTGGGAGCGGTTTGGGCACAACGCCATCGGCGTGCGTGACGAGCGGCGCGGCACGGACCGCATCTACAACTACGGGCTGTTCAGCTTCGCGCAGGAAGGGTTTCTCGTCCGGTTTCTGCGGGGACGCATGGAGTACTGGATGGCGGGGTTCGATGCGGCGCCGCATCTGCGCAGCTACATGGCGGCCGGCCGGTCGCTGGCCATTCAGGTTTTAGACCTCGCGCCACAACAGCGCCGAGAGTTGGCCGACTTCCTCGAATGGAACGAGCGTCCAGAAAACCGGTTCTATCGCTACCACTACTACTGGGACAACTGCTCCACACGGGTGCGCGACGCACTCGATCGCGCCCTGGGTGGCGCGCTGCGTGACGTGACCACGTCGGTAAACGAAGGATCGACCTTCCGCTACCACACGCGCCGCGCCCTAGCGGTTGATCCGCTCTTGTACGCGGGCATCATGCTCGGCTTGGGGAGCCCGACGGACCGCTCCCTCTCCCAATGGGAAGAGATGTTTCTCCCCGAGAAGGTGCAGGAGTACATCCGCGAGGTCACGGTCACCAGTCCAGACGGCGCTGCCCGCCCGCTAGTCATCTCCGAGCAGACCGTGTTCGAGGGCAGTGCGGAGCCGATTCCCGACGCGGCTCCCCGGCGACTGCACATCCACTTCGCCATCGGCCTCCTGATTGCAGCGGTCATTCTCGTCCTGGCATGGCGATCGGCCCAATCGACCTGGGCTCGTCGCGCCTTCCTCGGTCTCGGCGTGACGTGGACGCTTCTCGTGGGAGCCTTGGGTGCGGCCATCGCTGGACTGTGGGCCCTGACCGATCACGACACCTCATACTGGAACGAGAATCTCTTCGTGGTGAATCCGCTCTGGCTCGTGGCGGCGGTCGCACTGGTTGTGTTGTGGTGGCGCGGCGGGCAGGCGCACCAGACCGCGCATCGTCTCGTGACCGCACTCGCGGCGCTCGGGACGGCGGGCTTTTTCCTCCAGATCCTTCCCGGGCTCGATCAGGTCAACGGGGACGTGTACGCGCTCTGCTTGCCTGCGGCTTTGGCATTGAGTGCGGGGCTATGGATTTCGAGTGCCCCGGCTCGATCGAAGGTCGCTAGCGCCTGAGTCGAGGCGAATCTCACTAGCACCCCAGCTCAGCGCCGCGCCACGACCTCGAAGCGTCGCATCAAGAGCCCTAGTGCCAACGACAGCGTGACCGCCCCCACCAACAGAGCGAAGATCCACGCGGCCCTCCCTTCGACAGCCATCCAGTAGGCCTTGAACACCCAATAGTGGGGGAAGACGCCGACCGCGAACTGCCATGGCTCCGGCGCGAAGTACGCGGCAAACGGGATCCATCCGTTGGCACCCCAGATCTTGAGCACCGCGAAGGCCTGCACCTTGTTGTCGGCGAAGGTGGCGACCACCAGTGCCGAGATGCCGGCCATGATCGAGGCGACGACGCAAATGAGCAGCAGCGCTCCCAGCGGCGGCAGACCCACACCCACGATGAGGGCAACGGCCGGTGCGGTGACGAAGCCCAGCAGAATGGGCGTCACCGCCTTGTAGGTCAGATACCAATCGAACGAGAGCGGGGAGACCAACAGCGCTTTGAGGGTGTTGTCCTCGCGCGCTTCTACCAGGATGAACCCCATGATCATCCCGATCAGCGGCGCACCAAACGCCATCACCACGAAGCTGGAGAGGAGTGGATAGTACGTCTCGAGGTCAAACCCAAAGTTGGCGCGGAGCGCCGTCGCGGCAGCGGGAAAGGCGAACCGAAACGCGACCGCCAGGCCGAGGATGAACAGCGTCATCACGACCAGGAACCGGTCGCGCGCCACCAGACGCGCATCGGCCGCCGCGACCCCCCGGAGTGCCGCTGCCGGAACCGTCATGAGTCCGTCGCCGTCACCAGCAGATACTTGGTGACCTGGCGCTGGGCCACCACGTACACGGTGACCAGCACAGCGATGGTGTACCCGACGGCGTACACCCACTCCCACGTCGGTATGGGTTGCAGCGCCCCTTTCATTAATAATGCCTGTGCCTGGCTGGGGATCAGATACCAGAGTGGGCTGGGGAAGATGTCGAGAAGGTGTAGCAGGGGTATTTGCAGGATCGCGTTGATGCCGATCGCGCCGGGCACCAGAAAGTCTGTCACGGAGTGATGCCGGGCCACCTGCGCCAACCCGATGAGCGTGTATACAGCCCCCATGCTCACGATACCCGCGGCCAGCACGAGGCCGTTGAACCCCCGAACACCGAAGGCCGTGACCACGATGATTAAGCTCTCGACGGTGGCGAACGCTGAGAGGGTAACGGTCTTTGAAAGGACGTACTCTCGCCGCCTCAGCGGGGTGACCGACAGTGCATGGTTGGTGCGCTCGCTCTTCTCGAACAGCACCATCCCCCCCACGAACATATAGGTCGTCCCGCCAAGCGATCCCAGAAACAAGACCGGCAGAAGGGTCCGAATGGTCTCGCGCTCGAAGATGAGACCCATGGAAATGCCCACCAGCAGCGCCACGCCGATACCGATGGCGTACAGCTTGTTCCGACTCTGGACCTTGACATCCAAGAGCAGGGTGGAAGCTAGGCGTCTCACTCGAGCGTCTTCCCGGTCACGGCGAGGAAGACTTCCTCGAGCGTCATCTCCTGACTGTGAATGGCGCTCACCCGCCCGGCACGGAGGGTATCCAAGAACCCTTTGTTGTCCGCGAGACCATCCAGCGGAAACTCGCGTCGCCCGGAGCCCTGCCCCACGGGCTCGAACTCGACCACCACCGTACGCTTCCCGTACTGTCGCTTGAGCGTCGTGGGAGCATCGATCACTTCCAAGCGTCCATCCACGATGAATCCCACCCTGTCGCACAGCTGATCGGCCACGGTCATGTCGTGCGTCGTGAGAAACACCGTGGTCCCGGCTTCTCGCTTGGCGCGGATGATCTCACGATTGTTCCTGGCGTTGGCGGGATCGAGGCCGGCCGTGGGCTCGTCGAGAAACCAGATCTTTGGGCGGTGTAACAGACTGCGGGCGAAGTTGAGGCGGTTCTTCATTCCCTTGGAGAACTCGGCCACCCGTTTGTTCGCATCAACGCTCAACCCCACGAGCGCCAGCAGCTCGGCAGGGTCTTCAGTCTCACCAGGATAGAGGGACCGGAAGTACTCGAGATTCTCCTTGGCCGTGAGCTTCAGATAGTGATTGGGTGACTCGAACGACACGCCGATCGACTGGTAATACTCGCGACCCCACGTCTCCAGCGGCCGCCCCATCACCGTCACGCCACCGGAATAGTCACGCAGCAGCCCGATCAAGATGTTCTGCGTCGTTGTCTTCCCCGCGCCACTGGGGCCGAGAAACCCGAAGATCTCCCCCTCGGCGATCGAAAACTCGAGGTCCCGTATAGCGGGGCGATTCCCGCCGGGATATGTGAAGGTCAGCGCATGCACGTCGATCATATGATGGATCCGTCGATTCGTGAGCGGCCTTAAGATAGGACGCTTCCAGAGGCTCGGCGAACCGACCTTGACATTCCCGTCGCACGGGTTTCTCTAGAGATCTCCAGCAGTCACTACGATCCGTCCTCAACGAGATCAATCTCGGGGAAGGAAGTGCTCGATATGACCGTTCAGACAATGCCCACGTTACAGGAAAGCCTTCGCGGACGGGTCATCGACGCCGGTGACAAGGACTATGATGACGCCCGCGCGCTCTACAATGGCATGATCGATAAACGTCCGCGCATGATTGCGCGGTGCGCAGACGTCGCCGACGTCATCACCGCGGTGAACTTCGGCCGAGAGCATGGTCTGCTCGTCGCCATTCGTGGCGGTGGTCACAACGGCCCCGGGCTCGGCAGCTGCAACGACGGACTGGTCATCGACCTCTC
>JBFGJG010000070.1:0-15989 GCA_041577295.1 Gemmatimonadales bacterium
AACGTGCAGGCGAGATCCGTACAGCTCGGCGTGAACGCCGCGGTCGGCGCCTGGTTGGGTGGCGTCACCGTGACGTTCTGACTCGTCGTATTCGTCGCCCCATCGTCGTCGGTGACCGTCAAACTCACCGTGTAGGTCCCGCCCGTGGCGTACGTATGGCTCGGACTCTGGACGGTGGAGGTGTTGCCGTCGCCAAAGTCCCAATCCCAGCTGGCGATCGTGCCATCGGGATCACTGCTCTGGTCGGTGAACGTGCACGCGAGATCGGTACAGCTCGGCGTGAACGCGGCCGTGGGCGCCTGGTTGCCTCCGACCGTGTAATCCACATGGAGCAGCGGAGCCGCCGCGGCGACCCCATTGTACGACTCCGCCACCCGCACACCCGTGCCGGTGATGATGATTACCAACGAATTGCCGCTCGCCCACCCGGGACGATTCACGATCTCTTGAATGATCGACGCGATATTCGGCGTCTGCTGGTCGGGTCCGGCCTCTCCTACCGTTGGCCACGCCGCCGGGGACCATGTCATGGAGCTCGCCGTGCGGCTCCTCGAGGAGACGTTCGTGCTTGCTGACGTGAATGTCGGCGGATTGTCCGCGGCCTGGCCTTGAATGGTGAGGGATGTGGCGTCAGAGGTCGCCTCGTCGACTTGAAACTGGATCGTGGCGTTCGTAATGGTTGCGCCCTGGGGAATCGTCATCCCGTTGAATCGCATGCCCACCGTTTGATTACTGCCTGAGCTGCCGGTAAAGACCAACTCCAGATCACTGCTCGACAACGACACGCTGCCGGAAGCCGACTCCTCCGCATCGTCACTGCTAGCCGCTACCCGCACTTCGACCGTCATCAAGCCCTCGACATTCACTGTCACCGAGATGCTGCTCGATCCCACCGCGCCGCCCGCATCGGTCACCGAAGCCGTGATCGAGTGGGTGCCGGTCGAGAGGGTGCTGGTCGAGAACGATCCTCCCGAACCGATAGAGCCGTCGAGGTTCGAACTCCACGCGAGGCTCGTCGTGAGATCTCCATCCTCAGGATCGGTCGCCGTTCCAGTAAACGTGATGTTG
This sequence comes from Gemmatimonadales bacterium, assembly GCA_041577295.1. Taxonomy (GTDB): domain Bacteria; phylum Gemmatimonadota; class Gemmatimonadetes; order Gemmatimonadales; family GWC2-71-9; genus JBDHDH01. Next base: position 1,069 of record JBFGJG010000070.1, read on the forward strand.
TCGCCTTCGTTGTAGGTCGAGCCATTGGACGGCGCCGTGATCGTCACCGTGGGTAAGACGTTCCCCGAAAACGCAGGGAAGGAGAACTCGTAGGCCAGGCCGTCGTTTTCGTTGGGATCCGAGTTGTTGTCCGTGCCCCGGTCGACGATCCGTAGGGTCATCACACCGGGATCGGTGCTGCTCGGCACATACGCCAAGCCGGCGGGTTTGTCCGGACTCGCGGAAGAGATGTCGAGCGTACGCAGGAGTGATCCCGCGGTCGTTACATGAAAGACGGACTCCTCGGGCTTGCCGACCAGGTAGAGGTGACCGAATTCTGAGTCATAGACGATGCCTTCGGGGTCTGTGAGGCCCAAACCCTCCGTATCGAAGCTCGTAACCTGATCGTCGCCAGCTGGGGCCACACCATCGAACACGCCGTTGCTCCCTGGGGACACGCGGTACACTTCCGAATTCACGCCGTCGACGATGTACAACACGCCCTGCGCAAAATCGTACGTTACCCCCTCGGGATCGTTGCTCCCGAATACGCCAGTATCAAAAGAGGTGATGATGTCATCTGGAGTGTCGTAGAGTCCGTCAGGACCGGGGTTAATCTCGAAGATTTCGTCCTGACTGTCGTCGGAATAGAAGAGGTGAGTGTTAGCCGGGTTGTAGGTGACTCCGGTTGGTTCGTTCGAAAACAAGGTGCTGGTGAGTGTGTCGACGAGGGTCCCACTCAGGGTGACTCGAAATTGATTTACGCCAGTAAAGATCGACATCTCGTTGACTTCGGAATCGCTGATCAGCAGATCACCGAGATGATCTAGGTAGGTGATGCCTGCGGGGTCGGGACTCGGCGGCGAGAACTGCCACGTCTCGATCGTTGCGACCAAGGTGGCAACTTCCATGGCCGCCATTGCAATGGAGAACGACGGTGACTGGTTGGAAGCTTGGAATAGCGAAACCTCCGTGATGTGCCCAGCTTCCCGGAAGCTGTTCCGTCTGCTGGGTCCTGCCCGGCTTCCAAGCCCGCTGTCGCCGATGTACAAACTCATCTCGGAGGGATCGTCGGTGGCGTCTCCACTGGGTCCGAAAGTCATCCCGTGTGTGTTGTGAAATCCGAAGCCTGACAGATCGCGAGTTGCCACCATCTGGCCGGTCGCCGCCAACTCATGGAGCACATAGGTCGCGGCGTCCAATACATGGAGGTGCCCGGTCGTTGGGTCGAAGGCGAGACCCCGCAGACTGGTTGAACCGGTGTGCACGAGGTCGATGTCGGCGATGGTTGCGCGGGCCCAGCCACCGCGCCGATCGCGCACCACGTGGAGGATCCGTGGACCAACGGCGTCCAAGATGAACACCCCTCCACTAACGGGGTCCACGGTCAATCCCTGTGGGTCACGCAATCCAAAGTGCCGCACGTCGATCCGCTCGAGCGTCTGAGCATCTAAGCTTCCGTCGCGGAGCGCACGGATCTCGACCAACTGGCCTGCGGATTCGAGCATCAGCAAGCGACCGGCTTTGTCATCGAAGGCGATGTTGACGGGGTCGGCGACACTCGCGCCAAACTGCACTGTTCCGGTCGGATCGCCAGCAAGGGTAATCAGCTCGACATCGATGGCGGATGGCGGGGGTGCCCCTGGCTGTCGCGCGACGACGAACAGCATGCCGGCAGTCCGTGAGAAGGTGACACCGGTGGGGTTGGTAACGCCGAGTTCGATCGGCTCGAGCACACGTGCCACGCGAGCTTCCGCGCTAGCCGGTGGTGGCACGTCAGGACGGACTACTGGCTCAAACGGCTCCCGCTCGCAAGCGGCGACGAGAGCGAGTACGACAGCAGCTAATGCGGCGAGCGTCCGGAGGGGCCAGCGAGCCATCATCACGATGCGGGCAGGGGCGAGCGGTTGACCCCATCCACCTGCACGAGGTGAGGTATCAACGACGTCCTACTTCGACATGACGCGAGGCCGGACATGCGTTTTGACTCCCGGTCGTGGCTCGACAATCGCGCTGCCAACGCGGCGACCAGTGGAATTCGTTGCGAGAATGGAGCTTGACGGCCGTGAACTGTAGAAAGGTCCGTGCCATAGATATGCCGTTGGATGGCTGCGACAGTTTCACATCCGAATCGCACTCACGAAGTACTGAGCGGATTCTGGCTCGAACCAAGCCGACGGCACCGTGGCTGCTGGTGGTATGAAGCCATCACCGAGGTGCACGGTTGTGGCGTACGGCCAACAATGAAAAAACACGAGGGCGCATTGCATCGGCCTGGATCGTGCACATCTGAGAGAGTCTCTAATTCAACGCAAGGACTTGGATGCTCGATCTCACTTTCCTCGCAACGGGTCACCGACAGCACGTGTTCGTTCGGACCAGTCCAAATTCGGACGATTGGGTGTACAAAATTCCAGCGGCGCCCGGTTACCTCGTGCCGTATCGTCACAAGGTCGGTAAGGCACCACGGCGTCTGCTGTCCAAAAAGGGAGTTCGCTGGATTCTGTTCGATGCGCCCTATCGTCTCGGTCGGGCGTTCGAGCCTCGAGCATCCTCGTCGACTCCACGCCCGCTACGTTGGCTCGCAGCCCCGCTACGAGTGGCGAGCCGAATAGGCGCGACGGTGCGCAATCGTGTTTTCCTGGCCTACTTCAGACGGGCCCGCGCCATGAACTTCACCACGATGCTCGACGTACTGGAGCGTTTGACCCGTGCTGGCCTGCGCGATCATTTGGTCCCGTTCCAGATCATACGTCAGGGATCAGCGACACTCCGTATTGACGATCGGACCGTGTCGTACGACGGACCCATGCTCATGCAGCACCGCGTTGAGACCTTTTTCACCAAGCAGTCGCTTGCGACGTTTGAGTGGGACGAGCTCGTTGACGCGCTCCATGCGTTGTGGCGTCACGGGTTTGCGCTGACGGAGAAGGGAGAGAATTTGGGCTATCGAAGTTGGGCGCTGATAGACGGACACCTACGTCTCGCAGACACCAGCTCGCTCAGCACTGACTTCCGCCTCGCCCGCAATTGTCTGCGCGATGACTTTCTCGCTGCTCAACAGAACATGGTCGTCTCGTTCCATGGCGAGTCCGAGATGGCAACCGCTTTCCGCGAGTTCTTTGACTACCTCCGACAACACGTCAATCAGGCTCGACTCGACGCGTTGTGGCGTATTGACGTTGACCGTCCCGCCGTAGCGTCAGGAGGTGCGTCCGTCATGGAACGTTCACCAACCACACGCCGCGCATGACCAGTCCGCCAGTCAGCCTTACACACCGCGCGATCACCGGTCTCGTCTGGATGGCGGGTGGAAAGGGCGCGAGCACAATCCTCGATGTCATCGTGCTCGCCGCGTTGGCCAGGCTGCTAACGCCGGAAGACTTCGGCATCGTTGGGGCCGCGATGGTCATTACCCGATTCTCCAGCGTATTCTCGCGTCTGGGGTTGGGACCAGCGCTGGTGCAGCTCCCAAAGCTCGAAATACGTCACGAGCGAACGGCATTTGCCGCCTCCATCGCACTGGGTGTCATCCTCGGTGCTCTGATCTGGATCGCGGCGCCTGCGGTAAGTGCGTTCTTTCGAATCGATGGGGTCGAACCGGTCCTGCGTGTCCTGGCGTGGACCTTTCCACTCAAGGGGCTGAGCGCAGTTGCTGAATCGCTGTTGCTGCGCGATCTCCGGTTTCGCTGGCTCGCGACGCTTCAGTTGAAAACATTCGCGTTCGCATACGCCCCTGTGGGGATCGGGTTGGCAGTTGCTGGGTTCGGCGTCTGGTCGCTGGTCGCTGCCAAGATGACGCAAGCGATCCTGCGGGCGACATTGTTGCTCACAGCGCGTCGGCCGCCCCGGTGGCCATGGCCCGAGCGTAAGGCGTTCAACGAGCTTGTCTACTTTGGTGGGGGATTCACGATTGCGAAGCTCGCCAACTATCTGGCGCAAGAGGGCGACTACATAGTCGTGGGCCGCTGGCTCGGCGCAGCGGCACTCGGTTTCTACACGCGTGCGTACAAGCTCATGGCAGCGCCGGCCTCACTTTTCGGCGGCATGCTGGACGACGTGCTCTTTCCGACAATGGCACGGGTGCAGACCGAAAAGAAACGGTTGGCGCTCGCCTACCGCCGAGGCGTGGCACTGGTCGCCCTCGTCATGCTGCCAATGAGTGCTGGTCTCACGGTGCTTGCTCCTGAGCTGGTTGTGGTGGCACTCGGGTCGCAATGGGGTGAAACGATCCTCCCGTTGCAGATTTTGGCGGTCGGGCTCCTTTTTCGAACGAGCTACAAGATGAGCGACGCGCTCGCTCGGGCCACGGGTGCGGTGTATCGGCGGGCGTGGCGACAGGTCATTTATGCCGCGCTTGTTTTTGGGGGTGCGTGGGTGGGGCAGCACTGGGGGCTCGACGGCGTGGCCGCAGGGGTGCTCGGTGCCATCACTATCAACTTCCTGCTCATGGCAGCGCTGAGTCTAAACGTCACAGGCCTGACGGTAGGACAATTCATCGTGGCTCACCGTCCGGCTTTTGCGCTTACTCTCGTCACGGCGTCGTCGGTATGGGGCGCCGCGACGTTGCTCCGACATTGGACGCTTCCACCATTGGTCGTATTGATCGTCGCGAGCGTGACCGCGGCTGGGCTGTCACTTCTCGCCGTTGGATTGCTACCGAAGCTGCTGCTCGGCAGGGATGGGTTGTGGATGCTCGACACGCTTCGGTCCATGGTCACATCGCGCTTGTCGCGGGCAGGACGGTCGGGGAAGAAACGGGTTCGCGATGTGACGACGGTCAAGGCAGCGCTTTAGCGTTCAGGCGGGACCTCCACTGCAGCCGCCATCTCGTGAAGCCATTCCTCGAGGTTAGTATAGCCGTCCCCGTCCTCATCCTCGTCGGGCTCTTCTGGAAGTGACAACGGTCGGGCTACCTCCGGCATCGTTGGCCAACCGCCGACGTCCTCCGGGCGATCGATGATCCGACCCACGCGCGACTGCACCTCCCGGACGAGGCGTGCATCCACCGCGTCACGATCGGCTGGGCGAGCGCCCGCATTGGCCAAGACCCATGCTTCGACCTCGTCGCTCGCGCGCAAGGTGAGCGATGTCCACAGCGGAGGCGCGCCGGCCTTCACGTCAAACGACACGTCATCGATCTCGGCAATCGACCACGGGTCTATTTTGGCTCTTCGCCAGGCGTTGTCCGCCAGGAACACCTGCGTCCCTCGCGCAACCGACGCGTTCACTTCGACGCAGACCGCTCTCGAGGGCGTGTCGCCACCAGCTATGAACACGTTGCCCACGATGCTTGCCACAATGGGCTGAAACGTGGGGTTAGACCGCGAATCCCACATGGGAATGGCCGCTCCGTTACCCCAATTATAGATGACGTTGTTCACGAGAATGGTCGACGTATTTCCCTTGATGGCCGGATTGCGATCCTCGTTGTGCGCCACCAAGTTGCCGATGAACGTGAATGCGTGGGTCCCCTCCGCGAGAAACACACCCTTCGAGTGCGCACCCTCAGGGTGCAACGAGTGATTGAGTGCCTCGCTGAAGATCGAGTGGCGCACGGTGACGTCGCGAGAGTTGTAAATGCTGAACAGCTCGTCGATGGCCCAGCTCGCCGAGATATGGTCAATGACGATGTTGTAGATCTCGTCCTCTCCCAGGAGCCGCAGCGCGTCACGCGACCCGGGGGATGGGCCTGTTGGATCGTCACCCACTCGGATGCGGATATGCTGGATCAACACGTCGTGCGTTCCGACCACCAGTGTGGCACCGGTCACTGTGATGCCGGGAGACGGTGCCGTTTGACCCGCGACGGTGACGAACGGATGCTCGATCACGAGGTTGGAGCTTAGGGTAATGACGCCCGCAATCTCGAACACAACGACGCGGGGTCCCTCGGTCGCGAGCGCGGCTCTCAGGGTACCCGGGCCAGTGTCGCCGAGGGAGGTCACGCGGATGACGCGGCCCCTGCGCCCCGCCCGCGTCGTGGTCCCAGTGCCCTCGGCTCCTGGGAACACAGCAAGCATACCCGAATCCATTACGGCAGCCGAGGCCGCTTGCTGCAAAGAATCCAGCGTGGCTTGCGAGTCACCGTGTGCATCTCTCGGATCGTGGCACGCCCCGCAGACAAGTCCCGTCCAGGCGGCCGCCATTACGATTGTTGCGAGACAGAAGAAGCGGCTGGTGGGTGTCATACGTTCAAGGTAGAACGCGTCCTCCCGAATAAGCAGCCCAGCGGGTTTTGGATTCCCCGGATGCACTACCCGGGATGTCGTTCGCGTGCGGGACGACGCTCTCGCTGTCTGGTCGGCTGGATAACGGCGCGACGCTGGCGCCGGTGAACACTTTGAACGGTGTCCACCACGCGTTCGAGATCGCTCGTGTCGAGGTTGGTTCCTGACGGTAGGCAAAGACCGCGGACGAAGATGTCCGTGGAAACCGCACCACCGTAGCTCGGATACTGTGAGAAAACCGGTTGTAGGTGCATCGGTTTCCACACTGGTCGTGTTTCGATGCTCCGTTGTTCGAACGCCATGCGCAAGGCTTCCCGGTCCGCCCCGAATGCTGGGAGATCGAGCGTGAGGCACGTGAGCCATCGTGCGTGCCGTCCCCAAGGGGCCTCGGGCATGAACTCGATGCCCGGTGTGTCCTCGAGCGACCGTCGATAGAACTCAAAGTTGGCGCGCCGAGCTCTCACCCGGTCGTCAAGCACCTCCAGCTGACCGCGTCCGATTCCAGCAAGCACATTGCTCAGCCGGTAATTGTGCCCCACCTCGCAATGCTCGTAGTGAGCGGCTGCTTCACGGGCTTGTGTTGCCAGCTTCCGGGCGTGGTCGATGAGGTCGGCATCTTCCGACACTAGCATCCCGCCGCCGGACGTCGTGATGATCTTGTTGCCGTTGAACGAGAATGCTCCGGCCAAACCAAATGTGCCCGGGGCGCGTCCTTTGTAGGTTGCGCCCAACGCCTCCGCTGCGTCCTCGATGAGGAGAACGCCGTACCGCTCGCAGAGCGAGAGGATCGAATCGATGTCCGCGCTCTGCCCGTAGAGGTGGACGAGGACCACCGCTTTGGGGAGTCGCCCCTTGTTGGCTGCCTCCGCAAGCGCCTTCTCGAGCAGATTGGGGTCCATGTTCCAGGACGTTCGCTCGCTGTCGATGAATCGCGGTGTGGCGCCCTGATACAGAATTGGGTTCACGCTCGCGACGAACGTGAACGTGCTGACGAAGACCTCGTCTCCTGGTCCCACACCCGCCAGCTTGAGCGCGAGATGCAAGGCTGCCGTACCGGAGGTGAGTGCCGCGGCGTGCGTTGCGCCGATCGCCGCGCAGAATTCACGCTCGAATCCGTCCACGTTGGGACCCGTTGGCGCTATCCAATTGGTTTCGAATGCCTCGTCGATATAGTGGCGCTCCCGACCGGACATGTGCGGCGGAGAGAGGTAGATGTCATACGACCGACCCGGTTCGAACGGGTCGGATGCGGCGCCGTGCTCGACGACACCGGGCGGAGCTTTCAACTGCTCATCCATTCTGCTGTGCGTGAACCGCCGGTGCCGGCACGACCGGTTGAGGAGTATGTCCCTCAGATAAGGCCTCGAGCAGCACAGATTCGAGCTGCCGTGCGAGGTCGTCTCGCGCGAAGTACGTGCTGGCTAACCCGGACGCGGCCTGCCGAGCCACGGCGAGCCAGTCGGGAGTCCGAAGAGCGGTGGTGAGCTTGGTCGCTGCGCTGAGCAAATCACCGGGCGGCAGGACAAGTCCTGCTTGGTGATCCCGCAAGGTGTCCGCCAGCCACCCTTCATGATTGATGGCCACCGGGATGCCGGCGGCGAACCCGTCGAACACCTTGTTGGCTGAGTTCCCCCACAATGCGGGGATGTCGATCACTACCGACATCGCCATTTGCGCGGTCGACAGCCACTGCGCGACGACCGATTTGGCAACCGGCGGCAGCATGAAGAAGTTGCGGCCGAGTACCCCCAACCGATGGGCGACCCCCCGCACAGCTGCTTCCTCGCGCCCATCGCCAATCACGACGAAGCAAACGGTGGGATCGATGCGTCGCACCTCCGCGGCGAGACGCGCGATGTAGTCGACCCCATTGACGCGTCCCAGGGTGCCCGCGTAGACCACGAGAGGCCGGTCACCCAACCAGGAGTAGCGCTTTCGCAGCCGCTTACCGCGCTTCGCCTCCGCACGAAAGAGTTCGAGGTCGCAGGCATTGGGGATGACGCTGATGCATCCTTGCGGGTACCCGGTGCGAGCCACCCCGGCTTTCATTGTGGGCGACAGTGTCACGACGCGTGTGGCGTGCCGGTAGGCCGTTCGCTCCAGGAGCTGTGCTGCGGCGATCGACGTACGGCTCGTCAAGGCGCCCATCGCGATCGGCACCTCAGGCCACAGATCGCGGACTTCGAGAACCATCGGTATCCGGTTGCGGCGCGAGGCGTACATCCCCGGAATGGCGATGGTCAATGGTGTGCTCGTGGCAAAGATCAGGTCGGCGGGTAGGCTGGCCGCGCGGCCACACGCCGCCCAGGCGAACTTCGCGAACGCCCTCAATCGGTCGCGGTAGCCCATCTGATTGGCATACGGTACCGGGAGCCAATGGACGTCGATCCCATCCTCGTTCGACTGACGCCAATCGCGGGGCGCCTCGGGATCCGGATTGCGGTCGGAGGTGATCATGTGTACCTGATGGCCGTTGGCCACGAGCCGCCGGGCCATCTCATAGGACCGCGTCCCGCCGATGCGGGTGTTGAAGTACTGGTGGAGGTAGACGATCCGCATGGGTCAGCCTGCCATCACGGGGTCGCGTCCGCGCCGCGGCCCGGGCGCCGCATTTGTGAGGTGCTCGCGCCACCCTTCGTGGTACCGAGCCATCGAACGGTGTACGTCGAATTCGGTGGCGATGTGCTCGCGCGCCGCCCCCGCGATTTCTTGCGCGCGGCCAGGGTTGCGGAGGGCGTCCGCGATACACTCGCGGGCAGCGCCCACGTCCCCCTGTGCCACAACGGCGCCGGTCACTCCATGCTCGACCAACTCCTCAATCCCGGGTGTGTCGGTCACGACGCAATAGCAACCGCTTGCCATCGCCTCTTTGACCGCGTTGGGGAGGCGCTCCGAAGGCTTGCGCGAGGTGAAGAGGAACACCTCCGCCTTGGCCAGCGCACGCGCCATCTCGTCATGGCTCACGTGTCCGCAGAATTCGACGGCATGGTCGACACCGAGGCGCTGTGCCAGCGCCTCGAGGTTGGTTCGTTCCGGGCCGCTGCCGTAGATGGTGAGCCGCACATCCGGAAATTCGGAGAGCAGCTCGGCCAGAACGGTGATGGCGTCGTCCATAGCCTTCGAGGCAATCAGACGGCCTGCAGTAACGATCTGACGACGGTGCTTGCGACCGTTCGATCGAAATCGGGCGAGATCGATCCCGCGATACACGACACGAACGCGCTCTCTCGGGACACCCATGCGCACGATGTCTGGGATGTTTGCCTTGGCGTGAGTCCACACGAGGTGAGCTCGCTGCGCGACGAGTGCACTGCCGGGGAAGCCCCGTTCGAGGTCGTAGGCGCCGAGAAACATGGAGACGACCGTGTCAGGCAGCAGGCGGCTCACGAGGTAGCCGACGAGGGCAGGGTAGTGTCCCCAGAAGAGGTGGACGACGTCCGGCCGCTCACGACTTGCGCGGCGCGTGATGTCGAGGCTGCGTGGGACCAGGCTGAGCGCGATGCTTAGGTGACGCGGGTGTCGCCAGCTATGCCGCAGGATCCACGCGACGAATTGCAGCGCAATCACAGGATGGCTGAATCCGAAACCCAGCCCGCGAAGGACGGCCATGGGGGTTGCCCAATCGACATCAAGAGTCGAGAGTCCCCGATCGGCGAGTAGTCGATTCGCCACACGCCGTGGGGCGGATCGTGACCGACGCTCGAACTGACGCGGACGTGGCGGTCGCAACGTGTGAACCGAGATGTCAATCCCGCGCTCCACCAGGGCTCGCACATCGCTGCACGCGAACGTCTCGGTTTTCGCAGGAAAGATCATGGTGACGTACCAGACTTTCATATCGCTCATTTCGACTGCATGTCGCGCCGTGGTTGATGTCCAGAGACCCGTACGGCTTGGGGAAATGCAGAACTGCAGTCGGCGCGCTCACGAGCAGAGTGCAAGTTCAGCGCCAATAACCGTGCTGCAATGACGCAACAGACGACGTTGCGTTACGTCGTGTGTATGTGGTGTTGCGGTGGGGTGAGTGCGGCGACTCTAGCGCGCCCGCACGGGTTCAATGCGATGAAGGAGAGAAGCGATCGGTGTGGGAATGCAACAGCTGAACTGCAGCGAGCGGTTCAATTGCGAGTAGTCAAGAGTACCAAGTGGGAGGATTTAGATATCACATCGTCTCTAGGGGCTCCTACCCTCCACTTGTGCCGCTAGTTGGTGCAGCAATTCCTCGAGATTCGTGTATCCGTCCCCGTCGTCGTCGCGGTTGGGATTGGCCGGAAGCGTGAGAACGCGGCCGTTCTCTGCAACGGTCGGCCAGCCGCCCACCTCGCTCTGACTGTCGATGATCCGTCCCGTCCCATTGATCACCTCGTCCACGATGCGGAGATCCACGGCATCGCGATCGGCGGGCCGTGCACCGGCATTGCCCGCCACATAGGCTTGTACAGCTGACGCTGGGCGGATGGTGAGTGGATCCGGTAAGATCCGGGGCGGCGTTGCGACGAGTATTGATGCTGGATTGGAGGAGATGGTCGGGTCCGACTCGAACTCGTTGTTGGCGATGTAGATCTGCGAGCCATCGTCAGTATCCCCATACACGTGAATCCGCACGCCCCCATCGAAATCCTCGGTGCTGGGGCCCCGCCGACCAGCGTTGCCGATGATGCTCGTGTACGTCGGGCCTTCGTCGCCTGTGAGGACCAACACTTCGTTCGAGCCGGGGTTGTAGATGTAGTTGTTGAGATAGAGCAACTCGGTGTCGCCCTTGCCCATCGGATTTCTGAAATTGTTGTGGGCGAACAAATTGCCAATCACTGCAATTGCCTTGCTGGTCTGGCCGATCAGCAGCCCCATGGAGTGTTCACCATCGGGGTGCAGCGAGTTGGAGAGCGCCTCGCTGATGATGCTGTTGCTGATCGTCACATTGCTAGGTGCCCCGTCGCCACTTGGATAGACACTCATGTTTTCGTCGATCGCCCAGCTCGCGGACACGTGGTCGATGACGACGTTTGCGATGGGCCCCACGACCTGAAAGGCGTTGCGCCGACCGGGATCCGGTCCCGACGGATCGTCACCCACGCGCAGACGAATGTGCTGAATCAACACATCGCTGGCCTCGATGCTCAGCATGATGTTGCGCAAGGTTATGCCCGGCGATGGCGCGGTCTGGCCAGCTACCGTGACGCTGCCAGCCTCCACTTCCCACTCGGACGAGCTGGTCCCGACGATCGTGCCCGACACGTCGAAGATGATGGTGCGTGCCCCGGATGTGTTTACGAGGGCCTCGTGCAATGACCCAGGCCCAAACTCCGCGAGCGTGGTGACGCGCAGGATCGACCCTCCGCGCCCCGCAGCCGTCGTGGTGCCGTACCCCTCGGAACCCGGAAAGACCGGGATGATCGCATTTGATGGAGGCTCGGGTTGGCTGGATTTTGTCGCGTTGCACGAAACGCTAGCGACGGTGAATGTCACGAGCGAGGTAGTGAAGAGTCCAATTCGGCGAAGCGTGCCCTGAGGATCCATGGCGATGATCGGGTTGTCCAACGTTCGTTTGTTTCCGACAATCTGCTGTGACGTCACGTAGGGTGGACGCAAAGGTACCCATCAACGGAACAGCCGGGCCACCAGTATACAACGCTGGTGACCCGGCGGACCATGGGACAAAGTGTCACGTAACGCTGCCGCGGTGATGCATGCATGCCACAGCTGGGAGCGCGGACGCCCCGCACTCTTCGCACGCTTACGGGCTTCTTCCCTCCACTTCTGCCGCGAGTTGGTGCAGTAGTTCCTCGAGATTGGTGTAGCCGTCTCCGTCGTCGTCGCCGTTGGGACTCGCTGGCAGGGCGAGGACGCGGGTGTTCTGCGCAAGGGTCGGCCACCCGCCCACCTCGCTCTGGCTGTCGATGATCCGTCCCGTTCCGTTGATTACGTCGTCCACGACGCGGAGATCCACGGCGTCGCGGTCGGCCGGCCGGGCGCCGGCATTGCTGGTCACGTACGCTTGCACCGTTGAGCCAGGCCGGATGGTGAGCGGGTTCGGCAACGCCCGCGGTGGGGATGCGACGAATATCGACGAAGGATTCGACGAGGCGTACGGGTCCGCCTCGAGCTGGTTGTCGGTGACGTAGATCTGGGATCCGTCGTCGGTATCTCCGTACACACGAACCCGTACGCCTTCGTCGAGGTCCTCCGTGCTGGGGCCCCGACGCCCGGCGTTACCGATGATGCTCGTATAGGTCGGTCCTTGGTCTCCAGTGAGTACCAGGACTTCATTCGACCCTGGATTGTAGATGTAATTGTTGAGATAGAGCAGCTCGGTACCGCCCTTACCCATCGGATTCCTGAAATTGTTGTGGGCGAACAGATTCCCAATGACGGCGATGGACGTGCTCGTCTGACCGATCAGCAGGCCCATGGAGTGCTCTCCATCGGGGTGCAACGAGTTGGACAGCGCCTCGCTGATGATGCTGTTGCTGATCGTCACGTTGGTTGGAGCGGCGTCTCCGCTCGGGTACACGCTTGTGTTTTCGTCAATGGCCCAGCTTGTCGAAACGTGGTCGATGACGACATTCGCGATGGGCCCCACGACCTGAAAGGCGTTGCGCCGGCCGGGATCCGGTCCCGACGGATCGTCGCCCACGCGCAGACGAATGTGCTGAATCAACACATCGCTGGCTTCGATACTCAGCATGATGTTGCGGAGCGTGATGCCCGGGGATGGTGCGGTCTGACCGGCCACGGTGACGTTGCCCGCGTCCACTTCCCATTCGGACGAGCTCGTTCCCACGATCGTTCCTGACACATCGAAGATGATGGTGCGCGGCCCCGAGGTGTTGACGAGGGCCTCGTGCAGTGAGCCGGGCCCGAACTCGGCGAGCGTGGTGACGCGCAGGATCGCCCCCCCGCGGCCCGCGGCGGTCGTCGTTCCGTATCCCTCGGCTCCCGGGAACACGGGGAGCGCATTGGGATCTGGTGGTGGGGGTGGTGTTCCATTGACCGTGATCGCGGCGGTACCGCTCCGTCCGTCAGTGGACGCCGTGATCGTCGCGGCGCCGGCCGCGCGTGCGGTGACGCGTCCCGAGTTACTGACTGAAGCGACGCTGCCATTGGAGCTGGACCATTCCACGGTGTAGCCTGTCAGCACGTTGCCCGCCGAGTCGCGCACCTCGGCGGTCAGCGTGGCCGTCTCACCTTCTTCCAACACCAAGTCGGCTGGGGAAACGGTGACAGTCCGGACTGGAGATTCCACCACGGTCACATCCGAGGAATCGGCGATGCCGGTCGAGTCGTCCGTGGCAATCACTTTGTGCTTGCCCGGCCTGTCGGCTTTGTATTTCCCAAGGGCCTTCCCCTTGCCGGATCCTTTGATGTTTCCGCTTGTCGAGCTCCACGTCACCGACACCGCTGCGGTATCCCCAGACGCCGTGAGCCCAAGCACCTGAAAGTCAGTGGAGTCGCCTACCTGAACGGTGATGTCCTTCGGTGTCACCAACAGTTGCACGACGGGATCTGCCTCGATGATACCCGGCCGGATTGTTCTGCTTGCGTCGCACGAAAGGGTGGCAACTACGAATGTCATTGTGACGATCGCCGCGCGGGTGTTGGCGCGGCAGAGCTTACGCTGGGGGGTCATGGCACCGCTCGTGTCGTTCGAGGTCGTTGGGTGTTGCGACCACACGGCGGGCGCGTAACGCGTTCGCGGTCACAAGAGGCGCCCGACAAACGCCAGCCGGGCCGCCAGTAAACGTCGCTGGCGGCCCGGCGGACATAGCGACCTCGTCGCGGTAGCCCCGTAGCTCTGCGTCACCGTCTTTCGACGGGTTTGCTCTGAGCAGCGCAAGGGTTGTCCCGACATCGCGCCGTGAAACGATGCGCTGAGAGGCGATCAGGTGATGTCGGGTCTGCGTGGGAATCTTAGCGCATGCCGGAGCGCCGTGCTGTGACTGTAGTCACTCGGTAGACGTGCGGGATTGGCGGTATTGGCGGGAACGGGTGGAGCGTTAGGAGGGTAAACGCCCCTCCGCTTGTAATGTCCGTTCGCGGGCGAGATCCATCTCGACCTTGCTCGTGTCGACGGCGACGCCGTGGCGGCGGATAACTTGACGGATCGTCTTTGCCAGGATGGTGAAATCCAGCCACAGCGACCAGTTCTCCACGTACCACGCGTCCATCTCGAGCCGCTCGTTCCAGGTCGTCATGTTTCGACCGTTGACCTGCGCCCAACCGGTGATACCCGGTCGCACGTCGTGACGGGTGAATTCGCGCGCCGTGTAGTGCGGGAGGTAGTGCATCAGCAGCGGTCTTGGTCCCACCAGGCTCATGTCGCCCTTGATCACGTTGATCAGCTCAGGGAGCTCATCCAGGCTCGTGCTCCGGAGGATCCGACCGAGCTTGGTCAGTCGATGGGTGTCTCTCAATAGCTGCCCCTCCGCGTCGCGATCGGTGCTCATCGTGCGAAACTTGTAAATGACGAAGGGCCGGCCCCCCATTCCTGGCCGCGTTTGCGTGAAGAGGATCGGGCGCCCTTGGACAAGCCACACAAGCAGCGAGACTGCGAGGAGGATCGGGGACAGGAGAATCAGTGCCACCGTTGCCCCGCCGAGGTCGACCACCCGCTTGACCGGCGAGGGCAGCTGGCGTCTCCTCTGAGGCGTTTGAGTCTCGACGTTGGTCACGATCTTGCCGGAGTGGGGGTGTATGGCGACGGGAGTACGCATC
>JBFGJG010000071.1:0-15723 GCA_041577295.1 Gemmatimonadales bacterium
CCTCACCATCGTGCTCCGCGTTGACGTAGAGCTGTTGCCACTCCGAGGACTCCATCTGCTCGAGTGCCTTTGGATGCCAGGCCTTCTTCGCCGCTGACGGGAACAACCGGTGGTAGGCCTCCACGGTCTGTTGGACGCGGTCCGGTCCGTGGCTCCGCATCACGGCTAGCGTTCCGCGGCGGAACTGCGCGCAGAGCTCACCTATGATGTTGAGTTGGGCCAGGTGGCTCCGTTGCTCGTGTACCATCAGCGCCGTCATCTGGAATAGCGGGCCGAGTATCCAGGTGTCGAACTCGCTCTCCTTTTGACCATCGAGCGCCCAGTCAACGAGCGGACGGAAATGGTTCGGTGGGTACCAGTTTTGACCCGTGTCCTTGTGTTCGATCAGCTCAGCGGCTGGCGTGAACAACCCGCCGTAGTGCTCGGCCAGATGATGCAGGCAGGACCAAGTGAGAAAGTTCGCGCCTTTGGCCCCGATGGCGTCGTGTGCGCGCAGCGGATTGGGGCCCAACATTCGACGCACGTATTTGTCGATCTTCCAGTACGGCATGTTGCGCGCATGGTGGTAGCGAATCGCCGCCAGCGTGACCCCGCAGAACAGCACGTCGAGCACGAAGGACCAATTGTCGCTCACTTCCATGGGAATGAGCCCCAATGCCCACAGGAGCTGCGTAATTGCCGACGGCTCTGGTTCCACTATCTCGTACACCTTGTTGACCTCATGCGGGAACGCCGGGTGGGCGATTCCCACACCGAGCTCAGCGCTCGGGAACCCAGATGTGACTGAGCGGATCTCGATGTCGGGGAACGCCTCACGGAAGATCCCGTAGTGCGCCTTCTTGATCGCCAGGACTTCCGGAATTGCCTCGAGCAGGAAGCGGGGCCCGAGCGAGCTGAGCTCGGCTGGTAGTGTTTGGCCGTCGTAGGTGAGGCGGACGATGTTGGACATGATTCGGTCCGCCTGCTCCTGGCCAAACGCCCTCACCAGTCCTGGATACTGTTTGCCGATACCATCTGGCGCGCCGGGGAAATCGAGTGCGACGATGGGGACGCCGTACGGTGTGAGCCGCGAGCCCAGCTGCATCGTCTTCCCGGCTCCCACGATGCCATTCGCCCCCGATATGACCAGTGCCCCCCGCTGAGATTCCGGTCCGAATACCCGGTCCACGAGCTCAGCGGGCGTGGCGGGAAGGCGTCCGTGCTTGAAGATCTCCAGCACGGAGCCGAGGCCCAGGGTCTCTAGCGTGGGACGTCGCAGTGTCGTGGTGGTTGGCACCGTCGTCGTCATGTTCGGCTCCTCTCACTGACCTGAAACACGGCGGCGATTCCGATGTCACCAGCCGCGCACCCGAACACGAGAACGTTGCCCCCTCCCAGCGAGACCGCTTCCTCGAGGGCTTCAATGATGATCCGCGTGAGCGTGGGCCCTTGTGGATGCCCCCAGACGAGCGAGCTTCCCGTCTTGTTCATCTTGCGCCAATCGTAGCGCAGCATCCTTGCGAAAACGGCGTCGTTTACAGCGAAGGGGTTGTGGTTCTTGACCACCACCATGTCGTCCATCGTCAGGTCGAGCTTGGGGAGGAGCTTCTGGACGGCGAGCGCTGGCGCCTCCGGCATCAGGCTCGGGTGCGCTCGCACCTCGGTCTTGCCCACAATGCGGATGTCGATCTCTGGTCGTGCGCTCAGCTCGGCCACCCGGTCTTTGTGGGACACGAGGAGACACGCCATCCCGTCGGAGGCGTGTGTCTGCGTTCCTGAGGTCACACAGCGTTCGAGCTCGGGCATGGCACGTAAGCCGTCGAGTGTCAGACGTCGGATCCCGAGATCGTCATCGACGCGGCCCAAAGGCTTCCCCTGTACGTTGAGCACCTCGAGCGGCACCAACACTTCGTCGAAGAAGCCCGACCCTTTCGTGTCGAAATACTGCTGATGTCGCACATACGCGATTTCGTCCACTTCTTTGCGATCGATACGATGCTTGCGCGCTGCGTTGCCGGCCGTCACCAGCATCGCCTGGCCGGTGGCGGGATCGAACCCAAAGTTGTCCCACACATCGGCCAGCGGGACGGTACGCTGGTGGGCACGGCGTTCGGGAAAGACGCCCACAGGTGAATCACTGGTCCGATCGAACGTCAGGACGCCCACGACATCGTATGAACCCAGCTCGACCTCGGCTGCTGCCAAGAGCGTGGCCTGAAGGCCAGTCGCGCACGCCTGCTCAACGTGATAGCCCGGGATGCGGTGGCCGAGACAGCTGGCCACGAGGGGGGCGTTCCAGAACTTCCAGTGCCACGGGATGGTTGACCCGATTACCAGGTACTCGAGCTCGCTCTTCGGGACGTTACGCAGCCCCAGGACACGATTCATCGATTCGCCGGCGAACTGCCCAATGTTGACCTCGGCTAAGGCACTCGTCTGCCAGGCCGGGAAGTAGCTACTCCCCCAGGTACCGTATGGTATCCGTGCCGTGGAACGCATGGCTCGGTTTCCTCGTCGAAGAGTGAGAGCTGTATGTCACGGCGAGGAAATCTAATTGGCTACGACTCGCGCCGCGCCCGCTCGAACGACATCTTTCGCCGGAGCGATCGGCTCTGGCGGCGCCGCACATACATCTCTCGCAACCTGAGGAACCGCATGAACCTGACCGTTTACCTGGCCGGTGAAATTCACTCGGATTGGCGCGAACGAATCCGCAAAGGAATCGAGTCCGAGGGCTTGCCCGTGTCAGTCCTCGCTCCCGTCACAGACCACCCCGCCAGCGACGATGTGGGTGTCGCCATCCTCGGCGCGGAGGCGGAGGGGTATTGGAAAGACCACAAGGGAGCCAAGATCAACGCGATCCGCACCCGCACGGCCATCGAGAAGGCCGACGTAGTGGTTGTCCGATTCGGTGAGAAGTACCGCCAATGGAACGCAGCATTCGATGCAGGCTTTGCCGCGGCACTCGGCAAACCGATCATCACGCTCCACGATACGAGCCTCACCCATCCGCTCAAAGAGATCGATGCCGCGGCCATGGCGGTGGCCGGGGAACCGGAGCAAGTGGTAGAGATTCTGCGTTATGTCACCACCAAGGAGTAGATCCTGACCACCTGGCATCTCGAGCTGGTCATTGTGCTCTTTTGGGAGGTGTGGTCTACCATCGTCGTCTTGACCAATCTCGCTGCCATGCTGGTGTCGTTTCTCGTAATTCGCCTTTTGCCAAACGAAGAGGCACGTGGCGCTTGACGCAGGGCTTTGCTCGTCACCACACTCAACGCATGCCTGTCCTGGACCTCACCGTCGGCCAAACGGCACGGCGCTCGCTGACGCTCACCGAGCGCCATGTCGCCATGTATGCGGAGATCTCTGGTGATCACAACCCGTTGCACTTCGACGAGGAGTTCGCGGCGGGCACGAAGTTCGGCAAGCTGGTGGTACAAGGAGGCCTGACGACCGGACTCTTGCACGCGCTGGTGGCAATGGACATGCCCGGACCGGGGACGGTGTTTCTGAGCCAGAACTGGAAGTTCACCGGGCCGGTGTTCATCGGTGACACCATCACCGCGGAGGCGGAGGTGGTGAGCTTGCATCAATCCAAGCCGGTGACGCAGCTCCACGTCACTGTGACCCGGCACACCGGTGAAGTGGTCCTGGAAGGAGAGGCGTGGTGCTACCGTTTCACGCCCACCAAGTGAATCAACTCCGAGGAAATCCATGAATCGCTCGCACGCACGGTGCGTCTCTCTCATCGTCAGCGCAGGCCTGGTGAGCCTCGCCGCTCCCACTGGCGCCCAGCAGTCCAGTACCTCGGCACTCGAGACAACGGCTGTCGAACTCGTGCAGGAGTATTTTCGAATCAACACCATCAACCCGCCCGGGAACGAGACGCGCGCGGTGGAGTTTTTCGCGCGGATCTTCGACGCGGAGGGAATCGAATACCAGACCGCTGAGTCGGCACCCGGCCGAGGCAACATTTGGGCGCGACTGAGGGGTGGGGGGAACCCGGCACTCGTGCTGCTTCACCACTCTGACGTCGTACCGGCTGACGCCACTCACTGGATCGTCGAGCCCCTGTCCGGCGTAATCCGCAACGGGTACGTCTACGGGCGCGGCGCGCTCGACACCAAGTCCCTCGGTATCTATCACCTCCAGGCATTCCTGGCACTGCACCGAGCAGGAAGACCACTCAATCGCGATGTGATCTTCATGGCAACGGCTGATGAAGAGGCTGGAGGGTTCTTCGGTGCAGGTTGGTTGGTGGAGAATCGACCCGAGTTGTTCGAGAACGTTGGGTTCGTCTTAAACGAGGGAGGTGGTGGCAGCCTGGCTGGCGGGAGTCAACGATTCGTCATCGAGGTGACACAGAAAGTTCCCATTTGGCTCCGTCTCGTCGCCGGCGGGCTCCCGGGTCACGGCTCCACGCCGCGCGTGGAGACCGCTGCGAACCGTTTGATCCGCGCCCTCGATCGGCTACGAAACCATCGATTTGCCCCGAGAGTGCTCGAGCCGGTCGATACCTACTTCAAGGGGATTGCCGCCCAGGAACCCGATCCATGGCGCGAGCCGTTCGCCAACATGCAGGATGCCGTGCAGGATCAGGATTTTTTGCTCAAGCTGCAACTCCGCGATCCGTACCTCCACGCGCTCACGCGTAACACATGCTCCATCACCCGCTTCGAGGGAAGCAGCAAGATCAACGTCGTGCCGACCGAAGCGTGGGCGGAGATCGATTGCCGGATGCTGCCAGATCAGGACCCCGAGTTGTTCCTCGAAGAACTTCGCACCGTCATCAACGATCCGGCGATTACGATCCGGCAAATCATGGCTTTCACACCCGCCATCTCCACAACCGACAGCGACGTGTACCGTGCCATCGTCGATGTGACCAAACGCCACTACCCGCAGGCAACCATCCTCCCCGGTGTGAGCTCTGGATTCACGGATAGTCACTTCTTCCGCGACCTCGGCATCGTCGCGTACGGCTACGACCCGAGTCTGATACCCACCGAGGACGACGCGGGAGTACACGGTAACAACGAACGCATATCCGTCGAGAACGTGCGACGTGGTACCCGCATGATGATCGAGATCGTACAACGGGTGGTCTATGATCGGTAACGATCGCTCGATCCGCAGATCGTTGCGCGTGCTCCTCGTGGCTGTTGGCGTAACCGTCTGGACGGTCTCGGGGTTGAACGCGCAGCAGATTCCACATCCGCGCGACGTATTGGGATTCACACCGGGCGACGACTATCGCATCGCAGACTTTCCTCAGTTACAAGCGTATTTCGACACGCTTGCCGCGACCTCACCACGGGTGCGTCTGTCGAGCGCCGGGAAGACACGAGGGGGGAACGATATCCTCGTCGCAGTCATCACTTCCGAGGAGAACCACGCCCGTCTCGAACGCTATCAGACGATCGCCCGACAACTCGCCCGCGCACGTGGTGTGACGGACGAGGCGGCTCGCGCCCTGGCTGCCGAAGGACGGGCGATCGTGTGGATCGATGCAGGACTGCACGCCGCAGAAATGGCACACGCCCAACACGCGATGCTGCTCGCCCATCACATGGCGACCGATGAGTCGAGCGAGACGCGCCAGATTCGAGACGAGGTCGTTTTGGTGCTTCTCCCCTGCGTGAATCCGGACGGACTCGATTTGGTAGCGGATTGGTATCGGCGCACCGTGCACACGCCCCATCAAGACAGTCCCATGCCGTGGTTGTTCAACGAGTACTCCGGATACGAGAACAACCGTGATTTCTTCATGCAGACGCAGGAGGAGACGAAGATCCTGAGTCGGTTGCTGTATGAGGAGTGGCTACCTCAGGTGATGTACAACCACCATCAGGGGTTCTATCCGACCCGCATCTTCGTTCCTCCCTTCCCCGACCCGTTCAATCCCAACATCGATCCCGGTGTCATTCGGGGGATCGAGCTGGTTGGCGCTGTCATGCAGCATCGGTTTGAGCGCGAGGGCAAGGATGGTGTGATCTCTCGCTACGGCTTTTCGTCGTGGTACAACGGGTCTGCGAGAACCACCACGTACTTCCATAATATGGTAGGGATCCTCACCGAAACGACGCACGACACGCCATCGCCCTTCTTGTACGACCCGGCCAAGCTGCCTGAGCGATTCGGGAACGGTTGGTCCACTCGTGAGCCGTCCACCAACTACACTCGTCCATGGCGCGGCGGAACACTCCGTTTCCGGGATGCCATCGACTATATGCTCACCGGCTCGATGGGTGTGCTCGAGGCAAGCGCCACCTTTCGTGAGAAGCTGTTGTTTGGCATGTACCAAATGGGCGCGCGTCAGGTCGCGCTGGGTGAAACGGTCTCGCCGGTAGCCTACGTGATCCCACCAGACCAGCACGATCCGCAGACGGCCACGAGGTTCATCGAAATCCTGATGCGGGGTGGGGGGGAGGTCCACCGGGCGATGAGTCCGTTCACTGCGGATGGGGCGCGATACGGCAGCGGGAGCTTCATCATCCGCATGGCCCAGCCGTTCAGACCATACGTCAAGGATCTGCTCGAGCCCCAACGCTATCCCGACATCCGGCACTACGCGGGAGGACCGCCAGTCCCCCCGTATGACAACGCTGGCTGGACACTCTCCTATCAGATGGGAGTACACACGGTCGCGATCGATCGCCCGTTCGATGCGGCCCTCGTGGCGCTCGACGCTTTCCCCGTCGAAACGGGTAGGGTCACCAATGGCGCTGCGAGCTACGGGCTCGTGGTCGACCCACGTCACAACAACGCCGTCATAGCGGTAAACAGACTCTTGGGGGACCGGGCCGACGTGTCGCGCGCCGATCACGCCATCATCACAGGACGCGACACGATTCCCGCAGGGGGATTCATCGTACGGACGCCGCACGATCGTGCCAGGCTCGCGGAAATGGCTCCCACCCTCGGGCTCCGAGTTCACGGGCTCGATCGTGCTCCCGGTGCGGTTCGGCGCGTAAGCCGCTCGAGGGTGGGCGTGTATCAGAGCTGGGTAGTGGAGTGGGTTGACGGATGGACTGCCGCAGAGGGATGGACGCGGTTCGTGCTCGATGAGTTCGAGTTCCCCTATGTACGGATCGTGAATGCCGATATTCGCCACGGTGATCTGCGCTCACGGTTCGACGCCCTCGTAATCCCGAATCAAGGTGTGGATGACATAGTCAACGGTTACCGGCCGGGTCGAAGGCAATTCGGTGAGGCGCATCAGAACCTGCCACCGCCCGAATATCAGGGCGGAATCGGTGCGGAGGGCGTCGCGGCCTTGCGGTCGTTCGTGAACGATGGCGGAACCCTCATTCTGATCGATCGATCGACCGACCTCGCCATCGATTATCTCGATGTACCGGTGACGAATATCTTGCGTGACCTTCCGGAACATGAGTTCTTCGGACCCGGATCGATCGTGCGTCTCACCACGGATGTGACAAATCCCTTGGGGTACGGAATGCAGAAGACGGGCGTGGCCTACTTCCGCAAGAGCAGAGCGTTCACGTCCAACGACCCCGCCGTGGTCACTATCGCACGCTACGGGCAACAACCGTTGCTCATGTCCGGATGGCTGCTCGGGGAGGAGCACCTGGCAGGCGAAGATGCCGTCGTACAGGTGCCCAAAGGAAGAGGGCGGATCATCATGTTTGGGTTCCCGGTCTATTTCCGGGCCTGGCCGCACGCCACGTTCAAGTTCTTCTTCAATGCCTTACTGACACACGACCCGCCCACTGGGCGAGCGGGTCTGAACTAACAACGACCGAGGTATCACGACACTTGAGCACTCTTCGAGGCTGCTTGGTCCTGGCGACGTTGATGGCGTCCGCGACACCCGTCGCAGCACAAAGCGGTGGCTCGGGTAGTCCCACATGGGACCGGTATCACAGTAGTGCCGAGGTCCACGCGCTGCTGCGGAGCTGGGCCGAGCGCTATCCCGCCCTGGTCAATGTGGTGACCATCGGCGAGACGTTGCGTGGCACCCCCCTGCTCGTACTCGAAATCACCAACAAGACAACAGGTCCAGCAGCCGAAAAGCCGGGCTACTACTACGATGGCAATGTGCACGCTGAGGAGTTGACGGGAGCAGAAGTGGCGTTGCATTTCGCGTGGCATGTATTGAGCCGGTACGGCCGTGACAGCCGCATCACACGTCTCCTCGACACTCGCGTACTCTACGTGCGACCAAAATTCAATCCTGATGGTGCCGATATTGCACTCGCGACGCCGCATAACCCGCGCAGCACGCCTCGACCCTACGACGAGGATCGGGACGGTCTGCTGGACGAAGACCCGCCCAACGACCTCGACGGCGACGGATCCATCACCCAGATTCGCATCCCGAACCCGGCTGGTCGGTGGAAGCAAGATCCGAGGGACCCTCGGATCATGCAGCCGAGGAACGTGGACGATGTGAGCGGAGCGTTCTTCGATGTGATCTCCGAAGGGATCGACGACGACGGCGATGGGCAGTACAACGAGGATGGGGTGGGTGGTATCGACATGAACCGAAACTTCCCACGTAACTGGGGCTTGGAGTTTCAGCAACGCGGTGCGGGACCGTATCCGTTATCGGAGCCCGAGACCCGCGCGACCATCGCGTTCTTGCACGAACACCGTAACGTCACCGGCGTGTTCCACGGACACACGTCGGGCGGCTTCCTCTACCGTCTACCCTCAACCGCGCCGTGGGACGAGTTCTCGCTCGCCGATCAGGCGCTCATACTCGACTTAGCGGCACCCTATCACGAGACGACTGGACAACCCGTTGTGCCGAGCTTCAGCAACCCCCGCATTCACCGGCATGGCACGCTCATCAGCTGGTCGTATTGGGATTACGGCGTCGTGGGATTTGTTCCCGAGTTTTGGGGGGGCTTCGGGCGCGATGACGACAGTGACGGTGAGATCGACGAGCGCGAGCGGTTACGGTGGAACGACGAGGAGCTGAACGGAACCGGGTTCGCGGACTGGACCCGATTCGAGCATCCCACCTTGGGTGCAGTGGAGATCGGTGGGTGGCGGGCACGATTTACTCGGCGCAATCCCCCGCCCCACCTGCTGCAACGTGAACTCGAGCTCTATCTGCCGTGGATGCTCTGGCTGGCCGAAATCAGCCCGCGGATTCGTGTTCAAAGTTCTCGAGTCGAGGCACTCGGCGACAAGCTCGTGCGGGTAATCGTCGTCGTGGAGAACGAGGGGTACTTGCCGACGAACATCACGCAACGCGCCCTCGACGCCGAGTTGGCCGTTCCAGTTCGGGCCGAGATCACAGTGCAAAACGGGGAGGTCGTCACGGGCGCACCGCGTGTCGAACTGGGACACCTGGCCGGAGCCAGAACGCAAGGCGGCAACCTATCGGCCTCTCGCGGGAGGCTCGATCTCGTTGTCCGCGTTACCGGCCCCAGGCCACGCGCGTCCATCGTCATCCGATCCGAGAAAGGCGGTACCGTCCGAACCGAGCTCGCCCTCGATCAGACGTGAAGTTTTCTCGGCGTCGCGTCCGCGCGACACACCGCAGACTAGCGCGGAGCGGGAGAGGATAGCACATTGATTAGATTCCGTCGCCCACTCGCATACGCAAGATGACGACGAAAGCTTCTCCTCCAATGTGGCCGGCAATTCACGTGCACCTCGCCGGCCAGGATGTGCCCGCCAAGTTCACTCAACGCTTCCGAATCGGCCGCGCGCCGGACAACGACATCGTGGTCGATGATGCGTCCGTCAGCACCTATCACCTCGAGGTGTGGTTCGAGAACGGGCAGTGGTGGGTCCGCGATCTGGAAAGCACCAACGGATTGGTGGTCGGTGGACGGCAGGTGGAGCGTTCACCCGTCAAGTCGTCGCTACGCATTCGCATGGGGTACGATGGACCCTCGTTCACGCTCTCGCTAGAGGGCGCCGATCACCACACGCGGCAGACGTTGAATGAGCAGCCCCGCGAGAGTGCCCTGGTTGAGCGCTACTTGGGAGACACCGATCCGGATGACATGAGCCGTCGGACGCGTTTGGTCCGGCGCGCGCTACGCAAGGAACAGGAACGCCGCTCGCAGAAGTACGTCTTCTTCCTGCTCTTCCTGTTTCTCGCGGCCATTGGCGCCGGCGCATACGCATTCATTTCACGCCAAGCGCTCGAACGGCAACGCGCTGCAGCGACTGACCTGTTTTACGCTATGAAGGCGCTCGAGTTGGACATCGCGCGACTGCAGCTCAGCGCCGACGAGCAACGAACTTATCGAGACCGCCGGGCGGACCTCCAGAAGAGGTATCAAGACTTCGTGGAGGAACTGGGCATCTACGGGCCGGGCACCTCGGAGACCGACCGCCTCATCTACCAGGTCGTTCACAAGTTTGGCGAGTCCGAGGTCAATGTCCCCAAGGACTTCGTACGTGAGATCCGCCGGTATATCGAGCGGTGGCAACGCACGGCGCGGCAGCTCAGCGAAGCCATTGGTCGTGCGAGCGAGCACGGCTATGGACCGCGCATTGCAACCATCATGCTCGACCATGGGTTGCCACCCGAGTTCTTCTACCTGGCCTTACAAGAGAGCAACTTCAAGATCGACGCGGTTGGCCCGAGAACACGCTTTGGCATCGCAAAGGGTATGTGGCAGTTGATTCCGGGAACCGCGAGGGAATACGGTCTGCAACCCGGTCCGCTCGTGGGAGTGCGGCAGTACGATCCCCGAGATGAGCGGCACGACTTCGACAAGGCAACGCGTGCCGCCGCCGAATACCTACGAGATATTTACACGACGGATGCCCAGGCGTCCGGTTTGCTGGTCGTCGCATCATACAATTGGGGACAGACGAGACTCATTCGCTTGCTCCGAACGATGCCCGCGACACCTGAAGAACGAAACTTCTGGAACCTGCTCACCCGTTACCGTGATCGCATTCCGACGGAGACATACGACTACGTCTTCAAGATCGTCGCCGCGACGGTCATCGGAGAGAATCCCGAGCTGTTTGGATTCGAGTTCGAGCCGCCGCTCACCGCGATTGTAGAAACCGCGGAGACCGGAGTCCTCGGTCCCTAAGCCTTTCAGGCTGCAACGCCGTCAGACACCAATCTCGCGAGACGTGGTAACGCGTGGTACCATGTCCCGTCACCGACCTTTGGCCTCCACCCCGAGGAAGAGAGAACAGAGGATGAGATTGTGGACCCGTGGATCGGTGCTGGTGCTCGGTCTTGCCACGACACCTGTGACGCTGGAAGCGCAGACCGGCCAGCTCACGACATGGCAGCAGTTGGGCAGGGAGATCTTCGAACAACTCATCGAAATCAACACCACCGACGCCACCGGCTCCAATACCGTCGCAGCTGAGGCGATGGCGGCGCGGCTCCGCGATGCGGGCTTCCCGCCAGATGACATCTTCGTCGGAGGCCCGCATCCCACCAAGGGCAATATCGTAGTCAGATACCGTGGGTCGGGCGAACGGGAGCCGCTGCTCCTCCTCGCGCATCTCGACGTTGTAGAAGCCCTTCCCGCGGATTGGTCGTTCGACCCGTTCACGTTTCAAGAGCTCAATGGCTACTTCTACGGTCGCGGCACTACGGACGACAAAGATATGGCGGCCATCTGGATCACAAACCTTCTTCGCTACAAGCACGAAAGCTTCCGACCAAATCGGGATCTCATCGTGGCGCTGACCGCGGATGAGGAAGGCGGCTCGCACAACGGTGTGGCCTGGCTGATCGCCACGCATCGCGGTCTGATCGACGCGGAATACGCGATCAACGAAGGGGGGAGTGGCCTGCTCAAGAATGGTCGGCCGCTGCTGAACGAGATCCAGACCAGCGAAAAGGTGTACCTGAGCTTCGCCCTCACCGCGAGGAATTCCGGCGGACACAGCTCCCGCCCCCGCAAGGACAATGCAATCAACCGGCTTGCGTCAGCACTCATGCGGCTCGCGCAGTACCAGTTTCCCGTGCAGTTGAATGAGACCACGAGGGCGTTTTTCGAGCGAATGGCAACGATCGAGGGAGGCGAAGCGGGACAGGCGATGCGCGGTGTGACCGCCATCCCACCGACCCCTGAGGCGGTGGCATACTTGAGTGACTCTCCGTATTACAACGCGCTCATGCGAACCACGTGCATCGCCACCATGCTCCAGGCCGGCCACGCCGAAAACGCCCTTCCACAGACCGCGAGGGCGGTTGTCAATTGCCGTATACTCCCGGAGCACGACCCTGCGGCCGTCCATCAGACACTCGCCCGCGTCATCGCCGACACGGGAATCGTCGTGACACCAATGGGGACCGCGACACCTAGTCCATCGTCGCCTCTGACCCCAGAGATTATGCGGGCCGCGGAACGGGTGACCAATCAGATATGGCCCGGTACGCCGGTCGTTCCCGTGATGCTCACCGGGGCCACCGACGGATTGTATTTGAGAAACGCCGGGATCCCCACGTACGGTATCAGCGGGCTGTTTCACGAAGTTGACGATGTTCGCGCGCACGGCAAAGACGAACGTATAGGCGTCCAAGCGTTCTATGATGAGCTCGAGTTCCTGTACCGGCTCGTGAAAGACCTCTCCAATAACGCGCCCGGTACCGACGACGATGACCGTTGAGTTGACCATGATACCTGCAACCCTGATTCTCTCGATCGCCCTGCAGCTTGGTGAAGCGCCGGGGCAGAGCGTCCGCGATCCGGCGATTGCCTCGGACGGACGCATCGCGGTGAGTGTGCTGGGCGATCTGTGGGTACGCTCGGCTCCGCCTGATACCTCGACGTGGCTGGCGGTGACCGATGGACCGGCGTGGGACCGGCACCCGGCCTGGACGCTCGACGGAACAGCGCTCGTGTTCACGTCCGACCGCAGTGGCTCTTCCGATATCTGGCGCGTCAGTGTCGGGCCGCGCGGCGCCATCGGCGCGCCGGAGCAACTCACCACATCTGCAGAGCGAGAGGCCCGGCCGACGGCCGCGTCCGCGGGGATCGTGTTTGAACGTGGCTACGGACCTACTACACGTTTGTGGATCCGAAGTGAACGCGGCGAGGAACGACGCCTCACCGGGGGTTCAGGCACTGAGCGCGAGCCAGCCGCTTCATCGGATGGGGAGCGCATCGCGTTCGTGCAGACAGGACCCGAGCGCCAAAGTCTTCGTATCCACTGGATGGTCCACGATTCGACTTCGACCGTGCTCTCCAACCGGCCGGTCGAGCTTCCATCGTGGGCACCTGACGGTGAGCGGCTGACGTTCACTTCCCGACGCGGCGAGCTGGGCGTGTGGGTGACGCCAACCGATGGATCCTACGTCAACCTCCTCAGCAAACGACCGGCGCAGTCCGTCTGGTCACCGGATGGGCGGACCGTGCTGCTCGCCGAGCTGCCTGGGCCGGACCCCACCTACAACGGTGATCCAGACCGGCTGGGTGAGCGGGATGTCGATGACCTGTTCCCCTCGCCCATGGTGGTGTGGTGGGTGGACGCCCCAGCCACGCTGGACCAAGGACCGGGTAACATCTCCGTGAACGTGGTCGTCGATCGCGCAAGCAAGAACAGCGAGACCTTCGAAAAGATCTGGTCGCGGGTGAACGATCTATACTACGCGGCAAGTGATGCCTCGCAGCGACGCCGTCGGTGGGAAGAGTTGCGTACGAAGTATCATCCCCTCGCCCGTGAGGCGCGTTCCGAAGAAGAGTTGGCAACGGTTATGCATCGCCTGCTCGCCGACCGGCCGCCACTGCGCGCGCCGGCGTCTGGCCGCGCCGCAGTGTCCAGCGCCCACCCCGTCGCGACCGAAGCGGGGCTCGAGATCCTGCGCGCAGGTGGCAACGTCGTAGACGCAGCGGTTGCAGTGTCGTTTGCGTTGGGTGTGGTGGAACCCGATGCGAGCGGCATCGGCGGGTACGGCGAAATGCTGATCTATCGACCGGGCATGACCGAACCAGCCCTCATTGAATTCATGACCAAGGCCCCCGAAGAGGCCAGTCTGCTCAACGCGGCGCTGCTCGAGAACGGCGAATACCCAGACGACGGGCCGGTACTCGCCAACGTGCCAGGGGCGATCGCGGGAATGCACCTGGCATTCGAGAAGTTTGGAAGTGGGAAGCTACAGTGGGCGGATCTGATCGAACCCGCGATTCACGCAGCCGAAAACGGTTTCGCTGTGAGTGATGGCTTTGCCACCACACTCGCGCGGGAGCGAGAGCGCTACCTCAAGTACGCGGGGCCCACCGCCCTGTTTTTCAAGAACGGTGAGCCGCTCCAGGCCGGAGACACGCTGCGCAACCAGGATCTTGCCTGGGCGCTGCGCCAGATCGCAGAGCAGGGACCACGAGCGTTCTACGGTGGCGAGGTGGGTAGGCGCATGGTGGAAGACTTGCGAGGAAAGGGTAACGCCATGCGCATGCGCGACCTGGAGCGCTACTTCGCAATCGAACGTGCGCCCACGATCACGACATACCGGGGGCACACCGTTTACTCGAGTGCTCCACCGGCCAACGGAGGCCTGACGCTCTCCGCCATGCTCAACCACTTCGAGCAAGTGCCGAATCCAAGACCGTACACCGAAGATGCGCCGACGCTGCACGCGATGATCGAAGCGTGGAAGCTCACCCCTTCCGGCTTTCAGCGAATCGCCGATCCCGGTCTGTGGCCCGTAGAAACTCAGACCTTCGTGAGCAAGGACTCCGCACGGGTCCGATGGCGTTGCTTCGATGCGAATCGTGCACTCACGCCCGGCGATGTCAGGGGAGACTCGCTCCCGTGCCTCGATCGAGCATCAGCGACGACAGAGGATGGTAGTCGCACGGGCACCACGTCGTTTGCCGTCGCCGACGCTCGGGGGAACGTAGTTGCAGTGACGCAGACACTGGGGACGTGGGGTGGAAACTTCTACGTGACTCCGGGACTCGGGTTCATCTACAACGACAAGCTCACGTCCTATGCGTCGGATCCGGATCGGTTTGGTGCTCGACTCGCACACGCCCGCCATTCGACCAGCATCACACCCACGATCGTCTTCCGTGGGACGGACCGTCGCATGCGGCCTGTGCTCGCCACTGGCGCTGCGGGCAATCGGTGGATCACGTCGGCAGTCTATTCGATCGTGACTGGCGTGGTCGATCAGCGACTACCGCCACAGCACGCAATCGAGCTTCCGCGCTTCCTGCTGACCCAGCGTGGGAACAACAACGGACCGAATGGACGCGAATTCGTGGTTCAGATCGAAGGTGGATTGGCACCGGGGGTGAAGGAGCGGCTCGAGCACCTGGGCCACACGGTACAGGTCATCTCCCTGAAGGGCGAGCTTCGCATGGGTTACGCCGCAGCGATCGCGCTCGAGGACGGTGTGGTCACCGCGGGCGCCGATCCACGGCGTGCCGGCGCCGCGGGGGCGATCCCATGAGCCAAACTGCCCGTCAATTGGTGGATGGCTGTTGAGCGACGGCGCGGACGAGAGCACCTATCAACGCATCTATCGCATCGTGCGACGCATCCCGAAAGGACGTGTCGCGACCTACGGCCAGATCGCGCACCTCGCCGGTTTGCCGCGCAGCGCGCGACAGGTGGGCTACGCGCTGCGCGCGCTACCCGACGACGGTGTGCCATGGCACCGCGTGATCAACGCGCACGGTGGGATCAGTCGCAGGGCTCAGGCCGAGTTCGTGCACATTCAGCGCAAACTCCTCGAGTCTGAAGGTGTGGCCTTCGATCACCGCGAGCGGGTACCGCTCGAGCGGTACCAGTGGGATCCGAAATACGGGGGGATTGGGGGGATGGGCGGGA
>JBFGJG010000072.1:0-15566 GCA_041577295.1 Gemmatimonadales bacterium
GGCAACATGGTGGACCAACTTCGCCAAGGCCGGTGATCCCAACGGAGCAGGCGTGCCGAACTGGCCGGCCTGGCGGACCGATGGGACCGGTCAGGTCATGGTGATCGACGCCTCACCAGCCGCCGAGGTGGAGCAGGACCGGGCCCGTTTTGAGTTTCTCAACCGCGTGGAAACGCGGGAGCATTCCACGAACCATTGAGATGATGGCTTCGCGATCGCTGTAGAGCTGGACTCGACGACGGAGCGGGGCCACGAGACGCGACTGCGGTGAGACTAGCCTACCCCTTCGGCATCATCAACGCTTGGAACGGCGGGTAGTCGTGGAGGGACTCTAAGTCAATCTCCCTATGAAGCCAAATACCGTATACCAACCCCTCGTTGAAAGCACTGCGGAGCAACTCGACTGCCTGCTCCCTGTGTCCAAGGACCGCCGCGACCCGCGCCTGCCACATGACGTTCTCACCCCAAAGATAAGGTTGGTCGAGCGCAGCGAGTTCATCACTGATTCTGGTCGCCTCGACAGCGTTGCCCAAGCGTGCGTGAGCGGCGCCGAGATAACCTGCATAGTCCACATCGTCTATGTTCTCCGTGGCAAGCTGAAGGAACAGCTCTCGTGCTGCCTCCCACCGTTGGGTCCAATAGAGCGTTCGCGCGAGGTTGTAGCGGTAGGTCCTGCGCTGCGCTTCGTTCGGAGACAACGCGTGCAACCGATCTAGAGCAAGGTCGAGCACCTCTCGTGCGGCGTCCGCAAAACCGTGCGCTCGGAACTCCAGACCCGCAACCGCTGCTTCATAGCCATGTCCCCAACTTGGGTGCGGCGGTAGGCCGAGAAGCTCATCCAGGACGAGTCTGACTTTATCAGTACGCCCGAGAGCAGCTAGTGCTTGCACCTCATATTCTACTGTACTCCTACTGCTGGGATGTTGCTTCCGCCCTCGCTGTGCATCTCTAAGTTCGCGGCGGTGATCGCCAAGCATGTGACGCGCCTGCGTGAGAAAGCGCCAATACGGAACCCACGCCTTCATCCGTCCTCTGGCCGGGTCGATCCCCTCAAGCATCCGTACGGCCTCCTGTGGTCGGTTGACTCGCACGGCGTTCCAGGCCACGCTATACCCTGTACCGGGATATCGCCGAAATTGCTCGCGCGATATCCGATAAACCTCGAGACGATTACCTTGGAGGCCTGCCTGCAACAGCGCCAGCAAGTCTCGCTCGTACGTCGATAGTTGGTCGCGGAACTGCGCGATTAGCTCTACAAGCGAGTCCGCCGACTCGTAACGCCCAAGATTGATGTTCGCCGGAACAGCTCGGAACAGGGCCCCGACAAAGGTGGTGTCGAGCTCGTGTGCCGCTGTGAAGTGCTCAATCGCCTCCCGATACCTACCTTGGTAGAACAGCTCCTCACCCGTGACATACTCCTTGTACGCCAGAAACGTCGGTTCACGAAACAACTGTGCGAACACGAATACAGTATCCAATGTTGCTGCGAGTGCGCCTGCTACTCGCTCGCTCAGCGCCTCATACACCACGTCCTGATTAGTCCACGGCCCGCTCACTCCCGGGACCGTCTGTTGCACCTCCATACGGCGCGTGTCGGTGATCTCGGCCCGGAACCGGAGGCTATCGCCGTGACGAGAATAACTCCCCGAGATGATCACTCCTGCTCCGGTTACATTAGCCAACTCCCGTACAGGATTCCCGCCCTCCAGCGCATTGATTTCCGGCCGCACCGCAGTCCATGGTACAACGCTCAGCACATCGACCCGCTGAAGCCCATCCGTGATCCAGCTTGCTGCCACGATACCAAGCATGTCCAAGGAGTCTTCGCCCGTCAGATTCGCGAAGGGGAGAACGGCCACTCGTCTGGAATCGAGAGCCACACCGGTTCCGCGAGGTATTGCAACGAGCACTGCAATTACCGCGATCACAACGGCAACTCCTACCACTCCACCTACCGCCATCCACCTGCGTTTCGCCACCCCGTCCACCGGCATAGTCCCGGTCGGCGTCATGCCGGCACTCGGCGTGGTCAGCGCCTCCAACTGCGGCAACAACTCCTCAGCACTCTGCCACCGGTCGGCGGCCTTCTTTTCCAGGCACTTCATCACCAACTGATCAAGCGCGGCGGGAATGGTGTCGCGGTACTTCCGAACCGGCTCAGCCTGTTCCGTGACATGCGCCGCCAACACCATCTGCGGTGTCGTGCCGAGGAACGGTGGTCGACCCGCAAGCAACTCGTAGGCGAGTGCCCCCACCGCGTAGATGTCCGCGCGGTGGTCGATGTGCTCGTGCGCAGTCGCTTGCTCAGGGGCCATGTACGCTGGTGTGCCGAGCGCCACACCAGCAGTCGTCAACTTGTCTCGCCCCGTCGCCTCGCTCACGGCCTTGGCCACACCGAAATCGGTCACCAGTGCGTGCCGGCCCGAGAGCAGGACGTTGTCTGGCTTAATGTCGCGATGCACCACACCCTGCTCATGGGCATGAGCCAATGCATCAGCCACGTCCCTGAGAATCCGCACCGCGTCGGTAACAGGCAGTTCGCCCTCTTTGGCCAGCTTATCGCGCAGCGACTGGCCCTGCTCGTACGGCATGACGTAATAGAGAAAGCCGTCGGCTTCCCCGGAGTCGTAAAGTGGCAGAATGTGGGGGTGGTGCAGATTGGCCGCGATCCTGATCTCGCGCAGAAAGCGCTCCGGACCGAGCGCAGCAGCAAGCTCCGGCCGGAGCACCTTGACCGCCACCTTGCGTTCGTGGCGGATGTCCCGCGCCAGGTAGACCGTCGCCATTCCACCCGCACCAACCTCGCGCTCGATGGCGTAGCGGTCTGAGAGGGCGGCTTTGAGGCGCTCGAGTTGGTCGGCTGCGGGCACTGGCGCGGCGCTCCTGCGATGAGAGTAAGATGCAGCCTAGCGAGCGAGCAAGCCAGCGGGAGCCAGCGACCCAAGGGGCGGGCCGCACCAGCAATAACCCGGCTTTTTAGCAGCCAACAGCAGCCAAACGGCTGCCACATGAAGAGGCCCCGCGGAGGCGGACGAGTCGCCGGTTAGAGCGAGATCCTGGCGGGCATGAGAAAGCCGCGACAAACGACACGACGGAGGGTCGCGGTCAGAGTGTTGCGCCCCGACCTAGCGGCGGCGCGGGCTGTCCGGGTGTGGCCCTGAATCGCCTCTCGATGGCCGCGATTTTTTCTGGGTTGGCCGTGACTCAGCCCAGATTCATCTTCCGAAGCAGCGCCTCGAACCGTGGGTGCGAGCGAAGCGCGGTCAATAGGAAAGAGCCCTTGATACCATACACCCCGCCCGCCCGCTCGTTGTACGCGCGCTCCAACCAATCCATCGCTCGATCGTACTCCCTGAGGCCTGTATGGACGTACGCCATGTGATAAGGCGACACGTACCGCTCCCGTGACAGCTCCTCCAGATGCCGCAGTGTCTCCCGCGCCTCTTCAGTCCGACCCGCCAACGCAAGCGCTTGCCCGAGCTGCGCGAGGTACAACGTGCTACCGGGCGAGAGGGACACTGCCAGTTCCAGCGAGGCGAGCCCCTGGTCCTGCATCCCACTTAGCAGATACGCCCACCCCAGAGTCGCATGCGCCATCGCGAAGTGTGGATCGACCTCGGTGACCTGTCTTGCAGTCCGTAAGGCCTCCTCGTGCCGGCCGGCGCGCAGCAGGGTCGTTGCGACATCAACCCGTTGACCAAGCGGATCGAGTTCGTGGGCCCGCTGCTGCACTTCGATAGCCTCGTCGTAGCGCTCCAGCGCGGATAACATGAGCCCGTAGGCACCGTAGGTGTCTCCGCTGTTCGGGTTCAAATCGATCGCTCGCTTAAACTCCAGCTCCGCGCCGGTCCAGTCGTAGTCGCAGACGAACTTGAGAAACGCCAGCCCAGCGTGCGCCTCGGCGAGTCCCGGATCGAGCGCGAGCGCCCGGGTCACGGCCGTCTTGGCGTGTCGGAACGCGTGCTCAGGGGCGAGCGTGCCCGCCACCCCGAGCCCCATCTCGGTGTAGGCGTGCGCAAGAGTGGCGTAGGCCATCGCGTAATCCGGGTCTCGGTCGATCGCCTGCTCGAGATGCTCGATACCCTGCCGCACGCCTTCCTCGGTCCAGCGGCTCAAACAGTGCCGCCCCAGCAGGTAGAGCTGGTAAGCCTGCACGTCGTCCGTGGGCTCCTGGCGAATCCGCTTGCTCTCATCGGGAGAAAGCTCCGCTTGGAGCGCGGCCGCGATCTGTAACGCCACGTCCGTCTGGATGGCGAAGATGTCGGTCAGGTCCCGGTCATACGTCTCGGCCCAGAGGTGCTGGTCAGTTTCGACGTCGATGAGCTGCGCCACGATCCGCACCCGGCGTCCGGCGCGCCTGACGCTCCCTTCGAGCAGCGCTGCCACTTCCAGGACCGCCCCGATCTCCCGCACACTCCGCCCCCGTCCCTTGAAGGGCCTCACTGATGTGCTGGAGATGACCTTGAGGGAGCGAACCTTCGACAGTTGGGTAATCACGTCCTCGGTGATCCCTTCGGCGAAGTACTCGTTCTCCGGGTCCGCGCTCAGGTTGAGGAAGGGGAGGACCGCGATGGATGGAGACCGGTCGCTCTTAGAGCCCCACCGGGTCAGCGCCTCGGCGAACGCGCCGGCGGAGGCGAACCGATCGGCCGGTACCTGGGCGAGCGCCGTCGCCAACGCTTGCTCCACAGGCTGCGGCACCGTCGGCCTGAGCCGGCGCACTCGGGGTACCGGCTCAGTCAATTGCTTGGCCATCACTACCTGTGGCGAGACGCCCGTGTACGGCGCCTCGCCCGCGAGCAACTCGTACAGCACGCAGCCGAGACTGTATACGTCGCTCCGAGGATCGAGCGACCGCTCCCCGCCGGCCTGCTCGGGGCTCATGTACTCCGACGTCCCCACCATCAGGCCGGTGCCGGTGAGCCGATCGCTCGGTGCAGTGTCAACGGCCAGGGCAATGCCGAAGTCGGTGACCATCGCCTCGCCTTCGTGAATCAATATGTTCGCCGGTTTGATGTCCCGATGGATGACGCCGTGCTGATGTGCGTAGTCGAGCGCATCCGCGACGTCACGCGTGATCTGAACGGCGTCGTCGACCGGAAGCTGCTTCTCTCGATCGAGCCGGTCGCGCAGCGATTCACCCATGATGTGGGGCATGACGTAAAAGAAGAGCCCGTCGGCTTCTCCCGAGTCGTAGAGCGGCAGAATATGAGGGTGGCTGAGCGCTGCGGCGATCTGGATTTCGCCGGTGAACCGGTCTGAACCAATCAACGAACCTAGTTCGGGCCGGAGGACCTTGATCGCCACCTTGCGGCGGTGCTTGACATCTTCTGCCAGGTAAACGGTTGCCATCCCACCCTGACCAAGTTCACGCTCGATGACGTAGCGGCCGGCGAGTGCGGTACCAAGGCGTTCCAACTCACCGCGACGGTTCATCGGCACTTCACTCTGCATATCGCGTCTTCAGGACCTCGAGGTGGTGCCGTGTGTGTCCTGCAATGACGTAGGCGAGAGCACGTACGGTGATAGACTGGTCACTGGCAGTTCCGCGCCGCTGCCAGGCGGCGATTGGGAGGTTGCGCAAGAGCGTGATAGTCGCCCGCCTGACATCACCCCATTCCGCGGTCATATCGGCGAGGGAGCGATCTGCAGCGCGAAGCTCCGGCACGTACGCTTGGTCGTCAAAACCTGGCAGGGACGTGGTGTCGCCGCGGCCGATCCGGAGTGCCCGGTAGGCAAAAACCCGCTCGGTGTCGGACAGATGCCCGACCACCTCCTTGAGGCTCCACTTCCGGGACGCATACCGGTAGTCGCCTCGGGCCTCGGGAATACGATTGAGCCAAGTCAGAACTTCGCGAAGCTGACTTGTTAGCACGACCGCGATGTCTTCATCCTTGGCAACGAGCTCGACGTAGCCGGCAAACGACTCGGCATACTCATCGACCTCGGGTGGTGGTGTCCTGACCATTGGCTGCTCCGCTCTCGCTCTAACTGACGGCTGCTGGCCCCTAGGATGTTACCCAGACTCCGCACCCACGGGGACCCCTGAAACCACAACCGTCGCCAACCCACTTCAACGAGTCATCGGTGGTCGTCGGGACTCCACCCGAATGCTTTTAGCAAGGGAACGGACGAGCGACGGGAAAGAGCCCGGCGGGCATGACAAAGCGTACGTGAGGTCGCAGGACTCGACGACGGAGCGAGGGGCCACGAGGCGCGCAGCGGCGAGTGGCACCGGTGTCGCGAGATCCTGTTTTAACCCGAGCTTCGTCCCGTCCTGTCCCGTCTGATCCCATCCTGTTTTTCCTGTTGGTTTGCAGAAGAACGCGCGGTGGGATGTCAGCTGAACCCATCCAGGCTCCGACGCACTCTGGTCACCCGCGGACACGACCTGTATCGTTAAACGGCCCCCTCTAGGAGCAGCCTTCGTGGCTGATACCTTTGAGCGGCTGAAAACCGCCCTTGCCGACCGCTATGTGATCGAGCGGGAACTGGGGAGCGGTGGCATGGCTACGGTGTATCTCGCCGAGGACCTAAAGCACGAGCGCAAGGTCGCGGTCAAAGTCCTCCGGCCTGACTTGGCGTCCGCGCTCGGACCAGAGCGGTTTCTCCGCGAAATCAAGATCGCGGCGCAACTCCATCACCCACACATCTTGCCCCTCCACGATTCGGGCGAAGCCGACGGCTTCCTCTTCTACGTCATGCCCTACGAGGCAGGCCAAACGCTCCGTGAGAAGTTGGCAAAGGAAGTCGAGCTACCCGTCCTGGAGGCCGTGCGCGTTCTCAGAGACATCGTGGATGCCTTGGCCTATGCGCACGAGCAGGGAGTGGTGCACCGCGACATCAAGCCAGACAATGTGATGCTGTCCGGTCGCCACGCCTTGGTAACGGACTTCGGTGTCGCCAAGGCGGTGGACGAGGCGACCGGGCGAGAGCAGCTCACGACTGCTGGTGTCGCGCTCGGCACTCCGGCTTACATGGCGCCCGAGCAAGCCTCGGCCGATCCCCATCTGGATCATCGCGTGGATATCTATGCGGTGGGCGCCGTGGCGTATGAACTGTTGACCGGGCGTCCGGTCTTCATGGGCACGACGCCGCAAATGGTGCTCTCGGCGCACATGACTGAAGCACCACAACCGGTGACGAAGCACCGCGACACCGTGTCCCCCGCACTGGAATCCGTCGTGATGCGGTGCCTGGAGAAGAAGCCGGCGGATCGCTGGCAGAGTGCCGAGGAGTTGTTGCCACACTTGGACGCGTTGGCGACGCCGAGCGCTGGGATGACGCCGACAGACATGCGGCCGCTTGCAGCGACTCCGGTCAAGAGACGCTGGCTCGTACCGGCGGCATTGGGAGGTGTCGGCGCGGTAGTCGTGGTGGGCGTCCTGGGGACACAACTAATGAAGAGTCGCCCGATCACCGTGACCACGTCCAACATCCGCGCAGTGACGACTGAACCGGGACTGGAGTGGCAACCCGCGTTGTCGCCGGACGGCAGTCAGGTGGCGTTTGTGGCGCGCCGTGACGGGAGGCAGTCAGTTGTCATTCGCAGCACACGCAGCATAGCCGGAAGTGGTGAGCTGACGCCCACTGAGGGCGTGCACGACGCTCACGAGTGGCTTCCCGTGTGGAGTCCGGACGGTGAGTCCGTTCGCTTTCATGGCTGTCCTCCTGAGCGTGGATGTCCGTGGATGGAAACGCAGAGATTGGGAGGCTCGATCCGCGCGGCTGACCTGCCACGGCCCGATATCTGGGTATCATGGTCGCCTGACGGTTCTCGCATCGCATTCTACCCGTGGAAGTCGCTTTTTGAGGTGAATAAAAGCGATGACAGCATCTTCACTCATTTGATTTCCGATGGCACCACCACGTTGCTCTCTGTCCCCGACGAAAGGATGAATTGGATTTATGCGCCGGTGTGGTCACCCGACGGGAGGTGGATTGCCTATGAGGAGGGGTGCCCTGGTTGGATCTTCTATTTTCAACTGTGTTCGAGTTCTATCTGGATCGTCGATAGCGAGGGTGGCGAGCGTTTGCGAGTGACCGGGGACTATTTCTCGGATATCAGCCCCGCTTGGCTCGATGCCGATCACCTGTTGTTCGTGTCCAATCGCGACGGCCCGCGAGAGGTGTACGTCGTAGAGATCGGACCTACGGGACCTGTCGGAGCGCCACGGAAGGTGGCGGGAGTGACCGATGCCCACACCATCTCCTATTCCGTCGCCGGGAGGAAGCTGGCGTTTGCAAAGGCCACGCTACGCCAGAACGTGTGGTCGTATCCCATCGAGTCAGATGCCGTGTCGATAGGCGACGGCCAC
The DNA here is from genome assembly GCA_041577295.1 of Gemmatimonadales bacterium. Classification (GTDB taxonomy): domain Bacteria; phylum Gemmatimonadota; class Gemmatimonadetes; order Gemmatimonadales; family GWC2-71-9; genus JBDHDH01. The sequence continues at coordinate 8,319 of JBFGJG010000072.1, forward strand.
GCTGTGACCGACGACAATGCTATCATCGAGGCCCACGACGTGTCGCCCAACGGCAGGTGGATCGTTTACTCCTCGAACCTGCGGGGCAACAAGGACCTCTACAGGAGACCCGTAGAGGGTGGCAACCCCTCCTCCATCGCCGACGGCCCTGCAACTGAGTTTGACCCCCGCTGGTCACCCGATGGAACCGAGATCGCTTTCCACAAGCAGCTCGATGGTCTAACAAACGGGGTGATGGTGCTTCCGGCGGACGGAGGCACCCCGCTCCAGGTGGCGAGTGCCCGGAACGCTTGGCTCCCCTCGTGGTCGCCGAGTGGATTGGATCTTGTGTTCCACTCGAACCAGACGGGACAGAACGAGGCGTGGGTCGTGTCGCGTGAGGCTATCGGCGGGCCCTGGGGTGAGGCGACCCAGATGACTGACCTTGGCTGTCACCCCTCGGATTGGGCACCAGACGGCAGCGGAGTGTTATGTCAGGTGAGTGGGGAGATTGTGCTCGTGTCGCGGGAAGGAGAAATCCTGTGGCGCTACGATCCCTCGACCGCCGGGCTAGTGATCTCAAGCACCTACCAGAGGTTTTCCAGGGACGGCTCGACCATTTATACAGAAGCTAGTCATGAAGACAGTTCCAAAGGGATTTGGGCCATTCCAGTGCGGGGCGGCGAGGCGAGGCTCGTTATTGCCTATGACCATCCCGAATCCTTCGCCGCGTGGTGGCTTACGGTCGGTCGCGACCGCCTTTATCTCACGGTGCGACAGGCCGAGGTCGACATCTGGGTGGCGGATGTGGAAGTGGAGCGGTAGGGGACGGCGAGGTCCTGGTAATCAGAGAAACCCGTGACCCTTGAGAGCAGGACTCGACTCGTCGAGCGGCGGCGCGTGCGCGCAGCGGACGAGCCGGCGGTTCGAGCGAGATCCTGGCGGGCGCGACAAAGGCCGCGACACCGTCGCGGCCATTTGTCGTAGCAGGCCCGGCAGGACTCGAACCTGCAACCCCCGGTTTTGGAGACCGGTGCTCTACCAATTGAGCTACGAGCCTAAAGTCAATTGCAGAGTGCAGAATGCAGAGTTCAGAATGGAATTGCAGATTCTGCACTCTGCACTCTGCAATCTGCACTCCCAGGGGTGGCTGAGGGGACTTGAACCCCCAACCTCCGGAGCCACAGTCCGGCGCTCTAACCGGTTGAGCTACAGCCACCATGGCACCCGCCCGTAAATACGGGCAAGCAATGCAACCTATCGGAGCCATTTCGGCTGGGCAAGCATTGCCGAGGGGCAGGGTGACCGTGCGATCGTCAGGCGAACGGATTCTCGTCGGCGGTCCTCCCGTAGGTGACCGGCACAGGAACATCCAGCAGCCGAAGGTACACCGAGAGCTGCCCGCGGTGATGGTAGAGATGGTTCATCATGAGGCTCCGCGCCAGCGCGATCTTTGGCATCGACCACAGCTCTTGGCCGCCCTTGGTGAGAGTCCACTCCGACGTGGCGCGGTCATTGTCCAACGCCTCGAGCTTCGCCTTGGCGTTGGCCTGCGCCGCGTGAAAGCGCTCGAGGATCGCGGACTTCGACGCCGGCACTTCCGGCTCGAAGTTCGCCTCCTCCAAGTCGAAGCCGTCCAACTCCAGGAAGTCGCCCACGTTACCGCACACCGTCGCCACGTGGAGGGCGAGCTGGCCCATTGTCATCGATTTCGGGTGGGGCTTCCAGGTGAGCTTGTCGGCCGGCACGCGCTCCAGCATCCGCTTGGTAGCCTGCGCCTCCTGCTCCAGCTCGGCGAGCATCGGGTCGACGGTCCGCAAGGTCGTGGTCATGGCTGATACCTCCCTTAGGTGAGAGTCTGTGAAGTTCGAGCCGGCTGACGGCGCGGCGAAACTTGCACTTCGCAAGTGAACAATGTACGGGCATGACTTGCATTACACAAGTGATATGTTAAGATATTGCCATGGAAAGAGATCGAAGATCGAGCTGCCCCATTGCCTATAGCCTCGACCTCCTCGGAGACCGGTGGACTCTTCTGGTCTTGCGGGACATGCTGTTTGGCGGGAAGCGGTTCTACCGTGAATTCCTCGACGCGCCCGAGGGGATCGCCACCAACATCTTGGCCGAGCGTCTGCGCCGCCTCGAGGGAGCCGGGCTGGTCGCCAAACGGCGCGACCCGGCGGACGGGAAGCGGAACATCTACACCCTGACGGAGAAGGGGCTCGACACGCTCCCAATCCTCTTCGAGTTGATCGCCTGGGGTGCCAGATACGATGCCGCGACCGGCGCGCCCGCGGTGTTCACCGAGCGGTTGCACGCCGACCGCGAAGGGCTCATGGCTGAGATCCGGGCCGGCGCCACCCGCGCGGCCGAAGCCGAAGGGTGAGCTGGGCCGGTCGCGCCGAAGGGACGGCCGTGGAGCCGAGCATCTAGCGGCGCGGGGAAGCCCAGCGGTACCGCCCGGGCGATGCTGTGAATCCGCGCCAGCGCCGCGTCTACTCCCTCTACCGTTTCTTCCCTTGTGCTGCCACCGCCGCCTGGGCTGCCTTCACGGCCGCTGGATCGCCGAGGTAGTAGCTGCGAATCGGTGACAAGTCATCCTTGAGCTCGTAGACCAGGGGAATGCCGGTTGGGATGTTGAGCCCCACGATGTCCTCATCGGACACGTCGTCGAGGTATTTCACGAGGGCCCGAAGGCTGTTCCCGTGGGCTGAGATCAGCACGCGATCGCCACGTTCCACCACCGGCGCAATGTCCAGTTCCCAGTACGGCAGAAACCGATTCACGGTGTCCTTGAGGCACTCGGCGAGTGGAATATCCTCGGGGGCGACCTTGGCGTAGCGGGGGTCGTTCCGAGGGTTGCGCGGATCACTCGGCTCGAGCGCCGGCGGACGGATATCGTAGCTCCGGCGCCAGATGTGGACTTGCCGCTCCCCGTGCTTGGCTGCCGTCTCCGCCTTGTTGAGCCCCTGCAGGGCCCCGTAGTGCCGCTCGTTGAGCCGCCAGCTCCGGCGGACGGGGATCCACATGAGGTCCATCTCCTCGAGGGCCAGCCACAGCGTCTTGATGGCCCGCTTGAGCACCGACGTATAGGCGATGTCGAACGTAAACCCCTCTTCCATCATGAGCTTCCCAGCCTCGACCGCCTCCTCCACCCCCTTGGGCGTCAGCCCAACATCCGTCCAGCCGGTAAAGCGGTTTTCCTTGTTCCACGTGCTCTCACCATGCCGCAGCAGTACCAACCGTTTCATTCTGTCACCCTTCGGTAGTCTATCCTTTATTCCCGCTACACTCTCTACCCTGTCTGGTCAATCTGACGAAACCCTTACAGCGCACAGACCGTTTCTGTACCGAGAGGAAACCGTGTCATCACCTGGCCGTGCCGAAACGGGGACACATTACGATCGGCCACGAGGGACCATCACCTCAGAAGCAACCCTTTGGGACCTGGTGGCATCAAAGAGAACGAAACCACATCACGTCGCACACGTAGTGACAAATCGCCAGGCTTCGCACCTTGGGAGGGGACGTGCCTGCACCGCCAAAGTATCGGGCCCTCGTCGGCCTCATGACCCTAGCCATCGCCACCCCGGCCGTGGCCCAGCAATCTCGCGACGGCCTCGTCGAGCGCCCAGCGACCGTCGCGGTCGCGGTCCGCGCTCCAGAGGCCCCAAAACTCGATGGACGTCTCGATGACCCCGCGTGGACCACCGCCCCGGCCATCAGTGATTTCGTCCAGCGGGATCCCAATGAGGGAGAGCCCGCCACCGAGCGCACCGAGGCGCGCATCATCTATACGGACGATGCGATCTTCGTTGGTGTCCGCGCGTTCGACTCTAAACCTAGCGAGATCCAGGCGCACCTGACGCGGCGGGACGAGTGGTCCCCGTCGGACTGGATCAGCGTCATGATCGATTCCTATTACGATCGGCGCACCGCCTTCGAATTCTCCGTCAATCCGGCCGGTGTCAAGATCGACCTGTACCGCTACGACGATAACGACGATGACCGGGGTTGGGATGCCGTGTGGGACGTCGCGACGAGCATCGATGGCGAGGGTTGGATCGCCGAGTTCCGCATCCCGTTTAGTCAGCTGCGATTCGGTAAGGCGGACCAGCAGCAGTTTGGCTTCAACGTGTACCGAATGATCAACCGGCTGAACGAGGAGCAGTACTGGAAGCTCCTCCCTAAACAGGAGTCCGGATTCGTCTCCAAATTCGGCGACCTTGTGGGGATCGAGGGGATTGATCCGCCGCGCCGCGTCGAGATCATGCCCTACGTCTCCACCACCAGCGCGTTCCAGCCGGCCCAGGACGGTAACCCGTTCCGGGACGGGAGCGTTCAGGAGGCCGCGGTTGGCGCGGACCTCAGCGTGGGTCTCACCTCCAACATCACGCTGAGCGCGACGATCAATCCGGACTTCGGGCAGGTGGAAGCCGATCCGGCTGTAGTCAACTTGAGCGCGTTCGAGACGTTTTTCCCGGAGAAGCGCCCGTTCTTCAACGAGGGAATCGACGTCTTCCGCTTCAGTATCGGGGGTGGACAAGAGCAGCTCTTCTATACTCGCCGCATCGGCCGAGCGCCGCAGGGCTCGGCCGATGACCGGGGCGGATTCGCTGAGTCGTTGGATCACACGACGATTCTCGGTGCTGCTAAGGTCTCGGGTAAGACGCCCAGCGGCTGGACTCTGGGCTTCGTTGGCGCGCTGACGGCCGCCGAGAAGGCCCGGGTGGTTGACGCGGCAGGCCTGGAGCACCGCGACGCCGTCGAGCCCAGCACGACGTACTTCGTTGGGCGGCTCGCTCGTGACTTCCGCGATGGGTTCACCCAGGTCGGCGCGTTTGGCACCGCGACCAACCGCTCGCGTTCGGACAACCTCTCGTATCTCCGAAGCGCCGCGTACACCGGTGGGTTCAATTGGAGCCACCGGTTCGCGAATGACGCGTTCAACCTGGAGGGCTTCTTTGTCGGGAGTCACGTTCGCGGCTCAGCGGAGTCGATCGAGATCACTCAGCTGTCATCGGCGCGGTACTTCCAGCGTCCGGACGCTGACTATCTCACGTTCGATCCCGACCGGACATCGCTCACCGGGTATGGTGGTGGGCTCACGTTCCGCAAGCAAAAAGGCAACTGGCGAGGTGGGTTCGGGGTGGACACGCGTTCGCCCGGCCTGGAGGTGAACGATCTCGGATTCCAGCGCCAGGCCGATCGCACGTTCCAATGGACCTGGCTGCAGCGGCGTTGGCTCGAGCCGGGCAAGGTCTTCCGCCAATTCAGCGTGAACTTCAATCAGTGGTCCAACTGGACATACGGGTGGGATCGCCGGCATGCCGGCCTCAACATGAACGCATGGACCACGTTTGCGAACTACTGGGGTGGGTGGATGGGTATGGAACGTAGCTTTGGCGGGCTCGCGATCGACGGCACGCGTGGCGGGCCGGCGATCCTACGGCCGGGCGGCTGGAACGGATGGGGTGGGTTCGAGACCGACGAGCGGAAGAGCGTTCGTGGCAGCGCCGAAATGTGGTTTTTCATTCAAGACGATACCGGGAGCTGGGGTCAGGGCCTCTTTGCCAACGTCTCCGTTCGACCCGCCTCGAACGTCGATCTGCGTCTCGGCCCAGAGCTGTTCCGCCAGTTCGACAGCTGGCAGTATCTCCAGAGCGCGGACGTGGCTGGCGTTCCGCACTACCTGTTTGGGGAGCTCGAACAGACGACACTCAGCATGACGTTCCGCGGTAACGTGACGTTCACGCCGGAATTGTCATTACAGCTCTACGCCGAGCCCTTTGTGTCGACCGGGAACTACGTGGGCTTCAACGAGGTGGCGGACGCGCGGGCAGCGAGCTTTGCGGATCGGTTCTCGAGCTTTGGACCCGACCGGTTGACCGTCGAGGATGGCAACGTGACGGTAGATGTCGATCGCGATGGCGTGACCGACGTCGACCTCGGCAATCCGGACTTCACGTTCCTGTCGTTCCGATCGAACGTCGTGCTGCGCTGGGAGTACAAGCTTGGCTCCACGATCTTCTTCGTGTGGCAGCACGGCCGGAGTGATTTCAACACCAACAACCGGTTCCGCCTCGGGCCCAGCTTCGGTGACATCTTCAGCGCGCCGGCGGAAAACACGTTGGTAGTGAAGGTGAACTACTGGCTGAGTCTGTAGCGCGAGGGGTTCGGGTGACGCGGCACTACTGGTAGCGCAGAACAGGACCCCAGCGGCGGGTCATCACGCGATGCCCGCCGCTTGTCCCACCCCGACGGCGCTTCGCCCCCCGCCGTTCCACCCATCCGCAAATCCGGCGATCATATGGGAGCATGACACAACCCACGCGAGATCGCCGTTTGTCCTGGCTCATCGCGGGCGGCGCCGGCATGCTGGTGCTGCTGTTCGTGAGCCAGCTCTACGTCTGGGTGAACTGGTGGCCCACACGCATCGGTTGGGGGACGGCGTTCTTCTGGGCAATCCCGCAGTTGTTGGTGTGGGGTCTGTTCGTTCCAGCGATCGCGCGCCTCAGCAACCGATTTCCCATTGAGGAACCGGTGGCGGCCCGCCGGGCGGTGTTGCACGCCGTGGCCAGCGTCGCCGCGGCGTTCCTTGGCCTCGCAGTGCTCGATGTCTCCGATCGGATCCTCCACTGGACCCGCCTGCTCGGTGCCGGCGTCCTCATCTCGCAGATCAAGTACACGATTATTCACCTGCACATGGGCATTGCGATCTACTGGGTGGTGGTGGTCGTGGACCACGCAGTCCGCTATTACGGACGCTCGAGGGAACACGAGCGCCTGGCGAGCGAGTTGGAGGCCCGACTGGCACAGGCCCAGTTGCAGGCGCTGCGACTCCAATTACATCCGCATTTCCTGTTCAACACGCTCAACTCGATCGCCGTGCTCATGCGGCGTGACGTCGCGAGCGCCGAACGCATGCTGCACCGGTTGGGCGATCTACTTCGCGTGAGCCTCGATGCCCACCCCACAGCGGAGATCACCGTCGCCGAGGAGCTCGAGTATCTGCGCAACTACCTGGAGATCGAGGCCGCACGCTTTCAAGACCGCTTGTCGCTTCACTTCGACGTCGACCCTCAGTCCCTTCCGGGTCGGGTTCCCAACCTGCTGCTGCAACCCCTCGTGGAGAACGCCATCCGGCACGGCGTCGCGTCGCAACCCGAGGGTGGCCGCGTCACGATCGGCAGCCGGCGACTCGGCGACGCCCTCGAACTGGTGGTCCGCGACGACGGCCCGGGTCTCCCGGACGATTGGGAGCGCCGA
>JBFGJG010000073.1:0-14411 GCA_041577295.1 Gemmatimonadales bacterium
CGATAGCCACGCCCATGAGGACGACCGATACGCCGACCAATGTGACCGGATCGGCCGGTGTGACCCCGAAGAATAGCCCCGAGACCAAGCGCGTCGCAGCGAAGGCTGCGATCAGGCCAACGACGAGCCCACTCAGCGCGAGCACGACACCTTGGCTGACGACGAGCTTGAGTACCGACTGTTGCGAAGCACCGAACGCCATCCGCACCCCAATCTCGCGCGTCCGCTGGCGCACCGAGTATGCGATGACGCCGTACAGCCCCACCGAGGCCAACACGAGTGCCATGGCCGCGAATATTCCGATCAGTGTGAGGGTGAAGCGCGTCTGGGCCAGCGACTCATCGACGTAGCTTTGCATCGGGCGTACCTCTGACAGCGGGACGTCGGGGTCGATCGCGTTCACTTCTCGGCGAATTGCTTCGATCAGACTCGTTGGTGCCGCGGCGGAACGCACGGTGAAGCTCAACGGGAACCACGGGAAGAACCGGTACGGATAGTACACCGTCTCGCGTCCCTCTGCGGCGAGCGTCTGTGCGTGCACACCCGCGGCCACGCCCACGACGCGCATCGGCACCCGCTCCATTCCGAACTGCTCGAAGTTGAAGCGTTCGATCTGCAGCTCCTTGCCAACAGCATCGCCGTTGGGCCACAACTTGTTTGCGAGCTTCTCATCGATCACGGCAACGTCGAGCGCGCCGACGCGGTTGTCAGCGTCCTCGATTGAGCGGCCGGCGACGATGCGAATCCCCATGGCTTCCAGATAGCCCGGTAAGACCGCGCGGTAGTCTGCTCGGTTGCTGCGCCATTCCTCTTCGCTGGATCCGCTCAGACCGTAGGAACCGATGCCGTACTGATCTCCCCCCGCCAATGGTAAGAGACTGGTCGCCCCGACAACTCGGACGCCAGGCAGGGTGGCGATCTGTGTTTGGATCCGGGTCGAAACGTCGTTGCGAACGACCGGGTCCCGATACTTGAACATTGGCACCGGCGCGGTGAACGTCAGCACGTTCTCCGACTGGAATCCCGGCGACACCGCCTGCAGCTTGCCAAACGTCCGAAACATCAAGCCCGTCCCAATCAGCAGAACGAGGGAGAGCGCTACTTCGCCAACGACGAGTGCGGTACGAAGTTTGTTGCCACCGACCCCGCCCGCGCCGCTCCCGCGATCGCGGAGCGAATCCGCCAAGTTGGATCGCACTGCCCTGAGCGCCGGTGCGAGTCCGAACAGCAGCGCGGCCAATGCGGTCGCGCCGACGGTAAAGAGCAACACCATTCCGTCTATCGCGAACTCCTCCATCCGAATGAACGTCTCCGGCCGCATCGCGATCAAGACGCGGCCACCCCACCACGCCAGCAACACCCCGAGCACGGCGCCCGCGACCGCGAGCACGGCGCTTTCGGTGAGCATCTGCCGGATGATTCGACCACGACCGCTACCCAACGCGGACCGCACGGCGATCTCGCGCTCGCGCGCGGTGGCCCGGACCAAAAGGAGGTTTGCCACGTTGGCGCAGGCGATGAGCAGCACCAACCCAACTGCACCGAGGAGTGCGAACAGCACCGGTCGCGCGTGCTGCACGACATCCCGATGCATGGAGTTCACGGCGATCCGCATGTTGCCGTTGGCGTGATGTTGATACTGTTCGCGCAACCGCGCCGCGAGCGCGTCCATCTCTTGCTGTGCCTGCTCCATCGTGACGCCGTCTTTGATTCGCGTCACCACGGTGAGCCAGGCAGCATCGCGTGCCGCGTCCGAGAAGTTCCCGGGAATGACACCCCAGGCATCGACGTTGGTCGGCATGCCCGCATCCTCAGGCAGATAAATACGGAACGTCGCCGGCAGCACCCCAACGACAACCGACGCCGCGCCATTGACCTGCACCGTCTTGCCCATGATGTCAGGATCAGCGCCAAAGCGCCGGCGCCAGAAGCCGTGGCTCAGCATCATCGTCCCTGGTGGGATCTCGGCGTTGGGGTCGAGGAAGATCTCGGGATCGATGGGCGCCTCATCTGCCGGTTCGAAATCGCGGCCTATGAGCGGCGGGACACCGAGGATCTGGAAGAGGTTTGCGGTCGTGTACCCAACGGTGATCTCTTCGGCGCGCCCCTCGCCGGTAATCGCGCCTTTGATAGCCACTGCACCGGCAAACCCCTCGAACAACCGCGTCTCGTTCCGATAGTCGAGAAAATCCGGGCCCGACACGAGCGCGCGCGGTTGGTTCGTAATCTGGGTCCAAACTAGCGCCAACTCCTCGGGGTTCGCGTACGGAAGCGGCTTGAACAAGACTGCGTTCGCCACACCGAAGATGGCCACGTTGCTCCCGATGCCGAGGGCGAGCGTGGCGACGACCGCCGCGGTGAACCCCGGCCGACGCGCAAAGGACCGGACCGCGTAGCGAAGATCGTGCGATAAGAGGCTCATGGCAGACTCCGGGACTCTCTTCCCACAACTATCGGGCAGCGCCGGTCGCGTTCGACGTTCGCGATCCGATCCTTGAAGAGGGGTCCGAACATATACCGAATATGCGGCGACCGCAACCAGGCAACCGACGCTACCCCGACCCTGCTTTGCGAGGCGGGCGGTCGCCCATCCAGTATCGCGGTCCCGGCCCCAGCCGCGCGGCGCGGTCGCCCGGGTTGGCGAGGCGGCACCGGTCGAGCGACAGGCAGCCGCACCCAATGCATGCGGTGAGTCCGGCCTTCAGGCGCTCGAGCTCGCCGATTCGCTCGTCGATGCGTGACGTCCACGAGCTGGAGAGCCGTGTCCAATGCCGGCGGCTCGGTGCGGAGTCGGAAGGGAGTTTGGCCAGCTCCTCACTGATTTCCTCCAGCGACAAACCGATCCGCTGTGCAAACACGATGAACGCGATCCTGCGCAGGACCGCCCGTGGATACCTGCGGTGGCCAGAGCCCGCGCGCTCGGACGTAATCAATCCCTTTTCCTCGTAGAACCGCAGCGCCGATGCCGCCACGCCACTGCGGCGCGCCACCTGTCCAATCGTGAGAAGATCCGACATGAGTGGGAACGTAGCCGGACTGGGTCTTGACTTCAAGTTCGCTTGAACTTGTAGTTTGGTCTTCGAAGGAGGCACGACATGAAAAACGGTCATTGGCCCGAACCGCCGCGCGGTCTCCGTGTCGCGATAACCGGGGGCACCTCCGGTCTCGGTCTGGCGCTGCTGCAAACCCTGCATGATCGCGGTGCCGCGGTGGCGTTCGTCGCTCGGCGTCCCGGTGCCGTGCGCGACGTGGCACGACGCCACCCGGGAACTCATGGGATCATCGGGGACATTGCACGCAAGGACGACACACACCGGATCGCGATGGGTGTGACGACGGCACTTGGTGGACTGGACGTGCTCATCAACAACGCCTCGAGCCTGGGGCCCGTGCCGCTGGCGCTGCTGGCGGATACCGAATGCGAGGATCTCGAGACGGCGCTGGCGACCAACGTCCTTGGCCCGTTCCGCCTCACGAAGGCACTGCTTGGCGCGCTCGCCGCTTCCGCGCGGGCCGGCCGCCCTGCGCTCGTGATCAACATCATCAGCGATGCGGCCACCACCCCGTACGCTGGTTGGGGCGCGTATGGCGCGAGCAAAGCAGCACTGCACCACATGAGCCGTATCTGGGACGCGGAACTGCAGTCACACGGTATCCGAGTTCACGCGATCGATCCCGGTGACATGGACACACCACTGCACGCGTTGGCGGTGCCCGACGCGGATCCCGCCAGTCTGAAGCGGCCAGCGGACGCCGCCGAGGAGATAACGACGTGGCTTGTCGAGTCCGCCCGGTTCACGAGAGGGTCCAATGCTCGTCGCTACCACGCCAGCCCAACGCCCGCCTGACGCGCGGTTGCTAATCGTCGATGCGGCCGGGCGGCTGCGCCATGCGCGTAGGGCGCGGTTAGCCGAGCACCTCGAGCCCGGTGACGTGGTGATTGCGAACGATGCCGCCACCATCCCCGCGAGCCTCACCGGTGTCCACGAGCGTACCGGAGCCGAAATAGAGATCCGACTTGCCGGCAGGCGTTCGCTAGAGACGCACGACGTCCATGAGTTTACGGCGGTGGTCTTTGGCGCTGGCGATTACCGCACGCGCACCGAGGATCGCCGGCCACCACCGCGGCTATCGTCCGGCGATGCTTTGGTGTTCGGATCGTTACACGCCACGGTGCTGCGCACGGTCGGGCACGAGCGCCTCGTGACGCTCCGCTTTGAGGGCGCGCCCGACGCGATCTGGACCGCAATCGCCCACCACGGCAAACCGGTTCAGTACGCGCACGTGAAGGAGCCGCTCGCCGTGTGGGATGTGTGGACACGGGTCGCCGTCCTACCGGTGGCGTTTGAGGCACCGTCCGCAAGCTTCGTCCTCGATTGGAAAGTTCTGGGTGCCCTCACCACCCGTGGCATCGGCTTCGGCACCGTCACGTTGGCTGCCGGGCTCTCGTCGACCGGTGACCCCGCGCTCGATAAGCGGCTGCCACTCGACGAACCCTATTTCGTTCCGGAGATGACCGTTCGTGAAATCGCGCGCGCGTGGGAGCGGGGCGGACGTGTCGTCGCGCTCGGCACCACGGTCACCCGCGCGCTCGAGCATGCTAGCAGCCGTGGGCGGGGTCTGCGGTCCGGTCCTGGCATCGCGACCCAACGCATTGGGCCGCACACAGAGATGCAGTTGGTGGACGCCATTCTCACCGGCGTCCATGAGCCGGGGACGAGTCACTACGAGCTGCTACGCGCGTTCGCACCCGACAACGTGCTCCGTCGCGCGAGCACCGTACTCGCTAGGTGCGGTTACCGGGCGCACGAGTTTGGCGACTCCGTGCTGCTCGAGCGGTACCGAGGGCGGCGACGTCCCGCGTCACCGAGGCCGCGGGCGATCGGTCAGGCGCGTCACCCGTCCCTGCGGCCCACGCTGTATTGGCCATCGGCGTCGATTCGGGGCCGCATTGATCGACCACTTACGAAGGCGAGCCCCAAGACACGGGTGACAGGAAGGGGTGAACGAGCGACAAGTGCTTATGAGACAGCAACTTATGTTGACTGATCTGGTTCGCGAGCCCCAGATTGGGTACCAGGAGCCTCAGGCTGGGGCTCTTGACAAGTTTGCCTTGTTAGATAGTTATCTAACCATGTACGTGCCCCGTGGTGAACCCGGCCAACTTGCGCCCGGTCAATTCGAGCGCATCGCGAAGGCGCTCTCCGACCCTCGGCGTTTTGCCGTGCTCGAGACGATCGCGGCTACCCAGAACGAGTGCGCCTATCAGAAGCTGTGCGACGAGTTCCCGGTGACCAAAGCCACCATCTCGCACCATCTGAAGGAATTGGTGCAGGCCGGGCTCGTCGAGACCGAGCGGGACGGTCAGTTCGTTCACACCCGGGTTTGCCCCGGGGTAATCGAGGCCTACGCGGCGGAGTTGGTCCGCCGGGCGAGCGGTGGAGGAGACGACTAAATGTCCGCTGAGCCATTCCAGGCCGTTCCTGCGCTTGTACCAGTTGAGTGGGATAGGCGTTTTTTTTGTGCCGCATGTGTATCACAGTTTTATAACAATCAAACGACGATTGAGATGGGAGACTGTCACATATGAAGCGCCTGACACCAGAGAATCGCTCCCGAGTGATCATCCGGTCCATCGCGCTCGTGGGGACGATTGCCGTCATAGGAGGTGGACTCGCGGCGTGGAAGCACGCGAGCGCCGAGGACGCAGCGGCGGCGGCAGCTGCCCAGCCGGAGCCCGTCGAGGTCGTGTCCGATGCGGTTGCAACCGAGCGGGAGCATCGCGGGACCACCACATCGATCGGAACGGTACTGGCCACCCGGTCCGTTACGCTGCGGAATGAGTTGCCGGGAACCGTGCGGTATGTGCAGCTGACGCCCGGACAGGTGGTTCCGGCAGGGGCCGTGTTGGTGGCGTTGGACGTCTCGGTGGAGGAAGCCGAGCTCAAGGCTCTGCAGGCCCGCGCCGATCTGGCGGAGACGACGCTGGCGCGCTTGCGCCGCATGGCGGAGAGCCGCGCGGTCTCCGCTATCGAAGTCGATCGTGCGAGCGCGGAGCTCGATATCGCTCGGGCGGAGATCGAGCGAGTCCGCGCCATCATCGAGCGCAAGACCATTCGCGCGTCGTTCAAAGCGCGCGTGGGAATCGCCGACGTGCACCCCGGACAATTCCTCGATGCGGGCACCTTGCTCACGACGTTGCAGGGTGTGGATGATGCCGCGCACGTCGATTTCGCGGTGGCACAGACGGTTGCCGCGGAACTGCGTGCCGGTGACGCGGTGCGGGTGTCCTCCGGAAACGACGATACGTCGGCACGAACTGCCCAGATCGTGGCCATCGACGCGCGGGTCGATCCGACGACCCGCAATGCGATGGTGCGTGCCCGGATCGATGACGTGGGTGACGCTCTCCGGCCCGGTGCCTCCGTCCGTGTCGAGGTCCCCGTGGGCTCGTCGACAACGGCTGTCGTCGTTCCGGTGAGCGCGCTCCGAAAGGGTCCCGCTGGCGACCACGTCTATGTGCTCGAGACGGCGGACGACGGTCAGACGCGGGCCCACCTGCGACAAGTCCAGGCCGGTCCCGTCTTGCGCGATGAAGTGGTCCTCCTCGGTGGGTTGCAACCGGGCGAGCGCGTCGCGGCCTCGGGATCGTTCAAGCTGCGTGAGGGCGCGTTGGTCCATGTGGCTGGTCATTCCGTCGCCGATGCGGGCGAGACGAGGTAACGACCATGCGATCGATCACGGACACATTCATCAAGCACCCGGTCCTCGCGGTGGTGGTCAACCTCGTCATCGTGCTGGTGGGATGGCGGGCGCTGACGAGTCTGGCGGTGCAGCAGTACCCACAGATCGAGAGTTCCTCGATCGTGATTACCACGGTGTACTACGGTGCCAGCGCCGAGACGGTGCGAGGGTTTCTCACCACGCCCATCGAGCGAGCGGTATCGTCGATCGGTGGTGTTGATCACATCGAATCGACGAGCCGTGCGGGTGTCAGCAGCGTCACGGTACGCCTCAAGCTGAACCACAGTAGCACGGCCGCGCTTGCAGAGGTGACCGCGCGGCTGCAACAGGTGCGCTCGGAGCTTCCCCCAGATGCGGAGCCACCGGCGGTCGAAGTGCAGCGGGCGGACCGGCCGTACGCGACGTTCTACCTGAGCTTCACCTCGACCGAGCGTGAGGGGCCGGCGATCACCGACTGGCTCGTGCGCTCGGTGCAGCCACAGCTGGCGACGTTGCAAGGAGTGCAGCGGGTCTCGATCGAGGGGGGCCGTCAGCTCGCGATGCGGGTGTGGATCGAGCCGGATCGTCTCGCGGCGTACAACCTGTCGCCCGGCGACGTGCACGCGGCACTGCAACGCAACAACTATCTGGCGGCGGTAGGCCAAACCAAGGGCGACCTGGTCCAGATCAATCTGCTGGCGAACACGGATCTCCGGACTGAGCAGGAGTTCGCGGACCTCGTCGTGACGGAGCGCAACGGCGCGATCGTCCGGTTGAGCGACGTGGCGCGCGTCGAGCTTGGCGCCGAAGAGGCAGACTTCGTCGCGAAGTACAATCACGACGAAAGCGTCTATCTGGGAGTCTGGCCGCTAGTTGGCACTAATGAGATCGAAGTTGCGCACCGTTTATACGCGGAAATGGAGCGGATGCGGCCAACGCTCCCGCCGGATATCGACATGCAGATGGCGTACGATGGCACCGTCTTCATGCAGGATGCGCTGAAGGAGATCACGAAGACGCTGATCGAGACGATGCTCATCGTCGCGCTCGTCGTGTTTCTCTTCCTCGGTTCGGTGCGAACGGCCATCGTGCCCCTCATTGCGATGCCGGTGTCCCTGATCGGCGCGGCCATTGTCATGCTTGCGCTCGGCTTCAGCCTCAACCTGCTGACGATCCTGGCCATCGTGCTCTCGGTCGGCCTCGTGGTGGACGATGCCATCGTCGTGGTCGAAAACATCGAACGCCACGTGCGCCTTGGAAAATCCCGTGTCGAAGCGGCGCTCGTTGGCGCGCGCGAGCTGATTGGGCCGATCATTGCGATGACGGTGACGCTCGCGGCGGTGTACACCCCCATTGCCTTTCAAGGCGGGCTCACCGGGTCGCTCTTCTTGGAGTTCGCGATCACCCTGGCCGCCGCGGTCGTGGTGTCCGGCATTGTCGCCATCACCTTGTCGCCCGTGATGAGCTCGCGGTTCCTTCACCCACACGGCAAGCAGGGCAGGCTGACGGTCGTGGTGAACCGCGGGTTCGAGGTCGTCCGCCGCCGCTACGCGGCAATGCTCGACGGGGCGCTCGAGATGCGCTGGGCGATCGTTGCGGCCGCGTTGCTGGTGACCCTCGCGGCGTGGCCGCTGTATCGGCAGTCGCGCAAAGAGCTGGCCCCCGTCGAGGACCAGAGCCACATCTTCTTGTTCATGGAAGCGTCGCCGGACGCGTCGCTTGCGGCGGTCGACCGTGCTTCTCGCCAGGTGGTCGATGCCATTACGACGTTCCCAGAGGCCAGGTTCATGTGGTCCCTATCGGCGTCGTGGGGCGGCTTTGGTGGTCTGGTGGCGAAGAACTGGCACGAGCGGAGTCGGTCCACGGAGGAGATGTACGGCGAAGTGTACGGCGCGGTCTCCCAAGTGCCGGCGCTTCGCGTGTTCCCGCGGCTCGACCCGCCGTTGCCCACGCCAGGTCTGTACGACGTGGAGCTCATCCTGCAGTCCGACGCGCCGCCCGAGCAAATGCTCGAGACGGTTGGCGCGGTGCTGGCCGCTGGATGGCAGAGCGGGAAGTTCCTCTACGTCGATACCGACCTCAAGATCGATTTGCCGGAGGCGCGCGTGGTGCTCGACCGTGAGCGGATCGCGGACCTCGGGCTCGATCTGGCAAGCGTTGGTCGTGAGCTCGGCACCTTACTGGGTGGCGGGTATGTGAATCGTTTCAATTACTACGACCGCAGTTACAAGGTCATCCCGCAGCTCGGTTCGGAAGACCGTGCTACCGTGGGACCACTGCTCGATCTCAAAATCAAGACACCCAGCGGCGATCTGGTACCGGTGTCGACGTTCACGCGCATCGAGACGAGCACGGCACCACGCACGCTCAACCGCTTTCAGCAGCGTAATGCGGTGCGGGTCTTCGGCGGTGTTCAGCCGGGCGTGACCAAAGAGGAAGGCCTTCGTGTCCTCGAGGAGGCCGCAGTTGCCGTAGCAGGCCCCGGTGTGGTGCTCGACTACGCTGGTGAGTCGAGGCAGATCCGTCTCGAGGGTAGTGCGCTGACCGCCACGCTCGGCTTTGCGCTGGTACTCATCTATCTGGTGCTCTCGGCCCAGTTCAAGAGCTTCCGAGACCCGTTGATCGTCCTGCTGGGCTCGGTCCCACTCGCCATATCGGGCGCGCTGGTTTTCAGCTTTGTCGATTTGACGACCATCAACATCTATTCGCAGGTCGGCCTCATCACGTTAGTGGGCTTGATCGCGAAGAACGGTATTCTGATCGTGGAGTTCGCAAACACATTGCAGGAGCGGGGTCTGGCCAAACTCGAAGCGCTGCGCGAGGCATCGCTCACGCGGCTTCGGCCCGTTCTCATGACATCGGCGGCCACGGTGTTTGGCCATATGCCGCTGGTCTTCGTCACCGGGCCGGGTTCTGAAGCCCGCAACAGCATCGGTACCGTGCTGGTGTCCGGCATGATCGTCGGTACCCTGTTCACGATGTTCATCGTCCCGGTGTTCTACTCGCTCATCGCTGCCGAGCGCCGGCCGGTTGGTGAGCGTGAGACATCCACTGTCGAGGCGAGCGTCCCCACGCTCGAACCAGCCCATGCGTAGCCCGATACGACTGGTCCTGTTGCTGGGGTTGCTTGCTCCAGCAGCCCACGCGCAGTTGCCAGAAAGGCCTGTGGCGCCGGATCTCTCGTTCTGGCATGCGCTGAGTGACACGACGCTGGAGCGACTGATCCTCGAGGCGCTGAACGCAAACCACGACCTCCGCGCCGTGGAAGCTCGGCTTCAGGAGTCGCGGTCGGTGCGAGCGCAGTCCGCACTGGATCTGGTGCCGCGTGTGACCGCCGTGGGTGGTTACAGCCGCCAGCGTTTGTCAGGCGCAACGTTTCCCGGGCTGTCTGGTCGGCTCCCGGATCAAAACGTGTGGGACGCAGGCGTGCAGATGTCGTGGGAGCTGGATGTGTTTGGCAGGTTGCGCCGATCGCTGCAGGGGCAAGGGGCGTTGATTGCCTCGGCTGAACACGATGTGCGCGACGTCGAAGTGATCCTTACGGCGGAAGTTGCGAGCGCGTACTTCGATCTGCGTGGCATGCGAGACCGTCTTGCGGTCGCAAGACGCAACGCAGAGAACCAGCGCCGGACACTGGCAGTCACGCTGGATCGGCTCGAGGCGGGGAGCGGTACGGCGCTCGACAGCGAGCGTGCGCAGGCGCAGCTGAGCTCCACGCTCGCAGTGATTCCTTTGCTCGAGGCAGAAGTCGCGGCAGCCCAATACAGCATCGGGGTGCTCCTGGGCCGGCCGCCGGCGTCGGTCGTGGAAGAGCTGAGTTGCGAGCCAGGCCCGGCCGCGCTGCCACCGCCGCTTTCGATAGACAATCTCGAAGTGCTGGTACGCAACCGGCCGGATGTACTTAGCGCGGAGCGACAACACGCGGCACGCAGCGCGTTCGCCGGTGCGGCGAGGGCCGAGTATCTGCCTCGCGTGGCAATCGGTGCGGTTGCCGGTTATTCGGCGAGCGCGTTCGACGCGATTGGCAGCTCCGGCACGGCCCGATACGCGATTGGACCGGTGGTATCGTGGCCTCTGTTCGATCTCGGGCGGGTCAAGGCCAACGCGGATGCGGCACGGGCGAGCGAGGCGGAAGCCGCCGCGCGGTATGAACAAACGGTGCTCCGTGCGCTCCAGGAAGCGGAGACGGCGCTCACGACCTATCATCGAGCCCGCGAGCGCGTGCAGCATCTCGAGGATGCGGCGGCCGCCAGCGAGCGCGCGACGGAGTTGGCCCGACTGCGCTTCGAGGAGGGCGGTACAGACTTCCTGGAGGTTTTGGACACCGAGCGCCGCCAACTCGAGACGCAAGATCAGCTGGCTGTTGGCCGCACGGAGGCAGCGGCGTGGCTGGTGGCGGTGTATCGTGCGTTGGGGGGGAAACGATAAGCGGGTCGAGCGTAGCACGGTCGGACGGCAACACGGAGGGATGACGGCGCGAGCACGTTCAGGTGCGCGGTTGTGTCACACGGGTCGTCGATGCGTTCGGGGGATTGGCTGAGTTTGGATCGAGCCTCGTGCGCCGGCGTTTCTCAGAGTTGTGTGGAAACGATAGGTGCAACTGGTTTGAACCTAACGAGTTCCTTGTTCCTTCGTCAGCAGACCGCGTTGTTATAGGCAACACCAGCGGTGCGACGCTGCAACATTCTTGATTGGTGTTGCACCGCTGCACCGGTTGCCACTTCCATCAGCTGCACACAGTTTGGCTAGCCCTTACAAGACATTCTACACAAGCGACGATCGTGGTAACTACCCGTATCCGTTGTTTGTGGAGTCACAACAGTCGAGATGTAACGTACCGTAGGCGGAGTCGTTGGACCGTCCTACTGTGCTTTGCAGTACCAGTCATTTCGTGTCACTCCGATCGAGTATTTGAACCGCGCAGTGACCCCCCCCCATCCGGTTACGACTCACTCGATCCGGCCCCGGCATCTGCTTCCGCGTTGCCGGTCTTTCCCGGCGCGCAAGGCTTTGGTTCGACCACGCCTGCCGGCCGTGGCGGGGCCGTCTATCGGGTGACGAATCTCGCTGACGGCGGCGCAGGTTCGTTTCGCGCGGCGCTGGAAGCTGGTGGTCCGAGGGTTGTGATCTTCGAGGTGTCGGGGACGATCGTGTTGTCCAGCAACTTGGAGATCGAGGACCCGTACGTGACGGTCGCCGGACAGACCGCGCCGTCGCCTGGCATCACGCTGCGCGGCGCGGCCTTGCTCATCAATACGCACGACGTGCTCGTGCAACATCTCCGCATACGCGTCGGGGACGATCCATCCGGACCCTCTCCCAACAATCGCGACGGTCTGGGGGTCTACGGCGACTCGGTCTACAACGTCGTGGTCGATCATCTCTCCGTGAGCTGGGGCATCGACGAGAATGCGAGCAGCTCGACCTTCGGGATGCGTCGCGACATCACGATCAGCAACTCGATTATCGGTGAGGCACTGAGTCAATCGCTGCATTCCGACGGAGAGCACTCCAAAGGACTGCTCCTGGGGCAGGGCACCCAGGACTTCGCGGTGATCGGATCGCTACTGCTGCACAATCGCGACCGCAATCCGTATCAGAAGGGGAATACGCGGGTCCTGGTCGTCAACAACGTGATCTACAACTGGGGAGGAAAGAGGGCACACCGCCTCGATGGCCGAGGCGCGACGGGGCCAACCCTCGCGACCATCATCGGCAACGTGTTCTTGCGTGGTGTCGACACCCAAAGTGGACGACCGATGAAGATTTCCTCTGATGTACAGTCCGGCTCCGGGATCTTCGTCTCCGATAACAGCGAAAACCGGGTCGTCCCGCTGGATCCCTGGGAGCTCGTGAACAACGATGTTGACAGCACGGTGGTTCTCTCCTCAGCGCCAGTCTGGACGGACATCGTGGTTCGACCAGTTGCCGAGGTCGAGGCATCGGTGCTTGGCAGTGCTGGCGCGCGTCCCGCCGACCGTGATGCGGTCGACCAACGGCTGGTCCAGGACGTGAGCGCTGGTACGGGTCAGATCATTAATAGTCCGAGTGAGGTGGGTGGATGGCCAGTGTTAGCGGAAAATGTTCGCCCGCTCACCCTTCCCGCGAACCCCAATGGGGATGACGACGCCGATGGCTACACGAACCTCGAAGAGTGGCTTCACGAGTGGGCACGCTTCGTAGAAGGAACGACGCAGCAGCCACCCAATCTGATTCCGACGGCGGGCTTTGGTCCCGGCTGTACGGATCTCAGCTGCACGTTCACGGATCAGAGCACCGACACCGATGGGACCATAGCGAGCTGGAGCTGGGACTTTGGGGATGGGAACACGTCGGCCGTCCAGAATCCGGATCACACGTATGCTGCGGAAGGCACCTACGTCGTGAGTCTTACCGTCGCCGACGATGACGGCGCAATCAATACAGCGTTCCAGAACGTCACGGTTCCGCCGAACCAGGCTCCCACCGCCGCATTTAGTTCTAGCTGCTCGGATCTCACGTGCACGTTCACCGATCAGAGCGGTGACGCGGACGGGACGATCGCGAGTTGGAGTTGGGCCTTCGGCGATGGCAACGGCTCGACCGCTCAAAGCCCGAACCACACCTATTTGGCTGGAGGGACGTACACGGTGAGCTTGACCGTGACGGACGACGATGGGGACTCGAACACGACCAGCCAGGACGTGACGGTCACGCCACTAAACCAGGCCCCCACGGCTGACTTCACCTCGAGCTGCTCGGATCTCACGTGCACGTTTACCGATCAGAGCACCGACGCGGATGGGACGGTGACCACTTGGAGTTGGGATTTTGGCGATGCGAATACCGCGATGGCGCAAAGTCCCACACACACCTATGCGGCCGGTGGGACGTATACGGTGAGCTTAACTGTCACGGATGATGATGGGGCCACCAATACGACGAGCCAAGACCTGACCGCGCCGCCGAATCAGGCACCGACGGCAGATTTCAATCCCAGCTGTACGGATCTCATCTGCACGTTCACGGATCAGAGCACGGATTCGGACGGCACGGTGACCGCGTGGAGCTGGGATTTTGGGGACGGGAATACCTCGGCGGTGCAGAGCCCGACCCACACGTACGCAGCCGGTGGCACCTACACGGTGAGTCTCACCGTGACCGATGATGATGGCGCGACCAATACCACGAGCCAGGACATGACGGTCACGCCTGGCAACCAACCGCCGACCGCCGCGTTTGATCCCAGCTGTACGGATCTCACCTGCACGTTCACCGATCAGAGCACGGATTCGGACGGCACTATCGCCAGTTGGAGCTGGGACTTTGGCGATGGCAACACTTCGACCGTCCAGAGCCCAACGCACACGTATGCCGCGGGTGGGACGTATACGGTCACGCTGACCGTCACGGATGATGATGGGGCAACAAACACGACGAGCCAGGATGTGATGGTCACCGCGCCCAACCAACCGCCGACCGCCGCGTTCAGTCCCAGCTGTACGGATCTCACCTGCACGTTCACCGATCAGAGCACGGATTCGGATGGCACGATCGCGAGCTGGGATTGGGACTTCGGCGATGGCAACACGTCGACCGTCCAGAGCCCAACGCACACGTATGCCGCGGGTGGGACGTATACGGTCACGCTGACCGTCACGGATGATGATGGGGCAACAAACACGACGAGCCAGGATGTGATGGTCACC
>JBFGJG010000074.1:0-13961 GCA_041577295.1 Gemmatimonadales bacterium
ATCAGTGCCACCGTTGCCCCGCCGAGGTCGACCACCCGCTTGACCGGCGAGGGCAGCTGGCGTCTCCTCTGAGGCGTTTGAGTCTCGACGTTGGTCACGATCTTGCCGGAGTGGGGGTGTATGGCGACGGGAGTACGCATCTTGCATCAGCCTTGGGGGATCGACCCCGGTCCAAGGCCGTCCGGGTGCCCAGAACCAAACGCGTGAAGGTGATGAATGGCTTGTCCATCCGTAAGTAAAGCATTTCCAATTGGTTACAGCCTAGGCCGCCGATGGGGCCGCTGGCTGGGAGTGACAGCTTGCACCCTCTCCCTGATGGGGTGCGGTGGGTCGCAACCGGCATTGGAGCTCGCACCGGTTCCGACGGCTGGTGGACCGGCTAGCGGCGACACCGGGAACGCGGTAGCTAGCTTTGATATCCTGCAATCGGGCGATGTTCTGCGCATCAACGTGTGGCGCCAGCCAGAGTTCAGTGGTCAGTTTGTCATCGGTCCGGACGGAGCGCTGGTGCATCCCCTGTACCAGGACGTACACGTCGGCGGTCTGACGCTTGATGAAGCCAATGGGCGGCTATCAACTTTTCTCGGAACGTACCTGCAAAACGCGCACCTGGTGGTTGAGCCGCTCTATCCCGTCACGGTCGCCGGCGAAGTACGATCGCCCAATCTGTATCATGTGGCGCGAGGGACCACGATTGCTCAGGCCATCGCGCAAGCGGGCGGACCCACGCCCACCGGGCGGTTGGATCGGGTCGTACTACAGCGCGGGGATTCGGCGGTTACGATCAGCCTCATGGGCGAGTTCACGCGCTGGGGAACGATCCCACTGGGGTCCGGTGATCAAGTTTTCGTGGAGCGCCGCTCGAACTTTAGCATCATTCGGGATGTAATCTCACCGGTGACCAGTGTGGCGGTTCTGGCGCTCACGGTCATCCGAATCTCCCAACGATAGTGACTACTTTGTTGCGGGCTGTCCGAACGAGCCAGCGGTGCCGGCACGGGCGTTGCACAGCCCTGGTCACGCTCAAGCGTCCGAAAACCTAATGTCTCCAAGACAATCGCCTGATCAGAATTCGAATGCCTCCGCCGCACCGGCGCTCGCCGTGCGGGAAGACACATACGACGTCCCGACGGTTGGACTGTGGGATGCTCTTGGCGTGCTCCGCCGCCGACTCTGGTTGTTCGTCGCGATTGCGGCCGCATCCGTTCCGGCGGCCGTGCTTGTGGCCTACCGGGTCGAGCCCAAGTTCGAGGCGACCGCGGTCATTCGGCTCGAGGACGCGCGTCGAGCGCTAACTGGGGGCCTGGTGGAGGGTGCCGCATCGGGTCTGGGCAGCCGGTCGGTGGATCCGCTGCTATCCAAGATCGAAGTGATCACGAGCCAGACGACGGTCGGAGTGGTGGTTGACAGTACCCCGAAGCTCAGGCTCAGCGTTCAGGATGTGCCGTTTCGGGCACTCGATGTGATCGAGCTCAATGGCTCCGCGGCAGCCGACACACTGTTGCTTCGCTTCACACCAGATGTGGTGGTGGTTCAGGGTCGTTTTGGTGAAGTTCGGGGTAATTTCGGTGAGCCCATCCATGCCGGTGGCCTCACGTTCGCGATCACAGAACGTCCGGCAGCAGAGAGCGGGCAAATCGTAATCCGTCCACGGAATTCCGCGATCGAAAAAATTCAGGAAGATCTTCGCGTTATCCCGCGAGAGCTCACCGATGTCGTGGATGTCTCCTTCACGTCGAAGGATCCGGACCGCGCGCGCGACGTCGTCAATCGCGTGGTGCAGGTCTTTCAGCAGGTCAACGCCGATGCGGCGCAGGACGCCGCGCGGCGTCAACGACTGTTTATCGAAAAGCAGTTGGCGGTAAGCGATTCGCTGTTGGCCGACGCTCGCCGTGCGTTGAGTGCGTTCCGCGCACGTCAGGCGGGGTTCTCCGCGTCTCGTTCGCGCGGAGCGGATGGCGGCCTGCTAACGATGCATGTCAGGCGTGACCAACTTGCCGCGGAGCGCGAAACGTTGGATGACTTGTTGCGGCGCCTGGGCGAATATGAGAGCAGTTCCCGCCGTGCCGTGATTCGTGCGGCGATCGCATCGCCACAGCTAGCGGATAACGTCGAGACCCGGGCGCTCTACGAGCAGCTCGTGCTGTATGAGACGGCGCTCGACTCCATGACCGGGGTGAGCGCGCCGACCAATCCAGATTTCGTGCGTACCCGAGAGCTCATCGTGACGACGGAGAGTCGGTTGGTCGATGCTCTCGCCGCCGCGGTTGAGGAGAAGACCCGATCGCTCGCCGCGGAGATCGAGACGCTGGACACCTTCCGCGAGCGGAACGAGGCGACGCTTCGGCAGTTCACCACGAGCGAGGCGGAGGAAGCGCGACTGCAGGGGCAGGTGGACAATGCTCGTCGGATGACCGACCAGCTGCGGGAAACGCACCAGAAAGCGCAGCTCGCCGAGGCGGTTGAAATCGGGCAGGTCGAGATTCTCGACATGGCGCTGACAGCCGAGCCGGTTGGCATTGGGGTACTGCCGCGCGTTGCGATCGTGCTGCTCTTGGGATTGTTCGCCGGGGTTGGGGGCGCCTTCCTCGCGGAGCGAGGTGACCGATCCATCACCACCGGGAAGCAGGTGGAGGCCCTGGGCCTCCCCGTCCTCGGGATCGTCCCGCGGCTGCGTTCGACCAAAGACACGGAGAACGGATGGGATGAGCGGGCCACCCCGGTCGTCGAGGCCATTCGCGGGATCCGGCTCAATCTGGTGTACGCACACGGCACTGCTGGCCCGTTGGCGACGACCATCACCAGCCCCCAGGAGGGGGATGGCAAATCGTTCGTGGCATCGAACCTGGCGCTCGCTTTCGCGCACAATGGCCAGCCGACACTGGTCATCGATGGTGACGTCCGGCGCGGGGGGCTGCATCGGGCGTTCAACGCGCAACGCAAGCCCGGCCTCACCGACTATCTTCTCGGCAACGCATCGGCCGAAGAGATCTTACAGAAGACGGAATTCGCAAACCTGCATTTCATCGGATGCGGGACCCGCACCACCGAAGCGCCGGAGCGCCTCGAGTCCCGTGCCATGAAGGAGCTCTATGCCGATCTCGTTGATAAGTTCGGCATCGTGATCGTAGATTGTCCGCCCCTCGGGGCCGGCGTCGACGCGCTCTCGCTCGGGACAATCGTTGGGAATATGCTCTTGGTGGTCAGGGGTGGTCGCACGAATCGTGAATTGGCGGAGGCAAAGCTCGACATGGTGGAGCGACTGCCCATCCGCTTGCTCGGTGCCGTGATCAACGCGGCGCGTGGGGAGGGGTCCAACGGGTACTATTCGTACTACATGGACGGGTACGAGTTGCACGATGAGGGTACGCGTGAGCTCTCGGCGGCGAGTTCCGACCCGGCGGTAGAATCTCACTCCCCGCGCGTACGTCCAACCCCCGGCGCCCGGCCCGACCGATCGCACCGCGTTTTGGGATTTAAAGTATCCGGTGAGTAGCGGCAAACGCATTCTCGTCACCGGGGCGGCCGGCTTCATCGGCAGCCACCTCGTTGAGCGCCTCTTGGCGCGCGGTGACACGGTTATTGGGGTCGACAGCTTCGACCCCTTTTATTCGCCGCACGAAAAGCGACGCAACATAGCCCCCGCGTTGCAGAACGACCGGTTTCGCTTCATTGAGGCCGACTGTTGCGATGCGAGCGCGCTCGATCGCGCCCTGGGGAACGCGGAGGTGGATGTCATCGCGCACCTGGCCGCCAAGGCGGGGGTGCGGCCGTCGATCGAGAATCCGGTAGCCTACCACCGCGCCAACGTGCTGGGAACGGCCGCGATGCTCGAGCTGGCGCATCAGCGCGACATTCCCCGATTCGTGTTTGGTTCGTCGTCCTCAGTGTACGGCAACGCCCCGTCGGCGCCGTTTCGCGAGGACGAGACGCTCGATCAGCCAATCTCTCCCTATGCGGCGACCAAGCGCGCCAGCGAACTCCTGTGTTATACCTACCGCCATCTGTACGACATGCGGATTCTCGCCCTGCGCTTTTTTACGGTGTACGGCCCCCGTCAACGCCCTGATCTGGCAATTCGAAAGTTCACCACTCTCATGTTGTGTGGTGAGGAGATCCCGATGTTCGGCGACGGTACGGCGGAACGAGACTACACCTGGATCGACGATATCATGCAGGGTACGATTGCCGCGATCGACCGAACGGAAAGCGCCGGACCTGAGTTCGAGGTGATCAACCTCGGTGAGTCGAGGACCACGACGCTCAAGCGATTGATCGAGTTGATTGGAGAGGCTGTGGGGGTGACGCCGCGCATTCGGCGTCTTCCGATGCAGCCAGGAGATGTGGTCCGGACGTGTGCGGATGTGAGCAAAGCCGCGCG
Organism: Gemmatimonadales bacterium; assembly: GCA_041577295.1. Taxonomy (GTDB): domain Bacteria; phylum Gemmatimonadota; class Gemmatimonadetes; order Gemmatimonadales; family GWC2-71-9; genus JBDHDH01. Next base: position 4,382 of record JBFGJG010000074.1, read on the forward strand.
GTTGCTCGGGTATCGTCCGACGACCACGGTTGAGGAGGGGATTCCGCGGTTTGTCGAGTGGATGAGGGGGGCTGGGGTAGGGAAGTAGCAATTCCTCGATATTTGTATATCCATCACCATCGTCATCACCGTTGAGTTGCTCGGGGAGAGGCGCTCGCGGTCCTTCCAATCCCCTGCCAAGTCAATCCCTCGTGGGCGCCTGCAGCGCGACCGGACCGAATCTTGCAAATCCCGCTGGGACACACGTCCCCCCAAGGAGAAAGCCGGTGGACGGCAGCAGCGAGACAAAGTCGCCCCTCGGGGGCTCATTCGATCCAGCCTGGCTGAAGGTGCGAGCCGACGCCAAGGCCGCACGGGAGGACGGTTCGGAGCTCGGGATATTCATCCTGTGGTCTGCGGCCCGTGCGGAGGAGTCGCGCATTCTCTCCGCAATCGAAGAGCAATTTTCCGTTCACCACGTCTACGAGATCACGTGGACGCCCGAGCTGGTGCTCGAAAACTTTGCCCGCTTCTACCAGGGCTCACCTATTCCGCCACATGCAGATTTCATCGTACGGCAAAAGGGTGACGGCCCCTTTCTCGTCGTTGTGGTCAGTGACCACACGCCACGATATGAAGGCCGGGCGACAACGCATGGGTGGGATACTGTCAGCGTCAACTTTTTTGACGCGAAGGAGCGGTTTCGGGAATGGCTTGGGGGGGGCAAGCAGGTGCACGGAACCGACGATCCCCGTCACGCCGCGCGCGACCTCATGCTCTTGCTCGGTAATGTGCCAGCGAACGGACCGGGCTGTTGGGACGGAGTCATTCAGAAAGTGCAGCGCGACGTCAGTGGCGCGCACGGCTGGGATTCGCTCGAGGACGCGCTACGCGTGCTCAACCACTCGGTTCCGTACGTGGTGCTGCGCAACTTCGAGGGATTCCCCAAGACCCACGAGCTGGGACCCCATGATGATGTCGACATCCTCACCGACGATTACTTCGAGACGCTCCGTGTGCTCAACGCGCGTCCGCTGTTGAAGTGTGTTCCCCGGTGGGGTGGCCGGTTTTGGGTGACGATCGCCGGTCGAGATGTGATTTTCGACGTTCGGATGGTTGGAGACTGGTACTACGACCCAAAGTGGGCGCGTACCGTTCTGGCGCGGCGAGTGTGGCACGAAGGTGGGTTTTACGCACCGTGCGATGAGGATTATCTCGAAACGCTCTTTTACCACGCGTTCGTGCACAAGCTGTCGTTCACGAGCGAGTATAAGGAACGGCTTTCCGAAATGGCAACGGCGCTGGGACGCTACGAGTTGACCCGAGCCGCGCTGGACAACCGCCGCGAGGCGAAGCGAATACTCGATGAGCTGATGCGACGCAAGCACTACCGGTGGGGAAAGCCGAAGAGTCCGATGGTCTTCTACAATTTCGCCCACGCCGGCCATCGCCTGCCGAGGATCCGTCGGCTCGTTGCTGGCGCGCAACGTCGGATGGCGCGGTTTGGCTCGCATGTCGTGCTATCCCGAGTCATTCCGCTCTATCGCGCTTTGGGTCACGCTGTCATCGGTCGAGTTCGGTGGTTCCGAGGGGTGATCCGTCCCATTAGCGGCGCAGACCAGGGGCGCGATCGAGCGGTTGTTAGAGGGGCGGGGCGGAGGACGGCGATGAGCAGTAGAGAGGCAGTGAGGAGTAAGCACTAAGCAGGCCCTGCCAAGCCCATTTCGCGCTTCGTACTGCCGGGACATGAAGAAAAGGCCTGGAACGGCCGCCCGCTTTGGCGCCCGGCCACCGCTGCTCGACTGCTCTTTGCTCACGGTCCTCGGCGGCCAGTACCCAACCATCGACAAACACGCTATTTGTGTAGGGTCGCCAACGGCCCTGGAGCCCTGCCATGGACCTTCGATCTGCTGTCATCAAATGCCTCCGGGAGGTCATCAGCACGGACGGTGAGGGGCGCGATGTGGAGATCACGGAGCAGACGGGGTTGGAGGAGGTAGGGCTGGATTCGATGGGTTTTGGGACCCTCATGACCTGTTTGGAAGCATGGCTCGGGCGCAACCTGTCGATTGAGATGGCCGTTGCAGAGGAGCTCGAGACGGTGGGCGACCTGGTCCGCGCATGTGAGAAGCTGGTCGAAGACGTCGGCACGTCAGGCTAGTCGGTTGCCCCGCACCGTCCAGGGGCTCGTTTTTCATCAGGTGGAAGCCGCTCCGTCGGCGCCGGCGCTCGGGTTCATGAGTGCGGACGGCGGAGTTGTCTGGAGAACGCGCGAAGCGTTCTTCCATCGCGCGACTGCCATTGGGGCGTGGCTTGCGGAGAACGGAGTCCGACCGCGAGAACCGTGTCTCGTTGTGTTGCCCACGGACGAGTTAGCAGCCACCGTTCTCCACGCCCTCTTGTTATCGGGTGCCGTACCCCTCCTGATGGCCCCTCCGAATGCCCCTGGTCAGCGTGAGCGTTTCCTAGCCGTGCTCCACGGGGTATTCCGGAAAAGTAGGCCCGGAGCCGTCATCGTTCACCAATCACTTCGCGCATTGCAGGACGAGTTGGTTCGCAAGGTCCCTCGCGCACGGGTGCGGTTCATTTCGTCCGAGCTGCTGGATGTGGCGGCTGTTTCGCACATGTCGATCGTGACGGGTGAGTTAGTCGCCATGCAAATGACCTCGGGCACGACTGGCAATCCAAAGATATGCCTCTGGCGTCAAGACCAATTGCTCGCCGGTCTACACTTCACGGCAAATGCCATCGGCCTGGACGAGAATGACGTGCTCTTCAACTGGACGCCGTTATACCACGACCTTGGGCTAGTCAACAACTTCCTGCTTTGCCTGTCGCGAGGCGTTCCGCTCGTGATGCTGAATCCGCTGCTGTTTGTGGAGCGTCCCGCACGCTGGTTGCAAGGCATGTGCGCAACGCGCGCCACGATGTCGTTCGCACCAAACTTTGGATTTGCGCGGGCCGCGCACGTGGTGCGAGATGAAGAGCTCGATGGGATCACGCTCGAGGGGGTACGGGCGCTCTGGAGTGCGGCTGAGCGGGTACATCCGGAGACGATGGATCGGTTTCATCGACGATTCGCTCCGTTCGGTCTCCAACGCCGTGCCCTGAAAACGAGCTACGGCCTGGCTGAAAACGTCGGGGGTGCCACCTTTTCCCCGCTCGAGCACGAATACACGGTGGAGCGAGTTGAACGAAAGGCGCTCAACACAAGGGGGATCGCGCGCCGCTGGGGTGAGAAGTCCGATGTAGAGCCAACCACGATAGCGGGCGTTGGACGGGCGTGCGAAGGGATCGCGGTCGAGATCCGGTCACGCTCTGGAAAGGTGCTTCCCGACGGGCAGGTTGGCGAGATTGTGATTCGTTCTCCGTCGCGGATGGTGGGGTACGTCCGCGCCGCGAAGCAGACCCGTGCCATGTTTCGCGGTCCGTGGTTGAAAACTGGTGACCTAGGCTACATGCGGGACGGGGAGCTGTATTGGGTGGGGCGCGTTCGGGAGCAGATCTCGGTGCGAGGACGCAAGTACGATCCCAGTGAGTTCGAGGAGATCTTACTGCGCATTCCCGGCCTGCGAGAGGGCTGCTTCGTTGCGTTCGGGGTAGACGATCCTGCGCACGGCACGCAGGAGGTGGTCGTCATCAGCGAAGTGAGGAAAACTGCAGGTCGACCGGCGTCGGAGATCAGGGCTGAGATCAAAAAGCTCGTGTACCAGCAGATAGGAATAGTGTTGCGGCGGATCGTGTTAGTTCCTCAGGGAACGCTGGCAAAAACCTCGAGCGGAAAGCGGCGTCATCGGTTCTACAGGGAGCGCTACGCGGCAGGCGAGTTTGAGGCAGTGGAACTCAAAAGCAGCGCTGAGTGACGCGCAGCGGCGCGTGGCCACCTGCGCGGGCTGAAGTTCGCTCGGCACCTCAGCTCCCCGAGTAAGGCCACCCCTCACTGACGCCCGCTTCGACCCCTGCCCCCCCGCTACACCTTACTCTACACTCCTCACTCTGCACTCTGCACTGCAGTTCAGTCTCTCACTCCCACGACCTCCGTCACCTGGACCAGCCTTTTCTCCACCAAGTCCTCGACGAACTTCATGAGGTCACCACGCAGTTGGGAGGGGTCCACGTCGTACCGATGCGCAATGGAGGCCAACACCTCGCCGGGGCGGCCGAGCGTCGTTATGCCCTTCCACATGTCAGCGGCGACACCGCTCAAGGCGAACGTCTCGCGGCTGTCCACGTTGGCGATGAGCACCTCATCATCCAGCTCACCGTAGAGCACGTGCTCTGCTGGCCGCAGCGGGCCCGGGCCGAGGGGCTGAATCTGCAGCCGGTCGGGCCCAATCCCTGGGGCGGACCGGTTCTTCAGGCACAATTCTGGGGGCACCAACCGCCACCCCGGTTCCTCCTGGCCGGTCACCGGGTTCCATATACCGACGTCTGGTTCGCTCCAGGGGAAGCAAACGTGTTCGGTGAGACCCACCCAGTACGCTTCCGGCGAGCGCGTGAGCCATCGCTCGCGCCATCCGGCGTAGTCTTCTCCCAGCTGGTCGGGCGCGTGATCGTGCAAGTCTTGGGCACTCACGCAGTCCAGGACCCTCGGCTCCATCTTCTGGATGGTGCTGCGGAGGTCGGGATGGGACCACAGGTGTGCGAAGATGATCTCGCGACTGGGACAGTCACGGAGAAATTGCCGCAGGCGGATACCGGTAAGCGCACAGTCATCGACGACGACGAGGGTGTCGTTCACTGGATGGGGGAAGTTCAGGCGCTCGCGCTCCACGTTCAGCGCATAGGCCAACATGCCCATTACGAAATACCCTCCACGGGGGAGGGCCATGAAGCGGAAGCGCGAGACGGTGTCCTGCCCGAAACGCGCTATCAGTTGTTGCGCGACGCGGCTCGCTGCCTTTTCCGCCTGACGGTAGTTGACGTACCGCAGGCGCGGGACGACGTGTTCGATTTGCCAGCTGAGGGCGGCTAGACGGGACTGCGCCTCGGGGGTGAAGTAACCCAGCATTCCCATGAGGGGCCGCGGCGCTTGCCGCACGACCAGGATGATGTCGTGCATGTCGTGCCACGCGGGGCTCGAGGCGAGGGCTCGCGCGAGCGCCACGGGACCGCTGGCTCGCCGGCCACCCTCGTCTACGAACTCCAGGTGCCCGAGGTTACTCGGGAGGAGGTATACCTGTGGCTCCCGATCCATTTGGCTAAGATGTCGTCTCGAGACGGAAATGTCAGCTGACCACGTACCGGTAACCAATTGCGAAATGCAAAGGTTATTCCCGTTGTAACCAGTTGTCCCATCACAGCGCGGTGACCCGATACGGCCGACGGTTGTCGCAGTCACCCTGCAGCGAGCGAGCAGCTAGCGGCGCCGCAAACCACCCTTCGTAGGATGTACGCAACAGTCCTGTCGGGTATCTCTGCGAGTCACGTCCAGTGCTGGCGGAGCCACATCTCCAGCGTGAGAGGCCACCAGAAGTCGTGTCTCGGTGTTTTGCCGCTCAGGTATGACTCGTACACGTCCCGAACCGCGCCGGCGTGAATAAAGCCGCGCGCTTCAGCCTGCGAATTGTGCAACAAATCGAATACGGTTTCGCGTTCTTTCGCTCGTAAGCCATGATCGAATAAAGCGTGGGGCTCGATCTTTCCCGCCAGCGCGCGCGCGTCCTCGGGCATGATGCCACGCATGGCGCGGCGGGCAATCCCTTTGGGCGCGCGCACCTGTTGGACCACCCACTGCGGAATAGCCAAGACGAATTCAACGAGCCGCCGGTCAGCCCAGGGCTCGGCGTAGACCAGGCCGTAGCGGGCGCACATCCGTTCATGATTTCGCGCTATCCGCATCGCGGCGGGAGAGAAAATGCGATGGTAACGCTCGCGTGCCGGGTGGCCGCGCATTGGCGGACTTGGCAGTGACTGTTCCACGATTTCTCTCAGGTGAGTTCGATTGGTCCAGTCCCGGGGAAGCCACGGTGGCCAGCGGCACGTGCGGGCGTGTCGTACCGTTGGAGATGGGTCGGACCCCCGTGCGGTTGCAACGATCGGAGCGAGCAGCTGTCGCCGCAGCGCTGCCGCCGGTGATAGCCCGCTCCAGGTCCGATACGCTCGCAGTTCTGCCATGAGCTGAACCAACCGGCCGCGTCTCAAAAGACCAACCAAATCGAAAACCCAATCGCCAACCAGTTCGTCACCGCGATCTCCGGTAAGTAAGAGAGCGATCCCATCGGCCTGTGCCGCCGAGAACGTTCGGTCCATCGACGGTTGAAATGGCCAAATGAAGGGTTCATCGGGATCCGGCCCGTGGGCTGGGTAGTCCTTGAGGGGCCACGCATCGTCGGCGGGAAGGTACCTCGCGTGTATACGATACCGATGCGCGATGCGGTCGCTGATGTGGCGTTCGTCGCCGCTTTGAAACTCTTCAAAAGCAAGCGAGTACACGCAGAGGCTTGCGGCGGAGTTCAGCTGTCCATTCTCGCGCATCCATCCAGCGGTCGCGGCGACACTCCCTGAATCCAACCCCCCGCTGAGGGAGATACCTGCGTGTGTCTGTCCTTCCAAACGCGAGCGGACCGCTGAAAGAAACACCTCTCTGAACTGCTCATCGTACTGGCCGAGATCTCGATAGCGAATACGCTTGCTGGGATCGATGTCCCAGTATCGCCAGGTGCGGGTAGTCTGCGCCGTTGCCGAGAGCGCGTGTCCAGGGGGAAGCTGAGACACCCCATCGTAGAACGTCCAGGACGGTAATCCTTCGAAGCCCGCGAGATAGCAGGCGACTGCGGGTTCGTAGAGCGCCGGAGCGAAGTCGAGACCGGCGAGGATTTGCTGCACTTCGCTGGCGAAGAGCAAGAGATCAGGTGAGGCGTGATAGTACAGCGGGCGAAGGCCGAGCGCGTCACGCGCGGCGTAAACTGCTCGACGTCGTGCGTCGTAGCAGACGAGCGCAAAGTCGCCGAGCAGTTGCTCAGCTGTGCGATCGCCCCAACGTCGATAGGCGGCCAAGACCAGGGAGACGTCGGAGTCGTGCTCGCCAAGTTCACGCGTCAGCTCGTCGCGATTATCGAGCCGAACCTCCGCGACAACGGTTATTCCGGATTGCTCGTCGTGGAGTGGGTTGTTACCGGACGTGGGGCCGGAGGTGGACTGGCCGGCGGTTGTGACGCCCGCTGCGGACCACGTCGCGGGTGACCCACGGTGCGGTGCGGCGTGAGACATGGCGTCCACGGCCGGGCCTGTATCGGCGCCATCCCATTTGACTGCTCCGCAGAGTCCACCCATCAGGCAGACAGCTGCCGGATTGGGTCATGGCGATCGCGGTTTCTCACGTTCCCCATTGGCGCAGCCACATTTCGACGGCAAGCGCCCACCAGAAGCACGGATGCTCCCGTTCACCGCGGCGTATTCCCTCGTAGTGTCGTGCGAGCTCGGTTGCGTCGATATAACCTCTAGACGCCGCGTGCGAATTCTCGAGGAGGTCGTTCACAGTGTCGACCGACCACTCCTCCAATGCGCGCCGATAAAAGGGGTACGGCGATACCTTGCGGGCTCTTGCCAGCACCTCTTCCGGCATGATGTCCCGCATGGCCTCGCGGAGGATCATTTTGTTCTCAGCCCCCGGCGGACTGATCACGTGCTGCGGAGCGGCAAGGACAAACTCGGCGATTCGCCGGTCGCTCCACGGGTCCGCGAACTGAATTCCGTAGCGGGCGTAGGTTCGATTGGACCAGACCACGCCGCGCATGTGCAGCGGCTCGAACACGGCCTCGTATCGCTTCTGCCGGCCGTAGTCGTGGGTATACGGATTCAGACTGTCGGGTTCATCGAACGCTCCAGCCCACCGACGCACCGCATCGACGCGTATCCACGGTGGGTCGGAGCTGGCCGGTGCCTTTCTCCTCGGGCGCCGAATTCTTCGTGCGAGCGCCGTGGCAGCTGGACTCACGACCTGGCTGGCGAGAACAACGGGCAACGACTCGTCAGTCCACCGCCGATGGGACCGTACTTCGGCCCACAGTTCCGTGAGCCGATTCCACCGCAACAGGGGCAGGTAGTTGAGTACCCAGCTGCCGACCATCAGATCTCCTCGATCCCCGCCGAGCATGACGTCAACACTATCGTCGCGAGCTGTCTGTAGTGCGCGTTCTATGATGGCCTGGTAGACACCGACGAACGGCTCATCCCGGTCGGGTCCGAAGAGTGGGTACTCGGCGAGTGGCCAGCTCTCGTCGGTCGGAACGTGGGTGACCGGCAGGTCATAGTGAGAAACCAGCCGGTTGCTCACCGACCGCTCATCACACTCGGGAACACGGTCAAACGCCCAGCAGTAGGCGCGTATTCTCTTCGCTTCACCACGAGCGGCAAGGGCACCCGCCACTGACGCAACGCTTCCGGAATCCATTCCGCCGCTAAGAAGGACTCCTGGTGTGCTGTCAGGCGGCATGCGTGCGCGCACCGCGGTGCGGAAGCGATCGAGAAAGTCTTGGGCGTAATCGTCTCGCGTCGAGTGCACGATACGCCGTTGCGGATCGATCTCCCAATAACGGGTGACCTGTGTGCCGTTCGGTCCCGCGACGAGCACATGCCCGGGCAAGAGCTGCAGGATCCCTGAGTAACAGGTCCATTCGAGATTTGCAAAGTGTCCCCGAAGGTGCGCGAGGATGGCCGGTTCAAAGATGGATGGTGGGTTGCCGCACGCCGCCAGGACCTGCTTGATCTCGCTCGCGAACAGCATTCGCTTGGACTCCGCCATGTAGTACAGCGGCCGCATCCCCATCGCGTCTCGCGCGGCGAACAGGCTGTGGCGCTCGGTGTCGTAGAGGGCGAAGGCGAAGTCGCCCAGCAGGTAGGAGGCGCACTGCGTACCCCACTTGAGATAGGCGGCGAGAATGAGTCGCGCATCGGTGCGCTCGCCTGCCAATCGATCAAGCTCGGCCCCTAGAAGCCGGGCCAACTCGTCGCGGTTGTCGAGGCGCACGTCGGCGGCCAGCAGCAATCTCGATTCGCTCTGGGAGCCAGTGAACCGAGCCGGGTGAGACGACGCGAGGCCAATGCTCTTATGAACCACTGGCTCTGCATCGCCGCAGCGCCATGACGCAGCATCTGTCATGCGACCAAGGGCGTTCGCGTCGGTCGGGCTATCGTCCCACTGAACGATCCCGCAGAGTCCGCTCACCGAGGACAAAAAAAGATGGTGGGCACTCCTGATAGGAATGCCCACCGCAGATTACGTTGTTGAACGGCTCCGATCACTGGCCTTTGGACAACACGCTCCCACCTTTGGCATCTAACCCAGGGTATGTGTTCCCGGTGTTCGTGAGGTCGATGATTTTCCCCCACTCACGCAATTCGGGCATGGTGTACGGCTTCTTCGTTGGCGTCGCCGATTGGTCGTTCATAGGGCGGCTCGGTTTCCAAGATGATCGGTTTGAATTGGCGATTAACGTTGCCGCCGGGCCCAAACGATGTCAAGCTGGACCCCTCGGCGCTACGGCCACTAGCCGCATCTTTTGTGCCCACAAGCGTTTAGAGGTGCCATCCATGAGGGCTCCGGGGGTCACCCTCCGAGTCACCGTACCTAACCCATTGGCAGACTATGGGGTTGCAT
>JBFGJG010000075.1:0-13603 GCA_041577295.1 Gemmatimonadales bacterium
CGTCACGATAGGCACTGTTCCGCACGCCAGTGCCTCAACCACCGCAAAACCACAGCTCTCGTGATGACTCCCCTGGACCAGGAAATCGGCTGCACGCAACAGATGCTCCACCTCGGCATGCGGCCGCGCACCCATCAGATGGACGCGACCCTCCAACCTGCCGTCCTGTCGAATGCGTCGTTCCACCGCTTCGCGAAGCGGTGCTTCCTGATAAAAGCACCAGAGATGCATGTCGGGCAGGGCCGGCGCAGCGCGACTCAAACCCTCCAATACGGTGAGGGGATCTTTGTTGGCATCGAGGCGCCCGAGCCACAACAGGCAAGGTTCCCCATGCAAACCCGTTCGTTCACGCGCTACCCGCTGATCACCTGGCGTAAAGCGCGTGGACGATTCGAGCACTTCGAACACACGGGCGCCCGATGGAAGCACAGCACGGAAAGGCTCCGCAAGCTCTCGAGCGGTGAACGCCACTCCAGCCACACGCTGGAGCCCAGCCCGGAACCGCGGACGCTCCCAAAGGTGTGGGGGCCGGTCGGCGTGATCCTGCACGAGAAAATGGCGGCGTGGAAGCGCCGCGGTCAGAGAGCGGATGTGGGCGGGGAGCGATAAACCATGGATGTGCACCACGTCCGGGTCGAGCGCCATCAGGCGCGAGAGCAGGCGACGCGGCTGCGGAACCCAGTATCCAAGACGTCGACGCCACCGGCTAACAGTCGGCGAGCGAACAAACTCGAAGGTCACTCCATCCTGCTGGATGGTCTCATCGACAACGGATCCCTGTAGGACGGTGATCTCATGTCCGGCCTCGGCCGTTGCCTGAGCCACACCAGCGAGCGATGGCCATGTTTGCAGCAGGTCGGCCGGGGTTCGTCGCAAGGGGTCGACGTACGTGCTCACTTGCGCGACACGCATGAGGCTAGGCCCCCGAGCCTGTACTCACGACGAGCACCCATGTCTTCCCGAGAGGGCAATGATCTATCATCATGGAACCATGCGACGTCTATTCGTGTCCCGTTTGTCATGACGGCAGGGCGGCATCACCCCGAATCGTTCAGTTCCGAGCTCGAGCCCGCGTGGCTAGCCTGGCAAGCGACGCTCGACCCCCGTGCACTGTGGCCATCCGTCACACCGATCACCTTTGACGAGGTATCACGAGCGATTGTCGGTGTGACTCGTCAAACGTTGCTCCCCCACGCGGCCCCGACCGAGCTGACGCTGACGGAAGGCACGACGCGCGCCTTAGGCCCGGCCGCCTATGCCGCTGGTATGGGATCGTTGTTGGGATATTGGATAGCGGTCGGCCAGCTTGCTGTCGACGATCAGGTGCGTTTGATCCTGGCAACCCATCTGGACCACGGGCGCCGTCGTTTCGCGAAACTCGATGCGGTGCTGAGCTCAACGATTGATGCTTTCGCAACGCACCGAATCTCCCCGACGATCCTAAAGGGCATGCACACGGCGCGATCCTACTTTCCCGACCCCGGAGCCCGTCCATTGGCGGACATCGACCTCCTCGTCAACCCGAAGGAGCTACCCGCGACTTCTGCGGTGCTGAGCACGCTCGGTTTCACCGAACGACGTCGAACAGCTACACCATTTCGCTCGGAGTGGGTTGCGAACGACCTCGTGGCGGAGCCATCGCTCGAACTGAATCACGTCGACAACCCGTGGAGTATCGATCTGCATACGACGCTCGAACGGCGCTACTTCCGTGGTTGCACGGCGGGGTTTGATCATCGCGAGATCGTGACCCAGGACCTGACGCACCCTGGCGGCGTAACGCTTCGAACCCTCGCTCAGCCTCTGCTCACGGCCTTTCTTGCTATGCACGGCTCGTACGCCCTTCATCAGTTACAGCTGATCCGGATCGTCGAGCTCGTCATGGTCATGCGGCAGGATAGTGCCAACGGAACGCTGGACTGGGTGGCGCTTGCGGAGCTCTTGCACCGCACAGGAACCAGTCGCTTCGTCTATCCCGCCATCACCCTGGCGGAGGGACTCGTGCCGGGGACGGTGGACCCGGATCTCCTCGACGCTATTGTCGAACAGACGCCCCCTCGTACGCGGAGTATCGTCGAGAAGGTGCTCGGGCACGGAACATTTCGTTTAGCAAGCCGCTCACTCGAGGACAAGCTGATGTGGGCCCGCGGCCCCGTGGACCTCGCCTGTAACCTCAGCGAGCTGCTATGGCCGTCGGACCAACGGTTGTCGCCGCGGCAGCGGCTCAAGGCACAAGGGCGATTCGTGAAGAACCTCATAACGCGCCGCACCCGAGACGCCATCAGGAAAGAGGCTCAGCAGGACTGACCAGGTTGGCCACGAGTTTCTCGACGGGAAACCCATAACGGTCGCGGCCGCACCGCCAGCGGGCCAATCGCTGGAAAGGCTTCTGCCAAACGGCTGCCCTGTTCCATGCGAGACGTTCGTAGAACTTGAAGCGCTCGAGCAATCGGTACTTCGCCGCGGACACCCACGGGCCTGCCGACCCGATGAAATCAAACCGCGACCATTCGTCCAGTGAGCAGGGCAGCGTATAACCCTGCTGCACGGCTTCATTGGTGATCCCCGACCCGGGATAGGGTTTGAAGTAGAAAACTGGTGTTTGAAATTCAGAGCTGAGAGACCGCAGCTCTTTGACGAGGTTGAGCGTCGCCCAGACGCTCTCGTCGGTCTCGTTGGGGAATCCCACGATAAACGGAAAGATCGCGGCAACCCCGTGACGCCGACAGCGTTCGGCCGTGAAGCGAACTTGATCCAGTTTGATGTCCTTCTTGATCCGATCGAGCATGGCCTGAGAACCCGACTCCACCCCAACCAGCACCCGCCTCAGTCCGGATGCCCGGCACTTGGCAAAGGTATCCTCGGACAGCCGGGCACACTGATCCGCACGCATGGTCGCTGCCCACGTGATGGGTAGCTTGCGCTGCAAAAACTCCTCGGCTATTGCGTCGACCCGCTTCTGGTATGTGAAGAATGTTTCGTCTTGAAAGGAGAGATCGTCGAAGCGGTACCGCTGCCAGAGATCTTCCACCTCGTCACCAATCCGCGTGGGCTCCAACCCGACCCATTGACGATTGTAGACGAACGGATCGGCGCAGAACGTACACCGGAACCGGCACCCCTGCGACGCAATGTAGTCGAGCTGCCGTTTCTTCTTGAGCGCAAAGTATGACTCGACGTCGATCAGATCGTACCGATGCCGCCGGAGGTTGTTCACGTCCTCGAGCGGACGCGCTTCGTTTGTCACGATCTCACCGTTTGCCGCGCGTACCACACATCCCGGACAGTTGTCGAGCGATTCGCCGATTGCCAGGCGGGTGATGATCTCTGCAAACGTCACTTCGCCCTGGCCCTGAACCGTGATATCGACCGCCGCATCGTCCTCGAGACACTCGCGTCCGAACATCGAGGGGTGCCAGCCCCCCCAAACCACTGGCAGGTCGCGCCGCTTTTGCTTGGCGGCGCGAGAAACCTCCAACGCATCGCGAATAGGCGCGCCGGTGAGAACCGTGACGCCGAGACAGACGGCTTCTTCCAGATGTGACAGGACGGCCGCTCTCGGATCCCGCTCGAGCCGGCCATCCACAATGACCACATCGTACTGATCTGGGTTGAGATGGGAACCGACGGCTAGGAGCGCCAGCGGCATCGTGTAAAAAACCGCGTCGGGATTGTAGAGGACTACCTTCGGTCGTCCGCTACCGTCCCGTCCGGGACGCTTGCTAGGTCTAGGCTGCGTGACCGTGGTCGCCATACCGCTGAACTCCGGAATGACCCTGCCTGAGAGCAAGCGTGCAAACACACCGCCGGCAGATCTCGTTCCTGGAGACATCGAGACTTTGACGCCACCCAACTGCCGTATCGGAGTTGAGCACCTTAGCGATCGAACCGGCTTCGCGAACATTTCCCAATGGAGCGTGAAAGAAGCACGGCCGGACGGTACCATCTGTTTCGACGACGGTCGAAACCCAGGGCGCATTGCAATAATTCGGGGCGAAGTCTGACGAACCGACGAGCGCCTCAAAGTACTGCAAGAGCCGGCGCCTGAGCTTGGCAGGGCTCTCGACGATGAACCCATCGTGGAAGTCGCGGGTGTGCTCCTGCTCGAGAGCCTCGAGCTCAGCGCGTAACTCGGGAATCTCGTCCCTGTTCAGGGCGACGGTGGCGGCCCGGTCCGGCGGCCAACCGTCCGGACGATTGAACGCCTCAGTGCTGACATCTGCCGCCAAAAAACTGATCGCGTCGAGCCCGATATCCCTTGCGGCCGATACCGTGTCGCGTAGTGTTCGGAAGTTGAGACGCTGTACCGTGCAGCGGCCGGTGAGCCGTACCGAGCGATCGGCGCCCCTGACTGCTGCGACACCATCTGAGAGCCGCTGGAACGCGCCCGGCACGTTGCGAATGCGGTCGTGCACGGATTCGGGTCCGTCCAAACTCACCACGACATCATCGCAGTACTGGACCAGCGAACTTGCCGACCGCTTGAGGAGGAGGCCAGTCGTAATCGTGGTGATGCCGAGCCCCGCGGAGCGCAGCTCTCCGCAAAGATCCCATAAGTGCGAATGCATGAGCGGTTCGCCACCGCTCAGGATCACTCGGGCCACGCCGAGTGCCTTCCACTCGGGCAACCAGCCGGCGACCTCTGCGGCGGTGATCTCTTGACGGCGCGTATCCTGCCAGATGTCGCACATGACACAGCGACAATTGCACCGGCTGTGCACATGTAGAATGATGATGGGAAGCTCGGTGATCGGGTCCCTTCTGGGCAGCACGGGAGCCTGCCCATCCTCGGTCAGGTGATCCCGATGTGCCGTTGGACGGGGCGTCAACTCAGTCATCGGTGGATGCCGGGAGCTGATTCATGCAGACTATCTTAAGGAAGTGTCAGTCTCGCCACCAGCGAAGATCGTACCGCGGAGGCGACAGTTAGCTCGTACACGAAGTTTCCGCATTGGCTGTGGTTTCTGCGCCGCCCTCTGATCAAGCGACGACTCAAGCGCACCGTGCTCGAACGGGTGGATGACGTTTCATTAGTCGTGCTTCCGGATGTGTTGAACCCGGTCGTGTTTCGCACCGGCGAGCTCCTCGCCCGGGCCATTGCGGACTCTCACTATGCGCAACCACCAACACCCCCGGAAGGATCCCCACCGCCCTCAGCGTTGGATATGGGCACGGGGTCGGGAATTGGCGCCATTTTCTTGGCCAAGCGTGGATATCGGGTGATCGGGGTCGACATCAATCCGGAGGCGGTCCGTTGTGCCCGCCTCAACGTGCTGCTGAATCGGGTGGAATCGTCCGTCGAGATTCGCGAAGGCGATCTGTTCGGCGCCGTGAGTGGTGAACAGTTCCACCTCGTGACCTTCAATCCGCCATATTGCCGCGGGACTCCGGAACGGACCTATGGGAGACACTGGTGGAGCACCGATGTCATGGAGCGCTTTGCAACTGGCTTGCCCGAGGTGCTGGCACCGGGCGGCCGTGCATTAGTGCTGCTCTCTACCAAGGGCGATGAGGATGGCATGTTGGGTGCGCTCGCGGCGCAGCGTCTCGACGTGGAACCTGTCACTCGTACTGATCTCGGAAATGAGGTCATCACCGTGTACGGCGTGGTGGCGGTGAGCTCCGGATCTCGCGACGCATGAGCCAGCACAGGCACGTGATCCTCGTGAATCCGCGCATGTGCTCCCCTCGGAGTGCTCGGCTTCCCCTCTCACTGCTGTCGTTGGCGGCGGTCCTCGATGGCCGATACCGCTATACGATCGTGGATGGCAATCTGAGCACGCGCTTCGTCGACACCGTTCTCCGAACCGTTCAGACGGAGAAAAAAACGGCACTGGCGGTCACCGTCATGCCCGGCCCACAGGTAGCGCCGGCCATCGAGATCTCACGGGCCGTGCGCAAACGCGATCCCTCCGTACCCATCATCTGGGGCGGCTACTTTCCGACGCTCTATCCGGAGGCCGCTATCAACGCGCCCTATGTCGACTTTGTCGTACGCGGGCAGGGCGAGGAGACGTTGCTCGAGATTCTCGATCGCCTGCAGAGCACCGAAGTGGCCGCGAATCCGTCGAGTGATTCGGTTGCGGACCCAACCACGGTCGCAGGGATCTCAGGCATGACGTGGAAGCGAGACCAAAAACCGGTGCACGAGGTCGAGCGAGCGTTTCGCCCACCCGACACGTTCCCTCCCCTGCCGTATGAGGCGGTCCCGAACGTCGAGCGCTACTTCCAACCGAGCTTCCTGGGACGGCGCACCGCCGTGCATCAAGCCGCCATCGGTTGCCGGTACCGGTGCTCGTTCTGCGGTGTCGTGTCGATGTTCAACGGAAAGACGATCCTGCAAGGCGTAGAGCGCTTGGCATCGGTCATGACGACGTTGCGTGACCGATATGGAGCGGACGCCATGCAGTTCTACGATCACAACTTCTTTGATCGAGAGGAGACGAGCGTTCCCATTCTCGAAGTCCTTGCTCGCTTCGGATTACCCTGGTGGTGTTATGCACGAGCGGACACCCTGGCTAACTTCTCTTCGGCAACCTGGGAGTTGATCAGGCAGAGCCGGCTCCGAATGGCATACATCGGAGCAGAAGCCGGCACCGACGAAGCGTTGCGGCGGATGCACAAGGGATCGCGTGTCGAGCACACGTTCGAGGTCGCACGGCGATGCCGCGCGTACGGGGTGACACCTGAGTTTTCCTTCGTGCTCGGCGGTCCGGAGGATCCGGAAGGAGAAATCGAGAAAACGTTCTCCTTTATCCGCACACTCAAGAAGATCCACCCAGAATGCGAAGTGATTCTCTACTTCTACAGCCCCACACCGCAACGCGACCCGGCGTGGATTCGGCGCGAGCAACAGCGGGCCGATCTCCCCCGGCTCGACCGCTACGGCCCGGATGGCCCATCACTCCCCACCACACCCGAAGAGTGGACCGAGCCCCGGTGGATCGATTTCGTGTCCCATCAGGACGCGCCGTGGCTCACACCAAAGATCCGCAGACGGGTCAAGGACTTTGCGAAGGTTCTGTATTGCCGGTTCCCCACCGTGCAGGACTACTCGACCCCGCAATGGGCCAAGCGCATCCTCGGCAATCTCGCCGCTTGGCGTTACGCCACAGGACGGTACGACAACCCATGGGAGCTGGATCTCGCCAAGCGAGTCATCAGAATCCGCGAGCCCCAGCGGGTCAGCATTTAGCGCCGCTCGAGCTCGGCGACGTAGTGATCCCCAAACCACGGAACTAGTGGTAACGCCTCGATCCGCCGTTCGATACCGGCCAGGTATCGAATGAGCTTCGGATGCCTCTGCGCCCATGGCTCGGCATAGGTCGGCGGCAGGAGGGCCCCGAGCGCTGTTACGCACGCCATCCGGAACCCCGGCGCAAAAGCGCGCCCAAGTGTCCTGATGCTCGGATACCTTACAGTGATTCCCCGCCAAGTCACTCCTGCGCGGCGAAAGCGGCGAAACGCTGTCCGTGGTTTGCCATGCAAGAGGAACCACAGCCACTCCCACGGGACCACGGGACCCATCACGCACAGCACGGCGCAACCGCCGGTACGGACCTGCTGAGCCAAACCTGCCCCAATGGCGGGCAGATCCCGAACGCAGTTCAACCCGCCGAAGTTCGAGAGCAGTCCATCAAACGCTTCGCGGCTCTCGAGAGCACCCCGGGCGACGTCCTCGATCGATGCGTGGCGCACCTCGACGTGAGCAGCCGCGCCGGCCTCCTCGACGTTCCGACGTGCAACATCGACCATGGCAGAGGATTGATCGGTGGCGACCACACGCACGCCACGCTGGGCCAGCCAAATCGCATCTCGCCCGATCCCGCAGTTGATCTCGAGGACCCGGTCTCCGGCGCCAAAACGTGGCTCCAGGCGTCGCCACACTGCTCGGCGAAGAAGCCCGCCGATGAGGCTCGTGTCGAACTCTTCTTCGTACTGGGTGGCGAGAGGGTCAAACGGAGACGAGGCGTCCTTCAATTCGGGTCGGCCGGATTCCAGGCGTGGAGGGCGGCTCTCGCCTCAGCGGCTTCGCGCGCAAATGCACTGGCCTGCACGGGGTCGGCCGCCGCTAGGCGCGAGGCTTCAACCGCGCTGCGCAGCCAGCGATCGGCAAAGGCATAGTAGTCACGGTTTGGTCTCCCGTGCACGGTGTATTCGCGATCGGTTGCATCGGCCCAGGGTTGGGCGAGGTTGATCCGGCCGGCCACCGCGTCGAAGTACTCGGTGTTCTTGATGGGATAGGCAACCGTGGTGAAGAACACGTCGGGATTGGTTTTCACCACGTGGTGCACGGTCGCCTCGATATCGCTCACGGTCTCGCCATCGTAGCCCCACATGAGAAACATGCCGACCTGAATGCCGTGCCGCTTGGCTGCCGCAACCGCCCACTGCACCTGCTCCACGGTCACACCACGTTCCATCGCGTCGAGCACACGCTGGCTGCCACTTTCGGATCCAATCCAGATGCGCCAACAGCCCATCTCCGCCAGCGTCTCGAGCACCTCCTCTTTCATGAGCCGGTCGGCGCGTGAAATCGTCTCGAACGGCACCCGGAGTCCGCGACGCTTCAGCTCGTTTGCATAATTGAATAGCCACCGGTGGTGAATCGTGAACACGTCGTCCGCATACCAGACCTGATCCGGTCGATATGTCTCGAGAATCCACTGGAGCTCATCAGCGCAATCCAGATAATTGCGGCGCCGATGGGTGAAGCCAAACACTGCGTGCGAGCACCAGCGACAGCGGTACGGGCAGCCGCGCGCGGTAATCAGGTTGACGCTGCCCGCTCCGTGGTGCGTGCGCCAGACATCGACGTATCTGGAAATGTCGATCTGCTCGCGGTCCGGCCACGGCAGCGTATCGATGTCCTTGATCTGCTCGCGGGCCGGAGTTTCGACGATGTGTCCCTCTTCGTTACGAAACACGATGCCTGCGACTTCATTGAGACGGTTCGGTCCCACCCGGGGCAGCACCGACAAGAGCTCGGCCATCGTCGCTTCGCCCTCGCCAACAACGATGATGTCGGCGCACTCACGTAGGTATTCGGCTGGATAATTGGCCGCCTCCGGCCCACCGAGCACGACGGTGCAGCCATGCCTTTGGGCGGCGCGACCGATATCGATCACGGGCTGGCGCGTCATCAGGGTGGTGTAGATCCCCACGACACCACCCCCCTCATCCTCGATGCGCTGCAGCAGTTCCTGGCGCGTGGCGAACGTGCTGTCGAAGACATCGACGTCGTACCCTGCGCGTCGCAGATACGCGGACACGTACAGAAGCCCCAACGGTGGATAGGGCTTCATGATCTGCTGCTCCTTCTCGTCCTCACGAAGGAGATACCCGTGGGTGAGTAAGACGTCACTCATATCATGTTCAGTATACGAATCGGTGGTCGCGACGCCAGGACGGTTGATGGGGGTTGCCTGACAAATGAAACGGGCAGCCGCACGGGCTGCCCGTCGGGAGGGGACGAGCGAGACTGCGTGTGGATCCCTAGGTCACCACACCGCCCTGGTCGTGACAACCATCCAAACATGTCTTGAACGCCGCCAGAGCTGCTTCGAGACAATCGCGACGGGCCTTGTGATCGTGATGGATCGCTTGGCACACGCCAATGGCCTTGACGAATTCGACCATGCAGTTGCTCCGGCACTTCTGCTCGGCGAACTTGCCATCGTCAAAGTGCTTATGCACCCACAGCGTCAACAGGAACGTCTGAACCGGTGATCTGACTGTCGTGCCGTCGTAAAGGGGTGGCCCCTGCGGCACGGCTGCGCCCTCGGCCACGATGGTGACGAGGAGCGCATTGGCAGGTCGTTCGGGTGAGGCGAGCGCGGTTGATGATGCCTGTTGCAAGTCCCGCAGGATCTGATCGAGACTCGCACGGAATTCCCACCGGCCATCGGTCGCCTCAGCGAGGTCGAGCATGGAGCCGTGGAGGTCGGAGATTCTCGCGCCTGGTGAAACTGCCGTCATAAAATCTACATGTGCCTGCGCGAGCTCAGCGATCTCCGCATCCGACACCACAAACTCTTCGTAGCGACCGTCCGAGCTCCGCACGCCGACCCCTGACTTGATCAGCACGTTGCGGATGGCCTGATCCGCCGCGGCGGGTGTCGTTGCCGCCGCGAGCTCCGCAACGACCTCCGCAGTCGTCATGTCGATCTCGGCGGTGGGTACCTCGTTACAGCCGGACCACACAGCCGCAGCTGCGATGATCCCCCAAACGGCTCCTGTTCGCTTCGTCGTGGCTACGCTCATAGGCTCACCCTCCCACGGCTGCCGTCGGCGTCTAACGAGCCAGCCGGTTCCGAGATGGTAATGGACGCGTGGCGGCAGGACGACGGCAGCTCGGATGGTGCGATGAGGCCCCGCCACAACGACTGTGGCTAAAACGCAACACGCCCGCTCCGACAACAGGCTGTTGAGGTCCGCATTTTGTGAACCGAAACGGGCGCGCTTGGAAGCAAGATGGGTTGTTCCACAAAAGGGAACCCCCGGCGAGAGACTGCTGTTAACAGCCCAAGGTACCGCGTTGCACACCGATTGCAATAGTGGCGCGCCCGCCATAGCGGGGTGCACTCGGACTGGCGCTTGCCGTTCGGTGCACGTTACACTTTTCATGTATAGGTGATGCCGTTCGTCCCGCCAGATCGAGCGGGCATTACTCAACCCCGCCGGTGAGGTCCCACATTGCGCCCGACGGACGCCACCACGATCCCCTACCTTGCCACAACGCGATGACCATCGCGAGGCGCCGTCCCGTGTTGTTGGCTCACTCGTACTATCTCCAGTACGACGAGAAGCAGCGGCGCAAAATGAAACCGTACCCTCCTTTGGCGACGCTTGGCACCGCCGCCCTGCTCCGTGAACAGGGGCACAACGTCGAGCTCTTCGACGCGATGCTGGCTAATGGTATCGACGACTTTTTTGCAACCTTGGACCGGGTGCAACCGGCCATTGTGGGCATCGTCGAGGACAATTTCAACTTCCTCACCAAGATGTGCACGGTACGCATGCGCGAGGCGGCGCTCGACATGATCCGTGCGGCAGAAGCGCTTGGATGTCGCGTAGCGGTAAACGGCTTCGACGCAAGCGACCATCCGGAATTCTACCTCGAGGCGGGGGCAGACGCGGTGATTCTGCGTGAGCCTGAGCAGGCGATGGCCGAGCTCGTAGCGCTTTGGGCAGCGGATTCGAGTGCCTCGCTAGATCACGTGCGCGGGCTGGCCCTGCCATCGCATAATCAGGTACAAGGGAACAATGGGTTTCGTCGTACCCCACCGAGCGATTTTCTCGACCGGTTGGATGCGCTGCCGTTTCCGGCGTGGGATCTCGTGGACATCGAACGCTACCGTGCGGCGTGGACTCGCGCTCACGGGCGTCTTTCGTGGAACATGGTGACGTCGCGAGGCTGTCCGTACCGCTGCAACTGGTGTGCAAAGCCAGTGTTCGGGTCGCGCTATGCGCAACGCAGTGCTGACAACGTCGCCCAGGAACTCGAACGTCTAAAGGAGGCTGTAGCGCCTGACCACATTTGGTTTGCCGACGACATCTTTGGGCTCACGAAGAAGTGGATTCACGATTTCGCACGGGCCGTCGTAGAACGGCAGATTCGCACCCCGTTCACGATGCAGTCTCGGGTAAACCTCATGAAGCCGTCGGTCGTTGCCGACCTCGCCGACAGCGGAGCCGAGGAGGTGTGGCTTGGTGTCGAGTCCGGGTCACAGCGCATCCTCGATGCGATGGACAAAGGGACGACGCTCGCTCAGATCCGTGAAGGGACCCGAACCCTCAAGGCACACGGCGTGCGGGCCTGTTGGTTCATTCAGCTCGGCTATTCGGGGGAGGAGTGGGAGGACGTCCTCCGTACGCGGGACCTGATCCGCGAGGAGTCTCCGGATGAGATTGGCGTGTCCGTCTCCTATCCTCTACCCGGCACCAAGTTCTACGAGATGGTGTCCGCCGAATTGGGCGCCAAGCGCAATTGGATCGATAGCGACGATCTCGCCATGCTGTTCCATGGCACATACGTCACCTCCTTTTACAAGAAAATCCGCGACCTGTTACATGACGAGGTGGACCGGCGCGGCGCGCAGAACGCCGACGAGCTGTCCGCCACGCTGGACGTCCGATGGGAGGAGCTCGAGCGGGTGGAGGCGGCAAATCGCTCGGACGCGCGGACGCCGTCGCCACGTTGAAACGCGAGTGGAGCACGTGGGCGCGGAAACGGCATCCCCGACCAACGTGGGACCGTCGAGGATTAGCGCTCGCTGGTTTCCAGCCTTGGTGGTGTGTTCCTCGCTGCTGTCCTCCAGCTTGGTAGCGCAGAGCACGAGTGCCCGAAGCGCGACTCTTGCTGGACGTCTTGCTGAGATCGGCTTCGAGAACGTTACGGTTCTGGTAGATGGCGGAGATCTCACCGCCACTTTCGAGAACAATGTCTATCGTTACGAGATCCGGGCGCTCGAGATAGCCCTCGACGCCCTCACGTCCGATGCCGCTCCCGGCGCGACAGTAACGGTCATACAGCAGCAGCTCGCAATTCCCGTCGTACAGATTTCCGTGGCGGCCGATCGATACCGGGCCATGCGCCGCGGCGAGCTCGGACCGCACGAGAGTGCCCAGGTCATGCGGGTCTCGTTCGACAGCGATGCTCTCTGGTCGGACCTTCGGCATCGCCTGCGGGCGAATCGATCGTTTCGGCGGATCGACATCGTGGCCCATCCGCAATTCAGAGCCCAATTTGGCGATTTTGACGAGCCCGTGCGGTCGCAGATCAACGTGACCCCTGAATTCTCCACCTCGCTGTGGCGCGGGATGCGCGTCGCCGTCCAGTTGATCTTTCCCCTACAGAACGAGCTGGACGAGGGTGGTGATTACGTTCGTCCCGGGCTGCTCACACTGAGTCAGTACTTTCGTCTTCCCGGATCGACCTTTGTGGTTGGAAGCGTCGGATACTTCACACAGGATCGGTACGGGATCGACGTGCAAGCAAGGAAGTACTTTGCCAACGGTCTGTGGGCGATGGGAGGCAACGTCGGGTACACAGGGCGGGCAAGCCGCGTCGACGGCGGTTGGGAATACGAAGCGCCTGATCTAGTCACCTTCTTCGGCGACGCGGAGTACTGGTTCGCCCCGTTCGACGTACGGTTGAGTGCAGCAGCTGGCCGTTTTGTTTTTGAGGATTGGGGTATCCGAGTTGATGTGCTACGCCGGTTTGGCGAGGTCGATGTGGGATTCTTTGCCCTTGAAACCGAGCGCGGCTTCAATGCAGGGGTCAATTTCGCGGTTCCGCTGCTCCCTCGGAGGGCGCTCGTTGCAGGCCGTGTTCGGATGCGGCCGGCCCGTATCTTCCGGTGGGAGTACCGCTATCATGGCTTCCCCATTAGCGGGATTCGCTACCGCACCGGGGCTGGGATCGACGATTTGGTAGGCAGGCTACGGCCCGCCGAGGTCAAAAGCCAGCTCACACACCAGCGGAGTCCGTAACGAGAGGCCGAGCGGCCTCGGACCTTCCGCGAACCGACGCCGCGGCATACCCTACAGCCAATCGCCAACTGGACGGTATCTACGCCTCAGAACGAGTCCTCATTTCAGC
>JBFGJG010000076.1:0-13412 GCA_041577295.1 Gemmatimonadales bacterium
AGGCGGCCGGTGACAGCTTGGGGGCGTTGGCCCTCATGGCTTCGGATGTCGTGATCTTCGAAAGCGGTGGTGTCGAGGCGTCGCGGGAGGAGTACCGCTCGCACCATTTGGGTGTCGACGTGCAGTTCGCATCATCTGTGGTGCGCGAAATCGTCGATCAGCAGACCCAGACAATGGGCGAGTACGCCCTCGTGCTGACCCAGACACGGGTGAGCGGCACGTTTCGCGAGCGCGAGATCAACAGTCGTGGTGTCGAAACCCTCGTCCTACGGCGGACGGCGGATGGGTGGCGCATCGTGCATGTGCACTGGTCGTCGCGTAGGGAAAGACAGTGAGTGTGGTGAGTAGGAGTAGGGAGTAGGGAGCTACCTCCGTTTTTCCCAACCGCCTTTACTCCTGCATTCGGACCTCCACTCGAGCCGTCCACGAGCCCGCTCGCCATACGGATCCGCCCGTTCAGCGCCCGCCCCCCTCCATCCGCTCGTCCATCCGGGTACCTTGCCCACGCACCTTCACCTGTCATTCCGAGGAGGAGTTCCATGCGTCGCATGCTCACGATGGGGTTTGCGCTCGGATTGCTGGCGGGCGCCGGGCCGCTGCAGGGGCAGCAGGCACCCCTCATCGATCGCGAGTTGTTCTTTGGCGACCCCGAGCTGTCCGGAGCACAGATCTCGCCGAACGGCGAGTACGTGTCGTTTCGGAAGCCCTACAACGGGGTCATGAACATCTGGGTCAAGGACACGAACCAGCCGTTCGAGGCCGCCCGGCCCATCACGGCGGACACCACGCGGCCGGTCACTGGCTATTTCTGGAGCCACGACAGCCGCATGATCCTGTACGTACAGGACAAATACGGCAACGAGAACTACCACGTTTACGCCGTCGATCCCTCCGCATCCGCGGAAGCTGCCACCGGCGTGCCGCCGGCGCGCGATCTGACGCCTTTCGAGGACACACGGGCGTTCATTTATAGCGTGCCGCGAGCGACCCCCAACCACATCATCGTGGGTCTCAACGACCGGGATCCTGAGTGGCACGATGCGTATCGGCTCGATCTCCGCTCAGGTATGCGGGAGCTGCTGGTGGAGAACACCGAGCGCGTCGCCGGTTGGGTAACGGACAACGACGGCGTGATCCGCATGGCCTTGCGCGTCGCAGACGACGGCGGGACGGAGATCATGCGCGTAGTGAACGGAGCGCTCACGGAGCCCGTCTACAGCTGCTCCAACGAGGAGACGTGCGGTCCGGTCCGGTTCCACAAGGACGGTCGGCGCGTTTACATGATCTCCAACCGAGGCGGCGACGTTGATTTAGCACGCCTCATCCTGTTCGACCCCATCACACAAGAGGAAACGGTCGTTGAGTCGGATCCTGAAAAACAGGTCGACTTCGGTGGGGCAGCGTTTTCGGATGTCTCCAACGAGCTGATGGCCACGTTCTACGTGGGTGACCGGGTCCGCATCTACCCCAAGACCGACGAGTTCCGCGACATGCTCCGGCGGCTGCGAGCACACCTGCCGGACGGTGAGTTGAGCGTTGGCTCGAGCACCTTCGACGAGCGCATCGTGGTGATCCGTGTCTCACGCGACGTCGATCCCGGCTCGACATACATCTACGACACAGAGCGCGACGAGCTGACGCTGCTGTACCGAACCCGCCCGGACCTCCCCAGCGAGGACCTGGCGCCCATGCGCCCCATTCGGTATACGGCGCGTGACGGACTCGAGATTCCGGCCTACCTGACTGTTCCGAAAGGGATGGACGCGGTGAACCTGCCGCTGGTCGTGTTCCCGCACGGGGGCCCGTGGGCGCGCGACA
The DNA here is from genome assembly GCA_041577295.1 of Gemmatimonadales bacterium. Classification (GTDB taxonomy): domain Bacteria; phylum Gemmatimonadota; class Gemmatimonadetes; order Gemmatimonadales; family GWC2-71-9; genus JBDHDH01. The sequence continues at coordinate 1,819 of JBFGJG010000076.1, forward strand.
TGTGGGGCTACAACCCCTACGCGCAGTTCCTGGCGAACCGGGGCTTTGCGGTTCTCTCACCCAACTTCCGCGGATCCACTGGGTACGGCAAAGCGTTCCTCAACGCCGGCAACAACGAATGGGGAACCGGTGCGATGCAGCACGACATCACTGATGGCGTGCAGTACCTGATTGCCGAGGGGATCGCAAATCCGGAGCGGGTCGCGATCTTTGGCGGGTCGTACGGCGGGTACGCTACGCTCGCAGGACTCGCCTTCACACCGGAGCTCTACGCCGCCGGCGTCTCATACGTCGGTCCGTCGAACTTGCTCACGCTGCTGAACTCGATCCCGCCCTACTGGGCACCCCTCAAGAAGATCTTCAACGTCCGCCTCGGCAATCCAGACGACCCGGAAGACCGTGAGCGCTTGATTGCGCAGTCACCGCTCTTCTCCGCGGAAAAGATCACCGCGCCGCTGCTCGTGGTGCAGGGCGCCAACGATCCGCGCGTCAAAGAAGCAGAGTCCGAGCAGATCGTCGTCGCGATGCGCGAGCTTGGGCGCGACGTGGAATACATGCTCGCCGAGGACGAAGGACACGGTTTTGCCGGCCGTGAGAACCGCCTGGCCCTCGCTGCGGCGCTGGAGCGGTTCCTCGCCGAGCACATCGGCGGACGCCATCAGAAGGACATGCCGGAAGACATTGCGGCGAAGCTGGCCCTGCTCACGGTTGACGTGAACACGGTCGAGCTGGCGGCGCAGCCAACCGTGAGCGCCGATGCGGCAACCGCGCCGCTCCCGGCGGTGAACACTACGGTGCTCGCGCCCACGACGCTCGCGTACGCAGCGACGCTGCAGATGGCAGGGCAAGAGATCGGCATCGACCTCACCCGCACTGTCGAGCGTGCGACCTTCGAGGGCCAAGACGTGTGGCGCGTCGTGGACGTGGCCGTCACGCCGAGAGGTCCGCAGACCGATACCCTCGAGGTGCACGCGAACACGCTGCGGCCAATCCGGCATGCCGGCGGATCGGTCTCGCTCCGGTATACCGACGAAGCGGTGACAGGCCAGCTCCAGGGTATGGGGCAGACGGTCCCTGTGACCATCACGCTCGACGCTCCGGCGTATGCCAGCGATGGAGGGACCGATCTCCCGGTAGCGGCATTGCCACTGAAAGTGGGATTCACGACGACGTTTCGGACCGTCAACGTCCTCATGGAGAAGGTCCGGCCCTTCTCGCTCACGGTCACAGGGGCGGAAACCGTCGATTGCGCCGCTGGGAGCTTCGAGACTTTCGTGGTCGAGATCGCTCCGCTGGACGGTGACGAGGCCGGAACAGCGACGTTGCACGTGATGCGGGCCGCCCCGCACATTGTGGTGCAGAGCACGACCCGTCTGCCGGCGATGATGGGTGGTGGTACCATTGCTGTGGAACTGACTGGTGTGACCAACTGAGGACCACTTGATAAGCGTGGGACGCCCGGACGCATCGTCTGCATCCGGGCGTCTTTTCATTTGGTGCGCTACCCCCCACTTCTCCCCAGGAGCCGCGCATTGATCGCCACGATCACGGTGGACAGCGACATGAGTACCGCGCCGACGGCCGGCGACAAGAGAATTCCAGCGCGGTAGAGCACACCCGCCGCCAGTGGGATCGCGACGACGTTATAGCCTGTTGCCCACCAGAGGTTCTGCACCATCTTCCCGTAGGTTTTGCGGGCGAGCTCCACGATGGCCAGCACGTCGCGAGGATCAGATCGCACGAGAACGATGTCTGCAGACTCGACTGCCACGTCGGTTCCAGCGCCGATCGCGATCCCCACGTCCGCCTCCACTAGAGCAGGAGCATCGTTCACACCGTCCCCGACCATCGCCACGGTGAGCCCACGTTCCTTGACCTCCCTCACCTTGCTCGCTTTCTGATCTGGCAACACCTCGGCAAAGAAGTCGTCGAGGCCAAGCTCATCGGCCACCCACCGCGCGACCGCGGTGGCATCGCCGGTCAGCATCATCACTTTGATCCCCATCTCCCTGAGCCGATCCAGTGCGGCGCGGGATTCTTCGCGCACGATATCGGCGAGGGCAATAGCGCCCACCGGTGTTCCCTCCTGCAGCACGTACACGACCGTCTTCCCCTGCTCGGCGAGCTTTGCGACCTCCGGATTATCGACAGCGGTGTCTTGCTCTCTGAGGTACCCCGGGCTCACGACCTTCACATCGGTGCCGTCGACCGTTGCCTCGGCCCCCTTGCCGGGGATGGCGCGAAACTCCCGTGCCGCGGGAAGATCGAGACCACGCTCGTCCGCGGCCCTGGTGATGCCTGCGGCGATGGGATGCTCCGATAGTCGCTCGAGCGCCGCCGCGAGGCGCAACACCTCTTGTTCGCTCACATTCTCGAGCGGGACTACGTCCGTCACCCCGAACCGCCCTTCCGTGAGCGTGCCGGTCTTGTCGAAGATGATGGCGTCGAGATCGCGCGCACGCTCAAACGCCGTGCGATCGCGAATGAGGAGTCCGTGGTTGGCGGACAGGGCGGTCGAGACGGCGACCACTAATGGAATCGCGAGCCCTAGCGCGTGGGGACAGGTGATCACCATCACGGTGACCATGCGCTCGAGCGCAAAGTCGAATGGTTGGCCGTGCACGAGCCACACAGTGAGCGTGACGCTGCCGGCGACGATCGCGATGATGGTGAGCCACAGTGCCGCGCGGTTGGCGAGGTCCTGGGTTTTGGAGCGGGTTTCCTGCGCGCGCCGCACCATCGCGATCACCTGGGAGAGGTAGGTGTCCTCTCCCGTCTTGCCTACCTCCACCGTGATAGCCGCTTCGCCATTCACCGCACCGCCAATCACCTCGTCGTCCGGTCTTTTTTCGACTGGTTTGCTCTCACCGGTGAGCATCGCCTCGTTGACAGAGGTACGGCCCTCCACGATTCGGCCATCGGTGGGAATCTTCTCGCCGGGTTTGATCAAGACGCGGTGTCCCGGGTGGAGGTCGCTCACGGGTACGTCCGTGACGGACCCATCGTCCTGCATCAGATGCGCGTCCGCCGGGAGGAGCGCCACGAGCTTCTCGAGTGCGGCCGATGCTCCCATGACCGATTTCATCTCGATCCAGTGGCCCAGGAGCATGATGTCGATCAGCGTGGCCAGCTCCCAGAAGAACACCTCGCCGTCGAGACCGAACACGACGACCGAGCTGTAGACGTAGGCCACGGTGATTGCCAGGGCGATGAGGGTCATCATCCCGGGCCGGAGATCCTCGAGCTCGTTGAAGAGGCCCTTCAGGAAGGGTGCGCCGCCGTAGAAGTAGACGATCGACGCGAGGACGAACTGGACGTAGCCGTCGCCGGGGAACGCAAGGGTCTCCCGCAGGCCGAGCCATTCCTGGATCATCGGCGCGAGCGCGACGACCGGCACGCTCAGGACCAGAGAGATCCAGAAGCGACGCCTGAAGTCAGCCACCATGTGCGCGTGATGGGAGTGGTGGCCGCCGTGTTCAGGGCCTCGTTGCTGTGCGTCGTGCTGGGTCATCTTGCAAAGAGCCTAAGTCGCATTGAATTCCATATAAGCTCTCCAGTTGTCACATATTGTCTAACATGCAGTTACGGTCGCAACGTGGTCCATTTGAAATAACCCTGTCGAAGCTTTACAGGGCCCCGTCAAAGCTTTGAATGGTCGTGTCGAAGCTTCCACCGGCCGTCTCGAAGCTTCGCAGCACCGTCCGCAAGCTTTGGGTCGGCTCGTGCAAGCTTGCATCAGGCGCTCAGAAGCTTTGGGCGGGCGGATGGAAGCCTAGATTCATGGAACGCAAGCTTTGGCATGGTCACCCAAAGTTTCGAGAGGCCCGTTCAAAGCTTTCGACAGGTCAATCGAAGCTTCGAGATGGCTGACCGAAACGTCGACCTGGGCGAGTAGTGCGCAGAGTTGTGTGGAAATGACATGGTGTTGGCTGTCAGGAGATCGAGCACGCCAAGGCCAAGAATGCAACCGGCGGGGTGAACGCCGCGCACCCCGGAGGAGGTAGGCAATGGCCTTGGAGGACAAGAGTGGCAATCCGGACGGAGGCGCTCTGAGCGCACCGTGACCGTAGTGCCGATCCGCACGGTAGGCTTTTCTAGCTCTCGGTCGCAACCACCATCTGTTCTTGTAGCGCGGGCCGCACCGCCCTGTCAGGCTCACGCCGGACCTGCCACTGCCGCCACAGCAGATAGATCGCAGGGATCACAATCAGCGTCAGCGCCGTCGCGGTGAGCATGCCGCCAACCATCGGCGACGCGATCCGCTTCATCACGTCCGCACCGGTTCCGCTGCTCCACATGATCGGCGCGAGGCCGGCGATGGTCGCGGTGACGGTCATGATCACCGGACGCAGGCGCTCGAGTGCGCCCTCTCTGACCGCTGCCGCGACGTCTTTTGGCGTGCGAATTCTGCCCTCGAGTCGTTGCCGGTGAAACGCTTCGTCCAGATAGATCAGCATCACGACGCCGGTCTCCGCGGCCACGCCGGCGAGAGCGATGAATCCCACCCACACGGCCACGCTGGTGTTGTATCCCAAGATCCACAGGAACCAGATTCCGCCCACCAACGAAAACGGCAGGGCCAACATCACGATGAGCGATTCGGTAACGCCGCGAAAGTTGAGATAGAGCAGCAAGAAGATGACCCCGAGCGTTACGGGAACCACGATGCGGAGTTTCTGTGCCACTCGCTGCATGAACTCGAATTGACCACTCCAGATGAGACTGTACCCCGCAGGCAGTTGGAGCTCGTTGGCGACGACCTGCTGCGCCTCCCGCACGTAGCTCCCCACATCGCGCTCGCCAATGTCGACGAAAATGGTCGTAACTGGGAACGCATCTTCGGTCTTCACCGCCATCGGTCCCTGGACTACCTGAACCGTCGCGATCTGTCCCAGCGGAATCTGTATTCCGCCCATGGCGGGAATGATCACCTCTCGCAGCTTTTGCACGTCGTCTCGTAACTCGCGCGGGTAGCGCACGCTCACGTCGTACCGTTCCCGACCTTCCACGGTCACCGCCGCTGTCATGCCACCGACGGTGGCCATGATGGCGTCGTGAATGTCACCGACGTTGAGACCGTATCTCGCCGCCTGGGAGCGGTCGATGTCGATGTCCACGTAGAATCCCGACACACCTCGCTCGGCGAATGCGCTCCGAGTGCCGGGGATTTGCTGCATGATGCGTTCGACACGCTCACCCAAGGTCTGGAGGGTGTCGAGATTCGGGCCAAAAATCTTGATCCCTACCGCTGTCCGCACGCCGGTGGCCAACATGTCGATCCGTCCCTTGATGGGCATCGTCCACGCGTTCGTGACCCCCGGCATACGGACGGCCCGATCCATCTCGGCGATCAGGCGCGAGTAGGTCATCCCCTTCCGCCACTGCTCCGTGGGTTTGAGGGTGATCGTCGTCTCGTACATGTCGAGCGGCGCGGGATCGGTCGCCGTCTCCGCGCGGCCTGCCTTGCCGAGAACGGTTTGCACTTCCGGGAACGATCCGAGGACGCTGTCTTGGTACCGCATGATCTCGCGCGCCTGCGCGATGGAGACACCGGGAACCGTGGTAGGCATGAACAGCACGGACCCCTCGTGAAGCGGCGGCATGAACTCGCTGCCCAATCGCTGCCACGGCAGGATGGTGGCTATCAGGATAGCGGCGGCCGCACCAATCACGAGCCACGGGCGACGCAGGACGAAGTCGATGACTGGTTTATAGGTCCAACGCAGCGCCCGGCTGATCGGATTGGCAGCCTCGGAGCGGATTTTGCCACGAATCAGGTAGCCCATCAGCACCGGTACGAGCGTGATGGAGAGCAGTGCCGAACCGGCCATCGCGAACGTCTTGGTGAACGCTAGCGGCTTGAACAGTCTCCCCTCTTGTTGTTCGAGGGCAAACACTGGCAGGAAGCTGAAAGTGATGATCAGGAGCGAAAAGAAGAGTGGTGGCCCCACCTGTTTGGCGCTGGCCAGTACGATGTCCCACCGCGAGGCCGTTGTGTTCTCGGCGCGCTCGAGATGTTTGTGCATGTTCTCGATCATCACGATGGCGGCGTCCACCATGGCGCCAATCGCGATAGCGATGCCACCCAAGCTCATGATGTTGGCGTTCACCCCGATCGAACGCATGACAACAAACGAGATCAGGATGCCCAAAGGCAGCGTGACGATCGCTACCAGGGCCGAACGGGCGTGGAGCAGGAACAGCACCGCCACTCCGGCCACGATGAGCAGTTCCTCGATCAGCTTATCGCGCAACGTTCGTATGGCACGGTGAATCAGGTCGCTCCGATCGTAGACCGTGCGGAGCCGTACATCGGCGGGGAGCCCCTCCTGGATCTCCGCAATGCGCTGCTTCACCGCCTCAATCGTCTTCAACGCGTCCGATCCGAACCGCATTACCACGATACCGGCCACCACCTCGCCTTTGCCGTCGAGATCGGCGGCGCCCCGTCGCGGGGCCGGCCCGATCTGGACGGTGGCCACATCGGCCACGCGAATGGGTGTACCGCGCATGGTGGCCCCGACGGTGACGTTCTCGATGTCGCTCACGCCGTCGAGATAGCCAAGGCCGCGGATCATGTACTCCCGGCCACCCATCTCGAGCACGCGCGCGCCGATGTCCACGTTGTGATCGCCTATAGCACGTGCCACGTGGGTGACGGGTATGTCGAATGCGCGCAGCCGCTCCGGATCGACCTCGACTTGGTATTGCTTGACGAACCCGCCAAGGCTCGCGACCTCCGATACGCCGGGCACGGCCGTGAGTTGGTATCGGACGTACCAGTCCTGAAGTGTTCTGAGCTGGGCTAAATCGAGGCTATCCGACTCGAGGACATACTCGAAGACCCAGCCGACACCGGTTGCGTCGGGTCCCAGCGTGGGCTCGACGCCACGCGGTAGCTGCTGCCGGATTCCGTTGAGATACTCGAGGACGCGCGAGCGAGCCCAGTAGATGTCGGTCCCGTCTTCGAAGATGACGTAGACGAGACTCAGTCCGAAAAAGGAAAACCCCCGAACCACACGGGCGCCCGGTACCTTGAGCATCTCGGTGGCGATGGGGTAGGTGATTTGGTCTTCGACGATCTGCGGCGCCTGCTCGCTGAAGTCGGTCTGCACGATCACCTGCACGTCGGACAGATCCGGGATCGCATCGAGTGGCGTGGTGCGCATCGCCCAAATCCCGCCCGCGATGAGCGTGGCTGTTCCCAAGAGCACCAGGAACCGGTTCCGGACGGACCACGTGATGATCGCGTTAATCATGGCGGTGCGCCGGCTGCGTGTCGGGCTCGATGGCAGCCGCCTCCCCGCCGTGTTGCATGCCGGGCATGGCGCTTCCCGTCGAGGCCAAGCGTGACTCGGCGTCCACGAGGAAGTTGGCCGAGGCGACGATGGCCTCGCCTTCCGCCAGGCCCTGGAGGATTTGGACCCTATTGCCGGCGCGCGTGCCGAGCACCACGTCGCGCGGTCCCAACATTCCGTCGTCGTCTCGCACGAAGACCAGGTTTCGCTGGCCGGTCACCACCACGGCGTCGACCGGCACCGTCAGCACATCTGGGCCGATCTGTGCATCGAAGAACAAGGTGGCGAACATCCCTGGTTTGAGGCGCATCCCCGGATTGGGCACGGTGACGCGCACCCGATTGGTGCGACTCTGGACGTCGACCACGGGATAGACGAAGCTCACCCGTCCCATGAGATGCTCGCCGCGATACGCGGCGACCTCGATGTGGGCTTGGGATCCGACACGCACGAACTGCAGGTCCTGCTCGAACACATCGCCTTCCACCCAGACCTCCCGCAGATCCACCAGACGGTACAGGCGCATGCCCGGCGTGACCTGCTGTCCCTCAAAGACGCCCTTTTCGAGCACGATCCCGGTAACCGGCGACACGAGTGTCAGCGTCTTGGTGACCACACCGGTTTGTTCGATCTGTGAGATCTGCTCATCAGTGATGTCCCAGTAAGCCAAGCGACGTCGTGAGGCCTCGAGCATGGACTGGGCATTGCGCCACGCCTCACCCGCGGTCGAGTCGACCTGCGACGCCAGTCGCTTGGCGGTGAGCAACTCCTCTTGCGCGGCGACGAGCATGGGGCTGTAGAGCGCGAGCAGCGGTTGGCCTTGGCGGACCGACTCGCCCGTCGAGCTCACGAACAAGCGCTCGACAAAGCCCTCGATCTTGGGAGTGATGTCTGCGACTCTGGGTTCCGCGGGCTCGATCCGCCCCACGGTACGGATGGTTCGCGTGAGGGTTTCCCGCTGCACCGTGGTGTAGACGACCCCCAACGCGCGTTCTTGCTCGGACGTGAGGTGCACCGGCTGACGGATGAGGGCGCCCGTAGTATCCACGGCGCCTTGAGTTCCCCCGGCTTGCATCCGCGCATGTTCTTCCGCGGTCATGCCGGCCATCGGGGACTCGTCATCGCCACGGTTGCACGCAGCGAGGACGGCTATGAGCAAAAGGCTCGAGTACTTCATGGTATGTCTCCAAGGTCCATGCTGACGAGCGCTTCGATTTCCGCTACAACTCGCTGGAACTGCGCTGCGAGCCGCACGGACTCGATCTTGTATCGGTTCACCGTCATTTCGCTCTCGACGAGCGTCATGTAGTCCACCCGTCCCACCCGGTAGGCAGATAGCGCTGATTCCACCGCGGCCCGAGCTTGCGGCAGCACCGCGGACGCGTAGAGGCCCGAGAGATTCTGCGCGCGCGCGGCCTCGGCTCTCAGCTCGGCGAGGCGCGCGAAGGTTTCGTTGTACAGGTCGAGTTCCGTCGCTTCCTCGCTCGCCTGCATGGCCAGCATCTCGCGACGCATGGGCAGCTGGCGCGCTCCGGCGAACAAGGGGATCGTGACGCCCACCATGATCGTGGCCATGTCGTCGAACTGTGGGCGCTGCCCGTAGCTCAGCCCTACCATGAAATCGGGGTAGATCTCGCGGCGGGCTGCACGGTATCCAGCTTCGGCCGCTTCGACTCTCGCCCGCACGGCTTGGAGCGCCGGCCGGGACAGAGCGGCCTGCTCCATGAGTGCCTCGACCTCGGGTAACTCGACCCGCGGTGGAGGCAGCTCGAGTGCGCCAACTTGCGCGGTGGCTTCCCGGCCCATGAGCGCGTTCAAACGGGCGGCCGTGGCCAGACGATCTTGCTGCATGACGGTGATGTCCTCCGTCATGGAGGCGATCGCCACCTGTGCCTGGAGGACGTCTTGCTGTTGACCCGTCCCGACCGCGTACATCGCGGAGGAAACACGCAAGAAGTCCCGCAGGAGATCACGTGTCTCCACCATGATGTCGAGCGCTCGATCCATGTATGCCAGTTGGTAGTAGACCGACTTCACGCTCGCGACGAGTCCCAGCTCGGTTTCGTCGGCATCGAGCGCGAGGGCATCGGCGAGCCGACGCGCTCGCGCTTTGGCGAAGCGCAGCTTTCCCGGCCACGGCACCATCTGACCGAGTTGGATCTGATTCATGGTCATGGGCTCGTCGGTGCCGAAGTTGGTTATGGGCCGGTTCATCAACGCAAACGACAGCTGCGGGTCGGGAACCGCGCCCGCTTGCGGCACGCGCTCGAATGCCGCGACGGCCCGTAGCCTCGCGGCCTGGAGACCGGGGTTGGCCTCGCGGGCGATGGTGAGTGCATCGACGAGACGCAACGTGTCGGGCGCGATCTCTTGGGCGGGCAGTGGACCAGACGGGGCCACGGCCAGTGCGGTCAGGAGTATGAGCCATCGCCGTGTGCATTCCACGGCAGGCCGGACTCCACCAGGTTGGTGCATAAACTGCCTCTCCAACGGTGAAAGCATTCGCAGTGTCCCTGGGCGCATGCGCCGCCCAGGACAAAGAGCACGACTGTGAGTTTGGAGGGGCTAGGCTCGAGGGGGTGGGGACAGGTTCCGTGCAAGGAGACGGTTCGGGTGCACAGCGATCTGCGGCCGCAACTCCCGGTGTTCCGGCAGCACCGATACGGCGACCATCGGGTCGAATACTGGGGCGACGTTCGTGGCGGTACAGACGTCGTTGCCGTGACAACCGTCCATGCCGTCGAAATCGATGAGGGTATTCCCCGACTTCCCATGGCTATCGTGCATGACCGCCATCGAGTGGTCGGTGAGGTCACAGATTACGGGCCTGCCATAGGGCACCAAGAGCACCCCCAAAATGAGGGCGCTCAAGAAGGTGCTGGGGATGCCACGCGAGAACATGTGAGAATAATACTCGGACCGGGGATCGGTTCCTAGCACCCGAGTTCTAGAGAGCATTGAGAGCTCAGTAAGGGTCCTGGGTGCTAGTGAGCATACTCTGCCGCGTCCGGCTGCATGAGCACGGATCTGCCCCCCGGCGCATGAATCGGGTTATCGACTCTGCTGGCTGGCGCCGCAGATTGCCCCGTGCCGAGTTGCCCAAACCGCCAAGGGAGCCCGATCTTATGGGCATGTCCGTCCAAATCCCGCGCTACACCGCGGAAGAGGTCCGCAACTTCCCAGACGACCGGCTGCGCTACGAGGTCATCCGCGGCGAGCTGTTCGTGACACCGGCGCCCGGGACTGCTCATCAGCGGCTGGTGATCGAGCTCGCGGCAGCGTTCAAGGCGTATCTCGACCGGTACGGTCTGGGTGAGGTGCTCGTCGCGCCTTACGAGGTGGAGTTCGCCGAGGATACGGCGGTGCAGCCGGACGTCCTCGTCATCCTGCGTGATCGCGCTCACCACGTTACAAAAAAACGTCTAATGGGCCCGCCGTCCCTCGCGGTGGAGGTGATCTCCTACTCCAGCAAGCGGACCGACCGGCTCCAGAAGCGCTCGCTGTATATGGAAGAGGGAGTCGAGGAGTACTGGATCGTGGACCCGGAGCAACGCCGGGTCGAGCTGTGGCGGCCGAGGGCTGACCAACCGGAGGTATTGACCCAGCGCTTGGTGTGGGCACCGCGGCCGGGGGTGCTCCCGCTCGAGCTCGACCTCGGTGAGATGTTTCGGAAGGCCGCGCGCTAAACGCCAATAGGCCGTCGGTGGGCAACCTCCATTACCTCGCCCGCCGCCTTCCCTCCCACGCGTCGATGGTATCCAAGAAACCCGGACAGTAGTGTTCCTTCGTTCGTTGACCAGTCACGAGTGTCCACACGTGGGGGATCGCGCGCATTTCGCAGCCGGGTGTTGCAATGACGCTCGACAACACGAACGACAGACCGAGGTGCCCCGACCAGTAGACCATCCACAGCAGCGCGAAGAGACCCAGTGGAGGGGCCCACCACGTTCCGTACGCGACGAGGTCAATTACGATTAACCCGGCGGCCACCACTACGACGGCGACCCGCGGCCAGGATTCCCAGTTACGCGTGAACCCGATGTTGACGACGTAAGGCGTGACCAGAAGACCGATCGCGACGCCCACCCACCAGGTCCAGTGTGAGGGCGCGGTCGTGCCGAGCAGCCCGCTTGATCCGTTCCGCAACAAGTCAAACGTCAGCGTCAGCAGCCACAGGCCCATCAGCAGGCGAACCACCCGACCGACAATGCGCGGTTTGGGAAGCGATCCCTGCTCCTCGAACTGGGTTTCCAGCTTGTTCTGCGGGCGAGTGGTCATGCTCGCCTCCTGTCTTCA
>JBFGJG010000077.1:0-13067 GCA_041577295.1 Gemmatimonadales bacterium
GATTCGCTGCGGGACCGTCTGGAGCGTGCCGAGCGACTCATCGACGTGCTCCAAACGCAGGTTGCGGAGCAGACCGAATCGCAGGTGGAGCCGGGAGCTGGGGGCCGGTTAGAGCTGTTCGGCCTCGTCCTGTTGAATGGTTTCCACACGACGGAAAACGTGAACAATAGCGATGTGCCGCTCTTCGTTCTGCCACCTGCTCCACCAGGTGGCCTTCCACCGTCCACGACTGCCGCGACGCTCCGGCAGACGCGTATTGGACTGCGGGCCTTTCACCCCGACGTTTTGGGAGGCGACTTTTCCGGTGAGATCGAGTTCAACTTGTTTGGTGGACAATTGGGGAACGGGCGCCTGGCCTCGCTTGTCGCGCTGAGGCGGGTTCGCGCGGAGCTACGTTGGGAGAACGGCTGGCTCCTTTTTGGCCAGGAGCGGTTACCGATCTCGGACGTGAACCCGTCGAGCATTGCGGCGCTCGAGTTTCCGGGATTCACCGCTGCCGGTAACCTGTGGTTTTGGATGCCCCAGGTCCGTGTCGGCGTGGAGGGCGGTGGTATCGTGAAAGGGGGGGTTGAGGTGGCAGTGATCGCGCCCTTTGGGCCGCCTGCCCAGCCGCAGGGCCTCGCGACGCAGCCGAATCGGGCAGAGCGGAGCGGACGGCCCTTCTTCCAAGGCCGCATCCTCGCCCGTTGGGGTGATCCCGAGCTACTGGGCGGCGAGGTCAGCCTCGGTGGCCACATGGGGTGGGTGGTTCCGACGGAGGGCGACTCTTTGCTTGTCAGCAAAGCTGCGGGGTTCACGGCGCGGTTTTTCGCTAGCCAGTACGTGGAGGTCCGCGCCGAGTTATTCACGGGGCAGCTGCTGAATACGCTCGGTGGCGGCGCCGTCGCCCAGAACTTTGGGGTCGGTGGAGTCCCGGTGCGATCGAAGGGAGGATGGTTCCAGGCGAACCTCTTGCCGACTGCCGAGTGGGAAGTCGGAGGAGGTGTGGGAATTGACGATCCGGATAATGCCGATCTCAACATGACAACGCATCGGCTCAAAAACGTCACCTGGGAAACCCACCTAATTTGGAGACCGCATCCCCTGTTGTTTGGCGCGGAGCTTAGGCGGTGGACGACGAGCTACGGCGATCCGGCCGTAGGTGACGTCTCTGCAACACAATTCGTGATCGGTACGGGGTTCGTGTTCTGAGCTTTCGGATCATCGTGAACCGGGGCCGGCTCCTTTGGATGCCGGCCCCGATCCACGCCCCTCCCAGGAGCTCTTCATGTCAACGGCAGAACCCGTCCGCCGACACCCGCAGCTCGACGATTTCCCGGTCATCGTCCGGGTCCCCGTTCACTGGGGTGAGATGGATGCGTACGGACACGTAAACAACGCGGTGTTCTTTCGGTACTTCGAAACGGCACGGATCGCGTACTTCGAACGCTGTGGGCTCATTGAATCGTGGGACCGCGATAAGGTCGGGGCCATCCTGCACTCGACTAGTTGCCGATTCCGTCGCCCGCTCTACTACCCCGACACCGTACTCATCGGCGCGCGCGTGACCAGTGTCGAAGACGATCGCTTCGAAATGGCCTACCGGCTCGTGTCACAACAACAAGGCGAGGTGGCGGCGGAGGGCACCGGGATCATCGTCTCGTTCGACTACCGCGCAAAGACGAAGGTCAGTCTGCCGCAACACGTGCGCACGCAGATCGCGGCGCTCGAGCGACGAGCCTCTGAGGCCCCGAGCCGAGACTAGGCGCCGTTGGGCACTGCGAGAATCGCGCTTTTTGGGGATCTTCCGAACATGATCCCCTGAACGCGCTTGGCGATCGAGTCAGATGCGACTAAATGTACTACTTGCATAGTGTTACAGGCATTCTCTACTCGCTCCGGTGAAGGGGCGAGAGAGGCCGCAGTGGCGTGGCGTGGGTGTCGGTGAAGGGGTGACGGAGGGCCGGGGATTCGAACCCCGATGGGCTTGCGCCCGGCGGTTTTCAAGACCGCTGCCTTACCAGTTAGGTCTAGCCCTCCCGGGAACAACTTAACGAGGCCGAGAACGGGGCCCAACACGCTGCGGCGGTTGAGTGTAGGCCGTTCGTGGCGCATCTTGGTGCATGACACGCGCAGTCGCGCGGATACCAACCAACCCCTGAGAGAGGCCGGACGCATGTCCGATGAGACACGCACGACGTCGGTGGATGCCCACTTAATGGAGAGCGCAAAGCGGAGCTTCGAGCGGTGCTGTGTTGACCCTCAGTTCTTCCCGATGTTCTACCAGGACTTCTTCATTCGGTGCCCGGAAGCCAGGCAGCGCTTTGCGCAGACCGACTTCGAGCGGCAGCACAAGCTGTTGCGCCACGCCATCAATCTCCTGCTCATCTTCCCAGCGCAGCCAAAGGAGGACAGGACGCTTCTCGATCGCATCGCCGAGCGCCACAGTCGGAAGGACCTGAACATCAATCCGGTGCTGTACGATCCGTTTGTCGAAAGCCTGATTCAGACCATTGCCCGGTTCGATCCCGAGTTTACTGAGAGCCTCGAGTTGGCGTGGCGCGCGACCGTGGCGCCGGGGGTCGCGTACATGCAGTCAAAGTATTGAGCGGCCTGTGCCCCTTTCGCGTGTATATTATGGAACTCGTTCTTCGACTCGAGCTGACGGAATCGGCGGGTAATCCTATCTATGCCCACCTGTAGCGGCTGCGGTCACGAGAATCCTCGCGACGCGGCGTATTGCGTGCACTGTGGTGCGGAGCTGACCGTACTCATCGCCGCTGCGGAGGCCTCCGAGGGCACGACGGACGCCGACCAGCAGACTCGAAGTTCTGCCGCCGTCCTCCTCGATTCCCTTCGCAGTGCTACGCTCGGCGAGTACGAGATCATTGGGGAGTTGGGCCGGGGGGGGATGGCCGTCGTGTACCTCGCGCACGATCTTGCACTCGATCGCAAGGTCGCCATCAAGGTCATCTCACCCAACGTGCTGTGGATGGGTGAGGGTATCCCCGAGCGTTTCAAGCGCGAAGCGCGTACCGCTGCCTCGCTGAGTCATCCCAACATCATCCCGATTTACGCGGTCAAGGAGAGCAACGACCTCCTGTTCTTCGTCATGAAGTACGTGAAGGGGCGCACGCTCGAATCGGTCATCGGTGAGCTGGGCCCGCTGCCGGTCGCCATGGTCCACACGATTCTGGGACAGGTTGGGAACGCACTCGGATACGCGCACCGGCAGGGAGTCGTTCATCGGGACATCAAACCCGGCAACATCATGCTGGACGAAGAGGGTTGGGCGGTGGTGACGGACTTTGGCATCGCCAAGGTAGCCGAGGCCCAGGGCCTCACGCAGACCGGCGGAACCGTCGGCACACCATCGTACATGAGTCCGGAACAGTGCACCGGGCTTCCGGTGACCGGGGGGTCCGATCAGTACTCCCTCGGCGTGGTCGCGTTCGAGATGTTGACCGGAAAAAAGCCGTTCGAAGCCAAATCGGCGATGGCGCTGATGTACAAGCATTGCAACTCGCCCCCGCCGTCGCTGCAGACAGCGGTACCGGATTGTCCGCAGATGCTCAGCGATGCCGTCATGCGGATGTTGGCCAAGGAGCCGGAGGAACGGTGGCCCAAGCTCGAGGACATGGTATATGCGATCGGGGCGGTCCCGCCGGCAGATAGCGATAAGGTGCGAACACAAATCCTCACGCTTGCACGCAGCCGGGAGGCCCAGGCGCTGGTTGAAAAATTTCAAACGCCGCCGAGCCCCGTGCCCAGGGATCGGCTCTCCGACAGTATCGCGCTAGCCACGCGTGAACGTGGCGCGCGTGACGCGCACGCCGCGACCCCAACGGATGTCACACCCATTCCGGCACTCCGGCCGTCACGTGCCAGCAAGAAGCTCATCTGGGGTATCCCGCCTGTCGTCGTTGCCGCCCTCGGGATTGTCTTGTGGGCTCCATGGCGTTCGGTCGACTCGCCACCGGCCGACGAGACGACACCGCCTCCGGTCACGCAACAGCCAGCGCTCCCTGTCACCGCTCCGCCCGCCGTTGCGTCGGTCGAGCTCTTGCCACCGGTCACGACGCTCATCGTCGGTGACACCGCTCGTCTCGTGGCGAACGTTCTCAACAACTTGGGGACGTTGGTCGAGGATCAGCCGGTCACATGGGAATCCAGTCATCCGGAGATTGCACGCGTTTCGTCCCGCGGGTTGCTGAGCGCGCTTTCCCCAGGACGAGCCGAGATCACCGCTAGCAGTGGGGGGCAGAGCGGCGTTGCAGAGGTTGTTGTGGAAGTGCGTGCGCCACCGCCCACGCCGAGACCGGCGGCGGCGGCTCCACGGCCCCGAGTCGCGAGCGTGGCGATCACCCCGCGGTCGGGCACCATCGCGGTCGGCGAGAGCATCACGCTCAGCGCGACCCCGCGGACGGGGGACGGTCGGCCCCTCACGGACCGCTCGGTGTCGTGGAGCTCCAGCGACGCTCGTGTTGCGCGCGTCACGACATCTGGCGTCGTGACCGCAGTGGCAGAGGGTGAGGCGACCATCTCGGCGACGAGCGAAGGACGCTCCGGTAGCGTCGTGATCACCGTGGAACCCGTTCCAGTTGCGGCCGTCGTCGTGGCCCCGGACCGGGCGACGGTACAGGCGGGCGCGACGGTGCAGCTCGCCGCCACCGCACGGGATGGTCAGGGCAGTGCCCTCGAAGGTCGCTCGGTGGGATGGACCTCGAGCGACGAGCGCGTTGCGACCGTGAACACAAGTGGACTCGTGACGGGCGTTGCCGCGGGCTCAGCCACCGTCACCGCGACTGCCGGCGCGGCGCGGGCTAGCGTCAGCGTCACGGTTACCGCTCCCCCGACGCCGGTGGCGCCGGATCCCCGACCCGAACTCGAGCGCCTCGTGCAAACGTACGCTGCTGCCATTCAAGCGCGAGATCTCGAGCAGGTGAGGCGGCTCTACCCCAACATTTCCCAAGAGCAGGCAAACAGGTGGTCCACCTTCTTCAACGCGGTGAGCGATCTGCGGGTCGCCATGGCGTTGACTTCACTCACCATTGACGGCGACGCCGGACAAGGCGAAGCTGACATGACGCTCGACTTCCGCAATGGTGCTGGGCCAAGTCATCAGGTCAGCCACGTTCGCATGGTGTTCGAGCGTCGTGGCACCGGGTGGCGTATCACTTCGGTACGATAGCATCGCCGTAAGAGGTTCAGTGGTCTACCGACAACGCGTACTGGGAGGGTGCATGACTCGCTGGAGTATACTCCTCGTGGCCTTGGCCATCGGGAGCCAGCCAGTAGAAGCACAGGGGCTCCGCGATCAGATTGCCGAGTTGTTCATCTTCGGTGACGGGGATGATCCGCTGTTCTTGTCAGGGACCGCCGATCCGAGCAACCCATTCAACATCCAGGTCCACGGCGAGCATTTCATACCGGCCGCTTCGGCGAGCAACGCCACGATCATCTCGTTCCTCACGAACGCAATCGCCACGAACATCGCCAACATCCCAATTAGCGCGACCAGCAGCGGAACGACGTTTCGCTTTGTCGAAGGAGCCCCCGTGGCCACCTCGACCTCGCCGGGGCCGATTTTTGCCGAACGTGGGCAAACCCTGGGACGGGGTCGCGTGTTGGTGGGTGCCACAGTCAATGTGTTCAACTTCAAGTCGCTGAGAGGGGTCGACCTAGACGACGTGCGCCTCACGTTCACGCACGAGAACACGAACTTCCCAGGCTGCGACCAGGTATTCGGCGGTGACTGCACCATTTACGGGGTACCGGACTTCGAGAACGACGTGATCACGCTCGATCTCGATCTCGACCTGAACGTGGTGACGACCTTGTTCGTGCTGTCGTATGGATTGCACGATCGGATTGACATCGGCGTCGCCATTCCGATCGTGTCGACCTCGCTCCGCGGCCGGAGTACGGCGGAAGTCATTCCGTTTGGAGGAGCGAGCGTCAATCACTTCTTTGGTGGGACGATCACCGAGCCGGAGTTGATGGCTACGCGAACGGTCGATGCCTCGGTGAGTGGGCTCGGGGACGTGGCGGCGCGGGTGAAGATCGCGGTAGGGGAATCGGAGACGACGCGATTCAGCATCTTGGGTGATGCGCGGTTTGCCACCGGTGACGAGGCCGATCTGCTGGGATCGGGGAGCGCGTCGATCCGGGGGTTGGGCATCATCTCGGCGCAGTTCAACAGATTCTCACCGCACGTCAACGTTGGCTACGTGTACCGCAGCGCCGAGCTGCAGAATGACGCGGTATTGCTGACGGCGGGTTTCGATCACGTGCTAGCTCCGTGGGCCGCCCTGGCCGTGGATTTCGTCTCTGAGTTTCAGGTACGAGCGAACAAGCTGACGGTTCCCGATCCGGTGAGACTCGAAGCACCGTTTCCGCGAACGATTGAGGTCACGACGATCCCAGACCGGCGTGACGATCTGCTGGGCGGCTCGATTGGGTTCAAGTTCGTGACGCCGTCCGGATTGACCCTGATTCTCAATTCGATCTGGCCGCTGAATCAGGCCGGTCTCCGGACCGACGTCTCCTGGTCAGCGGGCTTGGAATACAATTTCTAAAAGGGTGCGGACAGAGGAGAGGGTACCGATGAGAGGCCTTTTCATCGCACTACTCGTGTTGAGCTCGGCGGCTCAGACGGTCTCGGCGCAAGCGCTGCGCGATCAGATCACGAGGTTGTTCATCTTTGGCGAAGGAGAAGATCAGCTCTTCCTTGCAGGATCAGCAGCCTCCGGTGTCCCCGCCGTTTCCGTTCATGCGGATCACTTCATTCCTTCGGCGGTCGAAAGCAACGGAACACTGATCAACTTCTTGGCCAACGCCATAAGCTCAAACGTGTCGAACATCCCTATCAGCGCTGCGAGCAGCGGCATCACGTTTCGGTTCGAGGCGGGCGTCCCGGTTCCAACCTCCACCTCACCAGGGCCGATCTTCGCAGAGAGAGGGCAAACGCTTGGCCGTGGACGCGGACTGATCGGTGTGTCCCTGAATGCCTTCAACTTCAAGTCGATCCGCGGAGTTGACCTGAGCAACCTCCGCCTGAACTTCACGCATGTAAACGTCGATTCGCCCGAATGCGATGATGCCGTGGGAGAGGATTGTGCTCCTCAGGGCGTTCCCGCACTGGAGAACGAGATCATCGAGGTGGATCTGAATCTCGACATCGACGTACTCGCCACGCTCTTCGTCTTTACGTACGGCTTGCACGATCGCGTCGATATAGGCCTCGCGGTCCCCGTCATCTCCACCAGCCTGAGCGGCCGTAGCGAAGCCCGTATCCAGCCGTTTGGCGGGCCGGAAGCCGCGCACTTCTTTGGTGGGACGTCGACCAATCCGGTCCTCTCCACGAGCCAGTCTGTAAAGGGCTCGGCCATTGGCATCGGGGACGTCGCGGCGCGGCTCAAAATTGCGCTGGGCGAGTCCGGGAATACGCGAGTGAGCCTGTTGGCCGACGCCCGGTTTCCCACAGGTGATGAAGCGGATTTTCACGGTGCTGGTGAGACCGCCGTTCGCGGGATCGGAGTCGTGTCCGCACAGTTTCGCGATTTTTCCCCCCACGTGAACGTTGGCTACCTCTATCGCAGTGGGGAGTTCCAGAACGACGCCTTCATTGGTATTGCGGGATTCGATCAGGTCCTGGCACCGTGGGCCACCCTCGCCGTGGAGTTTCTCTCAGAGATTCAGATTGGAAGCAGCAATCTCTCGCTTCCCGAACCACTCGTGATCGACCAACCGTTCGAGCGCACTGTGCTGCCGTCCAACATTCCTACGGAGCGCGACGACGTTCTGGCGGGCTCGGTGGGTTTCAAGTTCGTGACGCCGAGCGGGCTCACCTTCATTACCAACGCGCTCTGGCCGCTCAACCGTGGCGGCATGCGCACGAACACCTCGTGGACAGCTGGACTGGAATACAACTTCTGACGGAGGTCGCTGAAGGGAATTTCATTGGCCTCTCACGGTCACCTGGGGGTGACCGAGGGTAAGCTGCTCCTGGTGTTCTTCAGAGTGCGGCGACACCCGGAAGCAGCGCGATGCGCGACGAAAGCAAGACGGTTCTCCGAGGCGGCCTAGTAGCCGGGCTTTTCGGCTACCTGGTCGTCGTGGTCGTCATGGCAGTGATTAACGCCCTCGCGGGACGGTCTGTCTTTCACACGGCCGCGCTCTTTGGATCGGCGCTCTTCTACGGGCTCGACGACCCCTCGGCGCTGCAAGTAGCGCCAGGTCCAGTTCTCGCCTACAACATGGTTCACGTGTTGGCGTTCCTCGCCCTGGGGTTCTTCGCCTCGTGGTTGGTCGAGAAGGCCGAAGAGTATCCCGTCACCCGCTTCCTCGTACTGTTTGTCCTGATCTTCGTGGCCGCTCACGTCTACGCAGCGGGACTGCTCTTCGCGCGCCCTCTCTTGGGTCCTTCGGCTTGGTGGGAGCTTGGCGTGGGTAGTGTCGCGGCCGCCCTAGCGATGGCTTGGTATCTCCTGCGGCTGCATCCCGCGTTGCGCCAGGGCCTGCGCGAGATCCCCATGGGGGAAGAGGGAAGCTGAGGGCCTGGCACGGCGGGCTGACTCCCCCCCTGTTCCGCTCTATCTTTCGACCCAATCACATGTCGTCATGAGCGGCGGTGGCGCCGCTGGGAGGGGAGTGCGATGCCGTGGATTGAGCAGATTCCAGTCGAGGAAGCGACCGGTCTGTTGAAAACGGAGTTCGATAAGGCCATGCGCCGGGCGGGACGCGTGTGGCACATCGTACATATCATGAGTCTCAACCCGCGTGTGTTGAAGGCCAGCATTGAGCAGTACATCCAGATCATGTACGGACCGTCTCCACTTTCTCGGGTGCAGCGTGAGCTCTTGGCCACAGTGGTCTCCGCGGAGCTGGACTGTCATTACTGAACGCAGGCGCATGCGTACGACCTCCGGGAAGAGGTCGCAAAAGCCGAGCTGTTCGCGGACGCCAAGGAGACTGATGCGTTTGTGAACGCCGTCGTACGGGACTGGCGCAGTGCGCCGCTGAGTGCCGAGGACCGCGCGCTTTGCGAGTTTGCCTCGAAGCTCACGCACAATCAACAGCAGATGATACCGGGAGACCTCGACCGTCTACGCGAGGCTGGGTGTGATGACACGGCGATCCACGATGCTACCCAGGTGATCGCATACTTCAACTACATCACGCGGATCGCGGATGCACTGGGTGTGGAGGACGAGGAGTTCATCGAGCCAATTGGAAAACCATGAGGTTGCGGCTGAGCCTTCGCCTCCCCGATCTCGTGTCCCTGGTCTCGCTCAGCGTCCTCTTCTCCGGGTGTCAGCGCACTGCAGATCGACCTCCACTTGATGCGACTTGCACGGTCGAGCGCGTTGCAGACGGTGACACGATTACGTGTCGAGAGGGAGAGCGTATCCGCATAGTCGGCATCGATGCTCCTGAACTGGATCAGCCGCCGTTCGGCGTTCAGTCGAGGGACGCGTTTTCCCGCTTGGCACCACCTGGAACCGCGCTCGGGGTCGAGCTTGCCGCGGATCCGCGGGACGACTTCGACCGAACGCTGGCCTACTTGTGGGACGGTGACGCGCTACTCAACGAGCAAATGATCCGCGATGGCTGGGCGGTCGTGTTCCTTATCTCGCCCAACGTCAAATACGCCGATCGCTTCCGATCCGCTGAGGAGGACGCGATGCGAGCAGGGAGGGGACACTGGGGTTCGGGCGGGTTCGTGTGTCGGCCGGTGGAGCATCGACGAGGGAGATGTTAACAGCTCCGTTTTCCCCTTCGGCCCGCCTTGTCCCTTTTCCGTCTGATTTGAAAAGATTATGGTTTTCTCAACATGGAAACAGCACGCGTGAGGCTCGCAACCCTCGTCGTCACCCTGCAGCTGCTCGCCGTCTTCTCGAGTCAGCTCTCTGGGCAGACCCCGCCCGATACCTCGCGCACCGACTCACTACCCGTTGCAGAGCTGGCACCGATCACCGTGTCCGTCGCCCGCAGCGATGCGCCGCTTCGAACGCTCTCCTTCGCAGTCGGGAGCGTCGACCGAGCCACGTTGGATCGGGGGCGCGCCACGCTCGGACTGGACGAGGCTCTGATTACGACGCCCGGCGTCCTCGCGGCCAATCGATACAACTACACGCAAGATCTTCGCGTTTCGATTCGAGGGTTTGGCGCGCGGTCAGCGTTTGGTGTGCGCGGTGTGAAGATCTTGCTCGACGGTATCCCACAGACGGGGCCTGACGGACAGGGTCAGTTGAGCAACGTCGAGGTCAGCGAGCTAGATCGCGTGGACATCCTGCGTGGGCCATCATCCAGCCTCCACGGCAATGCGGCCGGAGGTGTGATTTCGCTCGTATCGACACGACGTCTGGCAAGTCGGTTCGCACCGGAAGCACGGGTGACGGTAGGCGCCTTTAATACGTGGAAGTGGACAGCCAGCGGTGAGGTACCGGTGGGCCCGGGCGCGGTCCGGGTTTCCGCCAGCCGGACCACGGTCGACGGTCATCGCGACCACAGTGAGGCGGAGCTGTGGCACGCGCAGCTCCGCGCCGTACAACCGCTGTCATCACGCACCACCCTCTCAGTCCTGGCGTATTTGGCGGATACGCCAAAATCCGAAAACCCCGGCGCGCTCACCGCCGATCAGCTGGCGATGTCCGTTCGGCTCGCCGACCCGCGTAACGTCGCGATTGGGGCGAACGAGACGACGACTCAGTTTCAGGGAGGTGTGACGCTCAGCCACGCTTTCGCCGGAGGCGGCTCACTCGATGCCGTGGTGTACGGTGGATCGCGCACCGTGGGCAACGTCCTCACCTTTGCGTCGATCGACCTCACCCGACGCATCGGCGGGACACGCGCCAGCCTCACTATCCCCCGAATCATCGCGTCACTTCCCCTCGCCGTGACGGTGGGCGTGGACGCCCAATGGCAGCGCGACGATCGTCAGAACGTCAGTCCGGATGGCTCCGAGATCACCTTGGAACAGATCGAACACGTCTGGGAGCTTGGGCCCTTCATCCAGAGTCGCCTCAGACTAGGCGATCGTGTGATCGTGACCGGGGGGCTACGATACGACCGCGTGGCATTCGACGTGGACGATGCACTGCTCAGTGACGGTGACGCATCCGGAAGCGAGGTCATGGCTTCCGTCTCGTGGTCGGCGGGGGTTACCGTCGACGTGGACGAGCGCGTCATACCGTACGCCAACGTGTCGACCGCTTTCGAGACGCCGACCTCCACCGAGTTAGTGAACCGACCCACCGGTGGTGGTGGTCTCAATCCACTGATCGAGCCGCAACACGCGACCAACTACGAGGTGGGCGTGCGGGGTCGCGTCTCCATGGTATTCGATTACTCGCTCGCACTCTTCACCACCGCCGTTCGCGACGAGTTGATTCCGTTCGAGGTCCCGACAGAGCCGGGCAGACGATTCTTCCGGAATGCGGGGTCCTCACGGCACAGTGGATTGGAGATTGGTCTCACCGCGCGGCCGATTCCAGCCGTCGCCCTCGTCGGCGCCTACACGCTGGCCGAGTATGAGTTCACGGATTTTCAAACCGAAGACGCGACGTTCGACGGCAACGAGATTCCTGGGGTGCCGACCCACCAGTTGCACTGGTCGCTGCGCCTGACTAGCGACAGGGGAATCTGGGGTGCGGTGGACAACACGCACACCTCGTCGATGTACGTCGACGACGCAAACGCGGCCACGAACGCCGGCTGGTGGACCACAGATCTTCGCGTCGGTTGGGAGGGCGGAAACGATCGGTGGCACGTGGCACCGTTTGTTGGTTTGCGTAACCTCTTCGACGAGCAGTACGCCAGCTCCGTGGTGGTGAACGCCTTTGGCGGTCGCTACTTTGAGCCGGCGCCCGGTCGCCACGCGTACGTTGGGGTCAGAATTGGGGGTAGGTAAGAGGAAAGAGGAAAAGGGAAAAAAGAAACGGGAGGTGCGGAAACCGCGCACCACCGACAGCTCAGGGTGTTCCACTGTTGCCAAAGCTCGTCTGGGCGATGATGCGCTCGGACAACTCTGCCGCGAGTGCCGCCCGCGCGACTGATGCGCTATCCACCTCGGTTGTCGACGTTGATTGTTGCTCCATGGGGTCTACATAGGCCGCGTACAGCAATGCATACAGGGACATGATGCCTTCCGACGGCGTGTCCACCCAACCCCGCGGGCGCTCTCGGGCCACCGCTTCATAGTGGTACACGTCGAAGAGTAGCGTTTCGGTACGCGGCAAATCCACCCAGCGAAGCGGTGGTGGCATCGGAACGATGTCTGGTGTCGCTCGCACTGGTTCGGGCATCACTTTGCGGGCGAGACCTTCACCCAACAGATACGGTGAGAAGCCGAGGTTGTCGGGGTAGGATCCCACCGTGCGCGAGAAGTAGAACGGTCGCTCAGCGAAGTTGTCACGGATCAACGAGAGGACGAGTATGTCGGCGCGTGTGAGCACTCTCGGCTCGATTCGCGCGCGCAGCGTCCCCACCTCGAACACCCTCGTCTCGGCGACCGGGATGCCTGGCGGGAGCGCGTCGATCTCCTCTTCACGCAACGCCAGTGGACGCTCACCTGGCGTTGGCCACACGCGCCCGTCACGCCACAGATACACGAGCAGCGCCGGTCCCACCAGCAGACCCATCAGGTGGTTCGTGAGGGTGAGGGCGAGGAGATACACGATCACGACCAGCCACCGTGTACGACGAACCTCATCGACCTCGTCGCTCCGTGAGCCAAAGGACCAGCGCAATGGAGAGCAGGCTCAGGGTGTAGACCTTTTCATTTGCCACCGACTGGTGCCAAACCGTGAACGACGTGGCACCCACGAGCACTCCGCCCGCCGCAGAAGCCAGCCGGATCCATCGCGGGCTCGTCACCATGCCGTGCAGGTAGCGCTCAGCCACCAAGAAGAGGAAGCCCGAGGCCAAGGCGCTGGTCGCCGCGGCAAACAGGTTGATGCGTAAGGCGTACCCCGATGCCCAGGGGACCAGGCCCCACACGTGTGCCAGCAGTACGAACAGGGGATTTCCGGGTGGATGTGGAATCCCCAAGACCTTCGCGGCCGCGATGTACTCGGAAGCATCCC
>JBFGJG010000078.1:0-12822 GCA_041577295.1 Gemmatimonadales bacterium
GCCGAGCGCGTACGTTTCTAAAGGGAAGCGGAATGACTGAGCACCTGGCGTTGATACGAGTACGTCCACCGAGATGCGCGCCTGGCGAGGTGTTCGCTCGCAGATCATGCGCTGACCGTTAGGAGGCGTGCATAGCCTATGGAGATCTCGGCATGAGCAAATCCGTTCTGAAGTCCGTCTACAGCATTGGCTCTCTGCTTGGCGTTCCCGCTCTCGTGCTTGCCATTCTGCTGGTGCCGGGAACGGAGTTTGTGTCGGCGCTTCAGCGCGGGTTGATCTTCGCGGTCCTTGGTCTGACAGTGGGGTTCCTTCGGCCGCTGGGCCGCTGGCATTGGGGCGTCGCGTTGGCGACTCCGCTCGCCGTGTTGTTCGTTATTCATGTAGCCTTTGCTGGCCACTTCCATGCCACACTCTTGAATCACGATGTGCCTCTTCTGGTCGGGGTGATCGCTGGTGGCACTATTGGAGGCCAGCTTGGCGCACGGCTGCGCGGCGGTGCACGGCACGCCGCCTAACACGCGCATGAAGCGGCCGGGCGCGGACGTTCTAAGGGAAGGCGTTCATTTGACCGCCCGATGGGTATCCAACCACGTGCAGCAGCGGTGGGGCTGGCTGGGGGTCGCCCGCAGCTCAAGCGCTGACCGTTAGGCCGCGGCCGAGAGTCACAATGGTCGATCTCGCAACTCTGTCACACGAAGATGCCCGCAAGTTCTACGACCGTTTCGGCTCAAAGCAGGACTGGCAGCGGTTCTATGAAGATCCGGCAATCCAGGAGCTAATTGCCTCCGCGGCTTTTGCTGAGGCCAGCGCTGTCGTGGAATTCGGATGTGGTACGGGGCGGGTCGCAGAGATGCTTCTCCGCAAGCACCTCCCCGAGAGGGCAGAGTATCTAGCCATGGATGTTAGCGCAACGATGGTCGCTCTTGCTCAACAGCGCCTTTCTCCGTTCGGTTCGCGCGTTCGAGTGATGCAGACCGATGGCACACCGCGTCTTCGCGAGCCCTCGGTGTCTTGCGATCGCTTCATCTCGACCTATGTGCTGGACTTGCTGTCCACCGACGACATTCGGGGGGTTCTTGGGGAGGCCCATCGGCTGTTGGTTCCAGGCGGCAGGCTCGGCGTGGTGGGGTTGACGCACGGCGCCACCATTCCAGCACGGCTCGTTGAGCGGGCATGGACTTGGGCGCACCGTTGGCGCCCAACATCTGTGGGCGGATGTCGGCCCATTTCCGTTGTCGAGTTCATGGGCTCGGAGTGGCAGGTCCTGCACCGAGCGGTAGTGACCAGCTACGCTATCTCGTCCGAGGTGGTGGCGGCGCGCAAAGCCGCCTAAAGCCGCAGCCTAGCACGCGCATGGACCTGGCGAGCGCGCACGTGTTGAAGGAAGTTGAGTCGTGATGCAGCTGGCATTGATCCGAGTTCGTTCATCCAACGGTGTGGTCCGCGAGCGAAACGCTCGCAGGTCATGCGCGAGCCATTAGGCTGCGGGGAGCACCCTCGCCGGCTCCTGATCCCGGGCCAGCCACGTACGCCTTAGGAGGTCACCGTGCGACCTTGGTTCGTTCTCCTGACCATCCCGTGCCTCGCCTGTGGATCGGAGTCGCAGGAGAGCGCCGGTTTCGACCGCCTCACGATGATCGCGTCCGAGGAGCTGCGCGTCGGCAGCCCTGAGGATCACGAAGCGGCGTTCACCTGGTTTCGTCAGCTTGAGGTCGGTCCGGACGGAACGATCTTCACCGCGCACCCGCAGGAGAGCCAGATCCGTGTGCATGACGCATCGGGCTCATTCGTTGGAACGATTGGTCGAAAGGGCGAGGGGCCGGGCGAGTTCGACCGCGTTGGAGTGATGGCGATTGTCGGAGATACATTGTGGGTACTGGACCACGGCTTGTACCGGTTCTCCTATTTCAATCTCGATGGCCGGCTCCTCGGTACGAGGCGTATCCCAGTGGAACTCGGGGATTCGCCAACCGACATCCCACCCCGGCCGAGGGGGTTACTGCGCGATGGCACAATCATCGCCGCGCCTCCTGCGTATTCGCACATGGTTGCCAGTGGAGAACTCACGGAGAGCTACCTCGTCCGTATGGACACTGCCGGAAGCACTAAGGACACCATTGCCAGGTATTCACTGGTCCATACGACGTGGGAGATTACGAACAACGAGCGCGGCCCCGCCTATTTTGGGTCCTATCGGCGCCAGCCGTTTAGCGATACGGAGATCGTAGCGGTTTCCGACTACGATATGATCGCGGTGCGGCTTAATCGCGCTCCGCCGAGGCCTGTTGACTCGGCAGCGTTCACGGTCACGGCCTGGCGAATTGACGGTGACACGATCTTCTCGCACGCGTTCCGGTACGACCCAATTCCGCTGCGGACGGCAATGGTGGACAGCATCATCGACGGTTTTGCGGAGAGTGTGGCAAATTCGGAATTCCTGGGCGGGCGAGCGACGTTTGAGGAAGCGGCCGGCTGGGCGCGAGAAGGACTGTACCTGCCACTGTATCACCCACCGGTGAGTAGCCTCGTCATCGCTTCGGACGGCCAACTGTGGTTACGTGCCGAGGAACTGGGGGCACCTACCGTGAAGTGGCGCATATTGTCTGCGAAGGGTGACCCCGTGGGATTCGTCGCGCTACCGTCGGGATTCACTATGCTGTACGCGCGCGGCTTGCAGGTGTGGGGCACGGAGTACGACGAACTGGACGTGCCGTATATTGTGCGGTACCGGGTAACAGAGGAAGCCGACACGTAGGGACTTGAAGCAGCCTAGCACGCGCATGGACCTGGCGAGCGCGCACGTGTTGAAGGAAGTTGAGTCGTGATGCAGCTGGCACTGATCCGAGTTCGTTCATCCACCGGTGTGGTCCGCGAGCGAAACGCTCGCAGGTCATGCGCGAGCCGTTAGACCGCCACAACGCTGATTATCCATGCTCCATCGAGCTCGTTTTGGCTGGCTGCTCCGGATAGCCCTCGCGGTTGCCATCGTTGCGCCTCGGGATGCGCGCGGGCAAGAGCTATCCGTGCAGGATTCGGCGGCCCTATACGCTGCAGCTCTCCAGGCTGCTCTCCGTGAATTTGGTGTTACGCACCCGCCGAGCGTCCCTGTCTGGATCAGGCAGGGCCAACCACCTACTCCCGAGCCAAGCACTTCCGAACACCAAGCCGTTGCGCTCGGCCTCACTACATGGGAATTGTTCAGGGAGCAGGTGCCGAGCGCTGTCTCCGCGACCGCGGGGGACACACTCCTCGACTGCGCGCGAACTCGTGAAGGCCGCCGGCACGGCTGCAGCATTCGGCGCGAGGGTCTCATTGTGTCGTTCGCGCCCCCTGAGGTCGTCAAGCCCGACACGATCGTACTCCGCCTGACGCTCGTCGTCCCGTACCGCCAAGGGAGCTATGCCTGCGGCGGTGCGCTGGAGCTCGTGCGCACACCTGGAAGTGCGTGGACGTTTAGCCGGTTCTTGGGCAAATGGATGACCTAATGACCGGAGTGCGTCGCGGTCGAACACGCGCATGGACCTAGCGAGCGCGCACGTTTCAGCGGAACTTGAGTAGTGGTGCGCCTGGTGATGTTCCGACTGCATTCACTTTGCGGCGTGCCTTGCGAGCCGTGCGCTCGCAGGTGATGCGCCAGCCGTTAGACCGCCAACTAGACTTAGGGAAGGGAGGCCACCGTGAGAGGACTTCGGATCGGTTCCGTTTTGGCGCTCCTTGCTGTTGCCGCCTGTACTCCCGCCACCGATCAAGCAGGTCGCTCCGCGAACGGTGCCTTGAAACTCGAGGAACTCACGTATCCGGAAATCGACGCGCTCGACCGACAGCGGTCGATCTTCTTTCTGACCTTCGGGAATTTGGAGGAGCACGGACCTCACATTCCCATTGGCTCGGACTACTACCAGGCGATCGGTGTGCGCGACCGGCTCATTGAGCGATTGCGTGGGGAGCATCCCGATTACGCCATGATCGTGGTTCCGGTCATCCCGCTCGGGGAGGGCGGCGCGAATGACCTCGCGCGACAGTTCAACCACATCGGTACGTTCGCAACCCGCTACAGCACGCTCAGAGATGTGGCCATCGACATGGGTGCCGCGATCGCGAGCAAAGGGTTTCAGAACATCTTCCTGATTCATAGCCACGGCACGCCGTTGCACAACGTGGCCTTCAGCGAAGCGGCTGGATTCATCAGCGACCGGTTCGACGTCCAAATGGTCAACGTTACGAGCCTGGTATTCGGCGAAGGCTTCTATAGCGACGCGGTGATTGAGAAGCACTTGGGTCCGGGATGGCACGAGCAGATCGGTATCACCGGGCACGCCGGCACGGCTGAAACGTCCGCCAACCTATTCTTGCACGACTTGGTGAAACCGCTCTATCGGGACTTGGAACCGTTTGTTGTCAAGGACCTTCCCGAGGCCTTCAGCATTTCCGAGAGAGCCGGCTGGCAGGGCTATTGGAGCGACCCCTCGAAGGCCTCGGCTGCAATTGGCGAAGACCTAATCAACGACTTTGTGGAGCGGAGCTTTCGTGTCGCGGAGCGGGCTCTGGCCGGAGAGGATCTGTCGAACCTACCCGTGTATCCAGATGACCTGCCGCCAATGCCGGCAGCCGACGCCTTTGTTGGAGAGGTGCTAGGGCTGTACGCCGAGCGGCAGGCTGAGATCGAAGCATGGCTCAAACAAAGACAGGGGAGTCGTTAAGACCTAGCAGTACAGCAGCTGTGCTCCCCTAAGGTGGCGGTCTAACCGGCGTTTGCACCTGCCGCGCCGAAGCATGCTTTCGCTGTCGCACCGCGGCTTCCGCGGCCTCGGCGCGCATGTGACACGCACAACCGTTATGCGGCTTGGAGCAGCAAACAGACCGCTCGCCCACGTGCGACAGATTGCTCCGATCGCGCAGCCACAGCAGCGCATCGGAATGTTCCCGAGAAGATTGATGGCCAAAGCGTCTGACGTACGAGAGATTTCCAGGCTTATCGCGGAGTTGAAGGAATCCGCGATCAGCGATGCATGCTGGACATGTGAATGCCTTCATGCCTTCCTTACGCAGCTCGAGCTGGATCGAGAACAACCTCTTCCCGCTTCGGCCCGAGAGCTTGCGGTACCTCGTTCCCACATCCATGGCTGCCTGGGATGTAAGCCGTGCCCTCCGGCTGAGCTGTATTCCGAATACCTTACTCAGGAGTCTCGCAAGAGACCGCCCATCTTGGCCGCACAGCAGGAACGCGAACCGTTAGGCGGCTGAGAACACGAGATGCAGTACCACTATCGGAGCTGGCATGGCCCATTATGTTGACGGATTCGTCTTTCCCATTCCGCGCGATCGTCTAAGCGAATACAAGCGCGTTGCGGAAGCGGCTGCAGAGATTTGGAAGGAACACGGCGCACTCGACTACTGCGAATACGTCGGTGACGATTTGACGCTGGAGGGAACGCGCTCGTTCATCGATCTCGTAGCTGCAACGGAGGATGAAACCATCGTGTTCGGCTGGGTGGTGTTCGATTCTCGTGAGGCACGTGATCTGGCAAACCAGAAGGTAGCGGCCGACCCAAGGATGGCGGGTTTGATCGAGTCATCGAATTCAGGTTTTGATGCTAAACGGATGGCGTACGGTGGGTTCGAGTCGCTCGTTTGATCGTCGCTCAGTCCACGCCGCCTAACAAGCCGATGAAGCTGACGGCAGCCCGTTAGGCAGCCTAGAAAGCACGAGGATAGGATGAGATTGCTTGTTTTTGGGTCAACCGGTGGCACAGGACGAGAGCTGCTGATTCAGGCTCTCGACCAGGACCACAGCGTGACGGCCTATGCCCGCGACCCGGCTAAGATCGAGGACATACAGCATTCGCGCTTAACCGTTGTTCGTGGCGATGTGCTAGATGCGGCTACCGTAGAAAGCGCTATAGCAGGACATGAAGGCATACTCGTGACCATTGGCGCAGGCTCTATACACACAACTCTTCGAGAGGAGGGAACACGAAATATCGTTCAGGCTATGCAAAGCACTGGCGTGAAACGTCTAGTCTGTCAGTCGTCGCTTGGCGTAGGAGATAGTCGAACCAACCTACCGTTCTTCACCAAGTACATCATTGTGGGCATATTCCTTCGCCATGCTTTCGCAGATCACGAACTTCAGGAAGCTGTCGTGAGGCAAAGCTCGTTGGATTGGACAATTGTTCGCCCTTCTCAACTGAAGGACGGTCCGCGAACCGGAGTCTATCGGCACGGCTTTTCCACAACGGATAAGCGAATCAAGAAATGGATCTCACGTGCCGATGTGGCCGACTTCATGTTAAAACAGCTTGTTGACGACACGTACCTTCATCAGGCACCTGGTGTGTCATACTAGATCAGGTGCGACGCTGCCTAACGGGCGCATGTAGCTGCCGAGGCGCGGTCCGTGTGATAAGGAAGTCGATTGATATGAGAGCTCGGAAGACATCACTGTACGCTCAGCTGACGCGACCCACGGTGGGGAGTGCGCCTGCAGCTGATGCGCATACGCGTTAGACGGGCATACGAGCAGCGCCGTGGAGCAGGGCTGGTGCCTAGTTCGGCACCTTCGCCTCCGTGACCTCGAAGCTTGTCGGTCCCATGAGTGGGACCACTTGCTCGACGATGTATACTCTTGCCGCAGCGAAGTCGCATCGAGCGATTGAGATTCGCCGCCGCGGGAGGTCGTTGTAGCGCTCCGCCACCCAAGCCTCGCCGACAAACTTCACCACTGAGGGACGATGATGCGAACCATCCGTGTGAACCAACGAATCGATACCGCGCGCGAGAACGTGTGGGCAGTGCTCGCAAAGTTCCCCGACATCGCGGATTGGAGCACGGGAGTGACCAAGTCGTTGGCGACTAGCGATGCGACCAGCGGAGTTGGCGCCACCCGCCACTGCGACCTCGCACCAATCGGCTCCCTCGAAGAGACCGTGATCGAGTGGAACGAGCCGGCGCGCATGGTGGTCCGCATCGACAGCGCAGCGAACGTGCCCATCGCGCACGGCGTCGCCACGTTCACGCTCGAGCCAGCCGACAATGCTACCGACGTTGCTATGGAGTACGACTACGAGCCCAAGTACGGTATCCTGGGCCGACTGATGGCGTCGGTGATGCTGGACCGCCAGCTCACCAGGGGCTTCACGAATTTGCTCCGGGATCTCGAAACCGCTGCCCGGGCCTGAGGCTCACCTGCATCGACCCGCGTGGGTCCGGCATCTACGCCCACGAACGGGCAAGCGACTGGGGCTTCCGCCAGGACCCCCGAGGCGCCCAACGGCTGATGCGGCACCGGAGTACTCAACTGATACTGGTGTCGGGGATGCCGGCCCTCTGAGCACCGAAAGGACGCCCGTAATGAACAAGCTCTATCCGACGTTCGTCTGCCTAGGGGTTCTGATCGGATGCACCCAGGCCGCCATTGAGTTAGACACTGCAGCCGACGAAGCAGCGATCCGTGAACTCATCGCGCAGACCGCTGCGGCGAACAACGCCGCGGATACCCTCGGATGGGTTGCGCTGTTTGAGGAACGTGCAGTGTATATGCCGCCGGGGACGCCGGAAGTCACGACGAGGGCGGGGTTGGAGCAGGTGGCAGCAGTAGGGTTCGGCCCGTATGCAGCGGACATTCAGATCACGCCAGCCGAGGTCGTCGTCTCGGGAGACTGGGCGTTTGCCCGGAGTTACGTGACAGGGACGGTGACATCACGCAGAGACGGGGAGATCATTCCCGTGGACGTAAAGCAGCTTGTCGTCTATCACCGGCAACCGGACGGCAGCTGGAAGATCGCACGCCTCATCAGCAACCGGAATTCGTGAACCCCGTGCCTGCCACCGCCTCATGAGCAGACCGAGCCGTCTAACACGCGCATGGACCTGCCGAGCGCGTGCGAGCACGTTCACCAACTGGTGTGGCCCGCGACCTGTTCGCCCGCAGATCATGCGCGAGCCGTTAGACGGCGAGGATCGTTACAAGGAGGGCAGGATCTTCATTGGGAGACCTGGGCCTGGTGCCCATGCCCTCAAGCCTTACGGATCGCGCCATCCCCAAACCTCCGCGAGAAGAAATCATGACCGACACGTCTCCATCGCTGTCGATCCGTCAAGCCGCCCTCGTCGGGGGCTTTGGCTACCTAGCGATCTTCATCGTTACCACGCTCGCCAACTCCTTCGCCCTCGAGCAAGTCATCGTAAGCCAAGACGGGGCCGCCACTGCCAGCAACATCATGGCCTCAGGGTGGCTGTTCCGCCTGGGGATCGCGGGTTGGATCGTGGTACTGATGTGCGACACACTCGTGGCCTGGGCGCTTTATCTCTTCTTCAGGCCGGTCCACACCGCGTTGGCGCTCCTCGCAGCGATAATGAGGTTGCTGTTCGTGGCGTTCTTCGCTGCCGGTCTACTCAATCTCTTCCCGATCTTGGAGCTGCTGAGCGGCGCTGAGTACTTGGAGGTGTTCGACTCACCTCAGTTGACCGCCCAGATCATGCCCTTTCTCTCCGCGTACGAGCATGCGGTCCACGTCTCCTTTGTGCCGTTTGGATTGACCATACTTGCGCTGGGGTACCTGACCCTCAAGTCTGGCAACATGCCGCGGCTACTGGGAATTCTGCTAATCGTGGCGGCGGTGGGCTATCAGATCGATAGCTTCGGCAACTTCCTCTCGCCGGCTTACGCAGCCAATGAAATGAACTTCATCATCTTTGTTGCGGTACCGGCTGCCGCGTCGGAACTCTGGTTGACGTTGTGGTTATTGGTCAAAGGAGGGAAAAGGCGGGCCTCCGATTCAGGAGCATGAGCTTCGTGTCTGGATGCCCCCTAACAAGGCGCCACAGCTGCCGTGGCACCGCGCGTTCCAATCGATCTCTGGTAGAGGTTGGCATTGAACTTGGGTGCCTCAGCGAGCGTCGGTGGTCTGTGCGACGCAGCTGAGCGCCAGGGCCGTCAGGCGGCGACCCTAACACAGTGCGGATCTGGTGTCCGCGTTTCTTCACAAGAAAGGGTGTGATTGAAATGAAGCCGATTGTTCCCGTGCTGGTCGCCCTCATCCTGGTCAACTCCGCACCGGTATCGGCGCAGAGTTCCACTACGCCGCAGGATACGAACGCGGAACAAGAAATACTGGATCTTTCGAGGATGAAGTGGCGCTGGATGGCAGAGCAAAACGCGGACACGCTTGCTGGACTGTTCCACGAAAAGGCGCGATTTGTCCACATGAGCGGCACCTGGGGGACGGCCGCGGAGATCGAGATAATCAGAAGCGGGAGCATCCACTACAAGCACGCTGACGTCCACGAAGTTGTCGTAGAAGTTATTGACGACACTGCCATCCTGTGGAACCGCATTACTCTCGTGGCTGTGGTGCGAGGCAATGAGGTAACGAACCCGTTTACGGTTACCGAAGTCTACAGGAGGCAAGCGGATGGGTGGAAGATGTTGGCCATGACGTTTAGCAGCGTGCGAAGCGAGCATCGCATTGAGCGCTAAGGGTTATCAGCCTCTTGCCCATCGTGGTCGTTGCCGATGGCTTGCTCAGGTCGTCGCGCCCAAAACGCCGCGGTGGCTTGCATCGTGCTGGTGACCCCTGTCGCCGCCTCACACGCGTTTAGGAGCTGACGGGCGCGGCCGGTGGCGTTGACACGAGCGCCTTGATGGATACGTGTAGATCCAGCTGATAGGGCGCGCCCGCAGGGTAGTCGCCCGCAGCTCAAACGCAAGGACGTTAGGCGTTACATATGGCGCGTCGTTGATGACCACAAGTCACTAGGAAGCAGGGTCGAGGGACACCGTGGAAGATTCAAGGCGCGTCAGCGCCGACTCCCCCAATGTCTGGGAGCTCGGAGGCGAATCCGTGATTCACTGCGATGTTCAGCCGGATCCTCCAGAGGCGGGGCGGGCCACGACGGTACGGCTAACGCACAGCAATACTTATGGTCCGGTCGACGACGTCAGGTTCTTCGTGCGCGTCGGTGACCTTCAAGATCCAACCCAATTCGAAGATCTGGACTCCGCGACGGATTGGAGGCCGATGCGATTGGTCGAGGAAGTCGTTTGGATCGATGGTCGGGAGCGCCATCGACCTGAGGTAGCACACCTGCTGGATCCTCGGGAAGAGACCGTCTGGGCGGGGACGTTTGAGGCTGCTCTTGTGGTTCCCGCGGGCGGGCACCTGATCGAGCTCAAGGTCGTATCGGAGGGCCACCTTCAGTCTGGGGTCATCTCCGACTGGCGGGTGCAGGTTCGTTGACCTTGACCTGAATGCGCCCGCTCCGCGGCCTCGAGGCAGAATCCCGCGGAGTGACGCCTTTCAAGCGCTTCCTGCTGGCGCGGGTTGGTGTCGCGGGTGCGCTTCGCGCAGTATCCTATAGAGCTCGCGCAGCAGAAGCGCGAGCCGTTAGCCAGCGGCGTCCGAGTGTTCTCACCGAGGCGTACTCCATGACGATTACAGAGCTTGTGGAAGGCCGTGTGCGTACTCTGCTGGCCGCCTGGGACACTCGGGACCTTGACGCGTTCGTTGGGTTGCTCGCGCCCGACGTGTACTGGCACGATCTGGGTATGCCGCACCCACCTGCGATCGGCCGCGAGGCCGTGCGCCGGTTCTCCGAGTCGGTCTTACGGGCCTTCCCGGATTTCACCCTTACGCTTCGCAGCCCCCTATGCGTGGCTGCGGACGGTCTCAGTTGTGTGGTTCCGTGGACTATCACCGCAACCAACACTGGTGTGCTGGACCCGCCGGGGGTGGCGCCCACCGGTCAGCGGGTACGGTTCGATGGGCTGGATTACATCCAGTTCCGCGACGGCCTCGTCACGAGAATCGAGACACGGTTTGACCCAGTCGAGCCCCTCGAGCAGCTACTGCACATACGATTACGGCCGCCGCCGGGCTCGCTACGCGAGCGCATCTTCGTCTTGCTCCAAAGGCCGCGAGCTGCGTGGCTCCGCCGCACTGCGGGACGGGGGGCCGCCGTCGGCTAGCAAGCGCTTGGAGGCTGCCGGGCGCTCAGGGGATTGGTATCCCGGAGAGGCTGGCGCCGCTGCCGAATAGAGGAAATGATGATCAGGCATAGTGGGCTGTCCGCCCGCAGCTCAAGCGCTAACCGTTAGGCGGATCGCGGTACGGATGAGCACGATCTTCTTCTATGGCCTGTTCATGGATGAGGCGCTTCTTGCTCAAAAGGGCCTTCACCCCACGACACTCGGCAGAGCAGTACTTCCCGAGTTTCGCATTCATATCGGCGACCGAGCGACACTGGTGCCTTGTGCCGGTAGTCGTGCGTACGGAGTTGTAATGCAACTCGCCGCCGACGAGGTCCGTTCACTCTATTCTGACCGGAGCGTCAGTGAGTACGAGCCCGTAGCTGTTCGCGTCCGATTCCTGGACACCGACGAGGCCGTCGACGCAGATTGCTACAACTTGCCCCCACGAACCGCTCACGCTGGTGCGAATCCTGCTTACGCCGTCCAGCTGTCCGAACTTGTGCAAGCGTTAGGCTTTGACTCCGGCTACGCCGACGAAATCGCGGAGTTTGCTGTGGGCTAATGGCGCTGTCCCTCAACTCATTCGTCCCGCGCTCGAAGTGGCCGCCTAACAAGGCGCGGCAGCTGACCGCCAACAGCGTCTTCTAATGAGTCTGGTAGCCCTCTGGCGCCCACTTGGGCGGCTCAACGGCCACGGGCGGCCTGTCGGCGACAGGTGAGCGCCTAGTCCCCTAGGCGGGGCCGCACATCCGCCCATCACGATATAGGAAGGGGAAACCATGACCTCGGACCGTGACACCCTCACCCTTCGTCTTGAGCGGCTCGAGCGTTCGAGCCGTCACACGCGCGTCATTGCTGCAGCGGCCACGACCGGCCTCCTCGTCACGTGGTCGATGGCTGCAACAGTGTCCCCGGACGTCCAGCGCCAGGACGTGGTTCGCACCAGGCAGGTCGTCGTCATGGATGCTGAGGGGCGCGATCGCATCGTGCTGGGCGCGCCCATGCCCGATGGGCGGGAGTACGTGGGTATGAAGATTCTCAACGCGGATGGTGCCGAGCAGTTCGGCTTGGGGCTCAGGTCTGACGGTAGCGTCAGCATGGGGTTTGACACCAAGCCCGGGGTTGGTGATCCCCGCAACCGCGAACGGCTCAATATGGGCGTCACGGCTACGGGCCGGGGTTGGATTAGGTACCTCGACAACGACACGCGTGCGCGACTCTGGCTCAGGCTGGACTCTGATGACGCGCCGGTTCTGCAGTTCCTCGATTGGCCGGACGGTGAGCCGATTCGCGTCCGTCAGCTCGACTTCACCGGAGAAAGGCGCGTGGAGTGGAATCGGTAGGTACGTCGCGAAGGGTGGGGCGGCACCGTCTAACAAGCGCTTGGCGCTGCCGGGCGCGCGGGGGCATCAGTATCTGCGAAAAGCCAGCGCAGCTGCCCGATAGAGGACATGATGATTAGGTATGGCGGGCATGGTGCCCGCCGCTCAAGCGCGGACCGTTATATCCCTTCGAGCTAGCACCATGGCCAAGGTTCAAGAACGCTCTGTGCAGAGCCGGGTCGTCGGTTGGACCTCCGGCCTTGATCCGATAACGGTCGGAGCCACGTGGGTCCTGTTCCTCTTCGCGCTCCCCTTCCTCGAAGACGGCTTTGGACTCGAGACCATGGTTGGGAGTGGGTTGATTGGTCTGCCCCTCGTCGTCTTTGGGTTTCTCGCCGCCTCGCGATGCCGGGCGGTCCCTGAACGGGACAACGCCCGACGTGCCAAGCTGGCGATCCTGGCGCTTCTGGTTGGCATCGGGGTGGGCGCGGCAAATCTCGGGGCGAACGTCGCATTGGCAGCGGCGGACCC
>JBFGJG010000079.1:0-11086 GCA_041577295.1 Gemmatimonadales bacterium
CATTGCCATGTTGATGAACGAGCGCATGGAGAACATCGGCGCACGAAGACTCCACACGGTCATGACCACCCTGCTCGAAGAGGTGCTCTTCGAGCTCCCCAACATCCCCGAGAAGCACGTCAAGTTCGACGCGGCGCGTGTGCAGGATCGACTCATACGCATCGTCGAAGACGAGGACCTCAGGAAGTACATCCTCTAGCGAGCCGGCGGTCGCGGAATCCACTTTACAACTCCTGGTTTGGGGAGCTAAGATGCGACCCCAGACTGTCAATTTGGCCGACACACGCCGTCAGATATGCCGAAACGCGATTTTATCAAACTCACTGACCTCACCGCAGGCGAGCTCTCGGAGCTCTTGCGTCTCGCAGCCGATATGAAAGCGGGTCGCAACCGGGATCGCCCGCTCGCGGGGAAAACGCTTGCCATGATTTTCGCCAAGAGCAGCACGCGGACACGCGTGTCGTTCGAGGTGGGCATGTATCAGCTCGGGGGGCACGCGCTGTTCTTGTCGTCGCGAGACATTCAGCTCGGACGCGGCGAGCCGATCATGGACACCGCGCGCGTCCTCTCGCGCTATGTCGACGGGATCATGATCCGCACCTTCGCGAACAGCGACGTGGAAGAGCTGGCGCGACACGCATCGGTGCCCGTGATCAACGGACTCACCGACGCGTTACACCCCTGCCAGATTTTGGGCGATCTGCTCACCGTGCGCGAATCCCTCGGGGGGTGGGAAGGCAAGGTGGTGGCCTGGATCGGTGACGGTAACAACGTGGCCAACTCGTGGTTGCACGCGGCCGGGCTCCTAGGCTTCGAGATGCGGCTGGCGTGTCCGGAAGGGTATGAGCCCGACCGCGACATCTTCGAGTGGGCCAAGGGTTCGACCAAGGTCTCGATCTACGAGGATCCGGATGACGCGGTTCGCGGGGCTCATGTGATCAACACGGACGTCTGGGCGTCAATGGGTCAGGAGGCCGAAGCAGAAGCTCGTCAGCTGTCCTTCAAAGGATACGTCGTGGACCGAGAGCTCATGAGCCTTGCCGATCGTAAGGCCATTTTTCTTCACTGCCTTCCGGCGCACCGCGGAGAGGAGGTCACTGACGACGTGATCGAGGGGCCACAGTCGCGTGTGTTCGACCAGGCAGAGAATCGGTTGCACGTTCAGAAGGCATTACTGGTGACGCTGATGGGTGGAAAGGACGCATCATGAGTGCTCAGAGTCTCAAGCGTACGCCGTTCTACGAACAGCACCTCGAAGCCAAGGCAAAGATGGCTCCCTTTGCAGGGTTCGAGATGCCTGTACAATACGTGGGTATCACCAAGGAGCATGAAGCGGTACGGACCAACGCGGGTGTGTTCGATCTCTCCCACATGGGAGAGTTCGAGGTCACCGGGCCCGATCGCAATGCGTTTGTGAACCGTATCACGTCCAACGATTTTGGCGGGCTGGAAGATGGTCGAGCGCAGTATACCGCCCTGCTCTCCGATGAGGGAACGTTCGTCGATGACTGTGTCGTCTATCGTTTCGACGACAAAGTGATGCTGGTCGTCAATGCGGCAAACGTTGACAAAGACTGGAAGCACGTCGTACAGCGCAAGACCAACATCAATGTTCGGTTGAAGAACATCTCCGATGAAGTAGCGCTCCTCGGTGTCCAAGGGCCGAAGAGCGAGGGACTGATCCAGTCGCTCACTGGTGTTCGTTTGAGCGACATCCCCTACTACGCGTTCGAGGTCGGTGAGGTGGCTGGCGTGGGCTGCTTCGTTTCGCGGACGGGCTATACGGGGGAAGATGGATTCGAGCTCTATTTTCGCTCAAAGCACGCTGAGGTGATGTGGCGATCGTTGGTGGGCGCGGGAGGTGCGCAGCCCATTGGGCTCGGCGCACGGGATTCCCTGCGCCTCGAGATGGGCTATGCACTCTACGGCAACGAGATCGACGACACGATCAACCCGTACGAGGCTGGTCTTGGTTGGATCGTGAAGCTTGGCAAGGGTGCGCCCTTCGTAGGAAAAAAAGCGCTGGAGGCCATCAAGACGAAGGGGCCGACCCGACGTCTCGTGGGTTTCGTGTGTCCCGAAAAAGGTGCGATTCCCCGACACGGGTACGACGTGTTACTGAAGAACGTGAAAGTCGACATCGTGCGGAGTGGAGGCTTCAGCCCGAGCCTTCAGCAGGCCATCGGCACGACCTATCTCCCCACGCATTCGACGGAGCCCGGTACGCAGATCACGATCGATTGCCGGGGGAAGCGGGTCACCGCCGAAGTGGTGAAGATGCCGTTCTACAAAGGCGGCAGTGCAAAGAAGTCGTGATCCGGATCGGTGTCTTGACGGCGTCGGATCTGGGGGCACGGGGAGCGCGCGCGGATACGTCGGGCGACGCTGTGGTCACCTGGGCTGAAGAGCACGGGTTCCAGGTGACCGTCAGGCAGGCGGTGCCGGACGAGACCGATCGCATCGCCGGGCTGCTCATTCGGTGGTCGGATGAGGGCCTCGCAGACGTCATCATAACGACTGGTGGAACCGGCCTCGGTCCGCGCGACGTGACGCCCGAAGCCACGCGCGCGGTCATCGATCGGGAGGCCCCAGGGCTGGCAGAGGCTATTCGCGCCGCGGGTCGGGCCGTGTTTCCCAGGACGGATCTTTCGCGCGGGGTGGCGGGCACTCGTGCCGCGACGCTCATCGTCAATTTGCCGGGGAGCCCGAGCGGCGTGCGCGACGGGCTGACCGTGCTCGAACCGCTGGTTGAGCACGCCGTGCAACTCTTGCGGGGTGAACCGACGGATCACTGATGGCAGACAGAGTCCTCATCACCATGGATGACCTGGAGAACGCCGTCCCGTCCAACGCGGCGCTCGAGAAGGCGGGCTTTGACACCCGCATGCTCTCCTCCGGTGATGATTCGAGGGCAGTGCTCCGTGGATTCGAACCGGACGTGATTGTGCTCACCGAAGCGACCCTCGACCCGCATGTCAAATCGCTCCTCACACTCGCGCGTGACCGCCGCATCTCCACGCTCGGACTCCTCGAGTCCACGACGCCGGACCCACACGAGACCGTACATCGACTCGGCCTGACCGGCTGGATGTCGAAGCCCGTCGCTCCCCGTGACGTCGCTGCGGCGGTAACCCGCATCATCAGCCGGCGGCGTCTCCAGGAGCGGACCAAAATCGTCGGAGAAAGCCCAGCGCTGCAGGAGGTACTAGTCAAAATCGAGCAGTTCGCACCAGTCAATAGCACCGTGTTGATCGAGGGCGAGTCGGGAACGGGCAAAGAGTTGGTCGCGCAGGCCATCCACATGCTCTCACCGCGCCGCGAGCGCCCGTTTCTTCCCGTAAACTGTGGTGCCATTACGGAGTCGCTGTTGGAGTCGGAGTTGTTCGGCCACGAAAAGGGTGCGTTCACGGGCGCGGCCGAACGGCGCCTCGGACGGTTCGAGTTGGCGAACGGCGGAACCCTGTTCCTGGACGAGGTTGGTGAGATGCAGCCCGCGACACAGGTCAAGTTGCTCCGCGTGCTCGAGACCCGGAGCTTCTTACGTGTGGGCGGGGAGCAGTCGATCAACGTGGACGTTCGCGTGATCGCGGCATCCAACAAATCACTGCGGGAGCTCGTGCTCGCCGGCAGGTTTCGGGAGGATCTCTACTACCGGCTGAACGTCCTCTACATCTACCTCCCGCCGCTGCGTGAGCGACGGAGCGACATTGCCTTGCTCATCA
The DNA here is from genome assembly GCA_041577295.1 of Gemmatimonadales bacterium. Taxonomy (GTDB): domain Bacteria; phylum Gemmatimonadota; class Gemmatimonadetes; order Gemmatimonadales; family GWC2-71-9; genus JBDHDH01. Next base: position 3,723 of record JBFGJG010000079.1, read on the forward strand.
GGCAGTTCGTCAACGAGTTGACCGCGGAGCACGGTCGGAAGTTCCCGGGCTTCACCGACGACGCGCTCGAGATGCTCGTCAACGCGCATTGGCCGGGGAACGTGCGCCAGCTGCGCAACCTCATTGAGTCGGTCGTCGTGCTCGCGCCTGACCGGCAGGTCCGGCCCAGTGACATCCCACCGGAGATTCAGGAGCAGGGTACGCGTCTGTTGCCGGTGCCTGTTCCGGGACGCATGCGCGACATCCCCGACCGAGAGCTCGAGTTCATCCTCCGGAGCCTCGTCGATCTCAAAGTGCAGATCATGGACCTAAAACGACGACTCGACGACGTGCCGCAACGGGTGGAAGCGATCGAGGCGCGGCCGTCAGTCGAGTACGAGGACATCACTCCGGGGCGCCAGCAATTTGCCAGCGTGGGCTTCGAGGAGGAGCCCGATCAGGAGGTGGTGTACCGGCCGGGGATGAAGATGGCTGATGTCGAACGAGCGGCCATCGAGGCGGCGCTCAAGGAAACGGGTGGCAACCGCCGGAGGGCGGCGGAGGAGTTGGGGATTGGGGAGCGGACGCTCTATCGTAAGATCAAAGAGTACAATCTGTCTTAGCGACCCAGCAGCCGAGCGATCCGTTCATCGGTCGGTGGATGGGTGCTAAACAGCGCGAGCACGCCGCGGCCGGCGAAGGGCTTCATGATGAACATGTGCGCCGTTGCGGGATTGGCCGGAAGCGGCCGGCGCTGCGCGACGGCCTCGATCTTTTTGAGCGCTCGCGCCAGGCCGTCTGGTGTGCCGGCGATCTCGGCACCGCTTGCGTCGGCTGCGAACTCGCGGGATCGAGAAATCGCCGCCTGCACGAGGCCAGCCGCCAGCGGTGCGAGCACGATCATCGCGATGAGAACCAGCGGGTTGCTGCCTCGGTCCCGGCCACCTCCGAAGAACATACCGATACGCGCCACGAAAATTATGGCGGCGGCGATCGTTGCGGCGACGGAGCTGATCAGGATGTCACGGTTTTTGACGTGCGCGAGTTCGTGCGCCATGACGCCGGCCAGCTCGTCTTCGTCCAGCGTGCGGAGAATCCCCTCGGTAGCGGCGACGGCGGCGTGGTTGGGGCCCCGTCCGGTCGCGAACGCGTTGGGCGACTCACTTGGGATGATGTACACCCGCGGCATGGGCAGACCCGCGCGTTGCGCGAGGCGTTCGACCATGCCGTACAGCCGGTGACTCTTGTCCACCGGCTGCGCTTTATACATCCTGAGGACGAGCTTGTCGGCAAACCAGAACGAAAAGAAGTTCATCGCGATCGCGATGATGAACGCGATGGTCAGTCCTTGCGCGCCACCCGCGAATTGACCAATCGCAAGCAGCAGACCCGACAACAGGCCCAGGAGAAGTGCGGTCTTTAACCCATTTGGCATGGTACAATCTTACATTGTCGTCTAGGTGCAACACAACGGGTGTGTATCTTGGTAACGGAGTCCGGCGAGGACGAGGACGGGTGATAGGTGTCACAGCGGTTTCAGACCCGGAGGTCACAGCTATCGTCGCCCAAATCAACGATTTTCCCATTGACACCGCCTGTATAGCGGGGCATAGTAAGTCCGCAGCGACGCCCTCCATGCCCTCCGCGCCCGGCTGGCTGGTCTAGTGCGATTCGAGGTCAACGAGAACTGTGTAAGCTGCCTCGCGTGCGTACGGGCCTGTCCGGCGCAGGCGATTGCAGTTGACGGCCTCAACGTCGGTGTCGTCGACGACGCGTGCATTCGAGCGGGGGCCTGCGTCCCAGCATGTCCGCACGACGCGATAGACATCGTCGGAGATCTCAGCCGCGCACTGAACCTCGCGAAGGCCGGCGAGGCCGTGTTGATGCTGGGTGCCGAAGCCGCGGTGTATTTCTACCCGTTCACGCCGGAACAAGTGGTGAACGCGTGCTACCGGGCCGGGTTTCAAACCGTGCATCGCGGTGTAATCGGGGATGAGTTGGTGGCGGCCGAGTACGACGCCCTCTTTGCCGACCGTAGTTGGGGGACGCTCATCCGTTCGACCTGCCCGGTCGTGGTCGAACGGATCCGGAGACGCTATCCGGAGCTCGTCTCATTTCTCGCGCCCGTAAAGACCCCGTTTGCCGCCGAGGTGGGATACCTCAGGGCGATGTATGGGGCGGACGTGCCCATCGTGTATGCCGGTCTGGGCAATGTTGGGACAGACACCCAGGTCGAAGCATTGATCACGTTCGAGGAGTTGGCGGAGCTCTTTCGTGCACTCGGCGTTGACGTGGCTTCCCAGCACTTGTACTTCGGGCGGATTCCGGAAGTCGATCAGCGACATGTGAGCGCGCCCGGGGGGCTGCCATACGGGGTGTTGCAAGAGATGCGGATGACGAGTCGTGGGTTCGTCAAGGTCCGCGGTCTCGATGGTTTGGAAGCAGTGGCGCGGGCAGTGGCGGATGGGGTCGAGTTGGGCTTCGTCGACATCTTGCACAACGAAGGCTCGCTCGACCATCCAATGCTGGGGCCACCGGAGGAGTTGTTCTGGCGCCGCCGCGTTGCGCAGGAGGCCGCGCCACCCCGCAGCCTGGAGCCCGTAGTGGACCCTGCGGTGCCGGTGGATGTCCGGATGACGTTCGACTTCATGACCAACGGGCAGCGACCCGCCGACTCGGAGATACGCGAGGTCATCGAACGAATCGGGACGGTGGCGGATGGGAGTCACTGGGATTGTGGTGCCTGTGGGTACGACTCCTGCGTCGAATTCGCCGATGCGTTTCTCAAGGGGCGAGCGACGCTCCGTCAGTGTCCACCGTACCAGGAGCGGCGTGCGGAGGAGGCGCAGCGTGAGGTGGCGGTCGACGAGCTCACCGGGTTGGCAACCTACCGGGTGCTCCGGGCGCGGATTCAGCAGGAGGTAGCCCGCAGCGCGCGCACCGGCGAGCCGTTTGGGATCGTGTTCGTCGATGTCGACCGCTTCAAGTCGGTGAACGATCGCTACGGGCATGAGGCTGGCAACCGTATTCTGGCCGCGATCGGCGGGGATCTGCAGCGCATCGTCCGGAAGACGGACGTGGCGGCCCGGTACGGAGGTGATGAGTTCGTAATCGTGCTCTTCCGGACGGATGCGGAGGGCGCATGGCGGGTTGGGGATGTCGTACGACACTCGCTTGAGCGAGTGGGCAGGGAGCTGAATTATGGACCGGGTGTGGTGACGGTCTCGGTTGGGACGGCGAGCCATGATCCCCGGTTTCTTGAACACGGCGATGCGTTGGAGGCGGCGGATCGCGCCCTGTACCGCGCTAAGGCCGCTGGGGGCAATCGGGTGGAGGCTGCCGAGCGGTTTGAGCTCGCCGAGAACTCGCACTAAGGGGACAGTGACGTGACACCAGGCGAAGCTGAAGTTCAGCAGCAGGGTCAGGGCGCGGCCAGCCAGCAGGTGGGGAGAGCGGATCCGTGGGGGGTGAAGCGCGCGGAAAACCTCTTGACGAGCCTGCAGGGAGTGTTATCGGCGCGTGTGGTAGTGTCGCCGATTGGTGAGGTGACCGAGATCCATGTGTTGGCCCAGAGCGGGATCTCGCCAAAACAGATCGTCCGCAACGTCGAGAGTGCCCTCCTGGCGCACCTCGGCCTCAAGGTTGACCACCGCAAGATCAGCGTGGCCCAAACTGCTGAGGTCCGGCCCATCGAGGCGCTCGAGGGGACGGCCGTCAAGCAGGAGGCCAGGCGCCGAGGGCTCCTGTTTCAGACCCTCGACGTGCGGACCGCCGGGCCCCGAAGGGTACGGCTCCTGGTCACGCTCAACGTCGAAGGGGAGGAGGTGACGGGGGAGGAGGAGGTCGCCGACGCCCCCCGGGCCCGCCTCCAGGGGGCAGCCCGGGCCACTGTCGCGGCGGTGGACAAAATGCTTCCGTCCTTTACATTCGAGCTTGAGGGCGTCAAGATTATCGAGGCCTTCGATACGGAGCTGGCGGTCGCCGGGGTCCACGTGCTGGACGGCCGGAAGACCACGCTCCTGGTGGGGACGGCGGCGACCAAGGAAGGTCCGGAGCAGGCAACCGTTCTCGCCGTCTTGGATGCGACCAACCGGTGGGTCCAGACCCATCGTGAGTAGTTAATTCGCGCCCCGTTTGGTCACCCGGCGGGGTTTTCACATCTTCGAGGATCGGCTTTCGGTCACCCCCCTTACCGGGGTCGAGCCTCAACCTGCACAGGAGGAAATAGGGGGCCCTCGGAGGATTGCTCAACCACTGAAGTAGCGGAGCGGATCGGTCAGCATTAAAGAGCGGAGCCTCGGGCATACCATAGCGAGGTGTGCCACTTCTCGTTGAAGCAGCCGCAGCTGCTGGGAAGGAGGTGACGCAACATGCTCAGCTGGCTAGCCGCGCTTTTCGGCGCCATTTTCATGGCGGGCAATCAATCGTGGACTTGATGCGATCAGTCGAGGGCACCCCCTCCCACACATGGGTTCAGCGCGAACCAAGAACCTCTTCGTACGTCTTTATGTAATCGCGATCACCGGGCTAGCTGGCGTCGCGCTGGCTCTCTCCATTCGCCTCGATCCTGCCCTATCTGACCTATCAGACTTCTCACTCTCCGGAGTCTTGGCCTTTACCGCTCTGGGTTTGGGGCTGCAGTGGGCTGAGCATCGCCTCGCGGTAGCCTCCGTATCTGGGGCGATTTCTTTCATTGTATACATCGCTAGCGCCCTGGTTTTCGGCCCGACGATCGGTGCGACGATAACCGGAATCAGCCTTGTTGCCGTTCACACCGTTCGCCGCTTCCCAACTATCAAGATTAGCTTCAACGCCGCCCAGCACGTCCTCGCGATCATAGCGGGATCCTTCCTCTACGTCGCTTTGGGCGGGGAGTTTCCACCGCAGTCGCTTGACGCCGTTGTGCTACCGTTCCTCGGATTCGTTCTCGGTTTCTTCGCCGTGAATACCGTCGCGGTCAGTGGTGTTGTCGCCCTCAGTGAAGAGCGCCGGTTCTCGGATGTCTGGATAAAGAACACATGGAGCTTTGCTCTTTACGATCTAGCAGCAAGTACTGTTAGCTTAGCGATTGTTTGGTTGTATGCATACACACCCTTGGGGCCGTTCGGGATCGCGGTGATTGTCCTTCCAGTTCTCTTCATAAGGCATGTCTATCTGGTCAACCAACAGCTCCAAGACACGAATCGCGAGCTGCTTGAGTTGATGGTAAAGGCAATCGAGGCCCGCGATCCCTACACGAGTGGTCACTCACAGCGAGTTTCAGATCTTGCTCGAATTCTTGCGCGTGAGATCGGGCTTGGTTACCGGGACGTGGAGAATGTTGCTACAGCTGCTTTGCTACACGACGTCGGCAAGATCCACGAGGAGTACGCTCCACTTCTTAGGAAAGAAGGAAAACTCACGCCCGATGAGAAGGAGTTAATGGATTCTCACGCGCTACGCAGTGCTGAACTTGTTGCGACGATATCGAACCTTCGAGGACCCGTGGAACGTTTCGTAAGGCATCACCATGAGAATTACGACGGCACGGGCTATCCTGACGCCCTGGGTGGGGAGGACATTCCCATTGGCGCGAGGATCATCGCGATTGCGGATACCGCCGATGCGATGACCACCGACCGTCCGTATCGGAAGGCGTTGAGCTACGAGAAGGTTTTGAGTGTCCTCGCTCGATTTTCATGGAAGCAGTTTGATCCGCGGCTGGTGTCTGCGTTCCGCACCAGTGTTGTGATTCAGCAGATGATTCAGAGTAGGCTTTCTAAAGACAAGCAAGCCCCCAGTCTCCCAACATCCAGCCAGATACCTGCACCTTTAGTTTCCAGAAAGCCGGGACCTCGCGGACTCGTCGCTCGGTGAACCGCCGCCCGGCTGATTCGCTCAGCTAGGCGGTTTTTGCTCCGGCCATGAGTCGGCTCGGTAGCTCATCAAAGACAGACAACGGCACCGGTTCTGGGCGAACCCCTGGGTATCGTTTAAGTACCCAATCGGCCCCAGAAATCGTCCGACCTGATGGCGTTTTAACTAAAGGGTTCAGGCCGAGTGCATGTAGCCTTGCGAGCACTCCATATAAACCCTGCAGTTCTATGATCGACACTCCCAAGGCGGCTGAACCCTTTGAGTGCTTTGTCAGAAGGTGCTCCCTGAACGTTCGAATCTCGAGCCGTGTTGCGAGCCGATTTCCAATCCCTCTTGATGTCATCGCGTTCAAGACGTCCAGAGCTGCATCGAGCCCTTTCGTAGCCCAAGTGTACAAGGTCAGTAGGCGAGCGTAGTGACCAGCGTTGCCGTCCAAAGGAACTTTTCCGCCCGTCGTGGCCTGCAGATCCTCCACAACCTTCCACGCGAGCTCATGTTCTGCTCTTGCTACGTGCAGGTCAGCCTTTCCAGCGAGTGCAGCTACGATGAGTGATGACACTCTACTTTCGTAAGCGATCTCCAAGGCGCTGTTCAACAGCTCGTTAGCTTCTGAGAAGTTTCCGAGTGTGATCGACAGTGTGGCCGCGTTGGAGAGTAGGGACGCTGTTTGTCGAGGGGTTGGGTCTGGTCCGCACAGCTCCAAGGCTCGACGGTATGCCTTGGCTGCGCGTTCGAACCATCCTAAGTCGTCATATAGGACTGCGAGGTTGTCGTATGAATGACTCTGACGCATCGAGTCACCGAGTCTATTAGCGATCGCGATTGCCTCTTTGAAGGCAGCTTCTGCTGCCTTGAAATTGCCCAAATTCGTATGGCAAATGCCGAGACCATTTGCGACCATACGGAGGTCCACGTCCCATGACAAGCTTTGGAGGATGCCTTCGGATCTGGTTAGTTCCGTGATTGCAGCATTATGCGCGCCCGTCACCATCAAGCAGAAGCCCTCTGTCAAGCATGCCAAGGCAGTGACTTCATCGCTTGAGGATTCGTCTCTCATTCTGTGAACGGTGTCTTGTAATCGAAGAAGCCCTTCCAAGTCGATTGCGTCAGCAGCAACTTCTGCAGTTATCTGTAGGGCTCGAAGAATGAGTATGTCGGATCCAGTAACTCTTGCAGTGGCCAGTGCTCGCTTCGTGGCTTCAGCGATTTCCTGATCGGACCCTAGCCTACCACGATGCAGCGCCTCAGCGCGAATGGCATCTGTGGTTGCGCGTTCCACCAAGGACAGGCCATTCACATCAATTCGGTTCAGGATTTCTAATGTTTCTCGATAGCGACCCTGCGCAGCTACCGATCTAGCCAGCAGGATTTGCAGGGCGTTGATCGCATCCCCCTCAACCGCCCCGATCACCTCCTTTAGCGCCCGCTCAGCCTCGTTCGGCGCACCCGTCGCGATCGCCACCTCTGCCCCCTGTCCCACCATCGTCACCGCGTCGTCCGGACGCCCCGCCCGCAGCAAATGATGCGAC
>JBFGJG010000080.1:0-10693 GCA_041577295.1 Gemmatimonadales bacterium
GCACTCGACACTGTTCTGGTCGTGAACGGGATTACACGGGCACTGCCACGCGGTGGCAAGATCGCCGATGCGATCTACAACGAGAATCTCAATGAGATCTTCATGACGAATATCGACCTCGATCGTCTGGAGATCTTCCGGTTGAGCGACAGCACATTCGTGGCCAACGGCATTCCCGTGGGCTCGCAACCGTGGGGGATCGCGCGGTACCCGATCGATACGCTTGGAGCCACGAATGCGCAGTTCGTGGTAGCCAATTCGGGCGGGACCAATCTCTCGATCGTCGGTGGTGCTGCGCGTCGTGAGCTGCGCCGTCACGCGCTCCCCAATTTCTTGATTCAGAGCGTCCAGACCGAGATCGATCCCGCCACGGGTCTGCTCAAGCTCAAGATCGAAGAGTTTGACTTCTCTGACCGGCCACAGTACGTGGGTACCACGTGCCGCCCGACCACAGGGAGTACGGCGTGCGCGGCTGACAGCGTGTACGCGGTTTATTCGACAACGCCAACCGAGGCGCAGCCCGATCCGTTTTTCCTGCGTGGCTCCATTCGGTGGGAGAACCTCACGAGCGCAACACCTCAGTCGCACTTCTTCTGGGAGCATGCAGAGAAGGCTCCGTCTCCGGATACGGACACGCTGCAAGTGCTGGTTGATCGGGGCCCCGGAACGGCGATACAGACCATCCTGTCGGCGGCCTGTGGTCGAACGGTCAATATGGTCGAGCTGGGATTCCTCGACACGACATTCGTTCGGAACTCCGGGAACTTCACCCACGCGCTCATCGGCGAGGGTGGCTCATCCGTCGATCCCGCGGTGATGTTCGCCCGAGCCATCGGGTATGACGGAACCGTGGGTGTCGCGAGCACGAACTGCACGGCCACCATTCTGGGCACGACGTTCTCCGGGCCAGAGGAAGTCGATCTCGGGATCTCACCGGGAATCCGGGTGCGCGACTTCGTGGTGAACACCGCCATCGCGGTCAAATCGATCGGCATCAACTTCAACGGTCTCACCGGACTGATCCGGGCCGATTCCGTCTATGTGCTCGACGAAGGGCTCCGGCTCCAGGGTATCGTCACCATTGGCGGTCCGAACCCCGGAATGGATCTCAACTTCGACCACGCCTTCGATGCCAGGGAAGCGGGTACGCCCACGTTTGGCGGGACCCTCGATCCCAATGACCGGCTGATGTTTGCAGCTGCGGCAGGGCCGACGATCGAGGTGTTCGATACCTTCTTCTACGGCAAGGTGGCAACGATCCCCATCAAGGATCCCATCATTGGGCCGCTGCGCGTCGCCCGTGCAGCGTCCGGTGCGCAGATCTTGGTTGGGGTGACACCGGCCGGCGTGGTCGTCGTCGAACTCCCAGCGATCACCAACATCTTCCAGGCGCGGGAGTGGGGCGAGCCGCTGACGTACTAGCTCGGTTACACCTCGTCCTTTGATTCCAAGCCCGGCCGCCGCACTGGTCGGGCTTGGTATTTGGATACACCATGCAACGGAGAACCAATCTGCTCGCAGGCAAAATGGCAGGTCGAACCTCGCACCAGCGCGTGCCCATGGCTTGCAACACCCAATGATCCGTTTTACGACGGCCGGCGAATCGCACGGCAAGGGCCTGATGGCCATCATCGAGGGCGTTCCCGCAGGGCTTCCCCTCGTTGCCCAGGACATCGATCACCAGCTCCGCCGCCGCATGGCGGGCTACGGGCGCGGCGCACGGATGAAGATCGAGTCCGATCAGGTGGAGTTTGTCAGCGGGGTGCGGGCGGGAGAGACGCTCGGTTCTCCTGTCGGCATGCTGATCTGGAATAGGGACTGGGAGAATTGGACCGACATCATGGCGCCCGAGCCGGATGCCGATCCCACCGCCATCCGCCGCCGCCGCGTGACCCGTCCACGCCCTGGGCACGCCGATCTCGTGGGCGTGCTCAAATACGGCCGCACCGATGCACGGGATATTCTGGAACGCGCCAGCGCCCGCGAAACGACCGCCCGCGTCGCCTGCGGTTCGGTGTGCCGCAAGCTGCTCGCGCAATTCGGCGTTCGGATCGGGAGCCACATCATCGAGCTTGGACCAGTCAAGGCACCCGCGATTTGCCCTCTCCCCGATGAGATCAACGCAGTCGCCGACGAGTCCCCCGTGCGCTGCCTTGACGCCGCCGCGTCCGTCGCCATGGTCGAGGTGATCGATGAAGCCACCAAGGCGCGCGACACGCTCGGTGGAATCGCCGAAGTGGTGGTAACCGGCCTGCCTTTGGGGTTGGGCTCTCACATCTCCTGGGATCGCAAGCTGGACGGACGCCTCGCCCAGGCAATGATGTCGATCCACGCCGTGAAAGGTGTCGAGATCGGGATGGGCTTCGACACGGCGCGGCGCCGCGGGTCCGAAGTACACGACGAGATTCGCCGCGGCGACGCACGGACCGCGGGAGGCTTTGCGCGTCAGACGAATCGAGCGGGAGGACTGGAGGGTGGCATGACCACCGGAGAGCCTCTTGTCATCCGCGTCGCCATGAAACCCATCTCGACCCTTCGCCGTCCGCTGGGCACGGTGGATTTGCGCACCGGTGAAGCCGCCAAGGCGCAATCCGAGCGATCTGATGTCACCGCCGTTCCGGCCATGGGTGTCATCGCAGAAGCGATGGCGGCGCTCGTGTTGACCGACGCGATGCTGGAGAAGTTCGGCGGGGATTCTCTTCCCGAGATGCGTGCCAACGTGCAGCAGTACCTCGACACGCTCGCGAGGCGTTGGGACGCGCTCGACGGCGCGGACGGTTGAGCCGGCATCTCATCCTGGTGGGTCTTCCAGGATCGGGGAAGACCACGGTCGGTCGGCTGCTCGCGCTACGGCTCCAAACGCCCTTCGCGGATCTCGACGAAGATATCGAGCATCAAGTTGGTCGATCGATACCCCAGATCTTCGAAGAAATGGGGGAAGGCAAGTTCCGAGAGCTCGAGCGCAGCGCGATGGATCGAGCTCTGAGCGCTGCGCCGCAGGTGATCGCCCCGGGAGGTGGTTGGGTAGCGCAGCCCGGAGCGGTGGAGCGCGTGGCCGACAGGGGAATTCTCATCTACCTCCGCACCAGCGCCAGCACCGCGGCCCGCCGCGTTGCATCCGAGGGCGGCAGACCGCTACTCGAAAGCCCCGATCCGGGGCTCGTGATGGCCAGGCTTCTCGAGACGCGGGAGCCGTTTTACGCTCGCGCCGAGGTGTCGGTCTCTACAGAGGAAAGGACGCCGGCCGAGGTGGCCGATCATGTGGCCCAGCTTGCGCGAACCAAGGCGGGGTGGTAATTATGCGCCCCCCCGTCGTGCGGAGACCGGCGGTCGGTGTCATTACGTAAGTCATTGTAAAACAATGATTTATGCTTACGAGGCCTAGGCGGGAGCGGCGTTCCCCCTAGGCCGTCCGGTCTTCGGTGGTAGGACATGGGGTAGGGACAACAGTTTAGGAGTTGAGGGCCCGTTGAGCTCGCGGCGCTATGGGGAAGGGACCTGTAGCAGATCTCACAGCAGCGCCCGCCGCAAGAGGCCCTATTAAGAGGATTATGGCTAAAAAGACGAAGCAGACCAAAAAGAAGACGAAAAGGACCAAGAAGAGCAGTAAACGGGTCGCCAAGAGCCAGCAGAACGGCGGCCTGGTGATCGTGGAATCTCCCACGAAGGCCAGGACCATCGGCAAGTACTTGGGGTCAACCTTCACGGTCAAGGCTACCGTGGGGCACATACGTGACCTCCCGCAGCGGCAGCTAGGGGTCGACGTCGACAAGGGATTTGCGCCGAAGTACGTGACCATTCGGGGTAAGGGGAAGACGCTGGCCGAGCTCAAGAAGGCGGCCAAGGATTCCGACGCGGTCTTCCTGGCTACAGATCCTGATCGCGAGGGCGAGGCGATCGCATGGCACGTAGCCGAGCACATCGGTAACGGCGGCAAAGTCCAGCGGATCCTGTTTCACGAGATCACCAAGGACGCCGTCGCGGATGCCCTCCGTCATCCCGTTGACATCGACAGTCGAAAGGTGGAGGCGCAGCAGGCTCGGCGAATCCTCGACCGCCTCGTGGGCTACAAGGCGAGCCCACTGCTCTGGAAATCTGTCAAGGCGGGACTTTCGGCCGGCCGGGTGCAAACAGTGGCGCTCCGTCTGCTGGTTGAGCGCGAACAGGCGATCCGGGCGTTCGAGCCACAGGAGTACTGGTCAATCGAGGCGTTACTCGAGGCCAAGGAAAAACAATTCACCGCAAAGCTCCACAAGATCGGTGGTGACAAGCCGGATCTTCGCTCTGAGAAAGACGCGCGGTTGGTGGTGGACGCGGTGGAGGGGAAGCCGTTCATCGTTTCCTCCATCGAAAAGAAGAAGCGTCGGAAGCGTCCGGCGGCTCCTTTCATCACGAGCACGGTGCAGCAGGAGGCGGCCAAGCGGCTTGGCTTTTCCGCAAACCGTACCATGCGGATCGCGCAACAGCTCTATGAGGGCGTCGAGTTGGGCGACGAGGGTGCGGTGGGCTTGATCACCTACATGCGAACGGACTCGACGAGAGTGTCCGCCGCGGCGATCGACGCGGTGCGATCGTTCATTGAGGAGAACTACAAGGGTCCATATCTGCCCGATAAGCCCAACACGTACAAGACCAAGAAATCCGCCCGTGCGCAGGATGCGCACGAAGCGATTCGGCCTACCGACGTTCAGCGTCGTCCGGAACGTATCAAGAAGTATCTGTCATCGGACCAGTTCAAGCTGTACCAGCTGATCTGGCAACGGTTCGTTGCTTCGCAGATGACACCAGCGGTCTACGACACGACCACGATCGACTTCGAGATCGACAAGTACCTGTTCCGCGCGACGGGGTCGGTCATCGTGTTCGACGGCTTCCACGTCATCTACTACGAGGCAAAAGAGCAAGAGGATGCGGAGACGTTCGAGGATCTTTCGCCCATCCCGGACATGGCAACCGGTGACGAAGCAAACGTCCATGAGATTCAGCCGAACCAGCACTTCACCGAGCCCCCTCCGCGGTTCAGCGAGGCGAGCTTGGTAAAGGAACTGGAGAGCCTCGGGATCGGTCGACCGAGCACTTACAGCACGATTGTCTCAACCTTGCGGGAACGGGGGTACGTCCGCATGGAGAAGCGGCGATTCTTCCCGACGGACCTCGGCGAGACGGTCAGCAAGGTCATGGTGAGCCGATTCCCAGACATCTTCAATGTCGAGTTCACCTCCCAGATGGAGAACGAGCTCGACAAGATCGAAGAAGGCGACCTAGGCTGGCAGCGTGTGCTAGAGGACTTCTACGGGCCGTTCAGGAAGGCACTCGAAGGGATCGACGTGGAAGCTATGATTCGGGAGGCTCACGACGTCTCAGACCTCGAGAAAGAGCCGTGTTCGGAGTGCGGTGGCAAGCTGACGGTGAAGAGCGGACGGTTTGGACCGTTCGTCGCCTGCACGAACTATCCAGAGTGCCGTTATACACGACCCCTCAAGCGCGATAAGGTCCCCGATCGGCCCACCGACGAGACCTGCCGTGAGTGCGGTGCGCCGATGGTAATCAAGACCGGTCGTTACGGTGAGTTCTTGGCCTGTACGCGGTACCCTGAGTGCAAGCACACCCGGCCGATCCCTCTCGGCGTACCGTGCCCCCAGTGTGGTGGAGATATTACGGAGCGCCGCACCCGTCGGGGCCGATCCTTCTTTGGTTGCTCCAACTACCCCGATTGCACATTCTCCACGTGGTACCGGCCAGCGCCAGAACAGTGCCCCGAGTGCGGGTACGTCGGTGCCGAGCAGCGCACGACCAAGACGCGTGGAGACTATCGGCGGTGCCTGAAGTGCGAGCACGAATTTTCGCCGCAGGAGGCGAGCGAGCCAGTAACGACGTGAGGGCCACCGTCGTGGGCGGTGGCCTCGCGGGGTGCGAGGCCGCCTGGGCGTTGGCGGAGCGAGGCGTATCGGTAACGCTCTGCGAGATGCGGCCCACCCTATCCACGCCGGCACACCAAACCGACGGCCTGGCCGAGTTGGTCTGTAGTAACACCTTCAAATCCCTCGACCCAACCAACGCGCACGGCCTATTAAAGGAAGAGCTCCGCCTCCTCGGCAGCATCCTGCTCGAGGAAGCGGACCGCACGCGCATCCCCGGCGGCGCCGCGTTGACGGTCGATCGTGAAATGTTCAGTCATGCGGTGACCGCTCGGGTGACGGCTCACCAGCGCATTTCGGTTGCGCGCGAAGAGATCACCGAGCTGCCGAGCCCTGGGATCGTCGCCACGGGGCCGCTGACGTCCGACCGTCTCAGCACCGTGATTGCGACCCGACTGGGCGTCGGGTCCTTGGCGTTCTACGATTCGATCGCACCCATCGTGAGCAGCGACTCGCTCGACGAGAGCGAGTTGTACCGCGCGTCACGCTACGGGAAGGGTGACGGAGACGATTTCCTGAACGCACCGCTCTCTCGGGAAGGCTACGAGGCGTTTGTCGACGCGCTGCTCGCGGGGGATCAATATCCAGGCAAGGACTTCGATCCGATACCGTACTTTGAAGGTTGCTTACCGATTGAGGAGATGGCGCGACGAGGGCGCGAGACTTTGCGGTTTGGGCCCATGAAGCCGGTAGGGCTCGAGGACCCGCGCAGCGGCCGGATCCCGCATGCCGTGGTACAACTCCGGCGTGAAGATCAGGACGGCCACATGTGGAATCTGGTGGGGTTTCAAACGCGACTGCGCACTGGAGAGCAGCGCCGGGTGTTTCGCACCATCCCGGGATTGCACGAGGCGGAGTTCTACCGGTACGGCAGCGTTCACCGTAACACGTACCTCAACGCTCCAGCGGCCCTGACCTCGCATCTCTCTACGCGGGACGACCCCAAAACACTTTTTGCGGGGCACTTAGTTGGGGTGGAGGGCTACACCGAGTCGCTTGCGACGGGTCTCCTCGCTGGCATCAACCTGGCGCGGCTCCTCTCCGGTGCCGCACCTGTTATTCCTCCCCGCGAGACGATGCTCGGCGCGCTCATGGCTTATCTTCGCGAGGCAACACCGAGCCGCTTTCAACCAATGAACGCCAACTTCGGATTGTTGCCCCCCCTCGACCGGCGTGTGCGCGACAAGCAGCAGAAACGCGCTTTGTTGTCGGAGCGGGCGTTGACGGCGATGCGAACGTTCGTTGCGAGCACTGTCATGGCTGCGGCATGACCCCACGGCCTCCTGAGAGCGTGGCCGAGGATGCACGTCGGCCGGAGATCGCGGAGTTCTTGTCGTTCCTCTCCGACGAGCGAAACGATTCGCCGAACACAGTGAGAGCGTACGGTCGAGACCTGGCCGCCTTTGCGACGTTTTGCGATGACTACTACGGGGGAGATGCGGTGTGGGAGTGGACCACGGTCGATCGCCTCGCAGTCCGTAGCTTCATGGCGGAGCTGACACGCCGCGGTCTCGCCAAGCGGTCGATTGCGCGTTCGGTGTCTGCCTTGCGCACGTTTTACCAGTTTCTCGCCACGAGGCATGGTCCGATCGTCAATCCGGCTCGTGCGGTACGTCTGCCGAAGCTGGATCGCCGGCTTCCGACCGTACTCGATCGGGCGCAGATTGAGCTGCTGTTCGAGTTCGCTGCATGGCTAGCAAGCGAGGGCGGCTTCGCCCAGACACGCGACCTGGCCATTCTCGAACTATTCTACTCGTGTGGGATTCGCCTCTCCGAGCTCTCGGGCTTGAATCTCTCGGACGTAGACGTGGTCGCCGAACAACTCAAGGTCCGCGGGAAGGGTCGCAAAGAGCGAATACTGCCTCTCGGCGGACACGCGGCGCGCGCGCTCCGCACGTATTACGGAGAGCGAGATCACCTGCTGGCAGAGGTGACCGTCAAGGCGTCCGATCGGCGGGCAGTGTTCCTTTCGCAGAAAGGGCGACGTTTGACACCGCGAGGCGTTCAGTACCTGGTCAAGCGGTTGTTTCGTCAGCTGGGTGACATCGGCGATGCAAGTCCCCACAGCATCCGCCACAGCTTTGCGACGCATCTGCTCGACGCCGGTGCGGACTTGCGCGCGGTTCAGGAGCTGCTGGGTCACGCATCACTGAGCACGACGCAGGTGTATACTCATACGAGTGTCGAACGCCTCAAACGCGTTTATCAGCACACGCATCCAAGAGCTTGAGGTAGGCGGCAATCGGCGTAACCCACAGAGGTCTATGAGCTATCACGGCACCACAATTCTGTGCGTTCGCAAAGACGGCCACGTTGCCATGGGTGGCGACGGGCAGGTCACCGTCGGTGACACGGTCATGAAAGCGCACGCTAACAAGATCCGCAAGCTGGCAGATGGCCGGGTAGTTGCCGGTTTCGCCGGCGCCATTGCAGACGCGCTTACGCTGTTCGAGAAGTTCGAGGAGAAGATCCGACGGTTCCCGGACAACTTGCCCCGCGCCTCTGTCGAGCTGGCGAAAGACTGGCGCAGCGACCGGATTCTCCGACGGCTGGAAGCCCTGCTCGCGGTGGCCAACTTCGATAATTGCTTTGTGATCTCGGGGACGGGAGAACTGATTGAGCCGGATGACGGCATCTTGGCCATCGGCAGTGGGGGAAACTACGCCTTGGCCGCTGCTCGAGCCTTGTCGAACGGTACGGAGCTTGGCGCTCGCGAGATAGTACAACAGGCGCTCGAGATCGCGGCCGACATCTGCGTCTTCACCAATCGCAACATTACCGTGCTCGAGCTCGAGCGCGGTGACCCGAAGCGTTAGAGGGATGGCGAGTCAGAACCATGGGAGCTGATCCTGAAACGATCGTCCAAAAACTAGATGCTGCGGACAGCGGACCACAGCCGCTGCCATGGCTCGAGGAACTCCACCCGCGGCAAATCGTTGCTGAGCTCGATCGCTATATCGTAGGCCAGGCCGCCGCAAAGAAGTCGGTGGCGATCGCGATTCGCAATCGGTGGCGGCGCCAGCGGGCACCCGAAGAGATCCGCGACGAGATCCTCCCCAACAACATCATCATGATTGGCCCCACCGGGGTCGGGAAGACGGAGATAGCGCGACGGCTCGCGCGTCTCGCCGGCGCCCCATTCATCAAGGTGGAGGCATCGAAGTTTACTGAAGTTGGTTACGTCGGGCGGGATGTGGAGTCGATGGTGCGGGATCTCGTGGATGTCTCCATCAACATGGTGCGCAGCGAGCGTGAGGACGACGTCTTCCCCACCGCCGAACAACGTGCGGAGAACCGATTGCTCGACCTGCTCCTTCCCGGACCACCGTCTGCCCCGGCGCGCCCATCAACTCCCGATCGGAAAGTGGACGAGCCTCGAGAGGCGACTGAGAAGGAACCGGCTGAGTCTGAAAGCCATGCGCTGTTCATCGTCTCCGCAGACGGAGAGGTCCGCCGCGAAGATGAGCAGGACGTCAGCCCTGACGAAGTCACCGTGCGCCGAAAACGCACGCGGGAGAAGCTGCTCCAGTTATTGCGCGACGGCAAGCTCGAGGATCGTGAAGTGGAAATCGAGGTCACACAGCAGAGTTTTCCGATGCTCGAGTTCATGCAGCCCCCACCGGGCATGGAGGGCACGGATATCAACATCTCCGAGATGCTGCAGGACATGCTGCCCAAGCGCACGAAGAAGCGCGTTGTCCGCTTGAACGAGGCCCGTCGCATTTTGATCGATGAGGAGCTCAAGAAGCTCATCGACATGGACGATGTGGTGAACGAAGCGCTCGACCGCGTGGAGAACCACGGTATCATCTTCGTCGATGAGCTGGACAAGATCGCAGGAGAGCGCAGCCAGGCCGGGCCGGACGTATCTCGCGAAGGGGTGCAGCGAGATCTTCTGCCGATCGTCGAAGGCTCCACGGTCCAGACCCGCTACGGATACGTTCGCACCGATCACGTGCTCTTTATCGCCGCCGGCGCGTTTCACGTCTCCAAGCCGTCCGACCTGATTCCCGAGTTACAAGGACGCTTCCCGATTCGGGTCGAGCTCTCGTCCCTGACGCGGGAAGACTTCGTCCGCATCATGACTGAGCCCGAGAACTCCCTAATCAAGCAGTACCAAGCCCTGTGCAGCACGGAGGGGGCCGAGCTGACCTTCGAGGACGATGCGGTTTCCGAGATTGCCCGCATTGCCATGTTGATGAACGAGCGCATGGAGAACATCGGCGCACGAAGACTCCACACGGTCATGACCACCCTGCTCGAAGAGGTGCTCTTCGAGCTCCCCAACATCCCCGAGAAGCACGTGAAGTTCGACGCGGCGCGTGTGCAGGATCGACTCATACGCATCGTCGAAGACGAGGACCTCAGGAAGTACATCCTCTAGCGAGCCCGCGGTCGCTGAATCCACTTTACAACTCCCGGTTTGGGGAGCTAAGATGCGACCCCAGACTGTCAATTTGGCCGACAAACGCCGTCAGATATGCCGAAACGCGATTTTATCAAACTCACTGACCTCACCGCAGGCGAGCTCTCGGAGCTCTTGCGTCTCGCAGCCGACATGAAAGCGGGTCGCAACCGGGATCGTCCGCTCGCGGGGAAAACGCTTGCCATGATTTTCGCCAAGAGCAGCACGCGGACACGCGTGTCGTTCGAGGTGGGAATGTATCAGCTCGGGGGGCACGCGCTGTTCTTGTCGTCGCGAGACATTCAGCTCGGACGCGGCGAGCCGATCATGGACACCGCGCGCGTCCTCTCGCGCTATGTCGACGGGATCA
>JBFGJG010000081.1:0-10523 GCA_041577295.1 Gemmatimonadales bacterium
CGATCTCGCTTACGCAATGGTTCCGGCTGGGTGTTCTTGGCCACTATCTTCGGGCGCGAACCACCCGTACTTCGCTGGCCGCCGACGCCGGGATAGAGGACTGGGACTTGATCGAGCAGACCACCGCCTTTGGCGCCTTTGCGCTTGCCCATCTCTGGGGACCCCTTACGGCAGAGGCGTCCCTTGTGGCGAGCTGGCGTCCTGAACGCCGACGTTGGTCGTCACCCCTGCAGACGGATGTCGACTTCCAGGATCGCGCGGTGAGCGGTCAGGTGCTGGTTCGGCTCGCTAGGGAGCGCGGCTTCATCGCCGACGTCGGCGTACCGTTCGACATCCGTGAGGTGGTTCGCGGGGCGGGCCAGATCGATGGAGCGGCGACCGCGCGCAACTATCGTATTCGCGCCGACTTTGGATGGCGCTTCAACAAGCAGTTCGCGTTCCTCGTTGGCGCGGCAATAGAACCCGACGGCGACGGGACGGGGCGCTACTTCGGCGGGGCGAGAGCCCGCTCAACGCTGCACTGGTGATGATGTAAGACCACGCGACGTGATATCGGAAGAGCCCCAGACACTCGATCAGGAGAAGTCGGGGGTGCGTCGATGGAGGACTTTAGAAGAAAGCGGTTCAGCCGGTCACTCCCTAGCGACCGGACCACTCCAAGTCACCTCCTCAACTCGTGCTTTCACCGTACTGATCACTGCAGTCCTCATCCAATCGTGAACTCTCGAATCATCCCGTGGGCAAAGTGCGGTGCGCCGTCACCGCGATCGGGCACGAAGCAGAGCATCATGTAGTTTCCCGGCTCGAGCGAGATGGTCCAATACGCGGTTTCACCCGGTGAGATCCCACCCAGACCACCCAACAGCTCACCCGGTGGTAGCGCCGTCGATCCCGGTGCCATGGCCTGAAGAAACTGCTCCGGCGTGGCGCCCGGTTCGAGCCGTACCAGCTCGACGTCGTGGATTTGCGGACCACGGTTCGTGACCCGGAGCGTGTGAGTCCCCGCGGTGAGAGGTTGCGAAAGCGTGAACTGGTAGTCGGCGAGGGTTAGCTCGAGGTCGGCAGTAGGGGCGGGCGCCGGTGCATCGCTTGGCGTCACCGTGAAACTCGTGGTCATCCCTTTCATGAAGTGCAGCGAGCCGTCCGGGGATTCGATGTAGCAGATGAGCACGTATTCACCCGGATCGACGACCGCTGTGGCCTCGATGGTGGACCCTGGCGCGCCCACATTGGGTCCACCCAGATACGTCAAGAAGGTCGGATGCTCTTTGAGCAGCGGATCGGTTGGACGACGCTCGGTATAGAAGGTGAGCACATCCTGCAGCGAGCTGCCCTCCGCCAGTCGGGCGAGCACGGCGTGGTGCAGCTCGGTGCCCTGATTCACCATCCTGAACGTGACGGTTCCCGCAGGGACCTCCCCGAGCCCGGAGTAGGCGAAATCGGTGGCCGTGAACGTAACGACAGTAGGTGCAACCTCTTCAGCCGCGCGATCGGGACTGCAGGCGCCGAGGGCCAGTAGCCCCAAGGCTGCGAGAGTTGGCGGGTTGCGCATTTCGGTCCTCGTAGTTGATGTAGGTAGTCCAAAATAGCCACCCCCCCGCCCAACGAAAGCGCTCATTCCCTCGATCGCTTCTTCCCTCTATCCATCCTTGCTCCCGCGGGCCATAATCAGGTCTGATACCGTCATCAGTCCTATCGAGAGGGGGGTGAGCCCATGAAGGGGGCCGCGAGTGTCGCAGTGGGGGTCAGTCTTTTGGTCGGCGCATGCAACGCATGCCCGCGTGAAGAACCGGGCGCAGATGCCGCTGGCCAACAACCGGCTGCCAGTGCCACTGCAGCCGCTGATTCGGCGCGCGCGGATTCCTTGGCGAGAATCCGGGCCGAAACGGCGGAGGTGACCCGCATAATCCAAGAGCGCGTGCACTTCGATTTCGACCGCTCGACTATCCGACCCGGCCAGGACACGGAGGTGCTTCGGCGGAAGGTGGCCATCCTGAATGCGAACCCCGGCCTCACGCTTCAGATAACGGGTCACTGCGATTCGCGCGGCCCGAGCAGCTACAACATGGCGCTGGGGGAACGGCGCGCTCGCGCAGCGATGCAGTTCTTGACGAGCCAGGGGATTGCGGCCAACCGCATGAGCGTGCGCTCCATGGGTGAGGATCAACCCCTGGTGAGCGGTCAGAACCAGGATGCGTGGAGGCAGAATCGCCGGGCCGAGTTTGAGATCACCGCAGGTGGTGGGCAGCTGAGGCGGCCGTAGCGCCGCTGCATCACCTGCCAATTGGGTTCTACCGCTGTGGCGCATGTCCACCTGCGCTGGCGTGGTACTTGGGAGAATCTACCCGTAATGCCAGACGTAGCAGGAGGTTGGAGCGAGTAGGGAGTGGGTGTAGATCTTGCACCGCTTCGCGACTTACCACTGCACATTTTCAGGAGCGACCCATGGACAAGACCGAGAAGTTGTCCCAGGGATCGGATTCACAGTCGCGGAAGATGGTGACCCGGCGGGCGCTGGTGCGCGCAGGGTGGGCGCTGCCGTTGGTAGTGGCTTCGGTATCGCTTCCGCGCAACGCGTTCGCGCAGTACGCCGGTGGAGGTGGCGGCGGTGGCAACGACGCTCCTCCGCTCTGATTTCGTCTACAGGCCGTCGGCGGCTCTCCCCACTGTGCTGCGATGCCGAGGGAGCGGTTGTCCGAGCGGCCTGGCCCCTAACAGCGTTTGGCAACCGTACCGAGCGGACGGGACGTGACCGACAGCCCACCGTCACGCCCCGTCCGCCAGGCCGGTGTCCGCGCGTACCACATGGGCAGAGAGTCGTTGCTGTACGTCGCGGACGCGGAAACGGCCCATGCGTTGAACACGTCGGCCATGGCTATCTGGGAGTTGTGTGACGGTACCCGAACCGCCGAGCAGATCGCGGAGGAGCTCGGACGGTGGCTCGATCGCCCAGCTGAAACGCTTCTCGACGATGTTGAACACGGCCTTTCCCAACTCGCCTCGCTCAAACTGGTGCGTCTGACGTGAACCCACCGCAAACCCTCTATGTGCGCTTTGGTGATCAGTGCGTCGCCATCACCTCCGAGTCCCCCGAGGTGATGGCCAGCGCGCGGGTGATCTTCCGGTGGATGCTGGGATCGCCATCGCGAAACGTGATCGGCACGCTCGTCGTGTTACCAGACGATGGCGGGTACATGGTGCTCGGAAGTCCCGATATCACTCAGGGAGACGGCTCGCTCCCGGACGTGCTCCGGTGTCTGCGTTTCTCGGTGATCCGGCTCTTGCTCGAGTCACGTAAGGAGCTCATCTGGTTCCATGGAGGGGCCGCAGCGGAACGGCATCGCGCAGTGATCTTCCCAGGAGAGCGCGGAAGAGGGAAGAGCACACTCGTGACGGCGCTCTGTGCTCACGGATGGAAATACCTATCCGACGATGTCCTGCCCGTGGATCCGGTGAACGGAAGGGTGCTGCCATTCCCCCAGACACCGGCGGTGCGCGTACACCCCGGGGTCGAGATGCCGCCGGATTGGTTGGGTAAGGCGATCAAGACCACCGTGGAACTGTCACCCCGCCGTATTGCGAGGGGAGCACAACCGATTTCAGCGATCGTCTTCCCACACTATCGGCCAGGGGAAAGTCAGACAATCGAGCGTCTGAGCCCGGCCCCTGCGGCGCTCGAGCTGCTCGAGACGTGTTGGAACTTTCACACCCACCGTACGCGCGCCGTGCAGTACGTGAGTGAGTTGCTCGCTCGCGTTCCCGCGTATCGCCTCCACTACGGCCGTGGCGTCGCGGCGGCGCACCTGGTCGCCGACGTGCTCTTGCCGGACCAGATCAGCCTCCCCGCGTGATGTCGCGCGCGTCTCAGGAGACGCGTATCGTGCTCGCGGCGTGCCATCCCAGTTCCGCAGCCTTCGACAACCTGCTGACCAGCGATGTTCGCTGGGATCGATTGGTAGAATGTGTACGCGATCTCGGACTGGCACCAGTCATGTACCGGCGTGTTCGGGACCTCAATGGGGACTCGTGCCTCCCCGAAACCGCCCACAAGGCGCTGGCGGAGGCGTATTACCAGCGGGCAAGCGTGAATGCGAGGCTTCACAGCCATCTCGAACGTGCGCTCGCGCTGCTTACGCAGCACGACATCGCGGTGGTGGTGCTCAAGGGTGCGGCGCTGGCCGAGCCCGTCTACGGCGATATCGCGCTGCGAGGGATGGAGGATCTCGACCTCCTTCTGTTGGAACATGACCTCGAACGGGCCAACGGCCTGTTGCAGGCCGAAGGGTATCGGCCACTCGAGTGGTACCGTCCCGCCGCATGGTACGCGAAGAACGCACATCACCTGGCACCTCTCGTATCCGCCGATGGCGCCGTGGTTATCGAGCTGCACCGCCACATCGTTCCCCCAAAGAGTAGGCTACACGTTGCGATCGGAGAGCTTTGGGCACGGGTCCGTCTGCATCGGATCGGCTCGACCCAGGCCTTCGTACTAGCGCCCGAAGATCTGTTGTTTCACGTGTGCACACATCAGGTGGTGGCGAGAGACTTTGTCGGAGGCGTACGCACTCTGTGCGACATCGCAGTGTTGCTGGACCGCTTTGGGGATCAGTTTGATTGGGACCTGTTCGTGAGCCTGTGTCTTGCGGCGGGCGCGGTCTCCCATGTCGTCCACCCTCTCACTTGGGCTCGTGAACTCGTCGGTGCATCGGTTCCCGATGAAGTGTTGACGCAATTACGCAGCCACCTCCAGCCAGTTCCGGGACATGTGATAGTCGACCGACTCGCTACCAGCATGTTGCTTCGGTCGCCCACGGACTCGTCCGTCGTCCCACCCTGGGTCACCAACGCCCTGCTGGGTGAGCTGCTCGCCACCCCAGACCGCCCCGTCAACGCCGCGTGGCGAGTGATCAAAGGGGTTGCCAGTCAGAAGCGAAACGGAAAAAGAAAGACAGGGTAAGGGGCGGGTCCTGCTCACTGCTTACTGCTCACAGTTGTTCCTGCTGTTTCCCCGCTCCATCTTTCGGCACCGTGACAGACGAAGTCGATCGACTCAACGCGGCCCTGGCTGGCCGGTATCGGATCGAGCGCCGACTAGGGCGGGGTGGCACCGCGACGGTCTACCTCGCCGAAGACCTCAGGCACAAGCGCAAGGTCGCTGTAAAGGTGCTCTACCCGCAGCTCGCCGCAACGCTGGGGCCCGAACGATTCCTGCGGGAAGTGCAGATCGCCGCGAGCCTCACCCACCCGCATATCCTCGGACTCCACGATTCGGGCGAGGCAGACGGTTTTCTGTTCTACGTCATGCCATTCATCGAGGGGGAGTCGCTGCGGGCGCGGCTCGTGCGTGACCGAGTACTCCCCATAGCCGATGCCGTCGAGATCCTGCGTGACGTGGTCGACGCACTGGCCTACGCGCACCGCCGTGGGTTGGTGCATCGCGACATCAAGCCGGACAACGTGCTCCTCGCCGAGGGGCACGGCATGGTCACCGACTTTGGCGTGGCAAAGGCCGTGAGCGAAGCGGCTGGGATGCACGCACTCACCACCGCTGGCCTTGCCTTGGGAACGCCGTCGTACATGGCGCCCGAGCAAGCAGCGGCCGAGCCTGACATCGACCATCGGGCAGACGTCTATGCCGTGGGTGCTATGGCCTACGAGCTACTTACAGGTGATCCGCCCTTTACCGGGGATAAGGTGCAAAGCGTGCTTGCCGCACATATCAGCCGGGCACCGGTGCCCGTTGCCGGTCGCCGTGAGGAAGTACCACCACGGTTAGCGCGCTTCGTGATGCAGTGCCTCGAGAAAGAACCCGCCGCCCGTTGGCAGACGGCGGACGAGATGTTGGCCGAGCTCGAGAGCATCCGCGCGGCGACGGTGTCTGGCGTGGCGATCGCAGCAAAGCCCAAAAGCTCACCAGTCAGGCTCGCGGTGATCACCGGTGTGGTCGTCGCCATCGCCGTCGTCGGTTTCCTCGGCTGGGCGTCGTTGCGCGCGGGACCGCCGGCCATGACCGTCTCGAACATACGACAGCTCACGCGCGCCCCCGAGGTGGAGATCGAGCCCGCCATCTCGCCAGACGGTCGTGAGGTGGCGTACATCGCTGGATTCGGTGTGGCGATGGATGTGTTTGTCCGCGACCTCGCCGGGGGGAGGCCACTCGCCCTCACTGCGGATCGTCCCGGCGGGCAGTTTGCCCCACGGTGGACAGCGGATGGACGAAGTATTGTCTTCGCAGAGCAGCACCCCGACGGACGGGAACTTTCGCATCTGATTCCCCGTCTTGGTGGGCCAGCGAGTCCAATCGCCAACGCCCCGGTCGCGATTCACGGCGACCGGATGGCCTATGTGATTGGGAGCCGCATTGTCACCCGGCCGCTCGAGGGCGGCCCGGAGACCGTCGTCGTCACACACGACCCGACACCCCATTCCGTCTCGTGGTCGCCGGACGGCAAGCGCTTGGCCTACGTCGTCGGGAATTGGCAATTCAGGAGGCTGGAAACGCTGGGCAATGTAGGCCCCAGCGCGATCTGGACGGCTGCTGCTGCTGGCGGCGATTCCGTACAAGTGACGGAAAGCCAATCGCTCAACGTCAGCCCGGTGTGGCTGCCTGACAGCCGACACTTGCTGTTTGTCTCGAACCGCGACGGCCCTCGCGATCTCTACGTCGTGCGGCTGAATTCGGACGGACGGGCCCGAGGCAAGGCGGTCCGGGTCACCACAGGCCTCAATCCACACTCCGTCTCTGTCAGCAGTGATGGGTCGTTTGCGGCGTTCTCACAGTTCACCTATCGCCGGAACATCTGGGCGTTGGATCTTCCCCGTGCCGGAACAGTGTCGATTCGTCAGGCACGACCGGTCACGCAGGGAAATCAGACTGCTGAGAACCACGGCGTGTCGAGAGACGGCCAGTGGCTTGCCTTCGATTCCAACATCGAGGGCAACCAGGACATTTTCATCGTGCCGTCGTCAGGTGGCGAGCCGCGGAGGTTGACCACGGATCCAGCGGACGACTTTCACCCTGACTTCTCACAAGCAACAAGCGAGATCGTCTTCTATTCAACGCGGCATGGAACGCGAGACGTGTTCGTCATGGCTGCCGATGGCAGTAATGAGCGGAGAATCACAGACAGCTCCTCGGAGGAGTACCACCCCTCGTTCTCACCGGATGCGCTCAAGATCGCATACACGGTGGCGACCGGAGGCACCGCGGTACTCCTATCACAAATCTGGATTGTCGAGCGACCGTCGCTCGAGGCGCCGTGGGGCGAACCGCGGATGCTTACCGAGCCGGGATTCTACTCCCGCTGGTCCCCAGCAAGCGATCGCATCGTCTACGCAACCTCTTCGGCGTTGGCGGTCGCGACCCTGGACGGAACAACCAGCCAGTTGCTCGAGTGGGAAGCGCTGGGCCTCGCGCCGTTCGACGTCGCTGGGTGGGCCGAGTGGGGAGCGGACGGACGGTGGATCTGGTTTTTGGCCCGGGATGGCGCGGGCCAGAATACCCTCTGGCGCGTCTCAGCCGGAGGCGGATTTCCCCAAAAAGTGGTGTTGTTTGACGATCCCACCAAGCCTCCGGCGTTCGGATTCAGCTTGCACGGCAATACGGCGTACTTCTCGCTCACCGAACACGACAGCGATGTGTATCTGATGGATCTCGAGATTCGTTGACCAGGAATCGTATCAGCGGGATCGGCGGGATGGGTACGCCCGCCCGCCTGACCACCGACCGCCTTACTCCACACCCGCCACTGCCTTATTCTTTGTAGGCTGTTCCCTGACCATCAGTAAGGATCTCTACTGTGGCTGACCTGGCAAAGCGTTTACAGCAGGCCGTAGGCGAGGCGTACCGCATCGAGCGCGAGCTCGGCGGTGGCGGGATGAGCCGTGTCTTCCTCGCGGATGAGGTGCGGCTTGGACGCCAGGTCGTGATCAAGGTGCTCCCGCCTGAGATGGCCGCCGGCGTCAACATCGAGCGGTTCGAGCGGGAGATCCAGCTCGCCGCCAAATTGCAACATCCGCATGTGGTCCCGCTGCTCACCGCCGGTGCCGAGGGTGATCTTCTCTACTATGTAATGCCGTTCATCGATGGCGAGTCCCTGCGCGCGAAGCTGGCGCGAGAGGGCGAGCTCCCCGTTGGTGAAGCGGTCCGCATCCTCCGAGAAGTGCTGGATGCGTTGGATTACGCGCACGACCACGGCGTCGTGCACCGCGACATCAAGCCAGACAACGTGTTGCTCTCGCGGAAGCACGCGGTCGTCACGGATTTCGGCGTGGCCAAGGCAGTGAGCGCGTCGACCGGTGAATCGTCGCTGACATCCCTTGGCGTCGCGCTCGGCACCCCTACGTATATGTCACCTGAGCAGGCGGCCGCCGATCCGCACGTCGATCACCGCGCGGACATCTACGCGGCCGGCGTGCTGGCGTACGAGATGCTCACGGGACGACCGCCATTCTCGGGCACGAGCCCACAAGTTGTCCTGTCCGCGCACGTCACGCAGGCACCCGATCCGGTCACCAACCACCGGGCCACCGTGCCACCAGCCCTTGCGTCGGTGGTGATGCGGTGTCTCGAGAAAAAGGCGGCCGATCGCTGGCAGCGTGCCGAGGATATCATCCCGCAGCTCGATGCGCTGCTCACCCCAAGTGGAGGGATCACCCCTACCGGAACGCAGCCCGTCGCCTCCGTGGCCAGCCTCGACGCCGCCCGGAAGGCGCATCCGGTGCGCGTCGCCGCGTTGTTTGGCCTGGCATCGATTGGGGTCCTGGCGATCGTGTACCTGGTGATGCAGCAGCTCGGTCTACCAAGCTGGGTGCTGCCCGGAGCCGCTGTCCTTCTGGGTATCGGCCTACCCATCATGGTCCTCACCGGCCATCACGAGCGCCGCCGCGCGCTCGCCACCGCCACAGGTGTTGGGGAGCACACGCCAAGTGGGGTCCGACGTCACTTCACTTGGCGCAAGGCGTTGCTCGGTGGTGGGCTCGCATTCGCCGGACTCGGGGTGCTCACGGCCGCCTACATGGCCATGCGTCTCATGGGCATTGGACCGGTGGGCACTCTTGTCGCGACGGGTGTGCTCGAGGACCGTGGCTTCCTGATCGTCGCGGAGTTCGATGATCGCACCACCAATGGAGACTTCGCCACGTCGGTCACGGAGGCCCTGCGCATCGACCTCTCGCAGTCAACCGTCGTCCGTCTGATGGATGCCGCGGCGATCCGTGACGCACTCGAGCGGATGGGTCGCGCCCCAGAGACCCGGCTTTCCATCGACCTCGCTCGGGAAGTCGCCGAGCGCGAGGGCGTCAAGGCGATCGTGGCTGGAGACATTGGCACGCTGGGAACCAGTTTTGTCGTCTCCGCCCGTCTGGTATCGGCGGCCGACGGATCGGATCTGGTCGCATTTCGTGAAACGGCCGCTGACGAATCGCAGCTGGTCGATGCGGTTGACCGACTCTCCGGCAAGCTCCGCGAGCGCATTGGTGAGTCCCTCAAGAGCATCCGCAACAACCCATCGCTCGAGCGGGTTAGCACAGCGTCCCTTCCTGCGCTCCGCAAGTACTCGCAGGGAGTGCGTGCGTTTGACGCCGGTGATTATGACCGTGCCATCGAACTGCTCAACGAGAGCATTGTGCTCGACACCACGTTCGCCATGGCTTATCGAAAGCTCGCCGCGGCGTTGAACAACACATTCGCGGATGAGTCTCGCCAACAGGCGGCAGCCACCATGGCGTATCGGTATCGTGATCGCTTACCGGATCTCGAGCGGTACATAGCGACGGCCTACTATCACACGGATGTCGATTACGATCCGGAGGAGGTGCGCCGAAACTACCTCAACGCGCTCGATCTCGACCCGGAAAACCTCACCGCCCTCAACAATCTCGCGCTGATACTGAACGTGCTCGAGCAGCGTGAGGAGGCTGAACGTTACGCCCTCGAAGCCCTGGATGTCTTGCCGACAGGACCGCCGCTCAATAACGCCCTGAGTGCCCAGGTCGCGCTCGGCGCGTTTGACCGTGCTGAGGCCACGCTAGCCCGAGCGGCTGCCGCCGCCCCGGATCATCCGTCGTTGGCTTTTCTCAGCGGCAGCGTCGCAGCCGCGCGGCGCGACTACGAAGCGGCTGAGCGGTTCTTCCGTGACTTGAGCGAGCGGCCGGGTGTCGGTCAGAACTGGAAGACCGCGATGAGCTACGCCATCTCGGCAATCGCCGAGGTACGGGGGCAGGTCAATCGAGCGTTGCGACTGCGGGGGCAAGAGCTCGAAATCTACGAGCGCCAAGACCGCTCTGGAGCGGCCCTCACCGAGCACATCGCGTGGGCGCAATTCGAGCTGTATCACCGCAATCGCCCGGATGTCGCACTCACCATGATCGAGAACGCGCTGGCCCGCTATCCGCTCAGCGCCATGGAGCCGCTCGATCGCCCATACCTGTTCTTGGGACAGACCTGGGCACGGTTGGGTCGCCCCGAACGAGCACACCAGCTCCTCGAGGAATACGAGCGCGAGATAAGCCCCGGTGTGCGC
>JBFGJG010000082.1:0-10338 GCA_041577295.1 Gemmatimonadales bacterium
TATTTTTCAGCACCTTGGCGAGATTATGTACTGGTTTCGCCTCAGTCCGGGTGCGAGTAATCGTCAGAAAACTTTCAGAATGCCGATGAGTGTTTTTGAAGAGCGTCTTCGTCGTGTCGCTTTTGAGACCGTATTTGGCCGAGGAGGTGGATTGGTTGGAGCGGTGCTGGCTCCACTGCGTCAACGCTACAACAAGACGTGGACCGCACGTCGCTGGGTGGTCAAGGCCCATCCCACTGAGCGGCAAGCGCAGGGGCTAGTCACCCTTTACCCGAGCGCACAGTTTCTCTACATGTATCGTAATGGGATAGACACGGTCGCGTCTCGAACCAAGTTTGAGGGTTTTCGAAAAGCCTCCTTTGAGGAGCAGTGTCGAGTATGGAGCGATAGCGCTCAGCAGTTCTCGTACCTGGCTCTCTGGAAGAGGGCCCTCGCTTTTTCACATGAAGAGTTCGTTGGACAGCGGGATGTCGCGTTCAACTCGATTTATGAGTTCTTACGCTTGGAACATGAAGAGAAACCCATCGAGTTTGCGGCTAGCACACTTGTCCACCCTCAAGGGGATCCGACGCTACGCGGCATCGACGTTAGCACCGTGCTGGGGACTCGGCCCGCAGCATGGAGTGCTTGGTCAGATAGCGAGAGAAGAACGTTCAAGGAAATCTGTGCAAGTGCAATGGATCAGTTAGGGTATCAGATTCCCTTCTCTGTTACCAAAGCCGGCGAGTAGACGGTTTGCCGCGTTAGCTGCGTTAGCCCGACGGCCACTTTTACGTTCTCGATCGCGCGTCGGGTGAGTTTCTCTTGGCTCGGCCATTTGCGAGGCAGACCTGGGCCGACGGGATCGATGAAACCGGCCGCCCAATCCTGCGAGAAAACCTCGCCCCTACCGCGGATGGGACGTTCCTGTACCCGGGACCATGGGGTGCGACGAACTGGTGGTCTCCCTCTTTCAGCCCGGCGACAGGCCTGCTCTACGTGCCGGTCGTGGAGTGGGGCGCAGTTTACTTCTCTGAGCCCGGTAACCCTGTGCATGTCCCAGGACGTCGGATCTGGGGTAGTGCCTACCAAGTGGTGCCCGGCGACAACCCGAGGAAATTCATACGCGCGCTTGCGCATGAAAGCGGCAATGTCGTCTGGGAGCACGAGTTCTCCCCAGGCCCGCGCAGCCAATCGATGTCGGGCATTCTGTCTACCGGCGGTGGTCTGGTCTTCTCTGGGGCGCCAGACGGTCGATTCGTTGCGCTAGACGCACACACCGGAAAACAACTATGGGAGAGACCGTTAGGGGGCAACATTATCGCGGCCCCGATCACGTACATCGCCGGCGGGCAGCAACACATTGCGATTGCTGCAGGTAGATCCATCGTGGCCTTCGCGCTACACCGCTAGGTCATCGTACGCCCCTCTGGCGGAAGTCCCTAACCTCCTAGAGGCGTTTGAGGAAACTGGGTGGGCTAGCCCAAGCGTCCGGAGTTCCGATGTCGACGTACCGTCCACCTGGCAATTCTACGCATTGAATATTCAATCCCTCGTCCACGGCCGCGCCGATAACCGAGGTCATGCTGAGGTTCTGCGAAGCGGCCACCGCCGGGGACCTGAGATAGAGGTGCATGAAATCCGTGAACGATGGGTTCCAGGCTGCCAGGATCCAAGTACGGCGCAGATCCGTACTCCCAGGGTGGAGCTGAACCCCCTGGAGCATGCCGTCTTCCGACACAGCTACCAAGTCGGCGGTTTCGGGATCGTTGGCAGGCAGAATCCCCAATGCGGCATCCGCTCCCGTTTGTGCCTGTCGTTCCAGCACCAGAGTAAAGCTATCCTCGGGCTGAAAAATGATGTCAGGAAATCCCGAAACCACGATCGAGTCTCGAACGAACGGATAAGCAACATCTAATGTGAACGGGGGACCACCCGTATCTCCAGTCACGAGGTACGCGATATTGAGGCCGAAATTGCGAACTGCTAGATACTGTGGTATGTCCCATTTCCTGGCCCCGAGTACGACATATGCGTTCTGGACACCCGCAAAGGCCATACGCTCCAGGAGACACTGACAGGCAACTTCCACCACAGCTCCACCTCGCCGCCGGCTCGAACCAAATGCCACTGGAAGGATTTCCTTGCTGCATGGGAGTGACCCGAGACGACGGGCGTGTCCCGCCGCTGGCACCAACCCAACTACCTCCACCGCGATGACTCCCACGAAGAGCGCTGTCTGAATGACCCGCCACGACTACGAACCATTCTTTACCCGGCGTTGAGGGATGACGTTTTTTGCGTCAGGTCGAGCGACGTGTGACCTGTCCGCCGATGACGCCGCCGAAGCCCCAGCAAGTCGAAGTCAACGTCCGGATAAGAACGAGTCATGTCTGCGATTCGCCGCATCTGTTCCCGAGTGAGTTGCGCCAGACCGCGCCCCAACACTCCCCGGTTGAACCGAATTCCTCTTCCTTCCTGCTCAGTGCGGGCAATGGCCAGCTGCATCGCATCCGCCCGGTTCCCCAGACCATAGAATTCGACGACCTTACCGAACGTGCCGCGCTTGTCATCGACCAGCTTCTCGAACGTGACCTAGCGACAGTCAACTGACCCCGCAGCGGCTGCGCGGTGCAAGGAGACGTAGAAGTTCAGATACCCCGGGAGGCCGATCCCAACGATGTAGTCGTTCTACTCGCACTCCACGAGCATCGCGAAAGGCATGATCGCAATAAACGTCGGAAAGTCGCAACCCTCGTAGATGATCTCTAATACTGAATAACCATGTCGAACAAGCTGCGGACGTGGATGACGGGGCGGATCGCAAACCACGGCATGAGGTTGAGATTCGCCGCAGTAGCACGCGTGTGTTGATGCGTCACCCATCCGTGCCGGTAGTGGTCGATGAGCTTGGGCAGGTGCAGGTCCTGCTCGCTCTTCCCGCAACCGTAGCGTGATCTCTTCTCGGGATGGCCGGTCAGCTGCGCGAGCACCGTTTCCATGAAGGAGCCGGACTTCGGCATGCAGGCAATGAAAAGAAACTGACCACGACGCCCGAACCGGCGCCTGAGACGCCAGCTCAGATCCACGGCTACGCTCGCAGGAGCTCGGGTAAGCCCACGGAGCGTCCCGATGCCCCACCTCACCACCCTTGCTCTTCCCAATGATCCCGGTACCATGCGATCGTATGTCGCAGCCCATCCTCCAAAGACATGCTCGCTTGCCAGCCCAGCAGGTGCCGCGCGCGCTCCGTCTCAGCGACGCGCTCCTGCTCCAACGGACGATCCGGCAACGCCCCGAACCGCGGCTCCACCACTGAATCCATCAACTCGACTAGCTTCTCCACGACACCTCGAACGGATACGAGTCGGCCGGAGCCAACCTCGATCGGCGTTCCATCGACCGCGCGCGTTTCAGGGGCCGCGATGAGCGCCTCGACCACGTCGCTAACGTAGACCCAGTCGACCCTGCGCCGACCACTGGACAGCTGCGGAACCTCGCCGCGAAGCAGTGACAAGATCACCGAAGGTACGAGCTTACGCACATCCTGCTGTCCGGGTCCGTAAACCATGAACAAGCGAAGATTTACGAGCCGTAGTCCGAACAGCGCATGAAACATCCTCGCGTAGCCCGCACCGGCCCATTTTGCGGCCGCATACGGAGAACATGGCACGCACTCCTGATCTTGGAAGTCGGGCTCCTCCTGTGATCCGGTCATCACCACAACGACCCCTTCCGCTTCCGCCGCGACACTGAGCACGTTTACCGTGCTCAGGAGGTTGTTTCGAAACGTGGGCTCGACGGCCTCAAGCGTCCTGGCACCTATGACATAGCTCGCAAGGTGATAGATGACATCTGGCGAGCTTGCATCCACGACACCCCGCAATGCATGGGCATCCGTAGCATCCGCCTGCCACCACTGCTTTCCATCGCTCTGATTGCGAGCTGGCTGTCTCGAGATCACGTGCACGTCTGCTCCGGTGCCCTCGAGTCTCCGGCACAGATGGGACCCGATGAACCCTCTGCCTCCGATTACTAGCACTCGCTTCCCGGCAACCCAGACTGGGGCGCGCGGCTCGGCGACGTGGCGCTCGCTCACGAGATCATTCGCTCGCTAGCTTTAGCAGCTCACTTGTCAACAGCGCGTCGGCGGCGCGTTTGATCACCCCGAACTCAATGCCTGCTCGATCGGCGATGTCCAACAAGCTATGCCGGCCGTCGGACAGATTCAGCACCCACAACATCGCCATTGGATCTGGAGCCCCTTGCGGCGGTTCCGCCATCGACTGATAGAGGCCCCGCCGCCCCAACTGCGGTTCACACTTCTGGTTCCGGCTGACGTAACTAACATTGTGCTCCAACACATGGATGACCGCGAGGTATTTGCTGAGCGAGTCCGCTAGATGCTCTGGCCGCACAAACGCCAGATCGTCGCCCGACGTGTGGTACTCGGGAAACCGTCCATGGGGCGTGCGCCGGAGGCTGCCGACCGGGAGATCGAAGCCAGGAGAACAATATTGCCGCTCGTCGTAGCCGTAGGGTGCAAAGTCCTCCACCTCAAATGGCTCTCCTGAGTGCCGTAGGACATGTTCCACGGTCCGGTCGATCTCCGCATCGCCACGCCGGCTTCGCTTATACGTCATCACACCGGAATCACCCACACAGGTCACAACCAACCCATGCTTGATTCGACTCACGATCGACTCATTCATCGACAGCCACGCGATAGAGCCGATCGTTCCAGGTATGAAGAGGAACCGATACGAGTGGCGCAAGGGTAAGTCACTCAGTTCCCGTGCAAGGAACGTTGCAACCGCGACCCCTGACAGATTGTCATTGCATAATGACGGATGGCAGCAGTGACACGAAATCAACACCTCGTTCCGTCCCGCACCCGGCAGACACAGCTCCCCATAACTGAGATGACCGTTTTTCAATTCCGCATCGATGCATACATCGTATTCGTCCTCAGGAAGCCGCGTCAGCTGACTGTGGGCCAAACAGAATCCCCATGCCTCCTCGTAGTACGATGTCTTGTAGGGTATCCAGTCCGGTCGATCCGGCAACGAGTGAAGGTGAGGCAACAAATCCGTCAGCTTCATCGTTGCTCTCACGGGAACGCTGTAGCCCACCACGTGCAGATTCGACTTTCGGAAGTCGATGATGCGTTCATCGCGTGAGTTCTTGACATAAGCATCACGGATGTTCCATTCCTTCGGCACGGTCCAGTCGTAGACCCGGGTGCCCGACGGCACCTCGCCAATAACCAAGCCGGGGAGAAGCTCCGCAACCCGTCGCAGCGTCTCCCGCAAGCCATTCCCCGTAATGCTGCGACAGATGGGATACAGATCGGATATGAATGCATGCATCTGATCGCCGATGTCCTGCGAATCCATCGGAACCGGTCTCTGAAACACCGTCATTCGACTGTGGCGAAATCGGGATAGCTCTCGTCCCTTGCCGAGATGATCCGCACCTCACCGGGCCAAGCGATGCCGAAGGCCGGATCGTTCCACCTCACGCCGCGAGCCGCGTCAGGCTCGTAAAACTCGGTCATCAGATACGACACTTCACACGCGTCTTCCATCGTGAGAAATCCGTGGGCAAAGCCTTCCGGTACGTAGATCATTCGCCCGGCGCCCGCGGTCAGAATCTCGCAAAGATGCTCCGTAAAGGTCGGTGACCCCCTTCGCAGATCGATGATCACATCAGCAACCGCCCCGCGCGTACAACGCACTAGCTTGGCTTCGGCATGCGGCGCCGCTTGATAGTGCAAGCCCCTCAACGTTCCCTTCAACCGATTGAAAGACGCATTGCACTGTACAAGCCTAGTGTTGAGTCCATGGGTAGCAAACTCCCGAGCGCACCACGTTCGCGCGAAGAATCCACGTTCGTCCTCGATCCGCTCGGGATCGATGATGAACGCCCCCCCGAGCCTGGTCTCACGGAAAATCACGGGTACACCCTGAGGTGTGGAATCGGTATGACGAACCTACCACCCCACTCGCGGACGTAAGACAGCTGCCCAACGATCTCCCGCTCGAGATTCCAAGGGAGGAGCAGGACGTACTCGGGCCGCGCCTCCCGGAGCGCCTCCGGAGCGAGAATGGGGATATGGGTACCAGGAAGGAAACACCCTTGCTTGTGCGGACTTCGATCGACCGTGAATTGCACGAGGTCCCTCCCGATCCCGCAGTAGTTGAGCAGTGTATTCCCCTTCGCCGGCGCCCCGTAGCCAACCACCCGGCTTCCTTCCTCGGCAGCCGCGAGCAGAAATCGCAGCAGCTCCCGCTTTATGGCGTGTATACCCGAAGCGAACTCACGGTATCGGGCCCGATCCCGCAATCCCGCGCGATCCTCCCTGGCCAGCAGCTCCTCAACCTGCGACGTGAATGGCCGTCTCGACGGTGGCTCGTGCCCGACGTAGATACGAAGCGAGCCGCCGTGAGTCGGCAGCTCGTCTACATCGAAGACGAATAGCCCTTGGTTCTCGAAAACTCTTGTTACCGTATGCAGCGAAAAATAGGAGAAGTGCTCGTGATAGATCGTATCGAACTGATTCTCCTCGATGAGGCGCATTAGATGGGGGAACTCCATCGTGATGACTCCGCCGGGACGGAGGAGACGCTTCAATCCTCGAACGAAATCATTGAGCGCCGGCACGTGTGCGAGCACGTTATTACCAACGATGAGATCCGCCTGTGTCCCTGCCGTTACAAACTCACGGGCCAGCGCATCGTCGAAAAACCGTACCAGCGTGCGAATCCCCTTCTTTTCCGCGGCCTGCGCGCAATTCGCCGCGGGTTCGATCCCCAACACGGGAATGCCACGCCGTACGAAAAATTGCAGTAGATATCCATCATTGCTTGCAATTTCGACCACCAGTGACGTCGCACCAAGATTCCACCGGCCGACGGCGGTCTCCACATAATCTTCGGCGTGCCGGACCCAGCTGTCTGAGTAAGACGAGAAGTACGCGTAATGAGAGAAGATCTCGTCAGGGTGAGCGTGCTCGTCCAGCTGAACCAGGTAGCACTCATCGCAGACGTAGGCGACCAGCGGGTAGAAGCGCTCCGGCTGCCGTAGCTCTGCTCGGCTCAGATATGAGTTGGCGAGTGGCGACATCCCCAGGTCGATGAACACATCCACGAGGGGGGCTCCGCAACAGCGACAGCGCGGCGATGACCGCGCCGTCGGACCTTCGACTCGCGTGTCGTGGTGCGTCGACGTGGCATCACCCGCCGAATCGTCGAGTGCATTCGAACTGCGTTTCGCGCCGCGGCCCAGACGCCCGTTCACGCCGCGACTCCGCTCCCCCGCCAGCGCAAATGTCGATCGATACGTCCGGCGGCCAGCAGGCTCTTGATTCGGCGGAGTCGCATGAACCGCTCGCCCTCGAAGTCCACCGCCGCCAACGGTGTTTGCATGAACGCTCCGTACAGCTCTTGGGCACCCTTTCGCACATCCCATCTGAGCTGCAAGTCAGGCAACCTCTCTGCGAGCTTGTTACAGGTCACCCGATAGCAGCGCACATCCGGACCGGCCCCTTCCGCGTACTCGATCCGCGAGCCACTCACGGTGGCGGCGACGATCTCGGCCAGTTCACGAATGCGATAGTTCTCGTGTGAATGTCCCACGTTGAAGGCCTCGTTGTGGATGGAAGCCCGGGGAGCCTTCAACACTGCCGCAAACGCCCGCGCAATATCCTCGACGTGCACGAGCGGGCGCCATGGCGATCCGTCGCTCTGCAAACGCACGACCCCGGTCGTCACCGCCGCCGCAACCAAGTTGTTGAGCACCAGGTCGAGGCGCAGTCGCTGCGAGAGACCATAGGCGGTGGCATTCCGCAGGAACGTCGGACTGAAGTCCGAATCGGCTAGGCGCGCCACATCGTGTTCGACTCGGACCTTGGACTCACCGTAAGGCGTGACGGGACTCAACGAAGCTGTCTCGTCCACCAACTCGTCACCGGCCTGTCCGTAATTACTGCATGACGAGGAGAACACAAAGCGCGACACGCCGGCCTGCTTGGCCAACCCGGCGAGTCTGACAGAAGCTGCGTGATTGATCGCATACGTGAGACTCGGGTCAAGATTACCTAGCGGGTCGTTCGAAAGGCCTGCTAGGTGGACCACGGCCTCGAAGCCGTCCAAGTCACGGACCTCAACGTCGCGGATGTCGCAACGAGATTCTCGAATCGACTCATCGACCGCACCGAAATCACATTCATCGAAGAGGTCACTGTCGAAGCCAAATACTTCGTGACCGTCGTCGCGGAGAATTCGAGTGAGTACCTTGCCGATGTAGCCGTTATGGCCGGTGACGAGCACTTTCATCGCCCATATCCTTCCCCCGTAGACATCTTCGCCAAGTTAGCCCCAAATCTTCCACGGCGCCCTTCCCTCCGACCACAGATCCTCCAGCATGTTCTTCTCCTTCAAAGTATCCATGCACGACCAGAAGCCATTGTGCCGGTAGCCGACTAGCTGCCCGTCAGCCGCCAGGCGTTGCACGGGATCCCGCTCCCAGACCGTATGGTCACCATCGATGTACCCGATCGCATCCCTGTGCAGGACAAAAAAGCCACCGTTTATCCAGCCTTCGCTGGTCTCCGGCTTTTCGTAAAACTCGACCACCTGCTCACCGGCAAAGGCGATCCGCCCAAACCGCGCGGGTGAACGAACCGTTGTCACCGTGGCAAGCTTCCGGTGGGCGCAGTGAAATTCGACCAGCCCTTTCACATCCAGATCCGCCAGGCCATCACCGTACGTGAACAAGAATGATTCGTCCGCGCCCAACCACTTCTCCAGACGCTTCAATCGACCACCGGTCTGAGTGTGCAAACCCGTATCGACCAAATGCACTCTCCACTTCGGCTGCTTCCCGTCGTGGACGGTGGTATCACCGGTTGTAAGGTCAATCGTAATGTCATTGTTCAGCGCGTAGAAGTTCAGGAAATATTCTTTGACCACCTCGCCCTTGTAGCCCAGCGCGATGATGAACTCCTCGATACCATGGCTAGCATAAATGTTCATGATGTGCCACAGAATGGGCTTTCCACCAATCTCAACCATCGGTTTCGGCCGTAGCGAGGTTTCTTCCGCCAGCCGCGACCCAAAGCCGCCTGCCAGGATAACCAATTTCATTTTCATGGCTCGCCGAACCCCCTATCCTTGCTATGAGCAACCGCGCCGATCGCGTTCCAACAGAACAGCACCTACGCTAGCCAGAGGCGGCTCGACAGCGGCCAGGCCCCTAGCGCCGGAACACTTGGCGCCCTTGGAACCTCGCTTCCGCTATTCGCCAGGCACTCAATGTGTGTCTTCATCCAGCCACCTGCAAAACGGGCACCAAGTTCCCCCAACCGGATAACGAGTCGACAACGGCAGTTAGGGTGTGGTGGACGTTTTAGCCCGGTCCGTTTGGCAACGGCGTTAGCCAATTGGCGAGTGTTTGGGGGTTATGACGCTTGAGCGAAGCCACCCCCTCTTTGTTGTAGTCGGGTCCAAGCCGGCGATGCGGCCGTCAGCTCGTTTCTCCAATCGATCGTCGCACTGTACTGTTGCCGCGAGCCCTTTCTGGCGGGGTTGGGTAACGCGAAGGGTGATGCAAACCCGCGACAACCTGATTCTCCGTGACAGGTTTTTAACTGTCAATCGGTTAGCTTTGATCTACCAGCTCGGGCTCGGCAGGTTGGGCGGGTTTGAGCGACTCGGGATGTTGCTGTGATGCAACAGTGACGACAGCAAAAGTCGGGGCAACATCCCCGCGACAGTGACGACCCCAGCCATTACTGTCTCCACTCCCGGTCAGGTTCCGTCGCTGCCGCGTCATGCCTAGCTCTGGCTCTAATCGCGGCTCGCGCCGCCGCTTCGGGTACGTACTGGCCGCCAGCGCGCTGGAGTCGATCTGCTTCGCGACCCTTTTCCCGGCGGGGACCCGATCGACAAGTGGACCTTGTGGTGCGTGTTGTGTGGCGATCATGAGCTCGCAGATACACTCGCCAACATGGTGCTCTTCGCTCCGGTGGGCGTGAGTCTCGGACTCCTGGGCTGGGCGGGTGTTTGGCGCGTTGGCGGCCGGAGCAGCGCTCTCCGCGGCAGTGGAGCTGGCCCAGCTGTTCATCCCGGGGCGGCGGTCGTCGGTCGCTGACGTGACCTTCAACGGACTGGGCGCTGAGTCACCGCTCGATGAGGCTCGAGCGGCGGCTGGCCGGGACTGGGTCTTGCTCTCGCCATCCCGTTCGGGCTGTGGGCCAGACGCCATCCCGCTTCGGCGCTGGGCGGTGTCGCGGCGGTCGCCGCGCTGGCGCTCACGCCGTCGGTCAGGGGACTGCTGCCAACCGACGCCGGCCCACGA
>JBFGJG010000083.1:0-10199 GCA_041577295.1 Gemmatimonadales bacterium
ACGGTCGAGCGCGAGGTGGCGCCAAACCCCGATCTCGAACGACGCGTGAGCCGGCTCAGCATTGCGCTGCTCGAGCGAGAAGCGCTCATCGACGAGCTGAGTCGACAGCGGGACGCCGCCATTCAAGAGGTCGTTCGTACGATGGCTAAGTTGCAGACGGTCGCGAACCGGGCCGACGCGGCATCGGCGCTGGCCGAGGCCAAGGTCGCCGTTCAGGCATTGCAGGCTTTGCTCCCGGACACCTCGGCACAAGTCGATCAGGCCACTCGGCTGGTGGATATGAGTACCGCAGAGTTCGACCGGCAGAACTACGGTGGTGCCCTCTATCTCGCCACCCAAGCGAAGACGCTAGCACGATCGGCCGACGCGAATCCCTCTCCGGAGGCCGCACGCGCTCCTACGCAGGGCGAGGAGTCGTTCACGATACCCCTGGGCATCGAAACGATCACGCGGAGCAATGTGCGGTCGGGGCCCGGACTCACCTTCGAGATCCTGTACACGGTGAGTGGCGGTACGCCTCTGACAGGCCGTGCGCACAAAGACGAATGGATTCTCGTGCGTTTCGACGACGGCCGGGAAGGATGGATTTTCTATTCGCTGGTTCGAAGCAGACCGAGTGGTAGTTAGAAACGACAGGAGAGGCAGGAGGCAGGAGCGGCAGAAGAGGCAGTTCCCAACTCACTACTCACTAGTAATCACCCCAATTCTCCGGCCCCTGTGACTCACTTGGTTCCTCCCATTGCGCTTCGCGTCATACAGCGCTCCGTCGGCCGCGGCCAGTAGCGTCCCCGCCGTCTCTCCGTCGCGGGGAAACTCCGCGACGCCGATGCTCACGGTGACCGAGATCTCCTGCCCGCGCACGCTGATCGACCCTCGCGCGAGACACTCACGAATGCGTTCCGCGGCGTGTTGCGCCCCACTGGCGTCGGTATCGGGCAGAAGCAGAACAAACTCCTCGCCCCCGTAGCGACCCGCGGTATCCACCTCACGCACAGTGTGGGTGAGGATCGACGAGATCCGCACCAGCACCTCGTCACCGAACTGATGGCCGTAGGTGTCATTGAGCTCTTTGAAGTGATCCACATCGACCATCAGGATCGAGAACGAGTGCTTCGAACGCCGAGTACGCCGTGCCTCGTGGTCTAGTGTATCCATCAAATGCCGGCGATTCACGAGACCGGTGAGTCCATCGATGATCGAGAGCCGCTCGAGCTCCTCGTTCTTGAGGCGAAGCGTTTCGTTGATGGCGTCGAGCTTCTGATGGCCCTCTCTGAGGCGCGACACCATGTTGTTGAAGACTGATGTCAGATACCCCACCTCACCCCCGCCAACTACTGGGAGATCCACTGCGAGATCCCCCCGTGCGACCTCGGCTGCGCCCTTAGTGAGCCGGTCCAGTGGACGAACGATCAAGAGTGCCAGCCGGTAGGCGATGAATCCGACGGCGAATAGGAGAAGCGTGACGACAAACACGGTGAGATTACGCAGGCGAGCGACCTGCGCGAACGCCCGTGACTCGAGCACCTCGGCAATCACGACCCAATTCAGTTGCGGCAACCAGCGGATGGCACCCAGGATCTCGTCGCCGGCGGCGTCAACGTAGCGTACCGGTCCGGTACGTCCCTCGCGCACCGCGCGTATGGCCCCGTCGCCCAGCGCGGCGTCAGCCGCGCCGCCGATGCGGGAAGCCGAGCTGAGCAGCGTGGTGCCCCTCGCGTCGGTGAGGTGCAACCGACCCGCGTCATCTGGGGCAAAATTGCTCATGATTGCGCGTGCGGCGCCGAGGTTGAGCTGCGCCGCGAGTGCACCGAGGAAACGACCATCGGTTGCGCGCACGGGAACGGCCACGCGTAGCACCTGGCCTCTTTCCTCGTCGGTGAACGTCCCACCCACCACAAACGCTTCGCCTCGCACGGACGTGAGCCAGTCAATCGCTTGGAGCAGCGACGTCCCGCCGTCACCGCTAGCCGTCAGCAGACGATGATCGTCGTCGAGCACGGCGAGTTCGGAGTAGTCGGGGAACTGCTCTTCCAGTACAGCCAAATAGTTGGTGAGGCGTAGCCGCGAAGCGCGTACGAGCGTCGTGTCACCGCGCCGGGCGCTCATCGTCTCGACATTCTCTGTGACTTCGTACGAACTGGCGAAGACGCGAAGATCGCGGAGACGATCGTCAAACCACAGCGCCAACTCCCGCGCCGTCTGGGAGCTGGTGGTTTGAAGCGTCTCGGTGATCTGATTGGTGAGCGCACGCTTGTTGTTGGCGTAGGCGATCATCGCCGTCATCATCGTGGGAACCAGCGCCGCCAGCACCGCAAAGACGACGATCCTCCCTTTGATGCCGTCCAAGCTGAGCGCGCGGACGAGCTGCAACGGCGTGCGACGGCGGGAGCTCAGACCGTCCTCTGGGGCGCCGGGGTCACACAGTCAGGGACATACATACCCGCCAAGATACGAGACGGGGCAAACTCGCGATGGGGAGTTGGTCACATTTGGCGGGGATTGGCGGGACCCCAAGCGGTCCTTCAAACCGCCAAGCCAAGCTTTTCAGGCGGGCTGCCAATCCCGGCCCCTCTCAGTCAATTCCGCCCCAACCGCCGGAGCAGCTCCTCCAACAGATGCGCGAGCTCGCGGCCGGTGCGGTCTCGGTTGCTCCGGTAGCGGCGGTCGGACGCCCAGTATGGCGAACAACTCTCCTCTGGCGCGGTGCCCCTGATAAAGACCTCGGGCTCACCGCGACAGCCGGGGCCGGCTCGGAGGCCGGTGTCATGGTCCACTTCGACCACCTCGATGCCGGACGGGATCTGGAAATCGAGGTCACCGCGTGTACCGACGGCGCCCACCAAGAAACGCGCAAAGATTGGCAAGGCTGCGCCCGATCCGGGGAGACCGAGTGGTCTTCCATCGTCGAACCCCACCCAAACACCCACCACCAGGGTTGGGGTGTATCCCATGAACCAGGCATCGCGGAAGTCGTTGGTCGTCCCGGATTTTGCCGCGACAGGTCCACGGTACCCGAAGCTGGACAGCGCGCGCCCCGTTCCACGTTGGACGGCCCCCTGCAAGGCAGACGTGATGAGGTAGGCCTCGGCGGCTCCGTACAACCGCTCGCCACGAAACTCGAATCGGCTGAGCTCCTCACCGTCGGTGTCCACCACGCGCAGCGTGGCGTGCGGGCGCGCGAGGTACCCCTCCGCGGCGAACATTCCGTACGCCCGCGTCAACTCGAGTGGCGTCACCTCCCCCGCGCCCAGGGCAAGACTCGGCACGGGACTCAGCGGACCGGTGATTCCGAGCCGCTGCGCCGTCTCCACGATGTGCTCGGGTCCGATATCGATGCCGAGACGCGCGAACGGGACATTGAGCGATCGCTCGAGGGCTTCACGCATGGTGACTTTGCCACGAAAGCGGCCATCGTAGTTCGTAGGCTGCCACAGCCCTGCCGGTGTCTCGACTCTGAGTGGATTGTCCTCGAGCTGTGTCGCAAGCGTATACCGGCCACCACGGGCGAGTGCCGTCAGTGCGACGATGGGCTTGAAGGCGCTGCCGGGTTGGCGACGTGCGTACACGGCCCGATTGAACTGCGACGTGCCGTAGTCGCGCCCTCCGGTCATTGCGAGGATCTCGCCAGTGCGGGGATCGAGAGCGACGAGTGCCGCCTGGAGCGGTTCATTCTGAGTCCGCAGACGTGAGTGTGCGCGTTCGAGCCTGGTGAGGCCATCGCGAACCGCAGACTCGGCCAGCAGCTGGAGGTCAACGTCGAGCGTTGTGAAGACGCTGAGACCCTGATCCAAGGCTTTCTTCCCGTGAGCATCAGTGAGATCACGTGTGACGTAATCCACGAAGTACCGGCCCGTGCGGACACGCTGTGCACCAGGCACGAGCCCCAAGCCCGCCGCCGTGGCCCTGTCGTGATCCTCCCTCGAGATGACGTCACGCTGTTCCATGAGGTTCAGCACCAGTGCTCGCCGCTCTTGCGCTCGCTCGGGGTGCCGGAAGGGTGCGTACATACTCGGTCCACGGATGATTCCCGCGAGCAACGCGGCTTCGGAAAGCCCAAGCTGGGTGACATCCTTGGCGAAGTAGAACTGCGCCGCGCGACCGAAGCCACGAATGGCGAGCACCCCGTCCTGACCGAGGTAGACGTGGTTGAGATACGCCTCGAGGATCTCCTCCTTGGTGTGGCGACGTTCGAGTGTAAGTGCCATCGCGAGCTCACGAGCCTTACGGAGCGGCGTGCGCCGCGGCGACAGGAAGAGGTTCTTGGCGAGCTGCTGGGTGACCGTACTCGCACCCTGGGTGACGCGACCGGCGCGAATGTTCGCAATCAATGCTCCCGCAACCCGCCTCAGATCCACGCCCTTGTGCTCGAAAAACCGCTGATCTTCAATGGTAAGGACGGCACGGATGACTTCGTCAGGCATCTCATTCAGCGCAACGGGAACCCGGTCGACGGCATCCTTGCCTGCGTAGGTCCACAGGATCTCCGGCTCCAGAGCAACGAAGCGGAGTGAGCGGTTGCGCGGGTCACGGAGACTGCGGATCCTGGCATCGTAATCGAGCCGTAGAGTCACTACCTGGGCTGGCTCGAGCCCGTCGCCGTGACGGAAGCTGCGACGTCCAACGGTCCACGATCCCGAACGCCGAGAATACTCACCGATCCGAACGGCACGACGTGTCTGACGATAGCCCAGTCGCTGGAGTTGTCCCTCGAACCGTTTCCCATCGACCCGCATCCCCGGATAGAGAACCGTGGGCCGCGCGAGGTAGCGGGTGGGCGGACGAAACATCTGGTCGGTCAGACGGGCACGCACGAGGGCTTCGATCACGATAACGGTTGGGGCCATCGTGACGAGGAAGACCAGCCCGACGACGAGGAGCCGGGACGGAGACGAGCGGCGTAGCCACCCGAGTGGGCGCATGGGGCAGCCTCCGCGTACGAGGAGTATCTGGGGGTACTACGGGAGTAGATGCGCGAGTGTTTCGCAGCGTTGCGGGGGGAAACCCTCCGCCGCCTCCCCCCCGCCGCTCCCGCCTCTTCTGCCGTCTCTGTTCGAGCCCTATCATAATCCCCGACCGGTTTTCACTGGGGATCCCCATGAGTCTCACCAAGCTCGGCAGCACCTACCATTCCTTCTCATACTTGGCCAAGGGCCGCGATTATCGAGCATTCGAGCTCGCACCGGAAGTCAATCGGGTGCCTCCATCGCTGATCCAGCTGACTGCGGAGGAGACCTCCCGTGTCGAGCGGTTGATTCGTGACCACATCATGATCTCGCTCCACGAGCACTTGGGGATCTTCCCGGCAGATATTCGCGAGTCACCCGAGTACACACGGGAGGGTCGCATGGCCACGGCGTTCCGGGGTCTGGCCGAGTCACACTGGGACGCGGTCTTCGACAACCTGATGGACGGGATCCTGAACATCGAATCGCGTGGCGGATGGAAGTGGACCGAGGTGCTCCACGATCTCGGGATGCGATTGTGCGATCTCGCCCACCAGGACTTCGTGGTCCATTGCACGAAGCTCGAGGACATTCGCCAAGCACACGAGCAGGGGCGCGTGGCGTGGATCGCGTCGATCGAAGGCGCTGCCATGATCGAGAACGAGATCGATCGGATCGATATCCTTTATGGTTTCGGCGTTCGCGCCCTCGGTGTGACGTATAGTGAGGCAAATGCCCTGGGCTCCGGGCTACGCGAGCCCCACGATGGCGGGCTCACCGTCCTCGGGCGGCGAGCGGTAGAGCGGATGAACCGCTTGGGCATGCTCATCGACTGCTCGCACTGTGGTGATCAAACGACGCTCGATGTGATAGAAGCGAGTGACCGACCCATCGTCCTGAGCCACATCGGCGCTCGAGC
Source organism: Gemmatimonadales bacterium (assembly GCA_041577295.1). Classification (GTDB taxonomy): domain Bacteria; phylum Gemmatimonadota; class Gemmatimonadetes; order Gemmatimonadales; family GWC2-71-9; genus JBDHDH01. The sequence goes on from JBFGJG010000083.1 coordinate 5,863, forward strand.
GCTGTGGAATTCGAACCGACTCGCTCCCGACGACGTTCTCGAAGCCTGTGCGCGAAAGGGCGGGGTGATTGGGGTCGAAGCGGCGCCCCATACGACGCTCACCCGAGAAGACACCACACATTCGATCGACTGCGTGATGGCACACTTCGAGTACATCAAGAATCTGGTGGGTATCGATCACGTGGGATTTGGCCCGGACACGGTGTACGGCGATCACGTGGGATTGCACCGCGTGTATTCGGCCGCGCTCTCGATCAAGGAATCACGGTCGGGTCGTGCCGCGTCTGCCGGTGGACCATCCAACCCGCCGTTTGATGAAGTCGAGTACGTGCAAGGCTTGGAGAATCCAACGGAGGGCTCCAAGAACATCGTTCGCTGGTTGGTGAAGCACGGGTACTCTGACGATGAGATCGTAAAGGCGATGGGTGGGAATGTGATGAGAGTGTTGGGGCAGGTGTGGGCGTAGGCGGCCGGCCGGTCGGAAGGTAGAACGACGAGAAGCCAAGAGGATCGAATGTCAGAAAGGGAGGGCATAGGAGCATGACCGTTTCGAGGCGAAAGGCGATTCAGACGGCGTTTGCGGGTGTGCTGGGGGCGATGTGGGCTCCGTACGTCAATCTGAGCCGCTTCCGGCTGTTCCCAGGATCGGAGCAGGAGTATTCGGCTCGGGCGATACGCCTCATCGAAGAGTCTCTGGTCGTCGACATGCTAGCGCCGTTGACGCTGAATTTTCCGGCCGGCCGAGAGTGGCTGGCAAATCCGGACGTCTACCCGGATGAGGAAGCCCGGCGGTGGCAGGAGTCCGGGATCACGGCCATCCATCCTGCTCTGGGGATTGGCGGGCCGAATGCGAATGAGGATGTCACGGCATTTCTTCACGGACTGAATGGGTTGATGGCCAGCCGTGATGAGTTCGTCCGCATTGACAGCGCGGACGATTTCGGCCGTGCCAAGTCGAGTGGTCGCGTCGGCATCGTGCTCGGTGTGCAAAACTCGGAACACTTCCGGACAGTGGACGACGTCGATCTGTTCCACAGTTTCGGTCAGCGCCTTTCCCAGCTCACCTACAACGCGCGCAACCTGATCGGAAACGGGTCAACCGAGCGCACCGACGGCGGGCTGAGTGACTTTGGCGTCCAGATCGTCGCGCGGATGAACGCGGTAGGAATGGCGGTGGATGTCTCCCACTGCGGAGATCAAACCACGCTCGATGCATTTGACGCGTCCACTAAACCCGTCCTGATCACGCACTCGAATTGCCGCTCCTTGGTGCCGGGGCATCCACGCTGTAAGACCGATGAAGCGATTCGGCGTATGGCGAGAACCGGGGGCGTCATGGGCATTACGGGTGTCCGCATGTTCGTTAAGAGCGACGAGCCGACTTCGCTCGACGACATGTTGAATCATTACGATCATGTTGCCAACCTCGTCGGCGTGGAACACGTAGGTATCGGAAGCGACATCGATCTCTATGGCTATGACGACATGCCCGCTGAGGAGAACGAACGTCTCCGAGCGGGCTACAAGGGGTCCTACGGCTTTCGTGACAAGATCGACATCGATGCGGTCGCCCACCCCAAACGCATGTACGATCTCACCGAAGGATTCATCAGGCGGAAGTACAGCGACGACATGATCCGAGCTGTTCTCGGTGCCAACTTCATCCGCGCCCTCACGGCGACCTGGGAGAAGGACGGTGAGGAGTGAGTGGTGAGTAGGGAGTAGGCGGATGGGTGGGGAGCGGCTCTCCTCACCGGTCCTGCGAGTTCAGCCGATATTCGTCCAGATCACGATCAAACCACATTCGGCATTCAAGCGGTTGAACTGTGCGGGCACCTCGGATGGACCCTGGTAGACCTCGATACCGACGAGGTCGTACGGATCGATTGTCTCGATTAACGAGGTGACCTCCTCGCCGGGCACCGCCCCGCCCAGCGGGAGCCCGTCGAGAATGATCATCGGCGGTTTCAACTCGGTTTTGCAGTTGGGGTTTGCTCGTCGAAAGAACAGGATGTCCTGTCGCCGACCGGTGAGGTCGATACCCGGAAGGGTGCGCAGGAGATCGATCAATCGCGTCGCCATGCGGCTCTGGATGTCCTCCTGGGTGAGATACGTGCCGGCGCCCTTGCTGCGACGTTCGTAGAAACCTCTCAAGTAGGATGGTATGGCGACGGACTCGCCCTCCACGACGATCTCTTCCATGTTGATCGGCATCTGCGCAAGCGGAACGTTGAGCACGACCGCGGCATCTTCACGTCCTACCTCGACATCGTAGGCGATCGGTTGAAAGCCCAGACGGCGGAAGTGGACGCGGTTGACTCCGCGGTTCCAGACGAGGGACGGAACGGCGAAGGTGCCATCTTGCTGAGTGGTCGTGGTGTCCTGTCCGTTTACGGTCACCAATACTTCGGGAATGGGCTCGGCTGTCTGCGCGTCGACAACGATCCCGGAAAGGGCGATGCTTTCCTCCGCCGGATCGCCTGCGGCAGTGGGGTCGGCGTTGAGGTCGAGCCGCCAGCCTTGGTACGGCGCGGAGTGTATCTCGTCGTACGGGCGGCCCACCGGCTTGTCCCAGCCAAGGAGCAGCTGCGTGTCGTCCACCAACGGGAACAAGAGCGACGCGCGTTGACTGGCGAGACCCGGCTGCTCAGTCCATACCTCCACCGGTCGGCCTACTGGGAGACCACAGATGACGTAGAACCCAGTGCCGTCGGCCGTCGCGACGCTTTTGATGTCGTCGGCGTTGAGCGCGGTGGGTGAAACCGTGATGCGTTGCCACACCGCATGGACCTTGGCTTTTGCAACGGGATTGCCGGTACGGCGCTCTCGGACCACGCCAAAGATCACCCGAGCCCCATACCGTGCTCCATCACCCACCGAGGGCGGGGTATCGGGGCAGAGCCGCGCTGCAACGCTGTCAGCGTGCGGTAGTCCGAACCGCAATGTCAGGGCGGCGCCGCGCTCGAGCGCGACGGGGTAGTAGAGCGTCGCAATGCCGATCGTGTCGAGACGTGGGTGCTCGACGGCAAACGAGTAGTCGCCCGTGAATGGCGCTTCGAGCGTGAACGCCCCCTGCGCGTCGGTCACCGTAATGAGGTCGGTCCCCTCGAGCGTGATGCGAGCGCCTGGGAGGGGATCGCCTGTCGTGCTGTCGATGACCGTTCCGGCGATCCGTGCCATCGATGCCTTGAACACCGGCACCCCGCGGTGCGCGGAAATCTCGAACACCTCACCACCAGTGTCATAGAATGCGGTGACCTTGGCGCGGGGTCTGTCGTCGAGTAGCGGATCACCCCGCCGCCGTTCATAAGCGATTTGCGGGATTCGGATCTGCCACTCGCGCACGATCCATAAGCCGGAAGGCAGTTGCAGAAACCAGACGGTGCCCCCCACACGATCATCGGAGATCTGCCACGGCATGTTGGTGTAGCGGTACTCGAGTTCCTGCAACTCGGCCGAGCGAAGGTCCAGCCAAATGACTCCCCGTACCTCGGCCACACTGCGCCCCGGGGTCGGCTCGAACGCAAGCCCGATCAATCCTTCGCGATCTTTGGCCCCACGCACGAGGTGGAAACAGTGGGTGTCGAGGAACGCGTCATCGAGCAGCACCTCGGCGTCGGGCGCGTAATACCACGTCTCACCACGTTGCTCCACCACAAAGCCGTGTTGCGCCAGGTTCTCTGCAGGCAAGCTGCTGAAGGGGCTACGTCGCATGGGTCCAGCCCGTGTCCGCACAGCCTCCGAGCGAACTCGCCGTCGGGATGCATCCATCTCCCGCTCGTAGATGAGAATGCGAGTCTGGTAGTTCTGCCGGGCGGTCCACTGGGCGGCTTCGAGGGCCTTGCGCACCTCTTCCCAGACGAGGGCGGTGGTCGTGTCTTCGGCGGGTCGCATGTCGCAACGCCGCTCGTCGCGGATCTCGATGGCGGCCAGCTCGACCGGAATGGGGGTGACGCGAAAGACGACGTCGATCGTCCCGACACCCGTCAGATCAATGGGAGGTGATTCCGAGGCCCGGTAGCCGATGCGCTCCGAGCGAAGCCGGTACAAACCTGGAGCGCGTGCCACAACGGTGAACTCCCCGCCCGCGCCTACCAGCCCCCGCTCCACGATTGCATTCTGCGCGTCGATCAAGACGACGAATCCACCCGGTACCGGCGACCCCGTGATGCTGTCGACTCGCTGCCCACGAATGGTCTGCGCCACCAGCGGCGTTGCGAGTAGCAACACGGCCAACGACACGGCAAAGAGGCGAGTGAGGGGTGCGACAGCCAGCATGACAGTGTCTTTGGAAACTAATGGCAACCGGAGGTTGAGGGAGGAGGGAGGAGGGGTGG
>JBFGJG010000084.1:0-10056 GCA_041577295.1 Gemmatimonadales bacterium
AGAATCCCAATGTTGTTCAAGCAGGAGTTGTTGAGTTTTCTGCAGGACCGCGTCGTCGATGCCTCGGCCGCGGACCAGTTGAGTGAGGAAGAACCCCTCCTCGAGCGAGGTCTCATCGATTCGCTGGCATTGCTCCAATTGATCACCTTCATTGAGGAGCGTCTCCATCTCAGAGTGCCCGACCAGGAGGTGACGCTCGACAACTTCCAGACGGTCGCGACGATCGACCAACTCATCCAGCGGCTCCAGGCAAAGAACGGCACGCCCTCCGTGTGACCGGGAAGTGTCAGCGCGCCGGCCCCCAGTGCTTTCACCCGCCAGCCGGAAAACAACTTCCGTTTTCGCCGCTCTTATGCTTGCAGGAAGCCAGGGTTACCGCTAAAAACGGCATTGCTTTTGCATCTTCGTGTTTCAGCAGCGACGTCCGCTGTTGTAGTCGCGAGGAGGATACATGAAGTGGATGGTCATCTTGGTTGCACTTGGCGCCCTCCCGGTCGCGCCCCTCGCAGCCGTGTCGTTTCAGCAAAACGGTGGTCCGGACTCAGTCACCATCGAAAGGCTGCAGAGCGTGTTCCAGGCTGCCTTCGTCGACGCGAGCATCGACGAGGATGGCGATCTCATGCTGCGGGAGCAAGCCGGGCTCACCTTCTGGATTCAGATCGATTCCCGGCGTCACCTCCTCAACTTTTTCACCGTCGGTCCGTTCCGCGCAGATGCTTCGAATGACCGGAAGCTCGCATTCGTGAACGATCTCAACCGCAATATCATCGGTGCCACTTTCTACCTGGCGACCGACGACCTGATGATCGCGGACAGCTATCTGTCCTTCGATGCGGGCGTGTCAGATGACCGCATCATGACATCGTACCGTTGGTTTCGCGATGCCGTGATCGCGGCCATTCGACGTGACGAGGACGGTCTCCTCGGCTACCGCGCTCGGACGCTGCCCACCGAGCCGTGCACCTCCGACGCCCTTGGCTGCGCGCGAGTCAAGACCTGACCGGTACTGCTAGTCGCTCCGCGGTCGCTCCCCCGCCAACGCATACAGCAGATCCACATACGCCTTTTCGATGTCCGCCAAGCCGGCGATCTTCGACCCCGGCTTCGGATGAATCACCATGTATTCGTTCGGCGCGTGGGCCCCGGCGCCGTGACCGAGCCCCGCGAACACGAGCGGCAACTCGAGCCGCTCGGTGAACTGATAGAAAGGCGCACTGCCCGCGAGACGCGGTGCGACCGACGGGATTACACCATACTTGGTAAACACACTGAGCGCGGCGCGGACTAGCCCGGCATCGATGCTCGTTTGTGCTGCCGGGTAGCCCGATAGCTGCCGTACGACGATGTCGTCAAACCCGCTCGCGTGTAAGTGGCGTTGAATCATTCCCAGCGCCGAATCTGGGTCCAAGCCGTAGGGAAGACGTGAATCGACCTTGGCCGTGGCCTTGTGTGGAAGAATCGTCTTCACCCCTTCTTCAGTGTACCCACCCCAGATCCCGTCGATGTTGAGCGTCGGATGGTACAGGTAGCGCATGATAGCATCGCGTCCGGTGATGCCGTCGATCCACCGCTCGACACTGAGCGCCGATTGCAGTTGGCGATCGTCCCACCGGTCCGCCAATCCGTTGATCAGCCGTTGCTCCTCGAGTGTGGGTAGCCGTACCGGATCATAGTAGCCGGGAATGGCGATCGTGTTGCCATCCTCGGATGTCAGTGTGGCCAACGCGTGCACCAAACGCCACACGGGCGAATCGACAATCGCTTTGTAGGAGCCGTGGATCTCCGCCTTTGTCGGGCCACCCTTTGCACCGCCAACGACTTCCATCTCGGTGTAGAGAATCCCCTTCACCCCCAAAAACATCGACAGCTCACCCGAGGGCTGCTGTGAGTTGAAAGGAAACAATGCACCGTGGGCGGTACGCAGCCGAGACTCGTACTTGTCGATGATCTCCGGGTAGTGTGGTGAGCCGAGCTCCTCTTCCCCTTCCGCAACCACCATCAAGTTCACGGGTGGTTTTCCGTCCACCGCGATGATCGACTCGAGGGCATTCAGGAAGGCGCGCTCCGGTCCCTTTTGATTGGTTGCGCCACGAGCCATGACGATCCTGCCCAACTCGTGGTCGACCAGCGCCGCGTCGAACGGCGGCGACTCCCAATCCTCCGGATTGACCGGCTGCACGTCGTACATCAGGTAGACCATCAACGTCCGATCGGCCCCGGCGTCATAATAGCCCCACACACCTGGGTGTCCCGACGTTGGCACCAGTTCCGCCTCTTGAAAACCCATCCCCGCGAGATCGGCCCTCACCATCTCGGCCATGTCGCGAATCCCGATATTCTGAGCGCTTACCGAGGGCTGCCGGAGCCACCGTTGAATATTCGCGAAATGCTGATCGAGGTGTTCATCGATGTATCGATAGATCGCGTCATGACGCCCTGGGTATGGGGCAATCGATGACGCATCGAACTTCTCGTCGGTTTGAAAGGGAAAATCGTCGATGGAGACTTGCCCGTTCGTCGTAGCGGGCCATACGGATCCAGAGAGGACGAGCACTGCGGCAAGCGCCAAACGTATGAACGTACCGGAAAACATGGTAGTCAACCTCCTCCTCGAAGCACAGGACGTGACGTGATACATTCTCGCCGCTCGTGCAAGCGGGCGCCAGTCGCTCGAACCCTCGCATCCGGAGAACGGCATGGCGAAATACGTGACAGAATTCATCGGTACCTTCTTTCTCGTTCTCACCATTGGGCTGTCGGTCGTCATCGCTACGGAGTTCGCTCCACTGGCGATTGGAAGCACGCTCATGGCCATGGTCTACATGGGGTGGCACATCTCGGGCGCGCATTATAACCCGGCGGTGAGCATGGCGGTGTTGCTCTTGGGAAAGATGGAACGTGCCGACTTCGTCCCCTATCTGATTGCTCAAGCTGTGGGGGCAGCGGTGGCGGGCCTCGTGGTCTTCGGACTGCTCGGTGCCACGTTCGCGCCGGCACCCGCGCCCGAAGTCAGCACGTGGTCGGCGCTCGGGGTCGAAGTGCTGTTCACGGTCGCTTTGTGCCTCGTGATCTTCAACGTCGCGATGACAAAGGCGACCGAGGGCAATTCGTTCTACGGCCTCGCCATCGGATTTACCATCGCCGCCGGGGCGTTCGCGGGCGGGCCCTTGTCCGGGGGCGCATACAACCCCGCAGTGGGCTTTGGCCCAATCCTCGTGGAGTCGCTTCTTGGGAACGGATCGTTTCGCCACCTCTGGCTGTATTTCGCCGGACCCATTCTCGGTGGGCTCATGGCGGTGGCGGTGTTTCGGCTGCAGCGCGTTGAGTAAAAGACGAGCGTCCTACTGCCTGACCTCGTGCATCCGGACCACCTCGACCAACACCTCGCCGTTCGGATCCATGGTCACGGACGTCGGCTTCTTCGGGAGTCCGCCGTAAGTTGCCGTGACGTCACCACCTTCCAACGGGACGGCAACCTCCAAGCTCCCACCATCGGGAAAGACCATCCGGATGGGCAGCAGTACGCGAAAGCGGCCCCAGGAGGCTGGTTGCACTTGCCGGATGATCAACTCGACGGCGGAACCTACCGAGTCGAATGACCACGCGACGTCGAGTTGCGGATACCCCGGCTGCAACAACCACTGCCGAAAGAACCAATCCAGATCGCGGCCAGCCTGACGTTCTATCGTCTCGACGAAATCGCTCGTGAGCACCGTAGAGTCGCGGAACGTGTCGTAGAAGCTTCGTAGACCTCGCACGAAGACGGAGTCGCCCACCTCGCGACGCAACATGTGGAGAATCCACCCTCCTTTTGGATAGTTATTGGCATTCAGCAGGCGAAAGAGCTCTTTCTCCGTCGTGTCGATGACCGGACGATCGACAACGTCTGACTCCAGGTACCGGCGCTTGTCGTTGCGCAGCCGCTCACGAAAGGTTTCCTCCTCACCGATGAGCTCGTAAAAGAACGCGGTTAGATACGTGGCGAACCCCTCCGACAGCCAGAGGTGGTGCCAATCGAGCTCGGTGACAGCGTCGCCGAACCACTGGTGTGCTGTTTCGTGGACAACCACGGCTTCGCCCATCGTGCGGTCGACGTAGCGCCGTTCCGTGTAGAAAATCGCCGAGCTGTTTTCCATGCCCCCAAAGCGGGTCGACGATTCGACGTGCGCAAGCTTCTCGTACGGGAAAGGGCCAAGCAGTCGCGCCAACGTTTCCAGGATCATATTCGCCCGGGCAAAGGGGATGCTGACGGCAAACGTGGAGTCTTGCGGGAAGGTCCACACGCTGTGGGGGATACCCATCGGCCGGCCGATCTCGGTTACGGCCTGCCGACCACCGCCGATGACCATCGTATACACCGGGATCGGGCGTCGCTCACGCCAGGACCACACCGTTCGACCATCCGTAAGCGAGTCGACGGTCTCGAGCACCCCATTGGCAACCACGTTCCAGCCCGTAGGCACCTCGACGTGAAACGCAGCGGCGGCCTTGTCACTCGGATGATCGACCCCGGGGAACCAGTGACGTGCCCGGTTTGGCCAGTTGTCTGCGTACGCCGTGCGCTCGCCGTAGCGGTTCTGCTGAATGAACAGGCCGTCGCGCGGCTCGCCATGGTAATGCACCGTGACCGTCAGCGTATCACCAGACCGGCCCCAGCGCCGCACCGCCAGTCCGCCGTCTTGCGTGCGGACCCAGTCCCGGCCACGGAGCAGCGCGACACGGAGCGCCTGCCCGAGCACCACCGAGTCGATGGCGAGTGTGGGATCGAAGTCGAGCCTCAGTGAGCCGGTGTCGCTCACAAGATGATACCGGATCCGCGTGCTCGCGGAGATCATCGCCCCCTGGTCGGGGATGCGCACGCGTATGTCGTAATGGAGCACATCCACCGCTGTGCGAATGGGGTCGTCCACGACGGCCAGGGCGGAGTCAACGTCTCCGATCTGCAAAACCGTCGCCAGCAGAGCAATGACCATGGTTACAAGGGGCAGCGGCGATGTCGCCAGCAACCCGTTAGTCGATGATGGCCACTAACTCGAGCTCGAAATTCAATTGCTTGCCGGCCAAGGGGTGGTTGGCATCGAGCGTGATCTGTTCACCACTCACTTCCGCGACGATGAGATCCACGGTGCCATCCGGCGTGTGACCCTGTAGCATGAGTCCGGGCCGTGGCTGCACATCGTCTGGAAACTGCGATCGATGAACGGTGAAGACTCGATCGGGATGGTGTGGACCGTACCCGTCCTCAGGAGCAATCGATATCGCTTTCCGTTCTCCGATGCCGAGGCCCACCACCGCGCTCTCGAAGCCCAGAATGACCTGCTCCTCACCGATGGTGAATTCGAGAGGGTCACGCCCGGCTGAGGAATCGAACACGGTGCCGTCCTGGAGGGTGCCGGTGTAGTGCACTTTGACAGTGTCGCCTTTCTTGGCCGTGGTCACGGGGGGCTCCGATCAATTGGGGGACAGAAAGAGGATGACTATCAATGTACAAGCTACGGGCGGGATTGGCGGAATCGGCGGGAGTGAGGGGCCGGGACCCCTCACCCCTCATTCCTCACTGCAGTTCACTGTTGTTTCAGCACGGACACCGGGTCGACACGGGTGGCACGGCGGGCGGGCAGGTAGCTCGCGAGTGCGGAAACGACGAGCAATGAGCCAGCGACCAGCGCGTAGATACCGGGTTCGAGGGGACTGACCTCATAGAGGAACGCCGTGAGCAGCCGCGAGAGCCCTATCGCTCCCGCGATTCCGATGACGATACCAACTGCGCAGAGCGCTACCCCTTGGCGAGCAATCCAGCGAACCACTTTGGTCCCCTCGGCACCGAGTGCCATCCGAATTCCGATCTCTCGGGTACGCTGGATGACGGAGTACGAAATGACCGCAAAGATCCCCATGGCCGCCAACAGCAGCGCCACGATCCCAAACACCGCCATCAGCGTGCTCAGGGCCACATTCCCAGACAGATCTGATTCGACGTACTCCTGCATGGGGGCAACGCGAAACATCGGCACGTCCGGATCGATCGCAGCGAGCTGTTGGCGAATCGGTTCGGCCAGCGAGGCCGGTGGTAAGGAGGTTCGCGCGATCACGTAGAGCCCCATTCCCCAGAATCGCTGCGTCGTCTGCGTGTAGGGGATGTACACCTGGATGCGTGAAGGGCTGGCGAGCTCGTAATGCCGCACGTTCTTGGCAACGCCAATGACGGTCCGGTAGACGGGAACCGGAAACGGATCGTCCCAGTTCGAACCTTCCGCCAGCTCGAATGCGACCCGCTTCCCGATGGGATCTTCACCGGGAAAGAAGCGCTCCGCCATGGTCTCATCGATGATGGCCACGAGATCCGTCCCATCGCGGTCCCCATCCGTGAATCCCCTACCCCGTACCAGGGGCACGCCCAGGGTCTGGAAGTATTCCGGCGAGACGATGCCAAACAGCACCGACTGTGCCTCGTCACGCACGAACGGCACGCCCTCAGGGAGAATCCGCATCTCCCAGGAGCGGTCGGTTAACGGCAGCAGCAGCGTTGCCGCAGCCGACTCGACACCGGGTACGGCCTGCACTCGCTCGACCAATTCCATATAGAAAGCGCGCCAGCTCTCCTTGTCCGGATAGCGCTCGTCGGGGAGCGCGAACCGCGCGGTGAGCACGCCATCGGCGTCGAACCCCACGTTTGCGTTCCGAAGATGATTGAGACTTTGCACCATGAGCCCGGATCCGATGAGCAATACCAGTGCAAGCGCGACCTCCGCCACCACGAGCGCGGCCCGTAACCGGTGCCGCGAGCGCTCATCGCCGTGCCCTGCCGCGCGCAACTCTCCGATCAGGCGGTGTTGAGAAATTCGCAAAGCGGGGATGAGACCAAAGAAAAGTCCAGTGAAGACCGTGAGCGCCAGCGCAAACAGTAACACCGGCACGTTGATCTCGATGCCGTCGACGACGGAGGAGGGAATCTCGCTCGGCAAGAGGGGAACGAGCAGGCGTAGAGCAGGAAACGCGAGCGCAACCCCAAGCGCACCGCCGAAGAGCGCGATAGCGAGACTCTCCGCCAGGATCTGACGAACGAGCACCACCCGCCCAGCCCCGAGCGCCGTACGCACGGCAACCTCTCTTCGGCGATCTTCCCCCCGCGCCAGCAACAGGTTGCCGACATTGGCACACACCACCAGCAGGACGAGGACCACGGCACCCATGAGAATCCACAGCTGTGCGCGCACCTCGCCGATGAGCAGATCGGCGAGCCAGCGAACTTCCGGCTGCGCGACTGCCTGACCCTCGAGCTCCTCCACCTCCCGCCCGACCCGTCGCATGTCTTCGCGTGCCCGTTCGAGGGACACCGCGGGTGCCAACCGCGCTATCGCGCGGGTCCCGAACGAACTCTCTCGTTCATCCCAAGGCAGCGTGGGTGCCAGCACCCCCATTGGCACATAGAGCTCTGTTTCGGATGATGGATAGCCAAACCCTTCGGGCATTACCCCGACGATCGTGTAGGGGAGCCCATCCAGTACCAGGCTCTCCCCCAACACGTCTGCCTTCCCCCCAAAGTGCCGTTGCCAGAAGGCGTAGCCGAGCACGACAACCGGTTCCGCTCCCGGGCCGGTTGCCGCACCATCGATGGTACGTCCGTGCACCGCCGGCACGCCCAGCGTCTCGAAGAACTCGCCCAACACCACGCGCATCCCCACGATTTCGGCAGGGCCGCGCCCGGTGAGCACCATCCCCCACCCAGCGGACGCCCCAAACGTCTCGAAGCTGCGGTTGCGCGCCTGCCAATCGACGTAGTTGGGGATCGAGAGCGAGATGTAGAAACCCGTAGGAGCGTTGACGTCGAGCGTCACGAGCCGGCCTGGCTCGTGGTACGGCAGCGGTCGCAGCAGGACGGCGTGGACGGCACTGAAGATGGCGGTGTTACCGGCGATGCCGATGGCCACCGTCGCGGCCGCCGTAATCGCAAACAGCGGCCGCCGGCTCAGGCCGCGAACGGCCAGCCTCAGGTCGTGCAGGAAGGCGGACACTCGATTCTCCGAAGAAGGGGTCCTCTGGTTGGATACAGCAGCGGGAGGAAAGGTTGCCTCCACTGATCATCCAAACGTGTCACACCGATCGACGTTCCCCGTCTGCAACCCGGTCCGCAGCCATTGTACGCGCTGCTCCGATGTACCGTGCGTGAACGACTCGGGGTGCACCCCGCGCCCCGACATCTGTTGTAAACGATCGTCACCGATCGCGGCTGCTGCTGCGAGTCCTTCGTCGACGTCCCCAGGCTCGAGTACCTGATGGCGCTGGTTGGTGTGATGTGCCCAGACCCCTGCGTAGCAATCCGCTTGCAGTTCGAGGATGACGGAAAGGCGGTTGGCGTCCGCTCGGCTGGCCCGCTGCTGCGCCTCGTGCACGCGTCCGGACGTCCCGACCAGGTTTTGCACGTGATGGGCCACTTCGTGCCCGATCACGTAGGCCGCAGCAAAGTCCCCGGCACCACCCATGCGCGCAAGTTGATTGAAAAAGCTCAGGTCGAGGTAGACTCGGCGATCTGCCGGACAATAGAAGGGTCCCGAGGCAGCCGACCCCATTCCGCATGCCGATTGGGTCATGCCAGAGTAGAGGACCAGCACCGGTGGCTCGTACTGCGCGCCAGCTCGAGCGAAAATGTCGGCCCACGTGTCTTCGGTGTACCCTAGCACTACCCGCACGAACTCGCTGGCCTCGTCGTTGCCGGCTGGGGGTCCCGGCTGACTCGCGCCAGACGCCTGCGCTTGCCCGAGCAGGTTTAATAGCGCCGACGGATCGCCGCCAAGCAGCATCACAACGAGGAACAGCAGAATGGCCCCTCCCCCGCCAATGCCGACACCCCGTGCTACGCGTCGCCCCCGTCGATCATCGACACGTGAACTTCGTCTACCGGAACGCCAACGCATCGCAACTCCTCGTATCTAAAAAGGGAATCATCCTGTGGATGTGGTCGTCTGGCCGTTCAGCGCGTGGACCGCTTGCTTCGCGCGTTGGACCAAGGGCTGCACAATCTCGTCCCCGTCCCCCCTTGCCGCAATCAAAAGCTCGTACATCTCGGTGGCTTTTGTGCAGCAGATCGGTCACGATGGGCGGCTCACCTGCTGGGTCGAGCCTCTAACCTAATACGGGGTCTGTACGGAGTACTCAGGGAGGAGTGAGCGTGAGGGGTGTGGGATAAGGAGCGACCTCATGTCACGGGGTCAACTCCTTACCCCTCGCTCCTCACCCTCACTGTTTTTTCAGTGCGCGATACAGTTGGATGCCCACGCGCTCAGCGGTCGGGGGATCGTAGTTCGAGAGCACGACCACCACCAAGTCGCCATCGCTCTCGAGCACAGCGCTCACGCCCGGACCACCACCCGCAATGCCCAACTCGCCTCCAAACCGGCTCATGTCATGGGCTCCGCCTCCGGACGGCAGATCCTCGCCAAAAACCCACCGGGTGTACTCCGGCGGTAGCAGCTTGTGCTCGCGCAGCGCCGTGTCGAAGCGCCACAGGTCCTCCACGGTGGACTGCGCGCTGCCCGCGGCGTTCCCGACGATTGGCAAGCGAAACATGTTGCTCTGCCACTCGTCCCCCCGGCCATCGGGGGTCATGCGGGTATACCCCTCGGCGACGTTTGGCTCGAGCCCGTCGCGCGGAAAGAACCCAGTCGCCGTCATCCCAGCGGGGTCGAACACGTGTCGATGGATATAGTCGTGATACGTCTGCCCAGTGACTACTTCGATGACGGCGCCCAATACGATGTACCCTGCATTCGAGTACTCCCGCCCGGTTCCCGGCTCGAACAGTAGTGGCTCGTTGGCGAAGAGCCCGAAGTAATCGCCCGGGGTTCGGTAGAGCGCCCGTGAAGAGCGGAAGAACTTGTCCGAGAAGATATCTCCGAGTCCCGACGTGTGATCCACCAAATGGCCGATGGTGATGCGCTCCGCTGCAGAACGGTTTGGATAATCGGGGAGATACTCGATCAACCGATCATCCAGCGAAAGTTTCCCCTGCGCCAACAGCTGTGCTACGGCCACCTTGGTGAACTCTTTGTTGATGGA
>JBFGJG010000085.1:0-9126 GCA_041577295.1 Gemmatimonadales bacterium
AGATTCTTGACGCAATCGGCAACACGCCCCTCGTAGAGCTCCGCCGCGTCGTGCCACCGGGCTCCGGACGCGTCGTCGCGAAGCTCGAGTCGGCCAACCCGACCGGGAGCATGAAAGACCGCGTGGCTCGGGCCATGGTCGAGCGAGCCGCCGCGGACGGGAGGCTGCCGCCGGGCGGTACGGTGGTCGAATACACGGCCGGAACGACCGGCGTCTCGCTCGCCCTCATCTGTGCGGCCTGCGGCTACAAGGCACACTTCGTGTTCTCGGATGCGTTCAGCGAGGAGAAGCGGTTGACGATGCGCGCCTACGGTGCGGAACTCACGGACGTCCTAAGCGACAACAAACGAATCACCGAGCAGCTGATCAAGACCATGATCGCGACGGCCAGTGAGATCAGTCGCCAGCCAGGGCACTGGTACTGCGATCAATTGAACAATCGAGACGGGGAGGCGGGCTATCACTCTCTGGGCGAGGAAATGTGGGAGCAGGCTGGGGGTCGACTGGATGCCTTTGTGCAGGCTGTGGGCACGGCGCATTCGATCCACGGCGCCGCGCATGCGCTGCGAGGTCACAATCCCCATCTGCACGTCGCGGCAGTGGAGCCGGCGGAATCCGCCGTGCTCTCTGGAAAACCTTCCGGCGCTCACCAGATCGAGGGAATCGGTATCGGGTTCGTCCCCCCGCTCTGGAGACCGGATGAGGTGAACGAAACCGTCATGGTGCCGACCGACGAAGCGAAAGCGATGGCTCGGCGGCTTGCGCGCGAAGAAGCCATCTTCGCCGGTACGTCGAGTGGGGCGAACATTGTGGCGGCGGTGCGGGTGGCCAAGCGGCTCGGCGCAGGCGCGACTGTGGGTACGATCATTGTCGATTCAGGCCTGCGCTACGTGAGCACGGACGTGTTTCGAACATGAGGGTGGACGCGAGTTGCTCGCGACCTAACGAGCGCATGGACCCGCCGAGGCGTTAGACGGCCGACGCAGAGTTGACTCAAGCCGAGGGGTTCGGAGATGCAGCTACATACTACGAGAAGCATCTGTCTAATCTTCGGTATGGTTCTCACGTGTCCTGTTCGTGCGCACGCCCAAGAGGCGCATATGCGGAACGACGAGCGGGCGATTCGGGCCGTCATTCGAGGGTTGGATGATGCGTGGAATCGGTACGATGGCGGTGGTTGGGCCACGCACTATGTAGATGACGGAGAGTTTATCAACATTCTCGGGACGGTGTTTGACGGCCGCGACGCCATAGCGGAGCACCACTCGCAGATTCTTACCACGACATTTATGGGCAGCACGGTAGAGTCGCAGCTCAGACGGTTGCGTTGGTTACATTCGGACGCTGCTATTGTAGATACGGATTTCCTGGTTCGCAATTTCGAGAAGCTCCCGAGACGACTCCCACGGATCTGGCCCGACGGGTCGATGCGCCATAGACTGAAGCATGTCATGGTAAAGAGGGACGGCCGATGGCTGATAGTTGCGACACAAAATACGCCACTGATGCCCCCAGCGTCGTGATGGTGTAGCGGTAACGGCGGAAGTCCACGAACGTTGGCCTTGGCCCGTGTCGACTTGCTCGCGGCTGGTGAGCGCTGGTGCTGTTCCCATATCTCGCTAACGGGAGGAGCTACCCATGAGCCATCGTCTTATCCCGATCGACAGGCTGGCCGTGTCCCGGCGGTCGTTCTTCCAGCAGGGTGCCATGCTGCTTGGGGGCGCCTTATTCGCTGAGCGCTCTGCTGCGGCTCACGCCACCCCTGGCGCCCCGCAAGGCTGTCGGCCCACAGAGCCCGACATACTCGGGCCATTCTATCGATTTGGTGCGCCGTTCCAATCTAAATTGGCGGGTCCTGCCGAGCCCGGCGAGCGGCTGATTGTGAGCGGCACGGTTTACAGTTCGGACTGCCGTACGCCCCTACCCGGGGCACTGATTGAGGTGTGGCAGGCGAACCAGGCTGGGGCGTACGATACTACCCAGCCTGGCAACTTCACCGAGCAGACGGCGTTCCGGTTGCGAGGCCTGCTGCAAACCGATAAGCGCGGGAGGTACGAGATCGAGACGGTGATGCCGGGACGATATCCAATCCCGCCCGATCTCCCGGGGTTGGAGAGATACGCCGGAGTGACCCGACCTGCCCACATTCACTTTCGGGTTATGGAGAGTTTACACATCCCTCTCACGACGCAGCTGTACTTTAGGGGCGACCCGTTCATCGGCGGCGATCCTTGGGCCAAACACAAGCCATCCCTCGCCATTGGTCTGAAACAAGAAGGCCAGTACCTGCGCGGTGTGTTCGACCTTGTGCTGGCCAATGGGTTCTAATCCTTGCGTAGTTCTTTTCGGCTCGCGGGGCTACCGTTCGCCGACACCACGAGCGACCTGGACGGCCCCGTCCTAGCACGCCCGAATCCAGTGGACAGGCGCCGCCTAACCAAGCGCTTGAATCATGGAGCGAAGTCTTCTTCTCTGCGGCCGCCGCGGGCTGCAGCTTAAGCGCGATCCGTTAGGCAGCTTGGAATAGCATGGGATCCTTGCCTGTAACCGCCCGTCCAGGTGTCTCACCGCAAGCCGCCGAGGATCTAGCAAGTGACCTCGACGGTGTTGGGACGCTCCACCAACTGCTTGCGTGGGCCAGTCGCTCTGAGCGGGAGCTTCGTGTAGAAGAAATCGTCACACAGGACGAGTATACGCACGACGTGATCGTGCCGTGGGGTGCTGGGTACTGGCTGGTGTTCGATTGCACATGAGTGGGTGGCGTGACGGCGGTCGCCGTCTGGCCTCATCGTCCGGCTCCTCAGGAGCTCCTCGACGCACGCCTGCAACAAGGCTGGACCCCAACACCATCCTCCTCAAAGGAAGGCGATCGGGTGCTCGGGTACGCCGCGTGCGTGTTCAACGCTCCTGAGTTTGCGGGTCGCAAGAGCGGATCTCACCGGTCACATCCGAGCGCTCCCGAGGGTTAACGAATGTCCGGGCATCAAGCTGCCTAACAAAGCGGTTGCAGCTGGCGGGCGCGCTCGTTCTAACGGAGTCGTTGGCTTGTGCGCGTTGGGAGTTCGGTGAATCGTTCATTGACCAGAAGTGCGGCTGGCGCCGAGTCGCCCGCAGCTGAGTTGCAGAGGCGTTAGGCGACGTACGAACCGCGGATATGCGCGACATCACAGTGGCTTGAGTCACACGAGGAGGGGTGATGCCCCGATCGATCCTTGGACTTATGACGGTGTGCCTGACCGCCCTCACCGGCGTGGTCGCGCCCGCGAAGGCACAGAGGCCCGACAGCACACTGCTTCGGCCTACCGTGGTGATAGTGAAGATCTCGAACGATCCAGCTTCTGACTACAACGGGACCTACCGGGCCTCGGGTACGTCCACGAAGTGCGGTCTGGCCGATTACGGATTGCCGCACCGCTCCAATTCATTCGCGGTCATGTTTCCGGACGATACCACCACGATCGCGGTTACCTCGGTGAACTTCGACGCCGATACCCTCAAGAGCGGCACAACTGTCAACAGCTTCTACCTGTCGGTCGGGATCCGGGTCGGGCAGCATGGAACGCCACCGGCATACGTCGTTCGGGCCAACCAGCCACAGTTCAACGAGCCCGGAACGGCGACCCGCACCAGAACAGCCAACGGCTCCGACTCACTGACGGTCAAGGGGGCTGCGACCAAGGGTACCAAGGTCGACGTAGAAATGACGCTCGTCTGTCAACCGTAGATGGTACGCAGCGCTTCAACGCTACAATCCGTCCTTGATGCCGCCTAACCGCGCCATCGAGCTGGCAACGCGCGGCCCATCGGGTAGCTTAGGGCTGAGATCACGAGCCGCGCCTTGCAGCTCATGGCGAGGACGTTAGGCGGCAGCATCACACTTTGGCATCTCATTTCCGGTCTCTTAGATACCGCTTCCCAGTCATCCTTCTGCCTCTTCTTGGAGCACTGGGTTGTGGCCCTCCTGATTGGCCCAAACTTACAGATCCGCGCTCTGCAATGGATCGCATGCAAGCCATTGCTGGCTGTTGGCGCTTTCAGTCTCGGCACCCATCGAGTCCATTGCCGGGTTCGTTCGTCGTACGCTTCGATACCGTGCCGCGAGCGCGCCCCGCGTGGGCTGCACCATTTCGCGTGATCACGGAGCTCAACCTCGATCTCGACCCCAAGCTCACTCGCTGGTTCACGCCGGCCTACTGGACTTTGGCGCAACGCCCCGGCAGGGTCATTGCCTCCTGGGAGGAGGAGTTCGGGGTGGAGCTTCGGCTGACCCTTGATAAGGACACACTCTCCGGTACGGCCTACTATACCAACGACGTCGGCACGACCCGCCGTACCTTCGTTCAAGCCGTGCGTCTAACGTGCCCGGTAAGCTCCAGTGTGATTGCCATTCGCGGTCGGGTGGTCGATTTTACCCCAACACCTAAGCCGATGGTGGGTGCGAGCGTGATGCTCTCAAGTCTACCGGCCGATTTCGTGACCAACGAGGATGGTAACTTTGAGCTGCAAGTTCCACGACCGGATCACTACGAGATCGTGATCGTCATTCGAAGCATCCGCCACCAAACAGTGCGTCGCCGAATTCCCATTACTCCCTTCGACTCACTGCAGAACGTGGGTGACATCAATGTCTGGTAGGCCGCGGTGCAGATGCATCACATCTGGTTGTCGATTCAAGGCCCCTCGTGCGCTCGAATGGCGCCGCAATGCAGCCGTCTAACCCGCAACTGGAGCTGGCGGGCGCGCCCGTCTTGAAGGAATTTTCGTTTGTGCGCCAAACAGGCGTCCAGCATCGTTCATTGACCGTAGGTGCTGCGGTGAGAAGTCGCCCGCAGCTCAGTTGCAGAGGCGTTAGGTGGACGAAGACAATAGGTCAATGAAGAAACTCATCATTCTTCAGCTTCTGCTGGCAGCGCACTCAAGCCTTTCGGCCGAACAGAATCAAGCTCATACGAGCACGGAATCCCACGATGTTGCAGCTTTCGTCCAACGACTCGACTCTCTCCGTGAAGATGCCAACATCCCAGGATTGTCCGTCGCCGTCGTGAAGGATCAGGCGCTTTTTCTTGCATTGGGATTGGGCTACGCTGATGTTGAACGGGGCGTTCCCGCCACTGCGGAGACTCCCTACGACATCGCCTCAGTCACCAAGCCGCTCTCGGCTGTCGTTGCCCTGAGGCTGGTCGAGAAGGGAGTACTGGACCTTGATCGACCAATCGCGGATTACAGTGCTTGGGCGGACTTCTGCACGGAGTTCAGTCAGCAAGCATCGATCTTTGCCAGAGGGCTGCGCTGCCAGCCCCCCATCCACACGCTTCGACACTTGCTGTCTCATGCGGCGACGGGGACGCCTGGCACCGGGTTCTCGTACAATCCCATCCTCTACTCCTGGGCATCGCGCCCGATCATGGCCGCCGCTGACGCTCGCTTCTCTACCCTCGTCGAACGGTACGTCTTCATACCAGCCGGCATGAGGAAGTCGGCCCGCAAACACCGGGATTTGCCGTTGCGTGAGGACTTGGCCCACCGGCTAGCCCCGCCCCATCGAATTGACAGTTCTGGAGCGATCCTACGCGCGCCGGCGCGGCCGCCGCAGGGAGACGGTGCTGCGGGCGGTGTCGTCACCACGGTCCTCGATCTTGCCAAGTTCGACATCGCACTCGATCAGGGCGTGCTGATCTCAGCGGAGTCACGGGCCGAAATGATGGCTCCGACGAGGACGATCAACGGGGAGACAATTCCCTACGGGTTGGGCTGGTACGTACAGCAACACGAGGGCCATACTCTCGTTTGGCACTCGGGATGGTGGGAGGACGCTTACTCCGCGCTGTATCTCAAGATTCCCACCCTGAACCTCAGCTTTATCCTCTTGGCGAACAGTGAAGGTATCTGGTGGCACAATCCACTTGAACGGGCAGCGGTCGAGCGTTCTCAATTCGCTCAGGCGTTTCTCTCAGCGTTCCTAGATCGCTAACTCGTGACCGAAGGAGTACCGGTGGAGTACGATCGAGAGAAAGTCGATGAGGTCGCCCTTG
This sequence comes from Gemmatimonadales bacterium, assembly GCA_041577295.1. Lineage (GTDB taxonomy): Bacteria > Gemmatimonadota > Gemmatimonadetes > Gemmatimonadales > GWC2-71-9 > JBDHDH01. The sequence continues at coordinate 6,033 of JBFGJG010000085.1, forward strand.
CTCTCCTCTATCTGACGATGCACGGGGACGGCCGGGTTACGCGTGCATGGAAGGGACTGGACCGGGACGTGCTTAACCGGCTTTATGAGAAGGGGTGGATGGGGATTCCCAAGTCGAAGGCGAAGTCGGCGGTTGTGACGGAGGAGGGTCGGAGCTTGGCGCAGCAGTTCTTCGAGAAGCATTTCGGGCCGGCTGTCTAACTCGCGCATGGACCCGACGAGCGCAATCGTTATGAAGGAAGTCGTTCGGTTGTACCCTGGCCGGCGACTGTTAATCATTCAGTTTCCGCGCATGCCGAGGAGCGGGTCGCTCGCAGGTCATGCGCAGAGGCGTTAGGTAGCGGGCCAGCAGATCTTGCCACGATCGCGGAACCGCTGCGCGTTGCAGGCTGTTCAAGCGTGAGACCGGTTGTTTCGCGCTCACCTAGAGGGAGGAAGCAGGTGTCCACGCCGCCCTTCAACGAGGCCTACGGCCCGAGTCCCGCGGAAAACTACGAGCGCTATTTCGTTCCAGCGATTGGCAAGCCCCTGGCAGACGATCTGATGGCTCTCACCACGCCTCAGCCTGGCGACCGAGTACTGGATGTCGCCTGTGGCACCGGCATCGTGGCACGGCTTGCCTCAGAAAGGGTAGGCGCCACGGGGAGCGTTGCCGGACTCGACGTCAACCCCGGCATGCTGGCAGTCGCGCGATCAGCCACACCACCGGATACGTCCATCGAGTGGCACGAGGCAAGTGCGGAGGCGATACCGCTGCCGGATGAGACGTTCGACGTCGTGCTTTGCCAGCTTGGACTCCAGTTCGTGCCGGACAAACTTGCCGCATTGCGGGAGATGCGCCGTGTCCTGACGGACGGCGGGCGCCTGATCCTGACAGTGCCGGGCCCCACGACGGGTGTTTTCGCTAAGCTCGCAGAGGCACTGGAGCGTCACACTAGTGCGGAGGCGGTGGGATTCGTGCACCAGGTGTTTTCACTACACGATGTCGCACAAGTCCGGGACATGATGGACGCCGCGGGCCTCCGCGACGTGACCGTTCTAGCGGAGGCCAAAACTCTACATCTCCCGGCACCGAAGGAGTTCCTCTGGCAGTACGTTCACAGTACTCCCCTCGTTGCCGTCGTGGCGAACGCACCGAGCGACGCGCGGGCCGCATTGGAGCGCGACGTCGTCGCAACGTGGCAGGAGTTCGAGCAGGATGGCGTGTTGACGGATGAAGTGCGGATCGTCATCGCGAGCGCTCGGAAGTAGCCCGCGGCCTAACACGCGCTTGCAGTTGTCAGGCGCTTTCGTATGGTAAGGAAGTCGTTGCGTTGTGTGCTGGGGGAGGATTGTGACCGCTCAGCTATTGAGTCCGCCTGCGGCGACCGCGCCCGCCGACGGGTCGCCTGCAACTGAAGCGCCAAGGCGTTAGCCGGCACGTCGGACGAGGCTCTTGGTTCTTGATGATCCTTCGGGGTTTCCTCTCGTCCATGGGAGGTATCCAAATGACGAACCTGGTAGCATCAAAGGAAGTTCAAACCCTGCTTGACCGTGCCAGCGGCACTGGCGAAGCTGGCGGCAATTCCCGTCTGAAGGCGATCATGCGTGACCTCCTTGAAAGCGCCATGTCGCTGATCGAAAAGCATGACATCAGCGAGAGCGAATTCTGGCAGGCGATCAACTATCTGCAGAATGCCGCGCCGGAATTTGGCCTCATCGTCCCAGGTGTTGGCATCGAACATTTTCTCGATCTTCATATGGATGCAAAGGACGCGGCTGCAGGCCTGACTGGTGGCACACCGCGGACGATCGAGGGGCCGCTCTACGTTGCCGGCGCACCGCTTGTCGAAAGCGGCGCAAGTCTCACCGATGATGCGGACGAGGGTGAAGTTCTGACCATGTCGGGCGCGGTGCGCGGCCCTGACGGTGAGGCCGTTCCGAACGCGATCCTCCATGTCTGGCATGCCAATTCAAAGGGCTTTTACTCGCATTTTGATCCGACGGGCCAGCAGGGCACATTCAACAACCGCCGTCGCCTCAAGCTCGGCACCGATGGCCGCTACGCGTTCAGTTCGATCATGCCGCGCGGCTACAGCGTGCCGCCGGCGGCGCGACCGACGTCCTGATGAAGGCACTCGGCCGTCATGGCAACCGCCCGGCGCACGTGCATTTCATCGTCGAGGCGCCGGGCTATCGCACGCTGACAACGCAGATCAATTTCGGTGACGACCCGTTTGCCCGCGACGACTTTGCCTTCGGTACGCGCGAAGGTCTGCTGCCGATGCCCGACCGCAGGCGCGGGGTTGCGCATATAGCCTTCGATTTCGTACTCCTCAGGGCGCGGTCGAATGCCGACGCCGGCTTCTCGACACGGCCGCGCGCCTCCGCATGAGCAAGGTTTACAACGGCTATGATCGGGGGCTCCTGACGCGGGAATTGGACATGCGCGGCGGCGAGCGCATTGAAGTAGGATATCTAGCAAGAGAACCTTCACGCGCCAACCAACGTGATGTCAATTAGGATGCAAACCATGAGTGACCCCTTTGTCCCACGTGTCGGCGGAATCCTCAGCGCCGACATTGCCGTTCCCGAACACGCGCGTGAGATGCGCTTTTACTCACGTGTACTCTGCACGGGCGACAATCCGCTTTGGCGCGAGGATCTGATGAACAACCGAGGCATGCCGATCATCGGCTTGGGCGCGCGCAGCGCGGAGTACGCTGACCTTCCGCTCCAATGGATGCCGCACATTCAGGTCGCCGATGTCGCAGCCAGTGTGGAGCGTGCGCTCGAGCTGAGCGGGAGTGCGCTTATGCATGGCAAAGGCGCCGATGGAACGAGCCAGTGGGCGGTACTGCTCGATCCGAATGGCGCGGCCTTCGGGATCGTGCCGGTCGTTTCTGCGGAAGCGTTTCCCCCCACTGAGGGCGTCGCATCGCGCGACGCCGCGGCGCGTGGGGGTTGCATCTCCTGGCTCGACCTGACGGTCTCCAACGCCTCGGCAACCCGTGACTTTTATCGCCAGGTCATCGACTGGTCGGTACAGGACGTCGAGATGAAGGACGCGAGCGAGCGCTACGCCGACTACAATATGTTGGGTGAGGATGGAAACC
>JBFGJG010000086.1:0-9100 GCA_041577295.1 Gemmatimonadales bacterium
TCCCCCTCAACCGCCCCGATCACCTCCTTTAGCGCCCGCTCAGCCTCGTTCGGCGCACCCGTCGCGATCGCCACCTCTGCCCCCTGTCCCACCATCGTCACCGCGTCGTCCGGACGCCCCGCCCGCAGCAAATGATGCGACGCCTCGAGCGCCCGCTGAAAATCGTCACCGCGGGCTTGATGTCCCAGCGACTCGGCCAGCCGGTCGTGATGATACCGCCGGCTGTCATCGGTAAGCGACGCAAAATAGACAAAGGCCCGGTGTATCTCGTTCTTGAATGACAGGGATCCTCGCTCGACTCGGAGCAGACCACGATCGAGAGCTTCGACCGTCGCGCGATCAACGGCCGCTGCATCGAGCGAGGCCAAGCGACCGATCTCCTCCACCGTCATCTGGCGGCCTGCAACAGCCAAGACCGCCAAGAGACGCTGGGCCGCACCCGATAACCCGTGATACTGCCGCCGGAACGCGCGCCTCATGGTGTCCGGCGGCCGCCACCGCGCCCCGGTGCCATCGCCCCGCACCTCCGCCGCTACGAGTGAGTGGTCGCGATCACGTAGCCAATCCGACAACAGCATCTCGAGCAGATAAGGATTGCCATCCGCCAGCTCGACCATCTTGCCTGCGATGTCACAGTCCGGACCATCGGCGTCGGTCGTCTGCACCTCGATGAGCGCCCGGGCATGTTCCGGCGACAGCGGGCGCAAGACGACGCGACGATTCCACGCAAAGCCGGCAAAGTCCGCCCCACTCGCAAACGACACCTGCCCCGCGTCATTCGTGCGGAGCGTGACGACCAGGAGCGTCGGTGTTGCTTGTAGCCGTCGTAAGAGCACGTGCAACACGTCACGTGTTGCGGGATCCATATGCTGTCCGTCATCAAACACGAGCAGGATCGGTCCCCCGTCCGCCAGCACCTCGAGCACGTGCATGATCGATTCAGCCACGCGAACGCGAACGGACTCAGGCGAGATGGGCGGAGGCTCCGGGATTCCCGGATAGAGCGCCTTGATACCGGGGGTCACCCGACTGACCTCGGACAGCCAACACGGATCGGTTCCGCCAACCGAGGCATCTCGACTCAGGGCATAGATCAGATCGGATATTGCCGCAAACGGAATCGCACGGCCGATCTCTTGGCACGCCACCGTAAACGTCGGCCATCCGCGTGACACGATCGACTCGGCGAACCGCCCGACCAGGGTGCTCTTGCCAATCCCCGCGGGTCCGGCCACGAGAAACGTGACCAGACCCTGCGACTCGACCCGTGTCCAGAGGGATTCCAACGCTGCCAAGTCGTCCTCGCGTCCCACGAAGATCTTTGGACCCGATCGGTCGCGTCCCTCCGCGGCGCACCGCCCCGTCTTGGTGGGAGAAGCTCGTTCCAATCGGAGGAGCCGCCGGCGTACCTCCGCGCTCGGTTCGCACTCCTCTTCGTGCTCTAACCGGCGTAGATGACGGCGCAACAGTCGCACGGCAGAAACACGGTCGCCGGTGAGCGACATCTGCTCAGCTAGGGCCAACGCTGCGGCGTCGGAAAGCGGGTCGACCTGATACAGCAGCGCTGCGCGCTCGTGGACCGTTCTTACCTGGCCCGCCGCGCGGGCTTCCGCGAGACCTCGCATGAGGCGGGAACGCGCCAGCTGTACACACTGCTGCCGCGTGGCATCCACCCAGTGAGCAAACGCGGGCCCAGCGCACGTGTCGAGATCCCTGAGCGGCTGATCGAAGGTCGGGAGCTCAGGCGATTGGACGTTCAGGCGATCCAGATCGGTCACGATCTCAGCAAGGAGCTGCACCGTAGCGCGCGCGCGGGTCACCGCGCCAGCACCGAGCAGGTGACGAATCACCGACAGTCCCTGCGAGAGCGAATGTCGGCCACGCTCTGCTGGCACCTCGGGCCAGAGCAGCTCCACGAGCCTCGCGCGGGATACCCCTCGATCCCTAGCCTCGAGAGTCAGATATACGAGGAGAGCGAGTTGCTTGGACGTTCGAAAGGGCGCGGCGACCCCGTTGCGTCGCAGCTCCGGAACACCAAACAGCTTGAGGTGAGGGGGAACCATGGGCGCTACCTCATCCTGCAATCTGGGCGCCACGCTCAACACAGTTTCAACACGTTGAGGCGGAATGCATTACACGAGCACCCCGGGGTGATCACGAGTGGCGTTGTCGCGCACCATCAACAACATTATCCCGAGTGCGCGTGCTCGGCGATCTCGGCCCACAAGCGGTTGCGGATAGCGATCGGCTGCGGGCACGACGGAGCGTCGAAAGCGTAGCATGGCAATTGTGGAGGGACGGTGAGAGCCATCGCCTGGGGATCTATAATCGCCGCTTCTACGGTCGGCCTCGCCCTCGGTGTGGGAGCGTATACCTTCCTGTACGCCAAGGGCGCCTCCTACCTCACCGACAACCCGGCCGCCTGTGCCAACTGCCATGTGATGCAAGAGCAGTATGATGGCTGGATCAAGTCGAGTCACCGGGGAGTCGCCGTGTGCAACGACTGTCACACGCCAGGAAAGTTCGTTGCGAAGTATGCCACCAAAGCATCGAACGGTTTTTGGCACTCATTTGCGTTTACGACCGGTCGCTTCGCGGATCCACTACGGATCAAGGCAACCAATCGAGAGGTGGCTGAAGACGCTTGTCGCAAGTGCCATGAGGCGATCGTAGATGCGATGGAGGGAGCAGACCGCCACGCCAACCCGAGATCCTGTTTGCACTGCCATCGATCGGTAGGTCACTAATGACTCCATCGTGGTCCACCCGGTCACTGTTGGTCGCCGTTGCAGTGCTCGCTGCGTTGTTGGCGGTGGGCGTGACCGCACTCCTCGTCAACATCCTCGAACGGCGGCAAGAAGCGCGGAATCCGTTCTATCGCGTGGTCGAGTTGAACGATGACACGGTAGATCCCGAAGTGTGGGGAAAGAATTTTCCCCTGCAGTATGACGACTACCGGCGTACCGTGGATCAGGTGAGGACGCGGTACGGCGGCAGCGAGGCGGTGCCACGAACACCCTCACAGGTCGATCCGCGATCGATCGTTGCGCAATCGCGACTAGAAGAAGATCCACGCCTGCGTACGATGTGGGCCGGTTACGCTTTCTCCCAGGACTTTCGCGAGGACCGCGGTCATGCCTTCATGCTCGAGGATCAGGTGTTCACTGGCCGACAGGCAGCCGCCCCACAACCCGGGACCTGCCTGGCGTGCCACTCGTCCGTCTACACGGCGTATAAATCACTCGGCAACGGGGACATCTTCCGGGGCTTCGAGGCGCTCAATGCGATGCCGTACGCGGAAGCACGTAAACACGTCGAGCACCCGGTGGCCTGTATCGACTGTCATGACGCGGAAACCATGCAGCTTCGCGTGACGCGTCCCGCATTCATCGAAGGGATCCGAGCCTGGAAGGCGTCGCAGGGAACAAGGGATTACGACGTCAATACCATGGCAACGAGACAGGAGATGCGGGCATACGTCTGCGGTCAGTGCCATGTGGAGTACTACTTCCAAGGAGCTGAGAAGCGACTGGTCTATCCGTGGTCGAACGGCATCCGGGTGGAAGAGATTCAGGCGTATTACGACGCTATCAACTTCACGGATTGGACGCATGGCGGCAGCGGTGCAGATGTGCTCAAGGCGCAGCATCCCGAGTTCGAAATGTGGAACCAGGGCATTCATGCACGCTCCGGCGTCATGTGCGCGGACTGTCACATGCCCTACAAACGCGTTGGTGCCATGAAAATCAGTGACCACCACGTACGCAGTCCGCTGCTGAACATCAACCGCGCCTGTCAGACCTGCCACCATTGGCCTGAAGAGGAACTGAAGAGCAGGGTCGAGATCGTTCAGTCCCGGACCTACGACTTGCGGAACGCCGCGATGGACGCGCTCGTGGACCTCATCCGCGACCTAGAACAGGCGAGACAATCGGGCAGGGACGATCCGGCGGTCACGGAAGCAAAAGCCTTCCAGCGCAAGGCGCAGTTTTACCTGGATTTCATAGAGGCGGAAAACTCCATGGGATTTCATGCGCCGCAGGAAGCGGTTCGCATCCTGGGTGAATCGATCAACTTCAGTAGGAAAGGACAGGTGCGGCTGCGCGGCGCACTCGCCAACTGACCCTCTCGTTTGGATGAACCGTACCTGCGCTGCCAGCACTACCGACGCGCTTCGCTCAACGGTCAGCTAGCGCCGCTCCTCAGTTGCGCGCGGTGATGGTGAATGTGGACTGCCTGGGAGTCGCAAGTAATCGGTGAGCGAAAGCTTCCCAAGAAGCACTCTCGAACACGCACAGCGAATGAAGCAAGAAATACGGACTTTGCACCCGCTGCCATGTCTCAGGCCGGACCGTAGTGCTTGCTTGCCCTCAACGACGTCGCAGGAGAATCCATGAGCGATGTCTCAGAGCAGGTCGTCATCATCACGGGGGCGGTTGGCAATCTCGGATCCGTCGTGGCCCGCGAGTTTGCCACCGCAGGAGCGCATCTCGTGCTCACCGACCGCGCTACCGACCGCATCGAGAGAAGCTTTGCCGATATGTCCGTGGGGGAGCATCTGTTGCTCGGTGGTGTCGATGTCACAGACGAGCAATCAGTGACTGCGATGTCGCGTCGGGCGGTGGACCGCTTCGGCGGCATCGATACACTCGTCAACACCGTGGGCGGCTTCAGAGCGGGAACCCCGCTCCACGAGACACCGCTCGATACCTGGGAGCTGATGCACAACCTGAATGCGCGCTCGGTCTTCATCGTGAGCCGCGCGGTCGTTCCGCACCTGCTCGAAAGGGGTGGGGGCCACATCATCAGCGTGGCAGCCGGAGCGGGGCTCATGGGTAAAGCCGGGATGGCCGCCTATAGCGCCTCAAAAAGCGCCGTCATCCGGCTGACCGAAAGCATGTCCGAGGAACTCAAGGAGCGCGGCATCAACGTGAACTGCGTCTTGCCTGGGACGCTCGACACCCCGCAGAACCGCAAAGCACTGCCAGATGCCGACACCAGCCAGTGGGTCAAACCCGAGTCGCTGGCGAAGGTCATTGTCTACCTGGCCTCGCCCGCCGCCCGAGATATCCACGGCGTAGCACTACCCGTCTTTGGAACGGGGTGAAACCTCCGGGCGCCTCCGTCGTATCACCACTGGTCACCCGTCACAACGCACAGCATCTTCCCGTAGCGCTCCACCGGGAGGTCTCATGAGCCTCGACCTGGGTCAGGATATCCGCTTCGCCCTGCGCCTCCTCACGAAAAACCCTGGCTTCACAACCGTCGCCGTCCTCTCGCTCGCCCTCGGCATCGGCGCCAACACAACCATCTTTACGGGCGTCAAAGCCGTGTTTCTCAATCCCCTCCCGGGCATCGAGAACCAGTCGCGCGTGGTGAGCGTCTTTACCACGGATAACCGGTTTAGCGACGCCTCGACCCGCGTCCCCATGTCGCCGCTCAACTTCCAGGACGTGCGCGAGCAGACCACCACGCTCGAGAACATGTCGGCGTTCATCCCGCTACCGGCCACCATGCTGGTGGATGGCGCACCCGAACAAGTGAACGTCCAGATCGCCACCGCCAGCTTCTTCGACGTGCTCGGCGTGAGCGCCATACGCGGACGCACCTTCCTGATGGAGGAAGATCAGGGGCTTGGTGGACACCCCGTGGCCGTGGTGAGCCACGCCTTCTGGACCAACACCCTGGGCGGTGATCCCCAGGTCATCGGCCGCACCATGACGCTCAACGCGTTCCCGTTCACCGTTGTGGGTGTCACACCGCCAGGCTTCAAGGGAACGTTCGCCTTCGCCGCCCCCGAGCAGATCTGGGTCCCAACCAGCATGCGCGACCAGCTTGTCCCACCTCAGTTCCGCTCGTTCTTCGAGGAGCGCCGCCCGCTGATTTACGGTGTCGTGGGCCGCATGGCGGAAACCGCCACACTCGAGCAGGTCGCCGCCGACCTCAAAGTCATTGGCCAACGTCTCGCGAGCCAGTACCCGGAAGCCAACGAAGGACGCGGTATCGCCGTGTCACTCCTGACCGACAACGCGATCAACATCAACCAACAACGCACCGTCGCACGCGGCACAGCCGTGGTCATGGGAATCGTGGGTCTGGTCCTGCTCATCGCATGTCTCAACCTGGCCAACCTCCTGCTCGCACGCGGCGTCGCGCGCACCAAGGAGATCGGCATCCGCCTGGCACTCGGCGCCGGACGCCACCGCCTGTTCCGCCAGCTCATGACCGAAAGCCTCATCCTGGCACTGCTCGGCGGTGCGGTAGGCATCCTCGTGGCGTTCTGGGGCGCGCGATTGCTGTGGACGCTACGCCCCCCGGGCGTCACCGCCAACACGCTCGACATCTCGCTCGACTGGCGCGTCTTCCTGTTCACACTCGGCATCTCGCTGATCACCGGCGTCATCCTCGGCGTGCTCCCCGCCGTCAAAGGCTCCCGACCGGACTTACAGGATGCACTCAAAGAGGGAAGCCGGCAGAACTCGGGGGGCTTCCAGCGGTCGCCGCTCGGACGGGTCCTCGTCGTGGCGGAAGTGTCGCTCGCCGTTGTGGCGCTCGTCGGAGCCGGTCTGTTCATCCGGAGCGTGGGGCAGGCCATGGCCGTCGACCCGGGGTTCGAGTCGGAACGGCTGTTTGTGTTTGCGATGAATACCACGCCACGCGAATACACCCCCGAGCAGGGACGGCAGTTCTACGACCGCGTGCTGGAGCGCACGCGTGGCGTATCCGGCGTCGAGGCCGCCACCATCTCGTCCAACTTTCCCATCGGTGGTGGCTTTCAACGCACGGTGATTCCGGAAGGCGCCGAGTTCGATCCAGACCGCCAGGGTCTTCTCTCCCAAACCAACATCGTCTCACCGGGCTATTTCGAGACGGTGCGCATTCCATTGTTACGGGGGCGCGTGCTCGACGAGCGCGATCGCGAGGGTGCCATGATCGTGGCCGTCGTGAACGAAGCGATGGCCGCGCGCTACTGGGCGGGCGAGGAGGCGCTTGGCAAGCGGTTCCGCTTCATCGACGAGCCGGACACGTGGCGCGAGATCGTGGGGCTCGTGGCGAATACCGCCGTGGCACAGATCGGCGAAACGCCACAACCGATGGCGTACCTGCCGCTCGGACAGAACTTCACGCCGTTCGCCACCCTCCAGGTCCGCACCACGGGTGATCCTCGCACCGTGATGGGGACAGTCAATCGCGAGGTGCAGGCGCTCGATCCCGAGTTAGCGATCACCAACATGAACACCATCGGCGAGGTCCTGAGCGGTGCGCTCTGGCCGCGGCGCATCACGGCCATACTGCTCAGCGTCTTTGCCGCGCTCGCCCTGAGCCTGGCAGCCATCGGGATCTACGGCGTCATGTCCTACTCCACGAGCCAACGGCGCCAGGAGATCGGCATTCGCATGGCCATCGGCGCCAAGACCGGTGACATCCTGCGGCTGGTGCTGGGGCAGGGGCTCACCATCACAGCGCTCGGCCTGATCCTCGGATTGGTCGGTGCGGTGGCGCTCGGCCGCGTCGTTTCCGGTCTCCTGTTCGAGGTGAGTGGGGTGGACCTGGTGACGTTCGCTGGGGTCGCGATACTGCTCACGATCGTCGCTCTAGCGGCCGTGTACGTGCCTGCCCGGCGCGCCATGCGGGTCGACCCGACGATCGCGTTCCGGCCGGAATGATGGAAACCGAAACCATCTTTGCGGCCGTTACTCGCGGAGACACGGAGGCAGTACGCACGATGATCGCGCGTGATCCCTCACTGGTGAACGCGCGCGATGCGGAGGGGGCAACGCCCCTTCACCTCGCTGCCGTTGAGGGTCACTGCGAGATCGCGCTGCTGCTCATCGAGCATGGCGCGCACGTGAACGCCACCGATCACCGGTTTGGCGCCACGCCCGCCGGCTGGGCCATCGAATACCTACGCCCGGCCGGCGCGCTCCTGGCCATGGAGATCGCGGACATGCGTCACGCCGTAACCACGGGCAACGCCGAGTGGGTTGAACGCATGATTCGCCGACTTCCGACGTTCGCCTCGTGCGTCCTGCCGGATGGCGAGCCACTGTACGACTACGCGCTGCGCGTGGGAACGCCGAAGATCCAAGATCTGTTTCGCTCGGCGAAAGCGACGGTGGCCAGTAGCCAGTAGTGGCTGAGCGGGTTCTTTCCGCGAGTTCCACAAAATGGTGCTGACCAGTGGCGCGAGACCACTCAGCGTTCTCGAGCAACTATGGATGCGTGGATCGAGGATCAGCTATCGGTGGCGATATAGGCGCCATTTGGCCAGGCTGCCGACGTCGTCTGAGTGACCGGCTCCCGTGACATAATGCTACCCTCTAGGCGCCATTGCGGGCGTGGCCAACTGTAGGCAGATTTGAGGACCTGCTTTTCACTGCTCGGCATTGCGTTTGATAGTCGCATCGTGACGAGCGCGGCTTTCTGGATGGATGCAATGGCAGCAAGCGACCCACTTCACACCGGTATCGAAACCGTTTCCCTGTCGGAATTCCGGAAACGTACGACTGGGGGGCATTATCCTCGTCGCAACAGCAGCACATTCCACGACTTACAGTACGACTGTACCTGCGGGCGCATTCATCGCCTCGACCGGCGCACCATGCGCGTGTTGTTTGAGCTTGCCGAGACCGGCCTCGTCCTGGCGTGTCCCGATACCGCGGCGCTTACCTGCGTGACGGTGGGTGGCGCACCCCTGCGCATCGTCGCGTTATTTGGGACCTGGACGGCGGCGGCGGCACTCTGATGTCCCTTGGTCAGACGGTACTGACGGCTGCGGAGGTTTTGCTCACTCGGTAATCTCACGGATGACACGACACGGGTTCCCGGCCGCGAACACGCCCTCTGGGATGTCTTTCGTGACAACGCTGCCGGCTCCAATGACAGAACGCGCCCCAATCTGCACGCCCGGCAAAATGAGCGCCCCGCCGCCAACCCACACGTCAGCGCCGATCTCGATGGGCTTGCCGTATTCCTCGCGTCGCCGCAGTTCGGCATTCATCGGGTGCATCGGCGTAAGGATCTGCACACCGGGACCGAAGAGCGTATAGTCGCCGATCCGCACGTGGCAGACGTCGAGCACAACGCAGTTGAAGTTGAA
>JBFGJG010000087.1:0-8799 GCA_041577295.1 Gemmatimonadales bacterium
GATGGTACGACATCGATTCCATCATCATCGGCCGTATGCGCGGCGCGCTCGCCGAATCGCAGATTCGGGTTGATGACGCGGTGGTGGACAGCGTCTTTACGGCCGGGCGCCACCGTCTGCTCGACCTGATAGTCATTCAGGTTACTGCCGACATGACGCCGGTGGAGCGTGAGCAGCGTCGCCGGGCGGCCGCGGCGTTACGTGCACGGGTTGCGGGTGGCGGGTCGTGGGATCGCGTCGTCGCGGAACTCGATCCGAACGCAGGCGCGCGCAGCGGGCGCACATTCGTCACCAGAGAGGTGTTGCCGTCGGTGTTGGCCGATAGTGCATTCACGCTCGAGCCAGGTGGCCTCACCGACGTTATCGAAGCGAGGGAAGCATTTTACATCGTTCGTCGGCCGCTGTTGGCGGAGTCCCGAGCGGATCTTGCATTGGCCCTACGGGACACATTGGTGTCCCGCATGCAGGTAGCCTACTTCGATTCGTTACCGGTGAAGTGGGACATTCGCGTGACGCGCCGCGCTCCGGCGTTGGTGCGCCAGGCCGTGCGGTACCCGTACCAGCGAGCGGCTTCCACCGAGGTGCTCGGCACGTTTCGCGGCGGCAAGTTCACCGTAACGGATTTCGTTCGTTGGATTCCACTGTTACCGGTGCAAGGTCAGCTGGCGGCGGCGTCAGACGACCAGTTGCGCGAGTTGGTGCAGTCACTGATCCAGAGCGAGATGTTGGTGCTCGAGGCACGGGAACGCGGATACGGGTTACAAGACGAGGAGTACAACCAGCTGAAGCAACGGCTCGCGGAACAGGTGGAGCAGGTTCGCGCTGCACTCGATCTCGACGTGCTTTTGGGCACGAGCACGACACCCGAGATGTTGCGGCGCATGGTCCAGCTCAATGTCGCCCGTCACCTCGCGGACGTGTTGGGGGGCGAGCGCCGGCTTGCGATGGTGCCACCGTTCCTGGCTGAGACGTTGCGTCAGACGTCACGTTGGGAGTTGTCGTATGCAGCAGTCGATCGCACAGTTGAGCAGGCCAAGGTGTCTCGCCAACAAATGGCGCAGGCGGCCACGGCCATTCGGCCACCGTTGTCCGTGCCCCCGTCACCACCTTCCGAGGGTCGTCGCGATGCGCGGTAACACGCTTCTTGGCGTGATACTCGTGGCACTGGGCGTCTCGTCTGTCGAGGCGCAACAAACACCGGACACGGGACTCGCGGTGGTGGACCGCATCGTTGCGGTGGTGGGGGCCACGCCCATCACCTCCTCGAGGCTACAAGAAGAAATCAACGTTGTCCGCCAGCAGGGGGGCACCGTTCCGACCGACTCAGCCGACTTGGAGAAGTTCAAACGGGAGATCATCGATAGGATCATCGAGCAAGAGTTGCTCGTCCAGCAGGCGCTCAAGGACACCACCGTGTCCGTGAGCGAGCAGGAACTCCAGTCCGCAGTCGAAGGAGGTCTGCGCGAGATTCGTAACCAGTTCCCTTCCGAGTTGGACTACGCCAGGGAATTGCGCAAAGCGGGGTTTGACTCCCCCGAGGACTATCGGCTGTGGTACACAGAGCAGAAGCGGCGCGAGCTTCTCCAACAGGCGCTCTTCCGATCGTTACGAGCCCGGGGAGAGCTCAGTCCGGTGCAGCCTACCGAGGCTGAGCTGCGTGCCTATTACGATCGTCTCACGCGCAAACCAACACGCCCGGCCACGGTGTCGTTCCGTCAAATCGTGGTCCTCGCCGAAGCGGACAGCGCCACGTGGCGTGCAGCCGGCTTACGGGCCGATTCAGTGTGGGGGCTCGTGCGGGATAAGAAGGAAGACTTTTGCTCGGTGGCCAGACAGTACTCCGACGATCCCTCGACGGCGCAGCGCTGCGGTGAGTTGGGCTTCTTCCGTCGCGGACAGATGGTCCGAGAGTTCGAGATCGTCGCGTTTCGCATGAGACCGGGCCAGGTATCCCCCCCCGTGCGATCGCCGTTTGGCTATCACATCATCGAGGTTCAGCGGGTCGAGACGGCCGAGGTCCAAGCTCGTCACATCCTCGTCGCCCCGCGCCTCACCCAAGAAGATCGGGCACAAGCTCGCCGCATGGCAGAACGTGTTCGGGAAGCGTTGACGAACGGTAGCTCGTTCGATTCCCTGCAGCGGATCTTTCACGACCGTCGGGAGCAGATGGTCGTCGAAGACGTGCCGCGACAAAACCTTCCGCCCGCGTACGCGGGCGTGCTCGATGGCGCGACACCCAACGCTGTGATTGGGCCGATCGAGTTGGATCAAGGGCCGCCAGCTCCGCCCAAGTATGCGGTCATCCTGTTTCTCGAGGCGAAGGAAGAGGGTGAACTCTCGTTCGAGGATCTGCGGGATCAGCTCCGCGACCGGTTGGCGCAGGAAAACGCGTTCGATCGGTACGTAGAGGAGCTGAAGCAGCGGACATATGTGACGGTGAGGCTCGAGTAAAGGCGGGATCGGCGGGATTGCAGCAGAGGCAGCAGAGGCAGAAGCTCACGGTGGAGCACCCCCTCACTATGCACTTCTCATCTATTGATGTCTCGGATTGCCATCACGCTGGGTGATCCGCGCGGGATCGGGCCCGAGGTAGTTGCCAAGGTGCTCGAGGACCCGCCGGCGGGCGGCGAGTATATCGTTGTGGGGCCGGGGGAGCTCGTCGCGAAGATGCCCGCCGCGGAGCGCGTGGCTCTGACGGACCCGCCGTCGTGGCGTTCCGCCGAGGATGCCGGGCGCCTTGCCGGTCTCGCCGTGGAGCACGCGGTTGGGCTCGCGCTCGACCGAACGATTCAAGCGGTGGTCACGGGGCCAGCCGAAAAGCATGCGCTGCATCTGGCCGGCTACCCCTACCCGGGACACACCGAATGGCTGGCCGCACTCGCGGGTGGCGCCGACGTTGCCATGATGCTGTGCACCGGCAAGCTGCGCGTCGTGTTGATCACCACGCATATACCGTTGCGCGAGGTTCCCGCGGCGTTGACCATGGAGAAAGTGTTGCGCGTGGGTCAGATTACGCGCCGCGCGCTCGACGAATGTTGGGGGATCGAAGATCCACGGTTGGCTGTGTGCGCGCTGAATCCCCACGCGGGCGAGAGCGGGCTGTTCGGAGATGAAGACGAGCGTATCCTCGAACCCGCGGCACAAGAGCTCCATGCGTCCGGTCCTCTTCCCGCCGATACCGTCTTCGTACGAGCGCTACGCGGGGAGTTCGATGCGGTGTTGACACCCTACCATGACGTCGGCATGACGGCGGTGAAGGTCGCTGGCTTTGGTTCGGGTGTGAACGTGACGCTCGGGCTTCCGTTCGTCCGCACCGCCCCCGATCACGGCACCGCTTTCGACATTGCGGGCAAGGGCGTTGCCGACCCAGGATCGATGCGCGAGGCGGTCGCGCTGGCGGTCAGGTTGGCAAAGATGAAATGCGGAGAGTGATAGCATTCCTCATTCTTTCTTCCCCTGCTGCGGCAACACGACCTTCAGCCGTCCCACCCTTCTCCCGACCATCTCGAGCACCTCGAAGGAGGCCGTCTTGTCGGTGATGCGATCGCCCGCTCGCGGCAGCCGGCCAAGGCGGCCAAAGACGTAGCCCCCTATTGTCGTGAACTCGTCCGTTTCAAGCTTGAGGCCATAGCGCCTGTTCACGTCATCGATCTCCATTTCCCCCGGCACACTCACACCATCTGCAGTGGGCACGGGAGCCTCGGCCATGTCGTACTCGTCGTAGATCTCTCCCACGATCTCTTCGAGTAGGTCCTCCATGGTCACGATGCCGGCCGTTCCCCCGTATTCGTCAAGCACGACAGCGATCTGGGTTTTGAGCCGCTTCATGTCCGCCAGTACATCCTCGACTTCACGGGTGCTGGGGACGAAGAGCGGTTCGCGCATGATCGCGGTGATCAACGCTCCGGGGTTCTCGCGCATTCCACGAAGCACTTGCTTTGCGTGGACGATGCCGATGATATCGTCGAGTGATTCGCTAAAGATCGGGTAGCGCGATCGTCCAGCTTGGGCGATCCGTTCTGAAGACTCTTCAATGGTGATATCGCTGGGCAACGCCACGACATCGGTGCGTGGTGTCATGACGTCACGGGCGTTCTTTTCGGTGAACTCGAAGACCCCCTCGATCATCCGGACGTCTCCTTTTGCCAACGCTCCCGCACTCTGCGTCTGGCGTGCGAGCATCACGAGCTCTTCTGGCTGGTGTACGCGCTCAGCCTCGCTGGCGGCCCGCATGCCAAATAGACGGAGCAGCGCGTTCGCTGAGCCGTTGAGCACCCAGATAAACGGATTCGAGGCAACGGTGAACCCAATCAGTGGACCAGCAACCCACCGGCTCGTGGCCTCCGGGTGCAACAACGCGACGGCCTTGGGAGCCAGCTCACCCAGCACGATGTGCAGGAACGTGATGATGAGGAACGCTACCGTGCTGGCCACTGCGTGGGTGGTGATGATGTCGAACGGAGGGGGGAGAAATCCAAAGACGTGTTCGATGGCCCCGGCCAAGGCCGGCTCCCCGATCCATCCGAGGCCGAGACTGGCGACGGTGATGCCGAGCTGAGTTCCGGAGATATATCGGTCGAGTGATTGAATGGCCTTCTGAGCCAGCTTAGCTTTGGTATCCCCTCGGCGCACCATGGCATCGATGCGCGTTCGGCGTGAGGCCACGAGGGAGAACTCGGCGGCAACGAAGAAGGCGTTCGCCGCGACCAGAAACAAGACGGCCGCGGCGCGGATGAGAAACGAGCCTAAAGTGATTTCTTCCATGTGGATCGGATCCACCTCAAAGGTAAGCCCCTTTCCAGTGGCCGCCAACGCACCCTGGGACACGACGGAGTGAATCAGGAACCCCGCGGCCAGACGCAGCCTTCCGAACGATCACTCGAGTGCGCCCACCGCACCCCAGCCTTGGGAAAGCACACCAGGGCCCTCACGGTGGTGTTGGTCGTCACCGGGATCTTCATGGTGGTCGAGGCCGTGAGCGGATGGATCGCCAACTCCCTGGCGCTACTGGCGGACGCGGCGCACATGCTCACCGACGTGGGGGCGATTGTGCTCGCGCTCTTTGCATCGTGGATCGCGCAGCGGCCCGCGAATGCGCGAAAGACGTACGGCTACCTACGACTCGAAATACTCGCCGCGCTGGTAAACGGGGCGGCGCTCATAGTCCTCACCGGATTCATCGTCTTCGACGCGATGGATCGCCTGGCCGCGCCGCAACCGGTGGACCCCCGCATCCTCTTTGGCGTCGCTACGATGGGATTACTCGTGAATGTGTACGCGGCCAGGAAGTTGCACGCGGGTCACCGGCACTCGCTCAACATTCGCGGCGCGTACCTGCATGTTCTCGGCGACCTTCTCGGCTCTGTCGGTGCGGTGGCTGCTGGCATCGTCATCCTCCTCACAGGTTGGATGCCCGCGGATCCGCTGATCTCGCTCGGGATCGCCCTACTCATCCTCGTCGGGGCCTGGCGCCTAGTGCGTGAATCGGTGGATGTCCTGTTGGAAGCCGCGCCCAAGCACATCGAGCTCGGCGACGTCGAGCAGCAGCTCGCTACGATTCCCGGGGTGGCCGACATTCACGACCTCCACGTCTGGACGCTCACGAGCGGCGTGGTCGCGATGAGCGGGCACGCGGTGGTCGGTGATCCCTACGTCTCCCAACGAGTACTGGAAACGGTACAGGACCGCATGGCCGACCTCGGCATCCACCACGTCACCATGCAAATCGAGCAGCAAGGGCGGGAATGTAAGGAGCCGTGAGCGGCGAGGAGTGGCTAGTGAGTAGGACTAGAATGGGTCGCCTGACCGCCCGACCGCCTGCTTTGCGCTTGCTTTTGGCTCTGGAGCCATCTATACTCGCCCACTCGTTTTGGTCCTGGTGTTTGCGGGGGGAATCGAGGGGGGGACCAGGGACCGGGGACCGGACGGGGCACGGTCGCAATCGGTGCTTCACCAAGCGGCGTGCCCCGATACGGCGCTAAGGCAGTTGGCACGTGAGTATTCGAAACATCGCAATCATCGCGCATGTCGACCACGGCAAGACCACGCTGGTCGACAAGATGCTGCGTCAAGCCGGGATCTTCCGCTCCAATCAGCAAGTTGAAGAGCGCGTGCTCGACTCGAATCCGCTTGAGCGGGAGCGAGGGATCACGATCCTCTCGAAGAACACGGCTATCCGATGGGGGTCGGTAAAGATCAACATCGTCGATACCCCGGGGCACGCGGATTTCGGCGGTGAGGTCGAGCGCATCCTCCGGATGGTGGATGGCGTGCTGCTCTTGGTGGACGCGGCCGAAGGCCCGATGCCGCAAACGCGGTTCGTCACCCGCAAGGCGTTGGCGCTTGGGCTGGCGCCTATCGTGGTCATCAACAAGGTCGATCGAGCAGACGCCCGGCCACTCGAAGTGCATGATGAGGTGCTCGAGCTGTTCATGGACCTCGAGGCATCCAACCTCCAGCTCGACGCCCCATTTCTCTATGCCTCGGCTCGGGACGGGTATGCGCACCGAGATTGGCCGCCCGAAGACACCACCTCCATGGGCGATCTGACCTCCCTGCTCGAGACCATTATCTCGGTCGTTCCGGCGCCGACGAGCGACCCGAAAAAGCCTTTCCAGATGCTCATCTCCACCCTCGACTACTCACCGTATATGGGTCGGGTCGCCATTGGACGCATCGAACGGGGTACGGTGCGCGTCGGCCAACCGGTTGCCCTGCTTCCGCTTGGCGAGCCAGGGTTGGTGGATGAGTCCGCGGTCGAGCGTTCGAAGGTGGTCAAGCTGTTTGGATTTGACGGGTTACAACGGGTGGAGGTTACCAGCGCCACAGCGGGGGACATCGTGGCACTGGCGGGACTCGAAGGAGTGGAGATAGGGAAGACCCTAACCGACCCCGCATGTCTCGACCGTCTCCATGGCATCAAGGTGGAGGAGCCCACCATCTCGGTGGATTTCGTGGTGAACAACTCGCCGTTCGCGGGGCGCGCAGGTAAGTATGTCACCACCCGCCAGGTACGGGATCGACTCTATAAGGAATTAGAGCGGAACGTCGCGTTGCGGGTGGAGGACACGGACCAAACGGACGTCCTCACCGTCTCGGGTCGCGGCGAGCTGCATCTCGCGATTCTCATGGAGACGATGCGGCGGGAGGGTTACGAGTTCCAAGTGAGCCGCCCCCGGGTGATCGCGCGGGTGGGGCTGGACGGCGAGCGTCTCGAGCCGTATGAAGAGCTAGTAGTGGACGTGCCCGACGACATCCTCGGGACAGTCATGGAGACGCTCGGTCCCCGTCGGGCAACCCTGATTGAGATGAAGCACCCAGGGAAAGGGAGGGTGCGAATCCGGTTCAAGATCCCGGCACGCGGGCTCTTCGGTTACCGGTCGGAGTTCTTGACGGAAACGCGTGGCGAGGGGATCATGCACCACCGGTTCATGGAGTATGGACCGTGGGCCGGTCCGCTCGCCGGTCGGAGCCGAGGGGTGCTGGTGGCGGACCGGCACGGCGAGGCCGTGAGCTATGCGATTGCCAACTTGCAGGAACGCGCCACGATGTTCCTGAATCCCGGTGACCCTGTCTACGAAGGCATGATCGTAGGGGAACACGTCCGGCCAGGCGATCTGGACGTCAACGTGACCAAAGAGAAGAAGCTCACCAACATGCGCACGACTGCATCGGATGGCGTCGTACAGCTCGAGCCTCCGCGGGAGATTACGTTGGAGTTCGCGCTGGAGTATATCGAGGACGACGAGCTCATCGAGGTCACGCCGGACGCAATCCGTCTCCGGAAACGTGCGTTGGATCATATCGAACGAAAGAAAGCCGCCAGGGCGGCGCGGGCAGGCGGGTAGCGATGGTCCCTGCTCCCAGCTTGCCGCATCCCGGTACCACGTCGGTATTCCCGTTGTCTAACCCCAAGATGTGGGAGGAGCACATGTTGTCCTGGGACACGTCGGACACGCCCCTCGTCCTCCGTTACGAGGAGGATGAAGACGACTACGAAGGCGGGTACGACGACTTCGAGGAAGATGATGAGATGAATGACGACGAGGATCTCGACGATGAGGACGTCGAGGACGACGAGGACGATGAGTACGACGAGTACGACGACTACGAAGACGAATTCTACGAGGACGATGAACCCAAGCCGGGGAAGAAACGCGGCGATGACTGGGATTGATTGATTGGGGTGAGCGTTTTCTCGTGAACGAAACGGCTGGGGTGGCACCCGTCTCCCCAGCTGACGCCCCTGAGGGGGCGTTTTTTATTGCCAGCGGAGGTTTGCATGCATCGTCCCATCACGGCACTCGCAGCGCTCCTGTTGTACGCGCAGCCGCTCGCGGCCCAATGGACCAACCGCTATCCCAAGGTCGACGGCTATCGCCATCACGTTTATCTGGAAGGGTACGAACTCCCAACGCTCACTGTGGGGCCCATCGATCCGGTGCCCTCGCCCGATGGCCGGGTCGTTGCGTTCTCGTCCCGCGGTTGGATCTGGCTGCTGCATCTCGAGACCGGTGTCGCGTCGCGTATCACGAGCGGGGGCGCGCTGGACACTCGACCGGCCTGGGCGCCCAGCGGTGACCGGATCGCGTTCGTACGAGACGACGGTGCGGAAACCGCCATCGTGCTGATCGACCTCGCTTCGAAGAATGAAACCACCGTGGTCAACACACCGGCCATCGATCTGGACCCCGCGTTCTCGGGAGATGGTCAGTTTCTGTACTATGCAACCGCGATCGCGGGCGATATCGATGTTTGGCGCCTCGACCTGTCGGCGGACACGGCGAGTCGGGTGACCGC
>JBFGJG010000088.1:0-8669 GCA_041577295.1 Gemmatimonadales bacterium
CGTTGGGCGCCGTGCTCTACGAGATGCTGACGGGCAGTCCGCCACACGTGGGCTCGTCGGCGCAGCAGATCATCATGAAGATCGTGACGGAAGAGGCGGAGCCGGTCACGAAGACGCGGAAGGCGGTGCCGCCGAACGTGGCGGCGGCGGTGGCGAAGGCATTGGAGAAGCTACCGGCCGATCGGTTTTCTAGCTCGGAGGCGTTTGCGGAGGCACTGCGCACCGCGGCGTTCAGACACAGAGTTGGCAGCGCTCAGGTCGCGGCACAAGCGGCAAAGTGGCGATCGATCGCGTTGGGTGCGATTCTGGTCGGTGGGAGTGCACTAGCGGCCGCTGTTTGGGGTTGGACGCGCGCTCCGGCTACAACACCAGCGCTGTCAGCGGGGCCCGTCCGGTCTGAGCTGGGTACAGCCAGATACTTACCAGTAAGTGGGTTGCTTGACGTCTCACCGGACGGTCGTATGGTCGTCTTCGTCGGCAATGATAGTGCTGGTGCGCATCGACTGTTTCGCAGGGAGCTGGACGACCTTCAAGCCACCCCCATCGCGGGAACCGAGGGTGCATTGAACCCCACGTTCTCCCCGGATGGAGAGTGGATCGCCTTCAACAAGGGCTGGGCGCTCGAGAAGGTGCGTGTGTCCGGGGGCGGAAGCGTCCCCCTTTTGCCTGACCAGGTCGGCTACGGGGGCGGGCTCGCTTGGAGTGAGGACGGGTGGATCTATTTCTGGTACTTGGGGTCCCGAGGTGTAGCGAGGATCCCGGAGAACGGAGGGATCGTCGCGCCATTGAACGTTAACGATCCCGACAGTCTTCTTAATCTCGCCTGGTTCAACCCTGGGCCCGATAACCAGTCTCTCTTAGTCACCAATTGGCGCGCGCCACCAAGGATGGGCGTGTTAGACCTTACCACTGGGACGCTTGCCATCGATTCGACCCAGGAAGCGTTCGCACCCCACTTCGTGCCTCCCGCAACACTCGTGTACGCGCAGGGTGACGGAACGCTACTCGCTGCGCCGTTCGATGCTGGTAAGGGCAGGATTGTCGGCGAGGCGACGCCGATCGCGTCAGGGGTCGAGGTCATCAATTGGACACCGCAGTTTGCGGTTTCAAGATCTGGCGCAATCGTTTACCTCGCAGATGAGACGGACGAGCTCGTGGTCGAGCACCCGGACGGAACGGTGCGACAAGTGACACACGAGCGCAAAAATTACCACCAGACAGTCGATCTGGCGCCCGATGGGACACGCATCGTCGTGAGCGTACGCGAGAGCGGCGGCGAGCAGGTTCGAGTGTACGATGCATCTGGTAGGGGAGTGAACATTACAGAAGGAGAGCTCGCTCTTGGTCCGCTGTGGACACCAGGTGGCCGCTTCATCACGTATGGCTCCTGGGATCGCGGTATTATCCGCCGCCCCGCGGTCGGCGGCGGTGAGCCGGACACCTTGGTTACTGGTATCGGCTTCTACTGGCCTATTGCCTGGAATTCGAGCGGCACGCGACTCGCATATCGGACGCTTGATGCGGGTCCCTCGCTGCTCCTCGAGGTGAGCACTGGACATTCTCGAGCCCTAAGCTATGGCGCTCAATTCGTCGGCACCGCCGACTTCACCACCGACGGTGAATTGGTCGCGTTCGATTCCCAGCATCTCGAAGGCCACCAAGTCTACGTGCAGCGTACCGAGGAGGGTATCCCAGTAGGTCCTTCCATCCGGGTGTCACGCGAAGGTGGAATTGCACCGAGGTGGAGTGCCGACGGTCAAACACTCTACTACGTGCGCTGGAAGGATACTGAGCTATCGCGGGCACATCTTGTTTCGGTGACGATTCGCCGATCCCCGAACCTGGCGAGCGGGGCTGAGAGGGTACGCGCTGACTGGTCGAATCAGGGTATCGATTCTGCCTATCGCTTCGACGTATACCCGAACGGCGACATCGTCCGTATCCGCTCACGGCCAACTAGGCGCGTCGTGTTGCTGCAGAACTGGCGGAGCCAGCTTAGCGGGAATCGATGATGCGGTTACCTGAAGACACCGTTCTCCTCATGTTTGGCCCTCCGATCGTGAGCGCTTCAGAGCGCACTACGCGAGTGCGTGATGAATGATTCCCCTGAGCGCTTGCAATCCGCATTAGCCTCCCGCCACACCATTGAGCGCTTCGTGTAGGAGGTCGGGATAAGGCAGTGGCCGCTCGGCTCGCGGTCGTTAGGAAGCCTCCTGCTTGGCTTGCTGCCAGACAGCCGACAGCCCGCGCTCCTCGATCAACTGCTCGAGCTCGGCAAGTCTCACATCTCCTCCACTGATCCGCAGTATGCCTCGAATGTCGCGGGTGTGTCGATCGGACCCGCTTTGTTTGAAATACTCGAGCTTCCGGATGATGACGTACTCCAGCGGCGCGAACCAGATTGCATCGCCGCCGATGGAGGCCGTCTGACGTCGCCCCCAGGCCCACTCGTGGAGCGGGTCGTCGCCGATCAGGTAGAAGTCGGCGCGGAGGCCCGTGTCATGATGAATGACGTTGAAGTGCCCGTGGCGAGGGCGCTGTCGCTCCTGCTCGATCACCTCGATGGGCGGCACGTAGTATTCTGCCGCCGAATACGCGGCGACCAGTGTGCGACCCTCGCCAGAGGCGAGCCGCACCACTACATCGACATCGTTTGTCATGCGGGGCTCACCGTACGCGATCGCTGCCACCGCTCCGGTGACCATGTACTCGATTCCTGTGCGGTGCAGCGGATGGAGAAGAAGTCGATGAATGTCAGGCGTCGTCACCTGCGAACGCCTCTCGCACCCGGGCACGTACCTCGGCCTCGGAGAGTTCAGGATGGCGCTGGGCAATCACCGCCGCCTTGAGCTGCCATGCGAACGTGCGAAGCGAGTCAGCGATTCGCAGGCGGTCTTCGACGCTCAGGGCGCGGATGGCATCGAGTTGCGCCGTAACGGCCCGAGGATCATCCATGGGCCGAAATGTGAAACCGCCGCGAATGCGTGGCAAGCGAGGTCGGACGGTTAGATAGCGGAGCCCTCTAGGGCTCACGTTGCCGAGCCCGGGCTTTAGCCCGGGAGTCACACACGACTGTGTCGCTCGCGAGCTGATGCCTCGCGTGTCATCTTAAGTCACCATGTCTGACGCTCTCACCCGGCTGAAGACTGCCCTTGCCTCCCGCTACACCCTCGAGCGCGAGCTCGGCGCTGGCGGTATGGCGACCGTCTACCTCGCGCACGACCTCAAGCACGATCGCAAAGTCGCCATCAAAGTCTTGAAACCCGAGCTCGCCGCCGTGCTGGGTGCCGAGCGGTTTGTGCAGGAGATCAAGACCACCGCAGGCCTGCAGCATCCCCACATTCTCGCCCTTCACGATTCAGGCGAAGCGGGTGGGTTCCTCTATTACGTCATGCCCTACATCGAGGGCGAGACGCTGCGCGACAAGCTGAACCGGGAAACACAGCTTGGCATCGAGGAAGCGGTGCGCATCACGACCGAGGTGGCTGATGCACTCGACTACGCGCACCGCAACAACGTGATCCATCGCGATATCAAGCCGGAAAACATTCTGTTGCACGACGGCCGCCCCATGGTGGCGGACTTTGGGATTGCGTTGGCGGTGAGTGCGGCGGCGGGTGGTCGCATGACGGAGACGGGCTTGTCACTCGGCACACCCCATTACATGAGTCCCGAGCAGGCGACGGCCGAGAAGGATCTCACCAATCGCTCGGACATCTACTCGTTGGGTGCCGTACTCTACGAGATGCTGACGGGCAGTCCGCCGCACGTGGGCTCCTCGGCGCAGCAGATCATCATGAAGATCGTGACCGAAGAGGCGGTGCCGGTCACAAAGACGCGGAAGGCGGTGCCGCCGAACGTGGCGGCCGCGGTGGCCAAGGCATTGGAGAAGTTACCGGCGGATCGCTTCGCGAGTGCGAGAGACTTGGCCGCGGCGCTAGTCGACTCAGCGTTTCGGCATACCAATACGCGGGCTGCGGCGCCGGCAAGTGACCGGCGCTGGCGAACCGCAGCACTCGTCCTCGGTGCCTGGGCGCTGGCGGCAACGGGTGCAATCATGCTTCGGTGGGATCCCCGGCCAGCGGAGACGCCCGATCCCGTGGTGATCTCCGTGGTCGGGACACTCGATCCGCGGCCGGTTGGCCAAAGTCTCGCCATCTCTCCCGACGGTCGCACCATCGTGTTCACAAAGCGCTCGGGATCCGTTTCACAGCTCTTCATGAGACGCCTAGATGCCATCGACGCCGTGCCGATCGCCGGCACCGAGGGCGGACACATGCCGGTCTTCTCTCCGGACGGCGAGTGGCTCGCTTTCATCGTTGGCACCGGCCTGAAGAAGGTCCGGTTGAACGGTGGAACGGTGAGCATAATCCTGGAGCCGGGTCCGGTCGCACCCAACGGGGGAGCCACGTGGGGACCTGATGGAGCGGTGTACTTCCCGTACATGGCGGAGGCGCTCCGATCCGATACGTCGAGGACGTCACTTGGACTCGCGAGGGTTCCGGCGAGCGGAGGTGACCTGGAGATTCTCACGATACCTCGCGGCGCGGAGGAACATACTACGCCGCATTTTCTGCCTGACGGCCGTCGCCTTCTTTTCTCAGTCTTGACTGGAACGAACGCGCTCGCCGTACTGGACCTCGCCACGCGCGAATGGTCCATCGTCAGCGAGGAGGACATCAGATTCCCTCACTTTGTCGCGCCCGATCAATTGATCTTCGCTCGGGCGACCGGCACGCTCATGGCCGCGTCCTTTGACCCGGTGCTGGCGCAGTTGACTGGTGAGCCAACCGCGCTCGGGCCGATTGCAGAAAGCCCAACACTCGTGAATCAACAGTTTGCTGCTTCTCGAGTGCAATCCCTGGTGTACGCACCGGACTCGGGGAGCAGTCTCCTGATGGTGCACGTAGACGGACGCCAGTTCACGGTCACCCAGGATCGGCGCAACTTTTGGCACCCACGATTCTCGCCGGATGGACGGCGCGTAGCGGTGGCGGTCACGACTGCGACGAGCAATGACTTGTGGATTTACGATCTCGCGCAGGGCACGACCCACGAACTCACGCGCGGCGAGAATGCCCTCACACCCGTGTGGTCCTCAGATGGCACGCGGATTGCCTATGCGGTTCCGAACAAAGGCGTGGTGTGGCGCTATGCGGATGGAAGCGGAACCCCGAGCGCACTCGTTGAGAGCAGCGGCTTCACGCAGGTGATCGATTGGTCGCCGGACGGACGGTGGCTTGCATATCGGGAATGGTCTGACCGCTTCAACATATGGCGTGTCGACGTCGAAACGAAGCAGGTAGAGCGGCTGTTCGAGGAGGCATCGGCGTTCCGGGACGACCTTTCCTTCTCGCCGGACGGATCCCTGGTTGCCTACACAACGGACGAACTCGGCCGACGGCAACAGATCGTGGTCCGTTCCCTCGAAGATCCCAGGAACATCGTTCGCGTCTCGATCACGAGCGGGCATCTTCCCCGTTGGACGGCGGATGGTTCGGGCCTCTACTTTGTCGAGAGCTACTCAGAGGACGCACCCCGCCTCCTGTACGCGTCGATCGACCGTCGGCGTGAGCTTCATGCTGGCGAGCCTCGGGAAGTAATGCGCCTCCCCCGCGGTTTCTCTGCCGCCTACCCGCTGGATTTCGATTCGCTCACCGAGCGCTTTGTGATGGTTAAACCAGCGACCCGTCACGACGTAGTCCTGGTTCAGAACTGGAGGGGCCTATTGCCTGATGCGACGCGACCATGAGTGGGTCGGATCTGATCCGGCAAGGTGCTCGTAGGAGCCCCGCGGTCGGATGAGCGATATCCTCAAGCGACTCAAATCCGCATTAGCCTCCCGCTACACCATCGAGCGCGAGCTCGGCGCTGGTGGCATGGCCACCGTCTATCTCGCGCAGGACCTCAAGCACGATCGCAAAGTCGCCATCAAGCTGCTGCGCCCTGATCTCGGTGAAGTGATCGGCGCCGACCGTTTCCTACGCGAAATCGAGATCGCTGCACGGCTCCAACATCCGCACATCGTTCCGCTGTACGACTCGGGAAACGCCGACGGGTTGTTGTACTACGTGATGCCATACGTCGAGGGTGATTCGCTGCGCGATCGGTTGGATCGCGAGGGCGAGCTACCGATTCCCGACACGGTGAAAATCCTGCGGGACGTGGCCGATGCTCTAGCAGACGCGCACGTACAGGGCATCGTCCACCGCGACGTAAAGCCCGACAATGTGATGTTCAGAGGCGAGCATGCGGTGGTCACCGATTTTGGCGTGGGTAAGGCCGTGAGTGACGCGGCCGACACGACTCGTCTGACTACCGCGGGCATTGCGCTCGGCACACCCATGTATATGGCGCCGGAGCAGGCAACGGCCGACCCCAATGCGGACCACCGGGTCGATATCTACGCGCTGGGTGTGATAGGGTACGAGATGCTTGCCGGTGAGCTGCCATTCTCTGGAGGATCCGCACAAGCAGTGCTCGCCGCGCATGTCACCGAGACCCCGGAACCCATCGCCGCACGGCGTGCTGCGATACCGGAAGCGCTCGCGTCGCTCGTGATGAGATGCCTCGAGAAAGAACCGCTCGATCGTTGGCAAAGCGCGGCCGAGGTGCGGAGCGCGCTCGACGCGATCCACACACAGGGCAGCGTCGAGCCACGGCAGGTGGCGGGGCCACCCAAGAGGCGGACGCCCATGATTGTCGGCGCCGTTGTGTTGATGACGATCGTGATCGCTCTCGGCTTTACGTTCTTGCGCTCAAACGGGGCGATTCCGAGTGCTGCCGCACGCACCATGGTGGCGCCATTCGCACCCACCGCGCCGGACAGCGCGCTCGGCAAGCTCGGTCGGAACCTCGTCGTCACCCTCAGCACCAACCTCGACGGCGTCGGGGGCATCACGGTGATCGATCCCCTGACGGTTCTCGGTCTCACCAAGGACGGCAGCGCACCGTCGCTCGACGAAGCGGCCACCCTCGCGTCGCGGCTCGGGGTCTTGAGCTTCATCCACGGGACGGTCATTGGCAGTGGGACCAATGTCCGTCTCGATGCAGGTATGTACTCGGTGGAGGATCGCAGTCCCCTGGTGCGCGTGGCCGTCTCGGGACCGATGGATGACCTCGGCGCGCTCACCGATTCCCTCACGTGGGCAATACTGCGGCACCTGTGGCGGGGATCAGCCGCCGCACCGACGCCCAGCATCGAGGCGGTGACGACGTCGTCGATGGACGCCCTGCGAGCGTTTCTCGACGGCGAAGAGCTGACCTCTCGCCATGCATGGCTCGAAGCCGCCGAAGCCTACGCTCGCGCCATTGCGGCCGATTCGACGTTTTGGCTCGCGTACTGGCGTCACGCGCGGGCGAGAGACTGGTTCTTCGTACCGGTAGACAGCGTGATCCGTGCAGCGTATCGGGAGCATCGCTTCGAGCTGCCCGAACGCGAACGGTTGCTAATCGACGCACAGATGGCGCGGAGCTTCAGAGAGCGGTTGGCCGTTTTGGAACAGGCAGTCGGTCGCTTCCCGGGCTACTGGCCAGCGTGGATGGAATACGGCGACAGGCTGAGCCATTGGGGTGGGTTCATGGGATATGCCCCGAACGCCCGTGACGCGGCGCTGCGTCGCGTCATCGACCTGAACCCCACCTTCGCTCCGGCATGGAATCACCTCGCGGCGAACAATAATGAATGGAATCCCCAGCTCGCCGACTCGGCGTGGCGCCGCGCCCATGCACTGGGGTCGAGCGGATTTGGCGACGTGATGGATCTTCCCGAGGCGAACCCGCTCATTGCGCAATGGTTCGCTGAACTGTTGCGAGACGGGAGCCCGAGCGACTCGCTGGTCGCGGCCATCCTCGCCGCGTCCGCGGAAAGACTGGGCTTTGGGATCGACGTGCAGTTCGTGCGGGCTATCCTGAAACGAAACCTCGGCGGGCTGCCCGCGGCTACCCGTATCGCGGCGCGGTTCCCGAACGAGCCACATCACATCGATCTCGCGGCCCAACTCTACGCGCAACGGGGCGCATGGGACTCCGCTCTCGTCAGGCTTCGTGCCCTTGCGGTGGCGAGTCCTGCCGATTCCAACCCCATGCATCGGGCGAGCGGAGTGTACACCACCGTTGCGGCGCTCGCGTGGCTCGGTGCCATCGACACGCAGGACACTCGTTGGTTCCGCACCCAGGCGGTCTCGGCGGCAACCCGCGCGCTCGACTCAGCCCAGATCGTGTGGGCTGATGCGGTCGTGTCCGTTGCGAACGAGGATGCGCCAGCTCTTGAGCGGGTACGCGCCCGCGTACCAGGGCTGACGAGCGAGATGGCACCGGACATCGAGCGCTCGCTCGCCGCATTCGCTTCGGGGATGGCGGGCGACCAAGCGTCCGCGGCCGACTCACTAGCGGCGCTCGAGTGGGAACGGGCAGCAACCGACCGCCGATGGGAAGCCACCTTACCGATGATGACGATCGTGAACCGACTCGCGGCCAGTCGCTGGCTGGCAGCCCAAGGGGAGGCTGCGGAAGCCTTGCGCCTGTCGCACTGGGTCGAGACCTGGACCTTCACAAACGAGGACAACGCCCGCGGATACGTTCACCCGCTTGCGCGGCTCGAGCAGGGTCGGATCGCCGAGCAGCTCGGCCAGCGCGACGCGGCGCGATTCTATTATCAAGCGTTTCTC
>JBFGJG010000089.1:0-8545 GCA_041577295.1 Gemmatimonadales bacterium
CACACTGGACGAGTGCTGGCGCCTCGTCGAAGTGGCCGAACGCACGCAGCGGCACTGTGTGATGATGGAGAACGTGTGCTACGGGCGCTCGGAGATGATGATTCTCAACATGGTGCGCCAAGGCTTGTTCGGAGAATTACTCCACGCCGAATGCGGCTACCTGCACGATCTTCGCGAGCTCAAGCTCACCGACTTCTACGAGGGGCGCTGGCGGGTCAGGCACTCCATCCGCCGGAATGGTGATCTCTATCCCACGCACGGGTTGGGGCCCGTGGCGCAGTATATGGACGTGAACCGTGGGAATCAGTTTGAGTATCTCGTCTCGATCAGTTGCAACTCGCGCGGACTGAACCGCTGGGCCGCGGAGCATATCGGCATGGACAGTCCGGAGGCGCGGCGGTCCTACGCGTTGGGGGACGTGGTGACGACGCTGATTCGCACCGTCTCTGGTCAGACGATCTCGATCACGCACGACACCAACTCGCCGCGGCCGTATAGCAGGAAGCTTCTCGTCCAGGGCACGCGGGGACTCGTCCGGCGTTACCCGGAGGAGAAGATCCACCTCGAGGGGCGCAGTCCCGCGCATGAGTGGGAGAATCTCGAGGGATACCGAGCAGAGTACGAGCATCCGCTTTGGCGGGCACTGGAGGAGCGCTCCCGCGGGGCAGGGCACGGCGGGATGGATTACATCGAGGACTATCGCCTGATTTCGTGCTTGCGAGCGGGCACGCCGACGGACCAGGACGTGTATGACGGTGCGGCGTGGAGCGCTGTCTCGGAGCTGAGCGAGCGGTCGATCGCGGGCGGAAGCCGGCCGGTTGACTTTCCGGATTTTACCCGGGGAGCGTGGAAGGAGAGGGCCCCCCTGGGGATCATTGAGGAGCCGATTTAGCCTGGTTGGTCATCCCGGACGGAGTCGTTATTATTCTCGACCCAAGCGGGCGCCGCTAGCTCAATTGGCAGAGCAACTGACTCTTAATCAGTAGGTTCTAGGTTCGATTCCTAGGCGGCGCATTGGCCCCCCTTCACCTGCAGCAACGGCTCGTTCAAGAGACTTCATCTGACGACGTACGTTTTCGTCACAATGCGCCACCCAACGCCCAGCTTATACAACACGAGGTAATCGACGTAGCTGCCGCCCTCGCGTGAGATGTCGACCTTCGCGACAGCCAATTTTCCGTCCACGATGTCGAGTGCGCGGATCTTCCACTGCTCGCCATACGCCGGGTTCGGACGGCGGCCGCGAGCCAGGATGTCCTCAAAAGTCATCGCGTTCAACGTTTCCGCGCCCGGATCGCCGGATGGCCAGAGTAAGACGCCCCGGTCTGTAGCGAACACTCGCGAGAGGAGGTTTGCGTCAGCCGTCCGCCAGCCCACGATGTAGCCTTCGATCACCTCATGGATTTGCACCGAGTCAGGCACCGATTGGGCGAGAACCGGTCCTGGTCCGTGGAGTGCACAAACAAGCGCCAGGATCGATACGGCTGGTTTCAGCCTCACGGTCACTCCTCCCAATTGGAGTAAGAAGGATCGCCTCGGCGAGCGCGGACGCTCGGGGCTCACCGTGACTTTGCGCGGCGCTGCGTGGTCTTTTTTGCCTTCTTAGGCGCGCGGGCCGCGCCGGACGCCACGTCATAGGACTCCGCGAGCCACTTTTCCCAAATCCGCTTCGGCAAAGGTTCCTCGGCCGTGAAGCGTGCGGTGACCCAGCCAGTCGAGCCCACTTCAAACCGCTTCGGATCCGTGGCGGCCAGCTTCACTGCCTGCGGCATGGAGGCCTTCAGTCTGAACATGGCCTTGAATCCCTGCCCCTTCGGTCCGGGGCCGATAAACAGGAATGTGCCCTTGGCGGTCTTGAATGCACTCTGCGTGCAGGACGTTCCTTTCGCGATGCCGGGGAAAGTCACGGCCCGGCGGCGGATCGGATCCGTTGGGTCTGCTGGTTGAGCCATCGATAATCCTCACAGGTCCAGAAAGTTCGCGCGTGACAGCAAATGCCGACTGCTGCCCAACGGATCGTCCCACTGACTGCTTCGGGGGCGGCGTAAGCGTATAGACGAGGGTCCGTCGCCGCCGGCTCCTGCGCACTGCCCCACGCCGGTACCGAGAGAGCCGTCAGCACGAGTGTCAGCAGACCGCCTGCCCCTTTATTCAGATCCATCTCCGAGCTAATGCGGTGCGGATCCCATCACTCAACCACTATCCGGGGTTTGCACCGGGGAGTACGTGCTGAACGTCCAGAGATGCCCCTCCGGATCGCGCACGTGGTACTCGCGCGATCCAAAGTCGGTCTCGCTGGGTGAGCTGGTAATCTCGGCACCCGCCAACCGCGCCCGTTCGAAATGGGCATCTAGGTCGTCCACGTAGACACAAAGAGCTTGCGTGGTGGCCCCGAGCGATTGAGGGCTGGTCATGCCATCGTCAGGCCTCACGGAACCGAGCATGATGATATTTGTGCCGAGCTTCAGTTGCGCATGGCGGACGGTCTGCCCGGACGCTGGAACGGCGAATATTTCGGTGAAGCCAAAGGTTGTGCAGAGCCATTTGATGGCGCTGCGAGCATCATCGTACCGGAGGATGGGAAAGATCGTCTGCATGTTCTACTTGCGGCCTAGCGGCTTTGCGCTTTAGCGGCTGGCGAGGAGCCAAGGGCGGGCTGAATCCTCGGGCAACGGTCTTCTCCAAGCACACAATCAATTGACCGTTTCGCGCTGGCCGGCCACGACCGCTTGTTAAGTGGCATGCGTGCCGGACGCAGGCTTCAGCTTCATCGTCCAGGACCGCCACGCAAAGACGGCGAAGTAGCCCACCGCGAAGTAGCTGTACTCGTACGGGAACAGCGTAAAGAACTCGTGACTGCCGATCACCACGACCACGGCATGGACCGCCACGGACACCAGTAAGTGAACCACAATCAGCCAGTGAACAACTTTCTCCCACGTACCACGCCACGCCACTTGCCGCACGTGAACGATAAGCCCAACCCCTCCGTATGTCCCCAAAACAATGAGAGCCCAATCCACCCAGTAGGGCATGTACTCCCAACTGAACGCGAAGATCAGTTTGAGACTCTGCGCTATCGTGCCGCCAGTGTAGACAATGGCCACGGCTCGGCCGAAGGTACGTCGGTAGTGAGACCGTACCTGCGCGACAAGCTCAGACCAAACGTCCCGGCCCGGCTCCCGCGTACGCGCTGCAGACATTGCGTGGGCGTTGGGGGGTGCGATCATACGGAACTCCCCTCGTTGCGTCCCCGTAGGAACATGACACTGACGCTTCTGCAAACTGAGCAGCCGGCGTCGGATCAGCAGCAGCACTTACGATCCATGAACGATGCACGAAACTCGCATGCTGCACAATCAAACGGTCCGGTCAGCGCCCGCCGGTCCCAGGTGCGTGTTTGGCGGGCTCTCGCATGTCGGTTGACCGGCCGTTGCTCACCGCGATACCGTATCCGTCGAATCGCACACGCAGCGCGTGGCCACTGCAGCACTTGTCACTCCGGAGATAATGACATGCCCAATCCGACCGTGGTCCTCCTCGTCCGCTTCCGATCATCGCTTTCGTTCCGGGAAATCATGCAAGTGGTTGAGGATCGGGCCAGTCAGTTCCAAGCTCTCGCCGGCCTCCAACAGAAGCACTATCTACAGGATCCGGCCTCGGGTGAGTATGCGGGGCTCTACCTGTGGGAGTCGCCAGACGCACTTGCCGAGTTTCAGGAGTCCGAGCTTCGAGCCAGCATCGCTGAGGTGTATCAGATGGATGGCAAGCCCCGCGTGGAGGTGTACCGCGTGGTCAAGACTCTGCGAGATGGGCAGGCAGACGGTGCTCCCACCCTCTGAACTCGCAGCAAGCTGGCCTTTTTTACCGCGCAATGAGGTATGCGCCTGCAACGAGCAGCACTACTGCGGCAACACGATTTGGGTCAATCGTGCGCGTCGTGATGCCGAATGCGCCAAGATGGTCAACGACCATTCCCGTGAGGAGTTGACCGACAATCAACATTGCGATTGCAGCGGTAGCACCGACCCTCGGCACGGTGTGACTCAACGAGAGATAGAGGATTAATCCCAATCCCCCGCATCCCAGCATGTACCAAGGCAGATTACGCCATTCGGCGAACTGTTCGCCACGACGAACAAGAAGCAGTGCCAATGACGCTACGGCACCGCCGAGGTGTACGATGAGACTGCTCGATGCCCCGCCAATACGATGCCCCATCGCACCGGCAATCGGCGCCTGCGTTCCAACGGCGATGCCGCCCATCAAACCGATGGCGATGATGATTATCGTCTCGAGCATTTCGTGCTTCCTAGTTTCTAGATACGTGCCGATCGTCCCGAATGGCCGCTGGGGTCAACGGCAGTCGGTCAGCGAGGGTTGCCTTTCGACGCCGCCTAACACTGTCGCTTATCAGCTTAGGGCGAATCGCAGGAGTTCACACCGCAACCGAAACGGTTCAATGCGCCGGCATCATGCAATGCGCGAGGTTAACGCCCTCCACTCGATGCGCTCGCAGCTCAGGCGTGTGGTAGGCCGCCGCGGCCAATCTCACGAACTGGGTACCTCCGAAGCGTGAAATGCCACGACACGCCACCCGCCGGACCGGCGCACATACACCTTCGTAAAGTGCCAATCGTCCTTCACCACCTGTCCACTCAGCTCCCGCCGCCGCTCTAGCCGCCCGCTGACCACCGCTGCGTCTCCATACAAACTGATCTCCACGTCACTCGTGGCATAGCGCTCAAACCGCATCCGCCCGGACTGAGCAAAGCGAAGAACTTGTGGCTTCGTCATTGGCAGCATTCCTGGCACAGCGACCCGCAGATCCTCATCCCACAGCGCATCAAGCGCTGTAGCATCACCGCGCTCGTGAGCCTCATTCCATGTCGCCTCGAGTCGGACTAACTGCAAGGAATCTCCGACGGCCTGGCCGAAGCTGGTGGAGGGAGCGAAGAACGACGTTGCAACGAGCGTGCTGAGAAACAGTCGGTTTCGGTCCATGGAAATCCTCCTCGTGGCGCCTAACGCCTCTGCGCATGACCTGCCGGCGACTCACTCCTCTACCTGCGCGAATTCACCCCATGAAGACGGAGTCGCGGCTGACGAAGCACAGGCGGTTGCCGAACGGGTCGCTCACGTAGAACGACTCTTCGCCCCAGGGTCGCTTGGCAATCTCGCCGAGAGGCCCGACACCGGGTGGGTTGCCCTCGGCAAACCGAGCGCCTGCCCTTCGACAGGCCTCGTATGTCGCTTTGAGATCCGAGACCGCTAGGTAGAGCGGCTCGGGAATCGGTTTCGCAGCATAGCCGTCGCCATCGGCCTGAGGATCGAAGCAGGCCAGGATGGTCCCCTCGCAGTCGAAGTAGTGGCGACCCGGCGACACGCGCTTCCCCGGTGCCGCGAGAACCGACTCGTAGAACCGTTGCGCGGCCTCGATGTCCGAAACGGGAACGAGAACTCGATAGAGACGTGCCATCTCCTATCTCCGTGAGAGCCTCTACGAGTCGCGTACGCGGGCGAAGGCAAGGACATATCCATCGGCATCGGTGATCTCGAAACCCCACAGGCCATCGTCAATGAACGACAACTCAGTCACGAAGGACACACCGCGCTGCTTGAACTCGTTGAAGAGCGCGTCGGGGTTCAAGCTGTAGATATACGCGTCCCAACGAGCCCATTCGTGTCGGGTGCGGTTGGGAAGCGGAAGCACGTCAGGAAGGATGGCCTTGAGCATGATGCCGATTCCATCGCGGCTTACTCTGCCGTAGAACGGGTCGTCGTCTGGACCTTGGAAGTCGAGCTGGAAACCGAGGCGCTCGATGTAGTAGGCGATCGAGGCCTGTAGGTTCTTCACGATGAAGAACGGATTGATCGAAGCGAGATTTCTACTCGCCCCTTCGTGGTTCGCGCGTGGTGAAGCGGCCGTAGTAGAGTTCATGTTCCGGGGCTCCCGTCGCTCGGGACTGGTGCTTGAAGCGCAACGGCGAGTTCCCGATCCTCGGATCGAGATAAAAACCTGGCTTCGCCAGCTGTGTCACAGTGTGCACGGCGTAGCACTCATTGGTCGTTGCTCAAGTAGACGGTCGCCAAGGAACTGACACCGTCTGCGATCACGAAATCGTCCTTTCCATCTTCGTTCAGATCGACTACCGCCAGGCCCCAGGGATTCTCGATACCCCGCAGCTGCAGCCGAACCGTCTGAAAGGCAGCCACTCCCCCGAGAACGACGAGCACGTCCGAGGACCAGCTACTGATTAACGCATCCTCTACACCGTCGCCGTTGATGTCTCCCACAGCGATTCTCTTGGCTCCTTCGGCCATGCGGAACGGTTCGTCTGCCGCCTCATTGAATGCGCCCTGCCCGTTACCCAGGAAAATCTCAACGAGGGAGGCGTCCCCATCCGATGCTGCGATCACGTCCAGCATACCGTCACGGTTGAGGTCGGCGAGCGCCACACCAAACGGAGATACCGCCGGTACGGGAGCTGCGCGGACGAACTCCGTGCCCGACGAACCGACACTGAGTACGACGCCGACCTCATCCTGGTTTGGCGTGACCAGATCCAGGCGTCCGTCGTCGTTTACGTCCGCCGTGGCCAGTCCGAGATAAGGGTCGCCACCGACGTCGACCACCGTTCCCGGTGTTTCAAAGGCACCTTGGCCCAGGCCTCGGAGGACCAGTAATCCGCCTCGGGCCCGGTGATCCACCATGAGATCCACGTGACCATCGCCGTCAAGATCCTCCGCTCGAATCGTGTGCGGGTGTGGGTCCACGTCGATCGTAAGAGGTGAGTTCGAAGCGGCCCGATAACCTCCATGACCGTCACCGGCCAACAGTGTCAGGTACGAGGTTTCGTGATTGGCCACTACTAAGTCGATGACACCGTCACCGTCTATGTCCGCGGCAGCTACATCGGTCGGATTCTGTCCTGCCGGAAAGCGCCCCAGCCTGGTCAGTCCCCCCAGGCCATCGCCCAGGAAAACGATCAGGTCATCATCTGCACCGTTCGTGACTACCAGGTCTTGGTGGCCATCGTTGTCCAGGTCGGCGAATGTCATCGCCGGCTCACCCTCGCCTACCTCGAGACGTTCTGGAGCAAAGGCGACGCCGCCGATCTTGACGGTGTCAGCCTGACAAGCGGAGAGTAGCAAGAGGGTCGCTAGGGGAAGTACGTGCATGGCGAACACCGTCAGGCGGGTTATCGTGATTCTCGACGGGGAGCTACGCCGCAATTGGCCCAATCTACCCGCGTTCGAAGAGGCTCGACTTGCTCGGTCATTGGCTATTTCCTGCACTGGTTAACGCCTCTGCTCCAGGCTGGCAGCCGCAGGCTGCGATCACTGACTTGAACGTCCACAATCCTTCGCCGGCACGCAAATTGTTATTCGGGTCTTAGGTTCTCGATAATCTGAGCATCCACCCAAAAAATGTTGGCTTCACTCTCGCTCACGTTGTCTCGAATCAAGTTAACTCGGTCAAAAAAGAAGTACTTTCCGTCCGGCGTCACACTGCCACCTGCATCCTCATATTGGCTGTTTACGTCTTCGCCCATATTGATAGCGGGTCCCCACGAACCATCGTCCTGGCGAAAACTGATGTATAAATCCGTTTCGCCATACCCACCTTCTCGTTCGCTATCCCAAATCAAATAGCTTTCATCTGGCGCGATGAAGGGATGGGCTGTCCATCTTCCTGTGTTGATTTCTTGGCCGAACGGTTGTGGTTCTTCACGTCTGCCATCTACCAACCGGGAATATCGTAAGGTGCCGATCTCTTCTCGTACATCAAAAACGTAGGTTCCAGCCGCTGAAGTGGTAAGGCGCATGATGGGGAATCCATCGAACATTGGTCCCAGACTTTTCGTCTCCGACCATCCTGACGCCGTTCGCTCTTTGTATTCGTTCCCCAGATGCATCGTGGTGCCATCGGGCGATATAAAAAGTCCCTCCAAATGCGGCTCCGCGATTGGTTCCTGCCACGCACCGCTGTGATAACGGATGACAAGGGTTTGGAGTGCGTTACCTATTACTTGTCTGGTGAAATAGAATTCTCTCATGTCAGGCGCGAAGACACCTGAACCTTCCAAGTTGTCAGTTGAAATAATGCCAGGCGCGAACAGCTCAGGGGTTAAACCCGGAGGCTCCTGCCCGAGATAGGGCTCGTCGATATCGGGGGCCTCACCTTGCGGGTGGCCTCCACAACTCACGACCAGAAATGCGAGCAGCGGAGCAATCGACACGGAAGAACGCTTCATTGCCTTACCTCTTCGTGGAGTCTATGATCCCGGCACCAACGCCAGGCACGCCCCGACCGGATCCTGAATAGCCGCATACGCGTACTCCCCATCCGTCCTCCGTGTCGCCTTGATGACCTTGCCCCCTTCCTCTTCTACGCGACGGAGACTTTCGGCGAGGTCGCCAACGGGAAGGTAGATCATCCAGATAGGCGGCAGATCCAGGTTCACGCCGCGCGCATGACAGATTCCCGCCGCCGGATTTCCATCATCGCCGAGCATGTTGTAGTCGGCGTAGCGCTCACTCG
>JBFGJG010000090.1:0-8413 GCA_041577295.1 Gemmatimonadales bacterium
CAACGGACCCGGTCACCCAATGACCTGGTACCACGAGTTCGATGGCGGCCGCTCCTGGTACACGGGGCTCGGTCACACCGAGGAATCGTATCGCGACCCTAACTTCCTCTCGCTGCTCGAAAACGGAATCGAGTGGGCGACCAGCGGCCCGTCGCTCGACTACCGCAAGGCGCGGGCGATGCGGGTACCCGCCGACCCGGGGGTCAGCAAGCAGGTGTTGGCCGTGGGTGAGTTCACCGAGCCAACCGAACTGACGGTTCTTCCGGACGGTGACGTGCTGGTGGTCGAGCGGCGCGGTCGAGTGCTGCGTTACCGGGCAGCCGACAGCTCGCTGGCGGTGATGGCCGAGATACCCGTCTACTGGCAGACGGGCATCGAAGGTGTGAACGCAGAGGAAGGCCTACTTGGCGTGACGGCGGATCCGGACTTCGCTGAGAACAATTACATCTATCTCTTCTACAGCCCGGTGGGTCCGTCAGTCAATCGGCTGTCGCGCTTCAACCTCACCGACGATTCCCTGGCCCTCGGCTCCGAGAAGGTCGTCCTCGAGCTTTTTTCGCAGCGACAGATCTGCTGTCACACGGGTGGGTCGCTCGCGTTTGGCCCGGACGGCAATCTCTACCTCTCGACCGGTGACAACGCGACCCCGTTCGACGTCCCCGGGCGGCGCATTGCCAATCACGGCTTTTCCCCCATGGATAACCGCCGCGGGCTCGAGCAGTACGACGCGCGGCGCTCGTCCGCCAACACCAACGATTTGCGTGGCAAGGTGATTCGAATACGGATCCAGCCCGATGGCTCGTACACGATTCCCAACGGGAATCTCTTCCCGCCCGGCACGGCCAACACGCGACCCGAGATCTACGCCATGGGCACGCGCAACGCTTACCGTTTATCCGTCGATCCCGTGACCAACTTCGTGTACTGGGGGGACGTGGGTCCCGACGCTAACGAGGACAGCCTCGCCACTCGGGGACCGCGCGGCTATGACGAAATCAACCAGGCGCGTGGGCCGGGATTCTTCGGATGGCCACTGTTCATCGGTGAAAACGAGCCGTATCGGCGGTATGACTTCCGCACTGGTGTGAGCGGAGACTTCTTCGATGTGAACAATCCGGTGAACGAATCAGCGAGCAACACGGGCTTGCGTGATCTCCCACCCGCGCAGCCCGCGTTCATCTGGTATCCCTATGCCGATTCACCGGATTTCCCCGGCGTCGGGAACGGCGGCCGCACCTTGCTCGCGGGGCCGGTCTACCGCGCGGACCGGTACCCGGCGGCCACGCGGTTACCAGCCTACTACGACGGTAAGCTGTTCATCTACGACTGGCTGCGGCACTGGATCAAGGTGGTGACGCTCACCGAAAGCGGGGACTACGAGGCGCTGGAGCCGTTTCTGCCCGACGTGAAGCTCGCCGGGCCGATCGACCTCGAGGTGGGCCCAGACGGCAGCCTGTATCTTCTGGAATACGGGATCGGCTGGTTCGCGAAGAACCCGGATGCAGCGTTATCGCGGATCGGGCCGGCTGCGCGCTGAAGGCCCGGCTGTCAGTCCAGCGCGGTCAGCTCGGCGATCGGTGTTAGTGAGACTTTCCGGAACTCGACCTCCGACCCTTCCGACTGTAGCGCGATCTGGCCGTGATCGGCCGTGGCATCCCAGCCATCGTTCACCAAATCGCCGTTCACCCATACTCTGATCGCGTTGCCGACCGTCTCGACGACCATCGTGTTCCACTCGCCGAGGGATTTTTCGGAGTTGTCTGTCAGGTTGAGAATGCGGCGCGCCTTGCCCTCCGTGATCCCCCACTCCGCCGGTGGTCCGCGGCGTCGTTCCATGTCACGAACCTGGATGTCTTCCACGATGCACCAGAAGTCGCCGGCGTTCCCGTGCTCCATTTGGACCTCGATCGAGCGTGGGAACATGTCGTAGAGGGCGCGTGGGGTGGAGGCATGCACTAACACACCGGCGTTGCCCGGTTCGCCCGGAAAGCGGTATTCGATCTCCAGCCGGTAATTGCGAAACGTGGAATCAGTGATGAGATGCCCGCGCGGCTCACCGAGGCTCACGAGCAAACCGTTGCGGACGACAAAGGGGCTGCGGACCCGTACGTTTGAGTCTGCGGCGGGGACATCGATATGCCAGCCGGTAAGGTCGTTGCCGTTGAAAAGCGCCTGTGGCGCTGGCTGCGAGGCGCAACCCGTGATAAGGACAGCAGCCGCGCACGCAGCGAGGATCGGCGATAACTTCATGAATCGAAAATAGTGAACGGACGGGTGGAATTGAAGAAACAACACGGAGTGGCCAAGTGAAGTGGGGCGGTTTGACGTTGCAACACATCGTCACTGGAACGTGTAGCGCTCTGTTCCTGGGAATTCTGCTTGGCGTTGTCGCCTCAGACGCGCGTGCCATGCAGGATGCCCGCGACGTGCGCGTCATGTCGTTCAACATCCGGTATGGTACTGCCGAAGATGGCGCCAACGCGTGGCCGCTTCGGCGAGAGCTGGTCTACGAGACCATCCGCGATGCAGCTCCGGGGATCATCGGCGTCCAGGAAGCGCTGGACTTCCAGCTCGATGAGATCGAGGAAGCGCTACCCATGTACGGTCGGATTGGGGTGGGGCGGGACGACGGACGGACAGCGGGCGAGTACGCCGCCATCCTCATCGATCGGAGCCGGTTTGCGGTTCTCGAAAGCGGCACCTTCTGGTTTTCAAACACCCCGTCCACACCGGGATCCATGCACTGGGGTAATCGTATTCCCCGTATCTGCACGTGGGCGCGCCTGCGGAATCGTGCGACGGGACGCTCACTGTACGTCTTTAATGTCCACTGGGATCACGAATCGCAACCGTCACGGGTGCGGAGTGCGCGCCTCCTGATCGAACGGATTGCCGCCCGGGCGGTCCGGGATGATCCCGCCATCGTCACCGGCGATTTCAACGCTGGTGAGAAGAACCCGGCGTTTCGGTATCTCCTGAATCGCGGTCTTTTCGACACGTTCCGGGAACGACACCCCAAAGACTCCCTAGTGGGGACCTTCCATCGGTTCAGAGGCCGAGTGAACGGCGAGAAGATCGATGCGGTGCTCACCACTCCAGAGTGGATCGTGATTGACGCCGCCATTGTCCGCCACAACCGGGATGGGCGATATCCATCGGACCATTTCCCGGTGACGGCGGTGGTGCGACGACGTCAGTAGTGTTGACGTATATAATGAATACGCGATGCTCGAGATCGAGACTCTTCACCACATAACGCTCACCGTCACCGACCTCGATCGGTCAAAGCGGTTCTACGCCGAGGTCCTGGGACTCCGCGAGATTCCGCGTCCGCCGTTCGACTTTCCGGGGTGTTGGTTTGCGCTGGGCGATCGGCAGCTCCATCTCATCCAACGCAGCGACGGAACGACGCGTGGTGCGCGTGGCCTCGATTCACGCGATGTCCACTTCGCCATCCGTGTTCGGAACTTTGAAGAGACCGTCCTGGCTCTGCGCTCAAAAGGCTACCGGGAGGATCGACCGAACGATGACCTCATGAAGATCAAGGTCAGCCCCGGGGCGACGGCTGGGTTTCCGCAGATCTTCATCCTCGATCCCGACCGGCACGTGATCGAGATAAATGCGGAGCGGGTGGAGGGGTAGGTCCGACCTCCGCCTACGCCAGCAATGAAGGAGAAACGCAGCAAGCGCCGCTGAGCCGGCTGGCGATGGTCGCTCACTGTCTCCGTGCGGTGGCACCACATTCTTCCCAGCGCTCGCTCTTACTCGCGAGGTATTGAATCACGACGTCACGCAGGTCGTTTCGCTGGCTGTTGTCGACGCCGGTGAGCGCCAGCTCGGTGTATTCCACCAGACCTTTCAGAAACTCGAGATTCGATTCCCTGCCGTCGCTGAGAAATTTCGGGAGAACGACCTTGTAAAGCCGGTCTCGCTCGAGCGCGGCACCGTTGATGACCACCTGCCCATCGTCCCCCCTGGTGACGTTCGGGCTGACCTGCAGGTACCCGCCCTCCCCGATGTTTTCGACCAGTCCGATGTGCAGGATGCTGTCCAGCATCGTGCCGCTGATGCTGGCGTGCACGATGGCGCCACCGAACGGAACGGCGCGCAGTACATCGCGCTGCGTGATGGCACCACTGAGCCGATCGTCCACGCGAATGGAGCCGCTGTTGAGAAACGCGAACGCGGCCGTGCTGTCGGCATGCAGCATGGCACAGGCTACGGCTTGGCCAAGGTTGGTGGGTTTGGTGCGAACCGATGCCTCATGACCGTCGTAGGGAACCCCAAACTGTGCGATCGGCTTCTCCGGATCGTATCCCATGCTGCGGACGGCGTCGTTCACCTTCGCTTCCCAGACGCGCACGATCGACTCCACACCCAGGTCCGGTTTGATGTCCTCGGTGATGGGCATCAACTGGGACCAGACGTCGACCTTGCCTGTCTCGGGATGATAGGTGACCCAGTGGATGTAGACGGTTTTGGCGTTTGCGTCGACCTTTGCAATTGTGACGTCACCCACGGTGGCGAGCGTGTCCTCGTGCTCGTGCCCACCCATGATGAAGCGCAGCTCGGGGATATGTCGTGCCAGCGTGCTGTCTTCGTGAACTTTGAGGTGCGTGATGGCAAATACGAGGTCGCTCTCCGCTCTCGCGGCGTCGTAGGCCCTTCGGCCGGCCTCGAGCAGGCTATCGTAGTGCACGTAGTCCGCCAGGTTGAACGACAGCGTGAGACCGATCAGGCCCAGCTCGAGCTCCCGGCAGGAGCTTGCCGCGAACGTGTGCACCACGTGGCCGGGGATGGGCACTTCTTGGCCACCGCGTATCTGAACGAATGGTGCGAGCGATCCGTCAACGGTGCGATGCTTCACGTTGCTCGACACCACGGTCGCGCGCAGCTCGGCGAGGCGTCGTTGCAGCGATCCTATGGGAACATCGAACTCGTGATTGCCAAAGGTGACGTAGTCGATGCCCGCGGCGTTCATTGCCGCCACCATCTGCTCGCCGGCAATGGGTACCCCGTCGATCCGTATGCTGCTAATGAGCGAGGGGCTGAGGAAGTCACCGGACAGGACGGCAATGGTGTTGGGATTCTTGGCTTCCAAGTGCTGCAAGACCGTCGCCACCCGCGCCATGCCGCCTACGCGTCCGCCGTCGAGCGGTGAGATCTCGTACACGTCGTTCAGTTGCAGAATGATGAACTCGATGGGGCCGGGCGGGCACGTGAGCTGTTCTGGCCGTACGTCCTGTCCCGCGCGCGGGGGCTGCCGCGTGGCCTGGCAGGCTGTCAGGAGCGCGGCGAGCCCGAGAGGCAGCAGATACGTGGCCCGCATGGTCAAGGCGCGTCAGCGGGGTAGGCGGTGTTACCGCGTCCCAGCGCTCGTTCGATGGCGTAGCGATCGGCAAGGGCCGCTGTGAGACGGTCAGGGTGTTCAGCCATAGAGATTAAGATGCCAGGGGAGGCAACGAGAGCGCTACTCACCCCCTAGCGCACTCGCAGCCGCTGATCCTCGAGTAGCGATGCCAGCTCGGGATCGTGGCGCAGCATGCCAGGCCGAAAGGCGGACGGGTGCGACCACACTTGATCCAACAGTTCCACCGCTGTCTCACGGTTTCCGAGCATCCCGTGGATCAATCCCAAATGCAGTAGCCCTTCGGAGCCGTGGAGTGCATCAAACTCCTGATTGAAGAGTTCGACACCCTCGGTGGCGACGGTGACGGCCGAGTCGGCGAGTCCTAATCCCGCATAGGCGACGGCGAGCCACATCATGTCATTGGCGCGTCGGCTACGTTCCATCCGACTCAGATCATCGACGTTCTCGTCATCGATCACGGTGCCAACACGCGGAAGCAGGATCGTGCGCGCGGAATCGTAGTACACGCGGCTCCGATCGGGCCGACTGAGCGCACGATGAAACTCGGCGGTGTGGAGGTAGTAGGACGCGCTATCCATGCTCCCCGCCGCGGCATCGATGGTTTCGAACATTCGCTGATAGGGCTCGTATGAAGCGAGCGTTCGGGAAAGCCACCAATCCGCCGCCGACACGTACCGCCCCAGCAGGCTGAACATGCGGGTGCTCCCAATGGTCTCGGCACCCCGGCGGAGCGCGTCGAGCGCCGGCCCGGCGTCAGGCTCGGACGCCAGCTGCAGCCACGCCTGGAACAGATAGATCCCCGGCCGGTCGGGTGCGATGGCCAGCGCACGATCGAAATGAAGTTCCGCTTCCGCGTAATCACCCACGGCGAGATCTGTCTCGCCGAGCGTGATGGCCACCTGCACGTTGCGCGGATTCAGGCTGAGGGCCTCACGCAGGGCGGCGAGTGCCGACTCCCAGTCCCCGCGCCGACGGTAGACGAGACCCAACGCATAGAGGATCTCCGAGTCGTGCGGCCGGCGTTCGTCGGCCGCCAAAAAGTGATCGAGCGCGGCATCGTAATCCCGAAAGCCGTAGTAGTTGTAATACCCGAGCGCGACATGACCGTCGGCGTCATCAGAATCGACCGCGAGCGCTCGCTCGCCGGCTTCCTTGGCGAGACCCAGGTTGAGA
This sequence comes from Gemmatimonadales bacterium, assembly GCA_041577295.1. Classification (GTDB taxonomy): domain Bacteria; phylum Gemmatimonadota; class Gemmatimonadetes; order Gemmatimonadales; family GWC2-71-9; genus JBDHDH01. The sequence goes on from JBFGJG010000090.1 coordinate 6,545, forward strand.
CCTGAGGCATCGTACCCGCGCCACCGGATACGCGATCGCATGATGGATACGGCGGCCCACGCTGCGGCAAAGTCGGGATCCAACGCGGACGCTTCGTAGTACAGCTCGAGCGCAGTCCGCATGTCGGATTCCAGCTCGCTCCGGCGCTCGTAATCCTTGCCGCGAAGGTAGTAGTCGTACGCCTGGAGATCGTCCGTGGGGTCATTGAGCAGCGCTCGTCGCTCCGCCGCGGGGAGTTTGACACCCACCGCCTCCGCCACGCGCGCAGCCACGTAGGCCTGCGCGCCGAAGACGTCATCCATCGACCCTTCGTAGGTATCCGTCCACACCTGCGAGTGGGAGCTCGTGTTCGTGAGCGCCGCCCGGATCCGCAGGCGACCGGTCGCGTCACCCTCGCGCTGCATGCGGACTGTTCCGTCAAGCACGAAGTCCGTCTCGAGCTCGCCCGCCATGTCGTCCAGACTCATGCCGTTGGTAGATGCGAACACCGCGGTCTGGCGGCCGAGGACGGTGAGGTTGCTCAGACCGCTCAATCGGTGCCGGATCTCCTCCGAGATCCCTTCGGCCAGGTAGGCGTCGTCGGAGGGTCCCAGAAACTGAAACGGCAGCACGAGGATACGAGGCGATCGCTCGGCCAACGCCACTGACGCAGGCTCACGTGACAGCCCGAAAGCAATCGCTACCGCAGCAAGGCCGAGGATTACGGCTGCCGCTACGGTGCTGCGGCGACGGCGTGCGAACATGCGCATCCGCGTCCACAGCCCGGGCGGTCCCGCCGTGACCGGCTCGTTGTCCAGGTACCGCTGTAAATCTGCCGCCAATGCTGCGGCGGAGGGGTATCGGTCTCGAGGCTGCTTCGCGAGCGCCGTCTTGGTAATCCAGTCGAGCTCGCCGCGCAGCTTGCGAACGAGTTGCGTGCTGGTGGTCGATCGTGCGGCGGCAACGTTAGCAGCCTTGTCCCTCTGCTGGGCAAGCCGGACGCTGGGCGACGGCGGATCGACCTCGCAAATGACGCGGAGCATCTCCTGGTACCCCACGTCTGAACCGCTGAGATCGAACGGACGCGCCCCAACCAACAGCTCGTACAGCACCACACCCAGCGAATACACGTCCGTACTGGTGTCCACCTCTGCGGTTCCGTCGGCCTGCTCCGGGCTCATGTATTCGGGAGTGCCCACCACGTGACCCATCTTGGTGAACAACGTCAGCTCGGTAAGCCGCCGGTTCGTTGCCTTCGCGATGCCAAAATCGATGATCTTGGGGTACGGACGGCCGTGCTCTTCCGTGACCAGGATGTTGCTTCGTTTGATGTCGCGATGGATCACGCCCTTTTGGTGCGCGTATTCGACCGCGTGACAGATGTAGATGAAGAGCCGGAGACGCGTATCGATGTCCAGTTGCCGCTGATCGCAGTAGTCCACGATCGATGTGCCGCGCACGTACTCCATGACGAAATACGGCCGGCCCGCCTCGGTAGCACCCGCGTCGATGATCCTCGCAATGTTGGGATGATTCATGAGCGCGAGCGCCTGGCGCTCAGAATCGAACCGCGCGATCACCTCCTTCGTGTCCATCCCCAACTTGACGATCTTGAGCGCGACCAGGCGCTTGATCGGCCGCGTCTGCTCGGCCGCGTAGACGACCCCCATCCCCCCCTCGCCGACGCGCTCGAGGATGCGATACGGACCGATTTCCGTAGGGTCTTCGAAGACGGACGCCCCGTCGATCGCCGCGGACGTGGAATCGCGCTCCGCACGCTCGTGCGCAGCGAGCAGACGGCGAACGCGATCGGCCAGGGAAGCGTCATCGCCACAAGTCTCGTCGATGAACGATTCCCTGCCCTCGCGATCGAGGTCCAGGCACGCCTCG
>JBFGJG010000091.1:0-8141 GCA_041577295.1 Gemmatimonadales bacterium
ATGATCTGGGGTCCCTGCTCCTAACGGGGTACGAACGCCCTACCGATGGATACCCCGCCGGTGTCGAGATTGCTTTCTTCACGGATGACGTGGATGGCGCGTTCGACCGGGCCGTGAAGGCCGGTGCCCGAGTAGTGGCAAAGCCCGCCGAGATGCCATGGAAGCAGACGGTGTCGTACGTCCGGAGCATCGAAGGAACGTACATCGGTATTTGTTCGTCACCGGGTGCGTAGCCCACGACGTTCATGCCCTGGACCAGGACGGAGCTAGGGAGTATCGCCCACGCAGCCGACGGGAACTTTGTCCAGCATGCCGGATGGGTCCAGTCAGGCACCCCCGGGATGTCGGTGGAAGACGATGGGCAACTCGTCGTCATCGACTCTGGCCTCCCCTGCGACACGTTCAACTTCATATGTCGCGCACGTCTGTCGGTTGCACAGACACCTCACCGCGCACGTGCAGCCATTCGATATTTCCGCGACAATCAGCGCCCCTTCTCCTGGTGGGTTGGTCCGGCAGATCAACCGGAGGAGCTAGGGCAACTGCTCCAAACGGTCGGGCTCGAGGAGGCCGAGACCGAGTTGGCCATGGCGGTCGATCTCGACAAACTGGCAACGCCGCGTGCGATGCCAGAGCTCGCAATCCGCCGCGTGCGATCTCACGATCAGTTGAAAGCGTATGCGCGTATCTTGTCCGAGCTATGGACTCCTCCTGACCCTCACGTCCTCACGTTTTACGATCGAGCGTCCACACGGCTTCTCGACGCGGCTTCTCCGACGCGGTGCTACGTCGCGTATCTGCAGGACCACCCAGTTGGCACCGCGGAAATGACGGTGGGCGGTGGAGTCGTGGGTCTGTATAACATCGCGACAGTGCCAGAATACCGCCGTCGAGGAATCGGGTCCCTCCTGACAGCGCACCCACTTCTTGAGGCCAAGGCGAACAAAGAAAACGTCGGGATCCTGCAGGCGGCGGCCGATGGCGTCAGCATCTATCGACGGATAGGTTTTCAACGCGTTGGCAGCATCACGGAGTATAAGCCGCCGGCGGCGTGGTTCGCGGCCGGGTAAGCAACAGGCCAGGAGCGAACACCGATGATCGCTTACAGTCAGATGTGCGGCGTGACGCAGCGTTTGCCCATTCTTGCACTGGTGACCCTCACAGCTTGTGCACAGGAGACCAACCACGTGGATTCCGCAGAGCTCACCGACTTCGGGACACGGTACACGGCTGCCTGGAACAGTCAGAATGCTGCGAGCGTCGCCGCATTCTACGCCGAGGAGGGATCGCTGACGATCAATGACGGAGAACCTTCCGCCGGCCGTGCGGCAATCACAGAAGCCGCTCAGGGGTTCATGACCGCATTTCCAGACATGGTGGTCACTATGGACTCGCTCGGCACCGAAGGCGACCGCATCACGTACCACTGGACCCTGACCGGTACCAATACGGGCCCCGGTGGGACCGGCAACGCTGTCCGCATCAGCGGCTACGAGGCGTGGTTAATGAGTTCAGACGGGCTGATTGCGGATTCCCAGGGGCATTACGACGAAGCTGAGTACCAGCGTCAGCTGGAGAGCGGGGTCACTCCAACTCCGTAAGCATGCACGACCGAGCACCAATCAGCGTTTGTTGCGCACTGGCGGCGGCGATGCTCGCTTTGGCGTGCGGTACCGCTGCGGAAACGCCAGAAGGATCCCAGCTCATGAGCCAAGCCGATCACGATCGCCGCGTTGACTACATCGAGTTCTTGACCACCGATATCGAAGAAACCAAGCGGTTCTATTCGAAGGTGTTCGGTTGGGAGTTCACCGACTACGGGCCTGAGTACACGAGCTTCACCGATGGTAGGTTGAGTGGCGGCTTCAGTGTTGCAGCAGAGGTACAACGGGGTGGTCCACTCGTTGTGCTTTACGCCACGGACCTGACAACGATTGAAGTCAGCGTCCGAAAAAACGGAGGCCAGATCGTCCGCGAGATCTTCGAGTTTCCGGGTGGGCGCCGCTTTCATTTCACTGATCCAAGCGGGAACGAGTTGGCGGTCTGGTCCGACCGGTGATCTTGGCTGCTTGCGCCTAGCCCATCCTCGGTCGCACCTTCGAAAGGCGGCAACGCTCTTCCAGACAGGAGGGTGGACTCGTGAGTTCAAGCAACGTGAAGGCGCACCGGGCCGCGCACGAGAGCTGGGCGCGGCGGGACTTCGACGGCGCGGTTCATGGAATGGCCAAGGACTTTGCGTTCGACGACCATCCCAACGGCCGGATGCTCCGCTCGCGTGAGGAGTTCAAGGACGCGATCACTGGTTGGGTGCAGGCCTTCCCAGATGCGAAACTCGTCGACGCAACCTATCACGACGCCGGCCAGACCTCAGTGGCTCAGTACGTATTTGAGGGTACGAACAAAGGACCGTTCGGCGACCATCCGGCCACCGGCCGTCGGGTCTCGATCCCCGCCTGTGAGATCATGCACTTCGACGAGCAAGGGCTCATGCGTTCGGGACAGGGCTACTACGATCTCGTGTCGGTACTCGTTCAGCTAGGACATATGGAGTCGCCTTCCGAGTAATTCTTCTGAGCCCCCTTGGATCAGGAGTCACCGTCGCATGACGCCGCGGTCAGAGGCTACTCCCGTGAAGCTGCTACGTGACAATGTCCTCCAGGGTATTGGCAACACTTCCCTGGTGGCGCTGGCTCGAATAGGGAGAGAGACCGGCGCTCGACTCCTGCTCAAGCTCGAGAGCGAGAACCCTACCGGGAGCATCAAGGATCGGCAGGCACTCGCGATGATCGAGGCCGCGGAAGCGGACGGGCGTCTGCGAGCACGCGGCTCCGTCGTCGAGTACACCGCTGGAAGTACGGGCGTCTCGCTCGCCCTCATCTGCGCCGTCAAGGGATATCCGCTGCATCTTGTGACGTCCGATGCGTTCGCACGCGAGAAGTTGGACCACATGCAGTTCCTCGGTGCGCGACTCAAGGTTCTGCCGAGCGACGATGGGCGGATGACTGAGAAGCTGACCCGCGACATGGTCGAGGCCGCATCCGTTCTGGCGAAGCAACTCGCCGCCTACTGGACGGATCAACTGAATAACACGGATCAGCTCGGCGCCTACCACCGAATGGGCGAGGAAATCTGGAATCAGACTGGCGGCCGCGTCGATGGGTTCGTGCAGAGTGTTGGGTCCGGAGCGTCAGTGCGCGGTGTCGCCGAAGTTCTCCGCAAGCACAACCCGCAAGTGCAGATCGTGGCGGTAGAGCCCGCTGAGTCAGCGGTCTTGTCGGGAGGACCACCTGGGGCTCATAAGATCGACGGGGTTGGGGCGGGCTTTATCGTTCCGCTCTGGCAACCCGATATCATCGATCACATCGAGCCCGTGTCCACCGACGAGGCCGTTCAGATGGCCATTCGTCTCGCTCCCCAAGAAGGACTCTTTGCCGGTACATCCACGGGTGCCAATTTGGTCGCGGCGCTGCGGCTTACCGAGCGTCTCGGACCTGATGCGACCATCGTTACCGTGATGTGTGACACCGGAATGAAGTATTTGAGTAATCCAGCATATCGATCGCGCGCCAACAGCCTGGCCGATTAGGCCGGCAAGCGTCGCAGCGAAATTAAATCCCCAACGGTGAGTTGCTGCTTTCGCAGTTGCGAGATCACTGACGAAGCGTCGCTCCGACTGCGGGTGAGCCCTGCCCAAGACGGTGATGATGTGATCGCGTGGGCTCATGCGCATTGCTTGCTGCGCCGACTCGTCACCGGGTTGCACAGCGGATCACGCTCCACCTAATAGCGACCCTTTGGATCGAGGATGAACGATGCCACACGCGGGACACGAATGGTTCGCTGACGACGCGTTCTGGGGCGCACACTACTCCTCGATGTTCCCCGAGGCGCGATTCGTCGCGGCCTCCGCGGAGGTGGAACAGGTGCTGGCGTTGGTTGGGCGACAGAAGGGTCGCGTCCTGGATCTCGCATGCGGTCCTGGACGCCACAGCATCCCGCTGGCGCAACGCGGCTTCGGCGTAACTGGCGTCGATCGCAGCGCGTTCCTGCTCGAACGCGCGAAACGACGAGGGGCCGAGGTAGGAGTGGAGGTCGAGTGGCTCCAAGCTGACATGCGGGAATTCTCACGTCCGAGCTCCTTCGATCTCGCGTTGAGCTTGTTCACCTCGTTTGGGTATTTCAGCGACGACGCCGACAACCAACGGGTACTTGACAACGTCTTTGCCAGTCTGCGCCCGGGCGGACACTTTGTGCTCGATATGATGGGCAAAGAGATACTCGCCCGTGTTTTCAAGCCAACGGACTCGAGCGAAGATGCGGAAGGACTAACGATCCAGCGCCGCAGGGTGGTCGACGACTGGAGCCGTATCAAAAACGAGTGGATCCTCGTAAGAGATGGTAGCGCCCAAACCTTTCGCTTCGACCACTGGATCTACTCGGCCCGTGAGATCAAACAGATGTTTGCCGACGCGGGCTTTGCGGAGGTGAAGGCTTTCGGGGATTATCTTGGAGCACCCTACGGCCCCGATGCGAGCCGGCTCGTGGTCGTGGGTCTTACACGACATTGACCCCTGTGCGGCAGCCGCTCTCGCTCCGCCTCGCCGTCAGTAACGTGCTCGCCAGCACGGTTGGACATTCGCCAAGCGCACGAGCAGCAAAGGAGCCGATATGAAGCTGGAGGAGCGTATCGACGCGGCCTGGCAAGCGCGTCGGGAAGGACGCCACGAAGCTGCCCAACGGGAGTTGCTCGAGGTGATAACCACGAGTAGGAAGGCCGGTAAGCGCCTCGTGCTGATTCGTGCGCTCAAGGCGCTCGCGCACGTCGTGCGTGACCGTGGAGAAGATGAGCGAGCCCTGCCATTGTATGAAGAAGCCATCACGCTATGCCGCGATGAGGGAGATGATCTCCTGCTTGCCCACACCGTCCGTCATCTCGGCGATCTCCATAGGGCCACGGGTCGGCTGTTGGAGGCGGAGCCTTATTACGACGAGGCGCTGACTCTGTATCGCCGCGCCGCCACGCCCCCACCGCTCGACTACGCAAATGCACTCAGCCCCATGGCGCTTCTCAAGCGAGATCAGGGTGATATCGATATGGCTCGGCGACTGTGGTCTGAGGCCCGCGCGCTGTACGAGTCAGTAGGCATCGATGTGCCTCAAGAGCCGGAATAGAGGCAATTATCTCTTCCTCATTGTGGAATGATGTCATGTGGGCAACTGATGTCCTTTGGTTCGACGCCACCATCGTCTTGAGCATCTTCGCCGTAGGGAGCATTCTCTTTGGTCATTTTGAAGAGCACAAGCCAAAATGGCGTCGCCTGCTCAAGGTGGGATTGGTTCTTGGTCTCGTGTTGAGTCTCTCGGCCACCGTAGGACGCTTGTGGGCTTTTGGCGTGCTGGCCATCCCGATACTGGGTGCGGCTGTCGTCCATGTCTGGTGGCTACCGAAGCATGGAGTCAATGGGTGGACGGGAGAGCCGAAGGAACGCTATTACCAGCTGATCAAGCACAAGAAGCAGTGAGCAGTGAGCTACTCCGTCCGCTACCAGCTGCACCAAGGAGGAGTCAGACGATGACCGAGGGACAGACGATCATCGGTAAGCTGTCTGGCAAGAAGTTCACCCTCCCAAACGTGAACGCACCACCAATGCCGGCGCTGGCACCCCCCGGTGTTGTACACGATGGGAAAAAGGCCACGCATTTCGGCGACATCGATTCAGCCCGTGGCTACCCGGATGTCAGGAGCTTTCGAAGAAAGTTTGGGTTGGTCATTCCCGCGACGAATACGAGCATGGAACACGAGTTGTGGAGTATCATCGGCAAGAATCAGGGACCAGACGGGTTGCAGGGAGTCGGCCTTCATACCTCGAGCGTCGTGACTCCGAAGCCCGTATTGCAGACCGAAAAAGACGTGATGGAGTACAAGAAGCAATTCTTGGGTGGGCTGCGATCGGCGGTCGACATCGCCTTGTTAGCCGAGCCAGAGTACATGATCATGGGCATGAGTCTCGAGCACATCATTCGAGGCCTCGCAGAGATCCGAGCACCGGTGACCGACATTGAAGCGTACTCTGGTTTGTCCTGGGCCACCTGGCATGACGCGATCCAGGCGGCACTTCAGAAGTTTGGAGCAAAGCGGATTGGCATCATGACCCCCTTCGATAGGAAAGGGAACGAGTTCGCGACGCAGATGTTTCAGGAACTGGGCTTCGAGGTCGTCTCGAGTGTCGGCTTTTCCTGCGCAAACGCACTGCACATTGCGCACGTCCCAGACTGGGCCAAGGAGAAGGTCATTCTCGAGTTACTGGCCACGGACGCGAATGCCTTAGACGCGGTCGTTCAGTGCGGGACGAACATGAGCTTGATTGACGTTTCTGAAAGACTGGAACCGGTCATTGGCATTCCTATTCTGGGGATCAACGCAGTGACATTCTGGTATGCCTTGAGAGAAACCGGATTCACCGGTGTGCTACGAGGTGCAGGAAGACTCCTGCGAGAGCACTAACTCGCCAACTCGCCTCGGCGACGAGACGCGCCTCGTTGCGCTGCTCACGTGTATCACTGCACTATCGTGTAGTGGTACGACCTCGCGTCAGCCCGTCGTGGAGCTTCTTTTGGAACCGTACGTCGGACGCCTGGTTACCGTCACCACAGTCGTCGATGGCGACACGCTCCCGTTTCTCTTCGACAGTGGTGGTGGCCAAACCCTGATCACTCCGGAGCTGGCGACGCGGTTGGGTTGTACCCCGAAAGGCAGAGGCGTCGGATTTCGGATGAGCGGTGAGCGGGTCGAGTTCTCGTACTGCCCGGATGTGACGCTGGAACTCTCTGGACAGCGGTTTGATCACGAAGAGATCGCAGTCTTCGACATTGCGTCGCTACTTCCATCAGACTGGCCTCCGCTTGCCGGAGTGGTGTCATTGAAGACTTTTGCGGATCGGACGGTGACGCTCGACCTCCAGAGGAGGCGCTTGGTGCTCGAGAGTGACGAGTCGCTGGATCAACAGCGATCGAAGATGACCAAGGTGCCTTCTAGGATCGCCACTGGCCCCGACGGCCGCTCGATCACGGTCTTCGTGAGGATGAAAGCGCCAGCTGCTGGTTGGTATCTCCTCGATACTGGCAATCTAGACGTCGTACTGGTGAGTACGCATCTACTTGGTGACACTGTCCCACCGGCCGACGGAAGTGCCCAAGTGACCGCCGTCGAGCTCGAAGGGTTGGCGCCTGTGGAAGCGCGTTGGCGGGGACGTGAAATCATTTATAATGGTGTCTTGTCGGAGGTATTCATCCGGAAGTTCATTCTCACCATAGACGTTGCGCACAACGAGGTGTGGGTAGCCTCGAGCGAGCATGTGGAAGAGCCGTAACCGATGTAGCGACGGGGTACTACGCGTCATAGCAATCTCGATTGGAGCGTTTCTTTTGGTGGATGGAGGTTCGCAGCTGAACGGCCAGACACCGAAACCCGTGATTGCTCGGGTGCCGAACCACTCCGCGGCGATAGGGACGCCATATCTGTTTTACTTGCACGGCCGAATCGTAGAAGATCAGGGTCCCGAAGCGGTGAGCTCCGAGTTCGGACCGTATAGGTATATGGAGATCGTCGGCGTCTTCGCGGATTCTGGATTCACCGTCGTTAGCGAGGTACGGGCACCCAACACCGATCCACTTAGCTACGCGGACTCCATCGTGCAGCAAATCGAGCGCCTGGTCGCCCTCGGCGTCCCACCCGACGCGATTACCGTGGTGGGGGCTTCGAAAGGTGCGGTGATTGCGATGCTGGTTGCCACACAGTTGGTCGCGATTCCCATAAGATTTGTGTTGCTCGCGAGCTGTAACGACACCATGCGACGTCGGTTCTCACCCAGACTGCATGGGGATGTTCTCTCCATCTACGAAGCCAGTGACGCCATCGGACAGAGCTGTCGTGAGATATTCGCAGAATCGCCCCAACTAAGGGATCGGCGGGAGCTACGCTTGCAAACTGGGCTTGGCCATGGTTTCATTTTTCACCCGTTACCGGAGTGGGTCGGTCCAACGGTGAGATGGGCTCGTGGGCGCAGCCCGTAGCACACACTCTCGTGTTCACGGCTTGTGGCTTGCCCCATAAGACTGCATCCTTCTTTCGGAAGTCTTAC
>JBFGJG010000092.1:0-7954 GCA_041577295.1 Gemmatimonadales bacterium
CGACCCGAAAGGAACGGAGAAGAGCGAAGGACCGGGTCACGATCTGAAGAAGAACATGGCTCCGCCGATGTCGGCTGATGGCGTTGGGAAAGTCGATGCGGTGTTCTTGAGTCACGCGCATCATTACGACAACCTGGATAATACCGGGAAGGCGATGCTGTCCAAGTGGGGGCGCGTGCTGACTACGCCCGACGGCGCAGCGACCCTAGGCGGCAGTACCGAAGCGCTAGCGACGTGGGAGACGGTGGAGCTCTCGAATGACCAAGGTGAAACTGTGCAAGTCACCGGAATGCCGGCCGTGCACACGAATGACCCCGAGATTCGCGGAGCCGTCGGCGAGACAATGGGGTTTCTGCTCGAGTGGGACGGCCAGAAGAACGGTGCCTTCTACATCTCCGGCGACACCGTTTACATCGACGAGATCGAGGAAATCGGCAGGCGGTACGACGTGGGGAGTGCAATCCTGCATATGGGAGCGGCGAGTGTACCGGCCGTGGGGGGGCGGCGCCTCACCATGAATGGTGAAGAGGGCGCCAAGGTGACGAAGACTTTAGGGATCAAGGCGGCGTTTCCCGCGCACTTCGAGGGATGGGAGCACTACCAGGAAGGGCGGAGTGGCGTTGAGAAGGGATTCAGCGCGGCAGGCGTGGCAGACGCATTGCACATGCTCGATCCTGGTGAGTCTGCCCAGCTGACGGTCTAGGCTGAGCGGATGCTGGGCCCCAAATGTCGATGAAATGGGGCTGGTGGGGCGACAGTGACGAGCGTTCGCGGTATCCAAGACCACGGTCAATCGCTGCCATGAACCGAGTCCGACACACACGTTGGCGGAACGGCCTGCGCCAGCCCCGTCCGACCGACTCCCGAGAACATTCGAACTCGCCACTGAGGGCAACAGGAGGCAGAGCGCTGACCCGTGAACGGATTAGGTATGACCCCGGTGGGCTATCGGCCATTGCAGGTGCTGAGGGGCTGTGAGCTTCGAGTACTGGTACCTGCTCCCCGTTTCCATCCTGATCGCCACCATTGCCATGGCGAGCGGCATTGGCGGTGCGGTCTTTTTCTCACCGCTTTTCATGCTGGCGCTCAAGCTGGAGCCGTCTGTCGCGATCGGGACGGCACTGATGACCGAGCTCTTCGGATTCAGCTCCGGTTTGCTCGCGTATGGGCGGCGTCGACTCATCGATTTCAAGCTCGGTCGCAACCTGCTCCTCTTCTCGGTTCCCGCTGCGATTGTTGGGAGTCTCTCGGCCGATGTGTTTCCCGCAATCGTGTTGAAGGCGATCTTCGGGGTCGGGATCATCTTCATAGGCGGGCAGCTTTATTCCTCCTTGAAACGAGAGGAACGCGAGAGGCTCGACCAAGAGATCGCGGTAGAAGCGCAGAGTGAATGTGAGTTCATTCTCACGGACAAGGCTGGCAACGAGTACTGCTATACAATTCGGCGCAAAGACCAGGGTCGGATCTTTGCCGCGATCGGCGGTGCGTTTCTTGGCGCGATGTCGGTCGGTCTCGCCGAACTTCAGGAATACCACTTGATGGTGCGGTGTCGGGTGCCTTCACCGGTGGCCGTCGCGACATCGATTTTTGTTGTGGTCGTGTCGGTTCTCTTCGCCTCAATCGGTCATTTCTACCACTTCGCGACCTCGGCCGACTCGCGCGTTCTTGCACAGGTCGGGAGTGTCGTGATGTTCACGATCCCTGGAGTGATCGTGGGAGGACAGCTTGGGCCGCTCGTGCAGGTGCGGGTCAACCCGGATCTTGTCAAAGTAGGCATCGCCATCCTCTTCGTCGTTGTCGGCATGTTCATGCTGACAACCGTCATGTGACATGGGGTCGTATCGAGCAGACGGCACCGGGAGTCGTACGTCGAGGACGACTGGCAACAGCAGACACCTCCGTTCGGGTTTCCGCCGGCTAGATCCCGGTGATTACCCGGAGGTTGCCGACTATTCCTGGGATCAGGTGTATGGCGATGGTGACAGTATGGCTCCCGGCGGTCTGTATCTCGCGGCGCGTATGGCGAGGTCCTTGAGCCTAGACGGCGGCGACATCGTGCTCGACATCGGATGCGGGAAGGGAGATTCCTCGATCTTCTTAGCCAAACAGTTCGGTGTGACCGTGGTGTGCTTTGACCAGTGGATCTCGTCGACGTTCTTGAGTGAAAAGTTCCAGCGGGTCGGCTATCGACGAACAGTTCTGCCGTTCGACCTCGATGCCACAGAAGCTCTGCCTTTTCCGAACGATTACTTCGATGCCATGTTCTGCATGCAATCCCTCCACTCTTTTGGTGGTTGCGCGAACGTGCTTCGACCGCTTCTCGGACACCTCAGGCCCGGAGGTGTGTTCGTCGTCGGTGGTAGTTGCTTCAATGAAGACCCCACAAACGCCCAGCTTTCTGAGAGGTTTTCACGCTCCGACGGCTGGGATGCCGAGTATGAGAAGTATCATTCTCCGTCATGGTGGAAGGACGTGTTCGAGCAAACGCGACTGTTGGACGTGGTGCAGTGCGATGAACTACGAGAGGGGCGTGTGATGTGGGAAGACGGTGTCGCATACCACGGACACCGCGCGGGCTGGTCGGATGAATGGTACCGCAAATCAGAATGGCTGATCGACCAATTGGTCCACGCTCACGACCGTCGCCCGTACCTGACGCACTATGTTGCGACAACTCAAAAGAAGAACTGGTCCGTTGCTTCCAAACGGGGAAAGGCCCGTAGGATATGACAGTGCCTGATAACGCGTTGACCGACCTAGCATCGCTGGTGGGTCAAGTTAGGGTCCCCTCGCTCGTGGACGCAATCGGGCGGCTTTTTCCACACCGAGCGCACGTCGAGGAGCTTCAGTCGCCCGCTCCAGATCGTATCCTCTTCGGGCCGGCAGCAATCATCTCCTACATACCGGTTCGCAAGGACCTGTATGACGAGGAACAACACACTTTTGCCCGCTTGTTTTATGAGGCCATCGGCGATGCGCCGGAGGGGAAAGTGCTTGTACTCGGTGCGAGTGGATGCAGGGAGGTTTCAGTCGGTGGGGGGACGAAGCTGGCGCGCGCAGACTTAAAGCGGTTGGCGGGCGTCCTTACAGATGGATGCCTGCGAGACTTCGATGAGTTGGCCGAGTCACCACGTGCCTTCTACTGTCATGCCGAGACATTCAGGTGGGGCGGTGACAAGCTCATGCCGTTCGCCGTCAACATCCCGGTGGTTCTGGACGGCGTCACGGTGATTCCGGGCGACTATGTCTACGCCGCTGGCACTGGGGCGGTGATTATCCCCGCATCAGGTGTGCACCAAGTACTCGCGGAAGCTATCGGTATCGAGAAGGCAGACGCTGAGTACATCGAACAGATTCGACAAGAAGACGCAGGCGAAATTCGTCGGCAGGGTAGCGAGAGGTAGATCAACGCGACGCGACCATGCGTCGGACGTCCTCACGACTGGAGCACACCTATGAGCCGTACCGCAGCCACCCGTCAGCGAACACGCTTTCCCCCCGCTTCGGTCTACTTCTGGCTTGCTTCGTGCGGCGCGCTGGCCCTCGCACCGGTACCCGCAACGGCCCAAGAGACGACTCCGAGGGATCTTGCGAGCGTCACGCGGTCGCTGGAACAGGAGATCGAAAGGGTCCTGGCCGAGACGGGGATCCCGTCGATCTCGCTTGCGCTCATCCGCGATGGGGAAGTCGTATGGGCCAACGCCCAAGGATACGCGAACGTCGGGGCCCGCGTCCCAGCTACCACGAGCACCTACTACAACACCGGATCGACGTTCAAGTTCGTGACGGCCACGGCAGTCATGCAGCTCGTGGAGCGTGGTGAGGTCACTCTCGACACGCCGCTCAACGACATCGTTGGGCTTGGGCTGGCCGTCGAAGGCGCCGACGACGTCACCGTACGTCATTTGCTCAGCCACCACTCTGCACTCGATGCCTTCGCAGGTGCTCGGCGCAGCAACGTCGCAGGACCTGTAACGACAGTGCCGCTGTGGAGCCGGCAAGCCTCTCTCACTCCTGAGGATTTGCTGAGAAACACCCGGCGCACTGGCCCACCAGGCACCGAGTTCAAATACTGCAACGACTGCTACGGCATTGTCGGTTACGTCGTTGCGAGGGTCTCGGGCCAACCGTTCGATGAGTACGTTGCGGAGCATGTGCTCCAGCCATTGGGCGTGCACATCGATCAGCCCTTCGTGCCGAGTCCTAACGTCGTGGAGCACATGGCCCTGCCGTACGACCTTGCTGATAATGCGCCCACTCCGGTGGCTCAGGTCCGCTATGACGCTTTCGCGGCGGGAGACGTTTACCTCAAGGCCTCAGACATGGCGCGTTTCCTCGCGGCCCAACTAAACGGCGGGAACTTCGAGGGCGGACGGATATTGCAGAGGGCTTCTACCGAGGAAATGCGTCGCCAGCAGTTCGATGGACGGACGTATGGGCTGGGGGTACAAATGGCGAGCTTCGAGGGTCACGACATCATCCATCACAGCGGTGGCATCCCCGGCTTCAGGTCCATCCTGGTGGCGGAGCCCTCAACCCGACAGGGCGTGTACATCATGGCTAACGCCGGCAACACCAACGCCCTCGGCCTGTTGGCCCGCTACGCTCTGCAGCTCATGTGGGGCGACGAAGTCGGGTCGTAGCTGAGTTTCACCGGCCGATCCACCATGACTCAAAGCGAGTCAGCAACATGGAAAGAGGACATACAGGATGAATACCCGAACGCTCGCAATAGGCCTCGTGGCTGGAATGGTGGTAGGTTCCGTGATTGGAGCCACCGCCGGCAACGTGGGCGCGTGGATCGCAGCAGGAACGATAACTGGCATCGTCATTGGTGCGGTGCTCGCGAGCCGCGCTGCCGAAGACGAACGGTGACGATCGGCTGGGCAGTCAGCCAAGAGGAAGCGAAGGTCGGCTGCTGAGGCCTTGACCGGTTAGCGTTTTGGGGCCCTTCAGCTTGCGTCAGTCGCACCTACTGCCTGTGACGCGATACCCTGATCCCACGGACGACGGTCGCTTCGCAGCACGGAGGGCGCTCTCATCATGTTTGCCATCAATCACGCTGCCGCCGCACTCGTCATCAAGCGCAAGTATCCTTCTGTGCCTTTGATTTGGCTTCTTATCTCTGTGCAGTTCATGGAGTTTGTTTGGGTCGCATTTAACTACCTGGGCATCGAACGCACGACTACAGCTGACGCGGTGGCCTTCGTCGGCGACCCATTTGCCCTGAGCGACTTTTGCTGAGTTCGGTTGCGTTCGTCTGAGTGCGGTTATGTATTGCTGCGTACGGACTTACAGTGCAGCGCTCCCTGGCTGTGTTTGTCTGAGTTCGGCTCCGTTTGGCTGAGTTCGCACACTTTTCGCACACCACAGATTTGTGATATCGAGAAGAGTGCTGTGGTGCTCCCTTCCTACTCCCTCGTCGCCCGGATGCTGTAGTGGGACTCAATGGTCGTGTTGGTGACGACCCGGCCCCCGATGCTCGTCTCGGTGACATCCACGACGGTGATGTCGGCGCGCCTGAGCCACATGGATGTCAGGCCTACGTACACGTCACCGAAGAAGCGCGTCCCGCCGACGGTCTCCGCGGTGACGTTTGGCATCGCGTCCACGGCCATCGAATACGATCCCTCGCCACCGTCGATGCCCAGCAGTGCACTCGGCTCGCCGTGCACGACGCTCAACCCCTTGAATTCCAGCGTGACCTCGCCAGGTCTGTACACCGAGCCCTCTCGGACGATCAGGCCCACGTCTAGTGGGAACTCGTCGGCGGGCTCGTCCAGCACGACCCGGTCTCCGATCCTCCGCAGGTTCTGGATGCCGCTGGCTCCGTCCACGTCCGGCGTGGCGATCTGATCGACGTACGCGTGGAACTGGACGAACTGGTTGTAGACCTGGTACGCCACGAGCGGGCTGAGCGCGTTGCCGCCGTCGTCAGTCAGGCCTTCAAATCGTGCGTGGGAGATGCCAAGGACCTGGCCGTGCTCGTCGATCCCCACGCTCCGGTCGAACTCGTATGACCATCCTTCCAGGGCCGGAACGGTCACCTCGGGGCCGTCGCCCCGCCGTATCGCGAACCGGGTACAGGTCCACCTGTCGGCTTCTGCAGCGGTGCGATCACCCGGGTTCCCTGTCAGGTGCATCCGGTAGGTCTCGACGTTTGCCCGCGAGCCGTCGCCGGCGCGAGTGATGATCTTGACATCCATCCGGTAGTGCTGCAGTGCCGGCGAGCGCCCCCGACTCAGGTCATACTGTTGGGTGAGCGGTGATTCCTGGCTTGCCGCGCGTGGCCCGGTTGTGGCCAAGGCCATCAGCGCCACCATGAGTGCCCTTGCCCGTGTACGCACAGCCTTTACGACGATCTCCTCCTCACGCCATGTCACGTGCTTCGATCTACCTGATCCTACGTTTGGGCTGGACCCGCGGTTTCTGGGATTGCCGACTGCCGAGTCATGCGGGGTTCCGCTGAGTGCAGCGTGCAGACTGCACGGCGAAAGGGGGGAACAGGTCTCCGCTTGTTACCACAACGTGACGCTGGCCGGGTGGGACACCATCCTGCGCCTCACCGCCCCCTCCCCAACCTGCGGACCCCGGTGCAACGCACCTCGACGAGGTCTGGATTGGCGATGCTGGAGGCACCGACTCTGCTTTCTCACGCAGAGCAGGCTTTGGTGGGAGTTCGAGATTACGCGAGCCTCCGATCAGACACTGGTCTCGACAAACCCGCTGTCACCGTGCGAAAGTGTGCTCGTGGCCGAGCGATCCTCGTGTCGAAGCACCTGGAACGCGCCCGCGGACGACGATTCCCTTGTGGTGGCATTGTTTCAGACAGACTACACGAAGGATCAGAACTACTACGAGGCAATTCTTGGGGTGGTCAACGCATCGCTCGCTTTCGTACCTCCCCAGTGCCCGGTTGGACGCCGGCAGCTGTGTGACGCAAAAGTCAGCGTGGTCGAAGATAGAACAGTTTGTCGGACCTCGCCTGTCTCTGTGCACGTTCGCTCCGACGAACCAGGCAGTACCCCTGGAACAGCGCCGTCAAGCTCAGGTGGACGATCTCAAAGGATCTTCATGAGCCGGTTACGGGCTCACGGAAATGCGCCTCGAGGGTGTGTGTTCCGGTCGCAGGTGCCACCGCGTCAATGCTCATCGCCGTAGTGAGGAACGCGAGCAGCTCGCCTTGATGCCTGTTGAACATCCTCGTCAGAGAAACCACGGATCTCATCACCCAGAGAGGAACCGAGGTGATGGGTACTGGTGTTCCCAACGCGTTCAACGCAAGCTCGGCAATCTCTCGGTGGGTGAGCACCTCTGGCCCACCCACGTCGATCTCCGCTTCCGATCCTTGGGCAGCGTCCACGCAGACTTTGGCCAGGTCGGCACCGTGGATGGGGTTGATCCTGTTGCTCCCGTCGCCGAACAAGTACACCCGACCCTTCCTGGCCATCTTCATGTACTCACCCATATCCGAGAAAAAGCCAGTGGGACGAATGACGGCGTACGCCATTCCGGAGGCCTTGAGCACTGCGACGAAGTCCTCGTGCGCTTTGACGATGTCCAGATGCAGCAGCTCAGAGCCTCTGAACACAGATACGTAGATGAACTTCTCTACACCGGCGCGCCGCGCGGCCTCGAGAAGATTCACGTTGCCCTGGTAGTCGACGTCCTGGAACGTGAGGTTGTCTTTCTGTTTCGTGATGCCGACAGACGAGAAGACGACATCGATACCTTCACAAACTCGCTCGAGGGTTTCAGGTCGGGTGACTTCACCTCGTACTATCTCATCCAGCGAGTCCTTGATGCGATCTAGCTTCTCGGGCGAACGCGCCAGTGCCCGCACGAAGTGACCTCTGGCCTTGAACTCCGGCGCAACGAAGCCACCGAGGTATCCGGTCGCGCCGGCGACGAGTACGCGCTTCATGAGTCTAGTAACCTCCGCCTCGAGACTGGC
>JBFGJG010000093.1:0-7902 GCA_041577295.1 Gemmatimonadales bacterium
ACCGTTAGACTGCCGGATCTCCGCAGCGAAGAGGCTTCGATGCTCAATGTACGAGCGAGGCGAATGATGACGGTCAGGCGTTCGTTGCTCTTGGCTCATATCGTGCTTTTCGCTGCGTGCGGGCGCGCGCCGCACGTACCACAGGAGGGAATTCCGACACTCTTCGAGGCCGCAACCTCTGACCCCGAACTCTATGAGGATAGTCTCGGTGGATGCGTGAAGGTCCATCATGTATGGAAGACTGCGGTCCGGGCCATTCATCGCACAGCGATGGGAGGAATCCGCGACCGTATTCGCATGCTTGGCGACAGCACTTATTCCCCATACGCAGCTTTTTGGGACGGATATGTCTCCAATTCGGCCGGGTTCAGCCGGTGGGCCCGCCGAAACCTCGACTTGGCCGGAGATCCTCGCAGTTTGATCCCAACCCAGTTTGACTTCCTGTCAGAAATCGCTGAAGTCACTGCGCGGGTCGAGGAAGTCACAGGGAGCAGAGGATGCTCTGAGTGGTATCTGGTCTACGGCCCAGGATGGGCCAATCTCGGTGGAATGTCTACCGGGGAGATGTTCGTGGATTTCTTCGGCCTCCCAAAGGAGGATCCGCTTGGGAACATCCGACGCTCTCTGCCGCATGAGGTCGGTCACATCGTTCGGAAAGGCCCTCCCAACGATCCAGGTAACGGCACAGTATTGGGTTCCATCATCGAGGAGGGATTCGCAACCTACCTCAATGATCTCTATTTTGGCGACGAAATGAGTCCAAGGGAGTCACTCGGATATTCGGAATCTGAGTGGAGATGGGCCCTGGAGCACGAAGCCGAGATATGGCAAAAGGCCGTCACTGAACTGGGCGAGAAGGACAGGGACGTCATCTTTCAATACCGAGCTGCTCGCGCGCATCTCATTCCTGAAGGGCCGCCGAAAGTGGGCTATTTCATTGGGTACCGAATTGTCCGAGCCTATCTAGAAAGGCATGGCCTCGAAGCCATTCCAGACCTTCTCATCCTGCCAGTTAGAGATATCCTCAAAGAAAGTGGCTATGCCCCGTGAGCCTTCGTCCGACCGTCAGTCTAACACGCAAATGAAGCTGTCAAACGCTGGAGGAGCAATCGGATTGTGCACATGGTGAACTCAACGAATCAGAGCCGCATCCTGCAGCTGGTGAGTTTGCGTTTGCAGCTTATTTGCAGGGTCGTTAGACGGCTGTTCCTCCAACAGGGGCAATAGTGAAGACCACCGCTTTTGTCATCCTGTTGGCAGGCGCTATGGCGCCGGCGTCAGCTGCCCAAGGCCTCCCCGACACGCTCGTCCAGCAGATCCGCGCCGGTGCTGCTGGCCTCATTCTCGAAGCCGCTGCGGCCGAAGTACCGTTGCTGCTCGATGCCGGCGTGCCGATCGTCGAAGTGACGGTGAACGGTCACGGGCCCTACCGGTTCTTGATCGACCTCGGTGCAAACGTCGTCATCGTGCGGCGCAATGTCCTGGAGGAGGCCGGCGGGCAGCTCCTGATCGATCGGGAGACCACCGATATTGGCTTACTCCATGCGGTCGGAATCGGGCCGGCCCGCTTGGAGCATGTTGTCGCTGGGGTTTACGACGACCTCGATGTTGACGGGGTGATCGGATACAATGCGCTCCGACACTCGTCGTTCACGCTCGACTATCCACGGAAACGCTTCGTGATGCACCGGCGATTTCTATCGGCGCCGGACGGGCAGCGCATCCTCGGGTATACGGTCGTGGGCCGTATGCCCTACGTTACCGTCGAACTCCACGGTCGCCCCCTGCTCATGAACCTCGACACCGGCGCGAGCGAATGGATGACCATTCCACCGGCGCTGACGGACAGCCTCGTCTGGCAGAGCAGCCCCCGCCCAGGCCGGATCACGAGGAACAATCAGACCGGGGCGACCAGAGTCCTGGAGGGAACTGCGGCTGGCGTTTTCACCCTTGGCCCCATTCGGATCACCGAACCCCTGGTCTACGTCAACCCGGACGCGGACGACGCCTGGCTGGGGAGTTCAGCGATGAGGGGAGCAGCCTGGACGTTTGATGTTGTCAATCGACGGGTTGCCATTACCCTCGGCGAGCGACCTTGATCGGCGCGGGAACCACTCACAGGCCTAGGCTGGGTGTGTCGCCGGCAGTCGAAAAGGCTTCGCATGGTCGAGATTCGGTCTTTGCGTCGTGCGATCGTGCCGTTGTTCTGCGCGCTGCATTTCGGAAGCGCACTGTTGCCCAAGAAGACCGCACGACATGACTACCTGAGTTGAATGCCTCACTCGGCGCGGGCACCGCGGGTGGGTCGAGTCGAAGAGTAACGACGGCCCTCGCACCGGCCGAGTTCAAGCAAGGAGCCCGCTCATGAACAGAATACTGCTGCTGCCGCCGGCCGTGCTTGGCGCTGTGTTACTCGCTCGCCGTCTCCTGACTCCTGAGCGGCGAAACAGTCTCTCGCGACTGCCCGCAACCATGATGAAGCACTGCATGGAGCACATGCCGGAGGATGCCCCGCCAAAGATCATGACGTGCGGCGTGCGCCGGATTCAAACGCAGAACGACGAGATCATCGCGCTCCTACGGGAGCAGAACGAGTTGTTGCGAAAGTCCGGGCTGCCAGGATGAGAGCCGCTCAGAGGCCCGCCGCTAGGAGCTGACGGTCGCGCCAGGGGCGTTATATGAGTCCCAAGGACGGGAAGGTTCTGGGAAGGTTTGCCTGTTACCAGATCGAAGGGGGTGCAACCAGACGCAAACGGAAGGGCCGCGAAGTGAGAAGAGGGTAACGAGATGCAACGCGATGCAATCAGACGCAAAGGCTTTGACAGAACTGCAAAACCTCTATTCGCCGGTTCGAATCCGCCCGGCGCCTCTCGCACAAAGCCCTGCTCCGGTGGGGCTTCACGCTTTTGGGAGCGAAACCCGTGAGGCCAGCGTCGCAGTCGCCTGTGACGAATTCTGTGACGGTCCAACACTTGACCATGTGGTTTGGGAGGGCAAAGTCACTCGGTGGCAGCAAACGCAAACGTTGCCTCGCCCGGATAGCCTGACGTTCAGGTGGGAGAGATCAGTCGAGGGCGCGCCCTGGGAGCCCATGGATCAGGGTACGTGCACGAAGAGCCGCTAGCGCGTGTCCACCCGTCTAACAAAACGTTGCAGGCCCCTAGCTGCGCTTCAGGATGATCTAGGAGAGCAGGATTTGGCGCGCGCGACTATCCGGCTGAGGCGGCGGAAAACCCGTGACGCAGGGCCGCCGTCTAACACGCGCATGGACCTGGCGAGCGCGAGCGTTTCAGCGGAACTTGAGTGGTGATGCGCTTGATGATCACACGAGTACGTTCACCAACCGGCGTGGCCCGCGAGCGAGGCGCTCGCAGGTCATGCGCGAGCCGTTAGCCAGCCCCACGCTGACCGTTATGCAACCCTCTAGCCGATGGGCGCTGAGGGAGAGGTCCCTGTGAGAGAGAACGGAATTGGCGTGCCCTTCCTTCTACGTGCCGCTATGGCCCTTGGCGCCGTGTTCGGAGTCCTTGGAACAGGCATCGGTCTCTGGGTCCTCTTCCGAGTTATCCTGAGTGCCGGCCCCTTCCGTGTGAACGAAGAGATGGTATCAAGGGCTGAGTTTCTCACCGTCGCTCTACCGCTCGTCGGCCTGTATGTCTCAGCCTGTATCACGGCCGGCGCAGCTTCGTGGGCCATTTGGCGGCAGCGGGCCTACTCACGTGCCCTCTTAACCACGCTCCTCGCAGAGTTCGTCATCGGCGACACTGCCATGCTCGTCATGGCTCGACGCCTGTTCCATGCGGGCGCGTCCGAGTTGGCTGTGTCGGTGTTCTTCTTCACCGTGCTCGTCGCCCTAGGGCTTTGGTACCTCTATCGCAAAGAGTCTGTGGTTCGGTACTACGCGTCGATCCGCTGAAGGCCTCTGGGCCCTCCACCGAGTGCATTAGCGCGGGCCCGGAGCACTCACCTGGCGGCTCGCGCTCCGAGGCGGCATCATGGTCCGGCAGCAGAATTCCAGAGCCGTTGGACGGAGCCGCGCCGGATGGAGACTTCACGGTGAACCTGGACCTGGACGAGTCGGTCGCGCAAGCGATGGAGACCGACGTACGGCTCTTGCCCCTCCTACCAGAGCTCCTGACCGACCTGTGGGAGTTGGGTCCTTCGGCCGAGCAGGTTGTTGCCGCTCTCGAGTCGGTTGGAGTAGAGCCGGATTCCACTGTTCTCGATCTGGCCTGCGGGAAGGGTGCGGTGGCCGTGGCCCTTGCTGAGCAGCTGGGGGTCCGAGTCGAGGGCATCGACGCCTTCCAGCCGTTTCTGCAGGCCGCGCGGGCGCTATCGACGGAGCGAGGCGTCTCCCATAGATGTCGCTTCGAGCAGGGAGACATTCGGAATCTGCTTGGGCAGGAAGAGCAGTACGATGTAGCCCTCCTGCTGAGCGTCGGGCCTGTGTTGGGGGATTATGAGCAGACCATTGCGGAGCTTCGGAGATTGGTTCGCCCGGGCGGGTACATCGTAATCGAGGATGGCTTCCTGGCGGATGGTGTGGCGCATCTGCCGTCGGCTGAAGGGTATGCTGGTTACTCGGAGACACTTCGCCAATTGACGGCCTGTCGTGACGTGGTGGCCCAGGAAGTCATCTGCCCGACGGAGCAGACCCGGTCGGTCAACCAGAGGAACACCGACCTGATCCGACAGCGGGCGAGTCTCGTCAAAGCAAGCCACCCCGCCTCCGAGCAGTTGATTGACGAATACGTGGCGAGGCAGGAACGTGAGACCCAGATTCTCGGTACGGACGTCCTTTGCGCCATCTGGGTCTTGCGACGGGCCTAGCAAAGGGGATTGCCGGGTTCTAGAGGATCCAATGGCCAATCCAGCAGAAGGGTATGAAGGTTACATGGTGCCCACGCTCTTTGGCCCGTGGGCCACGAGGCTTGTTCAGACCGCGGACCCAAGACCTGGCGAGGGAACCACGTCACCATACGCATGGATGACGGCACAACGCAGGTTGACCACATTCTGGTTTCGCGCTTCGGCGTGTTTGTCATCGAAACTAAGGACTTCAGCGGATGGATCTTCGCAAGCGCGACGGATCGAACCTGGACGCAGGTGACAAAGCTCGGTGGATTGGACAATCGTACGCGCCCCGCACTTGAAGGACGGTCCGCGGACGGTGGTCTATCAGCACGGATTCTCCACCGCGGATAAGCGAATCAAGGGTTGGATATCACGTGCCGATGTGGCCGACTTCATGTTGAAGCAACTTGTTGACGACAGGTACCTTCATCAGGCACCGGGTGTGTCATACTAGATCGGGTGCGACGCTGCCGAACGGGGCGATAGGCGCCTAGGGAAACCCATGCCACGGTCTGCACTTCCCCTGCTGATTGCGCTCTTCGCGGGTTGTTCTCTGGCCTCGCGCGGAGCAACGGGTTCGGCCGCGGACGATTCGGGCATTCGGGTTGATCACATTATGCTGGGCGCTGGAGATCTCGAGCGTGCGATCAACGAGTTCGAGACCGCAACCGGTGTTCGCCCCGAGTACGGTGGGAAGCACCCGACTGGGACACACAACGCACTGGTCTCGCTGGGGAACGGCACGTACCTCGAGCTCATCGCGCCGCAGGTCGACGCGAAACCGACCACCTTTACGAACGAGCTCGCCAAGCTGGGCCGGCTGACGCCGATTGGCTGGGCCGTGTCGGCCGCTGAGGCGCACGGCCTCAGACAACGGCTGGTCAACGCCGGGTTCGCCGTAACGAGCCCGGAGCCGGGATCACGGATCAAGCCTTCCGGAGCAACACTACGATGGCAGACCTTCGGCCTCAACGACGAGCTTCAGGGGGCTCCATTCTTCATTGCCTGGGCACCAGAAAGTCCGCACCCCTCCTCAACCTCGCCAGGTGGGTGCACGCTGGAACGCCTCACGGTGGCCAGCCCAGAATCTGAGCGCCTCGCCAGACTTCTTGCCGTGCTTGACCTTCGGACTGAGGTGGCGAACGCTCGCCAGGTACAGTTCACCCTCTCGCTGGCGTGCCCTAAGGGAATGATCATACTTGGGCCTGATCGGCAGCAATCGCAGCAGGCACCTAGGAGAACTTAGGCAGCGCGAGCAGATCTGTACTTCTCGTCGATCTCTTTGTGACGGCCGTCTTGGCGGTGGCGCTTACGTCCTTGTTCTTCGCAATTGCCATTCCAAGTGGCAAGAGCAGCAGAAATGAAGCGCAGCCTAACACGCACCTGGACCTGGCGAGCGCGCACGTTTTGAGGGAGCTTGGGTGCTGATGTGCATGGCGTTGATCCGAGTACGTTCACTTTGCGGTGTGGCCCGCGAGCGAGGCACTCGCAAGTCATGCGCTGACCGTTAGGCGGATGCTCGACAATCGTAGTCGCCCGGCCTCGGGTATGACACAGCTCCTCACCCATGGAGGTGCACGGTGCGCAATCTGACTCTCCCGTTCGCGCTCCTCATCCTGCCGGCCGTCGCTGCGCACGCGCAGACCGTCGCGCGCTTTCCCGGAACCCCCGCGTTGCGCTATGCCGATATCGAGATCGGCGCACGTCCGGACTCCCTGGGCGGAGCAGTGGTGGTTCGAGCGACACGCACCGACACTGCTGCGCCGATTGAGCTGACACTCCCGGTCAGCACCGTGCGGGCGTGGTTGGCGTACGACCCCGTGGGGTGGATCGACGCCCAGCGCCACGACACTGCGGCCGCGCCAGGACTGGTGGCCTATCCCGGCGAGGTCCTCGAAGGGGCGACTGGCGGGTTATTCCTGGGCGTCAAACATGTGGGCGAGGGTATCGAGTATCACCTCCTCGTGCGAAACTCGGACCGAATGCTTGTCCGTGTCTTGGCCGCTGATGAAGCACTAGCGGTAGCCTACGCCCTGCGTCATGCGGCACACGTCGCGGAAGGGTCACATGGGTGAGCAGGGCCGGGCATCCACCTAACAAGCGCTTGGAGCTGCCGGGCGCGCGAGGGGAATCGGTATCCCAGATAGGCTGGCGCCGCTGCCGAACAGAGGAAATGATGATTAGCTATGGCGGGCACGCCGCCCGCAGCTCAAGCGCTGACCGTTAGGCTGCTAAGCATGGCACTTTCGGAGTACCGCACACGCGCCGGCGCTATCATTCGGGAGTTGTCATCTCATCCCGAGCTCTGCGAGTTCATCGATGGCACCTTACCGGCTCCAGAGCCATTCGGCCCAACTCGGGATGCTCGCCTCGTGATACTTGGTCAAGATCCCACTGTGAAACGACCTGAGTCACGCGCGCGAGTGCGCGTTGTGCTCAATCTGGATCGGGGAGGTGCTCTTCGCACCTACCTTCGTGAAGTGTGCGATATCTTCGCACTCGATCTCGACAGCGAGGTAGCGGCCTTCAACGTGGCAAACAACTTCTTCACCGCCCCACCAACTCAACTCCCGGATGGCGTCCTATTGACTGCCGTAGATCGGTGGATGCCCGTAGTCCGCGATCAGTTGGGTTGCCATCCCCATGCCTGCGTCATGAGCTTAGGTGAGCCGGTTCTCGAGCTGCTTGCGCGGGAAGACGCGAGCCGTCGCGTCCGCGAATATTGGGGATACATCAACGCAAAGGTGGCCGGGGATCCCGCTCGCTTCCGAGCGTTACCGGGCTCCAAAAGTAGGTTCGCAAGGGACATCTACCCATTTCCGCACCAACCATCCCGCGGCAGGCGATTTTACAAACTGACGTTGCCAGAGTACGCTCGGTTTGTTGCTCAGCGCTCTGGCTTGGCCGCCTAACAAGCGCATGAAGCCGGCCGGCGCGGACGTTCTAATGGAACTCATCTATTTGGCCGCCTGGCGGCCTCGTAAGCACGCAGATACTCCGGCTCGCCGAGCTGGCCGGTCGCCGGCAGCTTATGCGCGAACCCGTTAG
>JBFGJG010000094.1:0-7437 GCA_041577295.1 Gemmatimonadales bacterium
GCGGATCCAGGTGGCGAGGTTCATTCGGGGCTGATGCGAAAACAGAGGGTCATCCGCGGCACCAGCACCGAGAAAGAACTTCCGCCACTGGGTTGCGGAACGGGGGTCCCGGGCCAGATAAGGATACAGCCTGTCGAACAGGAGCGGCCTGATCTTCGAATCCGGCTGGCGCAAACAAAACCGCCGTACCGCGACCTCCTTGAGCAGATCGTACCCCCAAAACACCTCGTCCGCCCCCTCCCCGGTCAGAACCACCTTGAGCCCATGCTGGCGAGCGAGCCGAGAAAGAAGCATCAAGGGAACGGGCGATGTACGCAGAACCGGTGTCTCCAGATGCCATATTGCGGTCGCAAAGCACTCCCGGATCTCGTCCAACGCCACGTGCCGGCTCACGTGTTCGCTACCCAGCCTCCCCGCGACCGCCAGCTGTTCTGCTCGCTCGTTGAGCGCGGGATCGTCAAACGTGACCGAGAACGTTCGCAGGTTACTGCCGGTCACCTGCCGCGCTAAGCTGCAGACGAGGCTCGAATCCAACCCACCACTCAGGTAGCCACCAACGGGCACGTCCGCCCGCATGCGGAGCGCCACGCTCGATCGCATCAGGTCATCCAGCCGCTCGAGCACACCGGAGGCTTCGTACCGGCCACTCGCATAGGCGGGCTCATAGTACCGCCTGATGCTCAGCTGCCCGTTCCGATGCACGGCGTAGCACCCCGGCTCCATCGACTGTATCCCCTCAAACACCGTGCGCGGGGGGATTGCGCCCCAAAAGGTGAACACCTGATCGAGGCCGCGTGGATCTGGCCGAGCACCGATCGCTCCGCTGGCCAGTAACGCCTTGATCTCGGAGCCGAAGTAGATCGACCCCGGAAGCTGCGCGTAGAACAGCGGCCGGATGCCAAACCGGTCACGTGCCAGCAGCACTTGCTCTGCGCGGCGATCGTAGATCGCGAACGCGAACTGGCCGTTGAGCTGCTCGAGCAGGGCCTCACCCCATTGCTCGTAGCCGTGGACCAGCACCTCCGTGTCCGACTGCGTGCGGAACTGGTGGCCCATCGCTTTGAGCTGTTGCCGCAGCTCGACGTAGTTGTAGATCTCGCCATTGAACACGACGATCACGTCACCACGCTCGTTGGTGAGCGGCTGCGCCCCGCCCTCGAGATCGATGACGCTGAGCCGGACGTGCACCAGCCCAACACGCTGCCCCAGATAGAACCCGTAACCATCCGGCCCGCGGTGCCGTACGGCCGCGCCCATCCGGCCGAGCATCTCGGGCTGTACACCGCCTCCGTCCTCACGAACCACCCCGGCGAATCCGCACATCAACCAGCCTCCGGGCTCTGGGCCACGAGCAGTGCGGGCTCATGGAGATACGCCGTGGATAGCTTGCGTCGCTGGATATCGCGCAGCAGCCGCTCCACACGGTCGCTCGGCCATCCCAAGTCGTCCGCGATCTCCTCCGCCGAATAGCCGCGTTCCACAGCGTACAACACCAGGTCCATGTTCTCGAGCGAAGCGGGGAAGAAAAACTCTTCCTGGCTTTGCGGGAGGCTGTACGTGCCGGTGGAGGGGGTGCGCCCTGTTATCGACTCGGGCACGCTTAGATGCTCGGCAAGCTGGTACACCTGCGTCTTATAGAGGTGGGCAATTGGCTTCAGATCGGCCAGTCCATCCCCGCCTTTCACGAAGAACCCCTGCTCGAACTCCAGCCGGTTTGGCGTCCCCAGCACCGCGTAGTGCAAACGGTCCGCGTGGTAGTATTCAAACATCTTACGGACACGCTGCTTGAAGTTCGTCGCGGCGACGATGTCTCGGAATTCCTGCGATGGGATGCGAACCTCGTGCCGGTCACCGGTTGGGGACTCCACCACCAGCGAAAAGACATTCAAGCGATCGGATTCAGCGCGATCTGCCGGCAAGACGATCTTGGAACGCCACCCAGCCCCAAACTCCGGAACCAGTCTCCGTATGGCATCGTCCCGGCGGCGATAACAATCTGCTGCCTCTAGCGCGGCGGTAATGTCTTGGGTGATGCTCGCAATGCCGAGCGTGTCTGCCCACGCTTTCGCGAGCACGACCGTTTGTTGATCCGTCTCAGACTCCGGCATCATGAGACCTAGCACCCGTTGCGCACCGAGGGCCTTGACCGCCAGTGCCGCACAGACGGAACTGTCCACGCCTCCACTCATAGCCACCACCACGCCACGACGCCTCAGCGTCTCGGCCACTTGAGAGCGCATGGCGTGGACGATGCGATCGACACAGCTTGCGGGGTCGATTCGCAGCGAGGCGCGAAGGCGGCCAGTTCTGTGAGGCGCTC
Source organism: Gemmatimonadales bacterium (assembly GCA_041577295.1). GTDB lineage: Bacteria > Gemmatimonadota > Gemmatimonadetes > Gemmatimonadales > GWC2-71-9 > JBDHDH01. The sequence continues at coordinate 2,321 of JBFGJG010000094.1, forward strand.
GACGTTGGCTCATGGACGGCGTATTGGACACGACTCCCGGTCTGCAAGGATGCTGCCGCGATCTCGGGACCACCCCATATTACCGCACCGAGAGGACGACGGTAATGAACCGAATCGTGAAGACATGACCAACATCGCCACGATGGTAATGGGCATCGTGGAACGGACTGGTGACCGGCCTGCCATCGTTGAGCGAGACCGGGTAGCCACCTACGCTGCCCTCGCGCGGCGGGCGGGAGCGGCATCTGCGGCACTCACAGCAGACGGCGTTACGCCGGGGGATCGGGTTGTCATCCTGCTCGAGCGCAGCGCGGATGCAGCGGCGGCCTTCTTCGGCGCGGTGGGCATGGGGGCCATTGCGATCAACGCAAACGAGACGCTGAGGCCCCGGCAGGTCGAGCACATCCTGGGGCACTCGGGCGCAAAGATCCTGGTGACGTCGCCGGAGCTGCTAGACCGCCAACCGAGACCGATCGACGCCCCGCAGACGCTCTTCATGAACGACATATCGGAGGGGGAACGCTTCGACCCGGTCTCTCGTCGTGGCAGCGACGTCGCACAGATCATCTACACGTCGGGCTCGACCGGTCTGCCCAAGGGGGTCACGATCACCCACGACAACCTCTGGGCTGGAACCGAAGCCGTCACGACCTATCTGGGTCTAGAAGCTGACGACCGCATCGCGAGCCTGTTGCCCTTCAGCTTCGATTACGGCTTCAACCAGCTGCTGTGCGCGATAAGCCTCGGCGCGACGCTCGTGGTGGAGCGCTCTCCGGTACCCCAACGGATCGTGGCCAGCCTGCGCCAACACGAGGCGACGGTCCTTCCGGCGGTACCACCGCTCTGGCTCCAACTCCTGGGAGTGAAAGATTTCACGGACCGCGCCATGAAATCGCTGCGGGTCATGACCAACACCGGTGGGAGACTTCCCGTGGCCGCCGTGCGACGGCTTCGTCAGGCCCAGCCGCAGGCAAAACTCTTCCTGATGTACGGGCTGACCGAGGCATTTCGCAGCACGTATCTGCCGCCGGAGGAGGTTGACCGGCGGCCGGATTCCATCGGCAAGGCCATCCCGGGCGCCGAGATTCTGGTGCTGAACGAGCGGAACGAGCGGTGCGCCCCCGGCGAGCCCGGTGAGCTGGTGCATCGCGGCCCCACCGTGGCATTGGGATACTGGAACGATGCGGAGGCCACAGCAAAGGTATATCGGCCCAACCCAACGGCATCGGGAGACGAATCGGATGCCGAACGCGTCGTCTTCTCCGGAGACCTGGTGCGGCGAGACGACGAGGGTTTTCTCTACTTCGTGGGCCGGCGCGACAAGATGATCAAGAGTCTGGGCTTCAGGGTGAGCCCCGACGAGGTGAGCGAGGTGCTCCACGCATCCGGTGAAGTGCTCGAGGCTGCGGTGGGTAGCGAGCCGGATGAGCGATGGGGGGAGCGTGTCGTGGCGTACGTGGTGCTGCGGCCGGAGGGAAGCCTGGACCGCTTGCAGCAGTTTTGTGGTCGTGAGCTGCCCCGCTACATGCAACCGGGGCGGATCGTGGTGCTGCCGGACCTGCCCCGCACCGCCACAGGCAAGTACGACCTCGAAAGCCTCCGGAGTTCCGCGTGATCCCTCCGGACCTGGAATCCCTGCTCGAGCCCCTCGAGCGTTTCGAGCAGATCCGCCAACGCGCCGTACGGCTCGGCCCGTCCCTGTGCGACCTCTCTTACGCCAACCCGTACGAGGCGGCCGAGGTGCCGGCACGATCGGTGATCCGGGAAGCCCTCGATCGTGAGCGCACCCTCGACCTGCAGTACACGCCTTTCGGGGGACAGCTATTGGCTCGCCGCGCCATCGCAGACTCGCTGCGACGCTCGCACGGGTTGCCCTTTGCCTTCTCCGACATGGTGCTCACACCGGGAGCGATGGCCGCCCTGCAAATGGGACTCAGGGTCACGGCGAATGTCGGAGACGAGGTGGTCATACCATCACCGTGCTGGATTGACTACCCGCTCTACGCCCGCGTGCTCGGGCTCACTCCCCGGCTCGTGCCTCTCGAGCCGCCGGAGTTTCGGCTGGACGCCGAGGCGATTCGTGCCGCGATCACCGCCAAGACTGCCGGCATCTTGTTTTCGCACCCGGCAAATCCCACCGGCCGGGCGTACCCTCGTGAAGAGCTGAGCGGGCTGGCAGCCGTCATGCGGGATGCTGCCGCCAGAACGGGACGCCCGCTCACGCTCATCGCGGACGAATGTCATCGCGACTTCGTCCCCACAGCGTACGAGAGCGCGGCAGCCTCGTGGCCGCGGACGCTGATCGTCTACTCGTTTGGCAAGGACCATTTCATTCAGGGCCAGCGCCTGGGATACATCGCCGTTTCTCCGGATCACCCCGAACGAGAAGCGGCCGGCAACGAGCTGGTCCGCTGGACCCGGATCACGGGTTTCTGCACGCCGACTGCCCTCATGCAGCGAGCGGTACCTGGACTCCTTGCGCTGCACTACGATCACGAGGATGTGCACCGGTGGCGTGATCGCTACATAGTAAAGCTCAGCGCAGCCGGGTACGAGGTGGCACCCGCGAGCAGCACGCTCTTTCTCTACGTCGCAACACCCGGCGGTGAGGACGATTTCGCGTTCACCGAGCGCATGGCACGGCAAGGCGTTCTCACCTTGCCTGCGCCCATCTTTCACCACACGGGCTACTTCAGAATCTCCCTCACCGGCACGACGGCGATGTTGGAAACAGCCCTCGCCAAGCTCACCACCGGGATCGCTTCGTGAAGATCCAAATCATCGGTCCGCTCGATACGAATTTTGGATGGGTGGATGGCGAATTGCTGCGTGAGGACGCGTGCCACACGCCCTTCAGCGCCGATCCTGAGGTACGGGGTGCGTATGCGTGTGTGTCGATCGAGGGGGATCGCGTAACGGTGGCTCGCGACCCCGCTGGGATCAACAAGCTGTTCTGGGCCTGCTCGGGCGGACGGATCTCGATGGCGGCACGTCCAATCCGCTTAGTGCAGCAGGGGATCAGCTTCGAGGAGATCCGTGCGGTTCCGCCTGGAGTGGCGGCCACGATGGACGCTGCGACCGGCACCGTCGGTCAACACCGCTTACCCACACCCAAGCACGATCCCCTCCCCGACGACACTGATCTCTCGGGACTCGCCAGCTCCATCGCGACCATAGTGCGGCAGTATTTGGCGGCCCTCGCTGAGGCCCTGCCGGTGAAGAATGTGTTCGTTTGCCTCTCGGGCGGTCTCGATAGCACGATCGTGGCATTGCTCGCTCGTGAGCACTTCGCCAACGTCACTGCGGCGAGCTTCGACCTCGCACGCTCCGGTGGGAAACCCAGCGAGGACCGCCAACTCGCCGAGCGACTTGCTCGTGACCTGGACATCGCTTTTCTGCCCGTCACGGTGTCCGAAGACGACCTGTTGCAGCAGCTGGACCTGGTGCTGACGGAGGGGATCGACTGGCGCGACTTCAACGTGCACGCCGGCCTGATCAATGCGGCGCTGGCAGAGGGTATTGCTGATGCGGTGGGTAAGGAGCCCCGCCTGGCGCTCACCGGGGATATCATGAACGAACTGCTCGTGGACTACGAGCCCGAGGTGTACGGTGGACGGACTTATTACCAACTGCCTAAACTCCCCAAACGCGCCCTGCAACGGGCGCTGGTGCGCGGGATGGAAACGTCGCATCGGGAGGTTGGGCTGTTTGAGGCGTTTGGGGTCCCGGTGGTACAACCGTACGCGGTCGTAATCCCCGAGTACCTTCGATTACCGGATAGGCTATTGGCTGATCCAGATCGCAAGACGACGCTCGCACATCTGGTCATGGGAGACACACTGCCCCAGTATGTGTACGGGCGTGCGAAGACACGGGCGCAGGTGGGTGACCCACACACGGGCCGTGGAGTCCTCGCTATCTGTGCGGACCGCGGCATCGATGAGGCGTACCTCGCCCAGCGATTCGCCGAGCTCCACAACGTCACGGACGTCAAGGCACTGAGCCGCTTCATCCGGGGTGGGCGATACCGCTCGGCCGTTCCAACGTTCGACCAACCCGCCAATTGACGAGCATGTCTTCACACAACGCTATCGCAACCGAGATCGAGCGGTTCGTCCGGCAGCAATTCACGGTTGACCGGGACGACACCGGCTTTACGAGAACGACCGATCTCTTCGAGAACGGTTATGTGGACTCGGTGGGCGTCGTGGAGCTGATCGAGTACGTGGGCGGGCAGTACGGCGCGGAAATCCCAGACGAAGACTTGCTGAGCGACGAGTTCAGCACGGTCGACGGCATTGCAGCCATCATAGTGCGCTTATTAGACGCGGGGCGAAGCAGCGGGCTAACTCTCCTCCCTTTTCTACCCCTCCTGCAGTTTCCGCCGTTTACGCCTTAATTCGGCCTATCCTGATCCGCATCCGATTTTGTGACGTACAGCTCTCCGGAGGCCGCAAGCTCTTCTCGGCGTCCTCGGAATTCCTTGGGGAGCAAGAGCGCCACGGTGATGGTGCGCCCAGGCGGCTCGAGCGGTTGCATCCGTGAAGGGAGTGCGGCGATTGGCTGTGAAAGATCCTCTCTCCGAAAGCCAACCCTCTCGAGACCCTCGGCCCAAGCAGCGCTGCTACAATGAAAATCTGCGTACCCAACTTCATGCTCCCAGGCGAAATGCGTTACCGCGCCTGCGAGCGCTTCTGCTGCTTTGGGAAGGGCCAGAAACTCCACGATCCGCAGCACGCGTTCATCCCTACCCCGCGGCGACTCCACACGAAAGACGGTGAGGCCCTCGAGATCGTTGGTGGCGGTCTGTCGCACACAACGCGCGTGATACTCGAACGTCGGATGGTTCACGTATCGCCACTTGATGTATCTGGCATCACGCGCACCGCCGATGAGAGCAGAGGCAAAATGCGTTCGCCAAGCATCGTCCCACTGCTGGGCGACCTGGTCGTTCCAGTCTAGCACTTCGAATCCCGCGGCCGTTCGACTTCGCACGATAGTGCAACCCTCCACCGCCGAGCGCGCCTCGGCGTCGGTCACGGCGCCTTCAGCGGCCGCCAGCAGCAACTGCGTCGTGTGCCGGACATCGAACACCGCAACCCAGCGATCCAGTTGGA
>JBFGJG010000095.1:0-7428 GCA_041577295.1 Gemmatimonadales bacterium
GGCGGCCAAATTCGCCGTGGGCGGCGTCACCGCCGCGATGCTGCTCGATCAGCTGAGCCCGAAGTTTCTCGAGGCCCAGGTCGTGAGCACGCACGACACTCGGATCGAGCAGGAGTATCTCGAGTTCAACTCGCCGGACGGCTACGGTCGCGGACGAGGCTACTTCGTCAAGCCCGCCGCTGCCACCGGCCCCCTGCCGGGCATTCTGGTCATTCACGAAAACCGAGGTCTCAACCCGCACATCGAGGACATCGCCCGGCGCGTGGCGCTCGACAACTTCGTGGCGTTCGCGCCGGACGCGCTCTATCCGCTCGGTGGTTATCCGGGGAATGAGGACGACGCGCGGCAGCAATTTCGGCAACTAGACCAGGCGAAGACGCGGGAGGACTTCGTCGCGGCCGCCGCCTTTCTTCGGGGGCGACCGGAGTGCACCGGCCGGATCGGTGCGGTGGGATTCTGCTACGGCGGTGGCATGGTAAACTATCTCGCGACTCGGCTGGGCGGGGATCTGTTGGCCGGAGTGCCGTTCTACGGGTCAGCCCCCGACCTGGAGGACGTGCCGAAGATCCGTTGCCCCCTTCTGGTGCAGTCCGCTGAGAACGACCCACGCATCAACGCGAGCTGGCCCGCCTACGAGAAGGCACTGCAGGCGGCGGGAGTCGACTATCAGCGCCACCTCTATCCCGGCACCCAGCACGGGTTCAACAACGACACGACGCCACGGTACGATGAGGCGGCGGCCACCCTGGCCTGGGAGCGAACGATCGCGTTTTTCAACACGCACGTCCGTTCGTAATCCGGCTTCACCTTGGGGGCACCGCTGTCTCGGCATCTCGCCGGCTGGCGGAAGACGCTGTAGTCATGACGGGTCGCCCGCCGCTGGCGCGCCGGGGTTTAGCCAGCCCACAGATCGCTGATGTGCGTTAATCATTTCTTTCCCGGTTCTTCCCCGTCACCGTTGCGCCACCCGCTAGTCCCGCCGGCCTTGCAAGACGCGTACAGCGAGTGGGACTGGCACATCGTCTCTCAGCACGATCCTCACACGATCACGTTTCGCATAACACATCCGGATGGGCGCGTGTGGTACCTGAAACTCGCCACACGCTCGTGGTTCCCGTCCCCCACAGCCGAGGCTGACCGACTACGATGGGCACAGCCGTATCTCTCAGTGCCGCGGATCGTGGACGCAGGGACCACCGAAACGATCGAGTGGCTGGTCACGGAGGCGATGACCGGTGTGGACGCTACCGATCCTCGGCTGAAGGTCGATCCTCCCGGGTTCGTCAGATTGCTCGCTCGCGGGCTCAGGGCGTTTCATGAGACGCCGGTTAGCGAGTGTCCGTTTCGGTTTGAGCTCGACGTCGCGCTCGCCCACGTAGAGCGTCGAGCCAAGGCCGGCCTCATCGAACCGACACGAGACTTTCACCCGGAACATCAGTTCCTCACCGTCTCGGCGGCCGTCGATCAGCTCGTTCGCGACCGACCGGTGCCGGAGGACCTTGTGGTGTGTCATGGGGATTATTGCCTTCCGAACGTCCTGATCGAGGGAGACCAGATCGTTGGTTTTTTGGATCTCGGTGAGTTGGGGGTGGCAGATCGGTGGTGGGATCTTGCCGTTGCGACCTGGAGTACGGAGTGGAATCTTGGTAACGGGTATGAAGACGTGTTCCTAGAGTCGTACGGCGTCGAGCTGGATGCCAAGCGCTGCGGTTACTTTCGACTGTTGTACGACCTGGTATCGTGACGAACGGTGGTCAGGCTGGTTCGCATCGCTGTCAGTGGGCTGACTAAGAAGCGCATTGTGGATGGACCACTTCATGAAACGCTTTGGCTCGTCTTGCATCGTTGAGCATTCGCCCGCAGGTGATGCGCAACAGTGCTCGGTCAGGCAACAAGAGGAGGGGCACCGACATGAGCAAGATTGTTATCGCACTGTTCGTCGGGATCTTTCTGGGAGGTGCTGGGTCTTGGCTCTACACCACTGGACCGGGGCCTACCTCTGACCGGCTGGCTGAGCCCGCGCCGCCCGCGACCGTCACACTACCGGAGCTCCCAGAGCCCTACTATAAGGTTCTTTTTGAGAACGACGCCGTGCGCATAGTCGATCACCAGCTTGAGACGGGGGGGACTGAGCCCGAGCACACGCACCCGCCCATGTTGGCCTACTTCGTACAGGGCGCCACCGTGATGATCACCGAAGCGGATGGCTCTACTTCAGAGGCGACGATCCCAACCGGTGCGTTCTTAGGGGCCGACAACCTCAGGTGGTGGACGCATGCACTGGAGAACACAGGTGACACACCTCTCCACTCAATCCTGATCGAGCTGAAGGGTCATCCAGAGAGCCTTCCGAGTGGAAGTTGATACCGCACTGGATCGCACCCTTGTGGCCGTCTCATGCTACCGCTAGGCTGCCCCCGGGGCGCTACCTAACAAGGCCATGAATCCGCGGGCGCGCTCCCCCGCATTGCAGTGGCACAAGCGTCGCCATGGAAGTCGGATGGTGACACCGCCGTGATTGAAGTCGGTCGTGTTTGTGACATCGTACGGTATCCAGTCAAGTCCATGGCTGGGTCCCCGACCGACTCGGCATTCCTTGGTTGGCACGGGCTCGATGGTGATCGGCGATTCGCGTTCCGCCGTACGGCAGACGATAGCAACTTCCCTTTCCTCACGGCGAGCCGTCTCCCCGAACTCATCCTCTACCACCCCTTCGGCCTCGACGATCGCACGGGCGAGCCCCTTCCGACTCATGTGCGAACGCCATCCGGCGCGTGCCTGGAACTCCGAAGCCCGGAGCTCGCGGCCGAGCTTGCGCAGCGTTTCGAAAGCGGCGTCGACCTCATGAAGTTCAAGCACGGGATCTTCGATGAAGGAGCCATCTCGCTTATCACCCTGACAACAGTTGCCGGCATCGGCCGGGAGGCAGGACTCGATCTCGATCGCCGACGCTTCCGCGCTAACATCGTAATTGAGACGGAGCGCGCCGAGCCGTTTGTCGAAGACGCATGGGCGGGACGAATCCTGGTGTTTGGAGACCGTGATCCGACACCGGCCGTGCACGTCACGTTGCGCGACGAGCGTTGTATGATGATCAATCTCGATCCGGAGACGGCGAAACAAGATGCACGCGTCATGAAGACTGTCGTGCGCCTCAATGAGAACACCGCAGGCGTCTACGCGACTGTGGTGCAGCGCGGCACAATCCGTGTTGGCGATCGCGTGATCCTTGCGTCGAGAGGGTCCTCCATCCACTAGTCGCGCGTGGCTTCGATCGTGAGCCCGTGCGCCTAGTGACCTAGCGGGCGTGTTTAGCAGCCATCAAGCCACGTAGCATCCGAGAGCAGATGCGAAGTTGGAACTAACTTGCAAGCGCGCAATCCCACGTAGACCGGATGCGCACACTTCTGAAGCAAACACCGCTGAAACTATCGTAAAGCAGTGATCACATTTCGTTTCGCGTCCCTTCAATGCTAAATGGGTATTATGTCGACTGAACGGTATGCGACTATGGAGCACGGATGATGGCCCACCAGGAAGCTTACCAACGCGCCAAAGAACGCGCCGAAGCAAAATTTGGATTCTATGTTCATCTGACGATCTACATAGCTGTAAATATTGTGCTTTTAATTGTCAATTTGAGTACCTCTACCGAATACCTCTGGTTCAAATGGCCCCTCATTGGTTGGGGCATTGGTGTGTTTTTCCATGCCGGGGGAGTGTTCGTTTTTTTTGGAAAGAGAGGTGTCACCGAGCAGATGATTGAAAGAGAAATGAAGAGGGACGCTTTGAAGCACCGATAGGGTTCCAAAGTCCAATTCGCCCGGTATGCTTCGCTTGTATGTGAGGCGCCGAGAGCGTCACTGCTGATCCGCAAGCACTTCGAAAAACCTCGCCTCGGCCTGATCGATGAAGTCGAGGTAGCCCTCCCGATCGATGAACGATTCCACCGGGTTCTCTGCACCCGCGCTTTCGCGCCGCTTGCGGGACAGGCTGAACCAGTTCGAGTGCGAGGCCAGAAAAATGTCCGCGGGCAGGCTCCGTAATTTCGCGAAACTGTGCTCGAAATCGGCTCGGATCCCGGGGTACGTCTCCGGCTCGACGAGCGAAACGAACGGAAATAGCGTGAGGCTGCAGATACTGACGGCGAGTAATTCGCGGTCCCCGTCATAAACAGGGAACGACCACGACGTACAGCCACGCGTGTGGCCGGCCGTGACCTGCGCTGTGAGAGCGAGCGGCCCGACGCGAATCGTCTCCCCGTCTTCGAACCGGTGGTCGACTCGCGGGGCCGGGAATCTACCCATGCCCAGAAAGTTCAACACCTTGAGCGGTCCCCCCAAGGATGGGTCACCCGCGCCGCCTGCCGCCATAACATCGGCGTCACCTTCGCTTACCCACAGCTCCGCGCCGGACGCCTCCTGCAAAGCGCGAAGTCCGCCCGCATGGTCGGAGTGAGCGTGTGAGTTGAGCAATACCTTAACATCGGCGATGTCGAAGCCGAGCTCGGCGATGCTGGCCATGATCAAGGGGGCCGTTTCGGGATAGCCTCCATCGATGAGGACGTGGCCCTCCGGACCGGTGAGTAGAAAGGCGGTGACGCCGGTGGCGCCAACGTAGTAGAGGTTGCCAGCGATGTGGACCGGTTCATCCGGCACTGAACGGTTTCGCTCAATCGCCGCGCGCCACTGAGTAAACGCGACGAGAAGAATGACGGCAACTGCGCTGAGCAGTATGACCCGTCGCGGTCGCTTGATGAGATGACGCATCGTGACCAAGCTTGCACCTTGTTGAGTCGCGCCCGCAGCTTAAGTGCAGATCCGTTAGTCAGCAATCGCTAGTGACTGGAGGTCCCAATGGTAGCCGATGTCTGGGACGATAGTGACTCATATGAGGTCTACTGTGGTCGCTGGAGCCGCCTCGTTGCGGCTGCCTTCGTCCGCTGGCTGGGCCTCCCCGCAAAACGTGCCTGGCTCGACATTGGTTGTGGCACCGGCGCTTTGACGCGCGAAATCCTAGCAGCCACGCAACCACGCCTGGTAATCGGCTGCGATCGGTCCGCCGCGTATGTCGCGTTCGCACATTCACAGACCGCCGATGACCGCGCGAAGTTCATTTCGGCCGATCTGACAACGCTCCCACACAGCGAGGGCGGTTTCGACGCCGCGGTTTCGGGCCTGGTTCTCAACTTCCTTCCTGCTCCTCTCGAGGGTCTCGCTGCGATGAAGGCGCGCACTCGACCGGGCGGTGTGCTTGCTGCGTACGTGTGGGACTATGCTGAAGGGATGCAGATGATGCGACTCTTCTGGGACGCCGCCTGCACGCTCGATGCGGCTGCCAATGAACTGCACGAGGGCAAGCGATTTCCTTTGTGCCAGCCAGATCCTCTCCGCCAACTGTTCCAGCAGGCCGGCCTTCGTGACGTCCAGGTACAGCCGCTGGAAGTAGCAACCGTGTTCCGCGATTTCGACGACTACTGGAACCCGTTCCTGGGCGGCCAGGGACCAGCACCCGGTTACGCCAAGAGCTTGATCCCGGAGCGGCGGGGCCGCCTGCAAGATCTCCTTCGTTCTCAGCTTCCCGTCGCGTCCGATGGTAGCATCACACTCACTGCCCGCGCGTGGGCGGCGAAGGGGATTGCCGTCTAATACGCAAATGCCGCTGTCCGGCGGTTGCGTCGCTCCAATGGCAGCCGTTCATTTGTGCGCCACCGCAGATTGAGGCGACGTTCAGTGTCACGATCGCTGGTGAATGAGTCGCCGGCAGCTCACGTGCAACGGCGTGAGCCAGCTGCCGCAACGCTGTAGGCCAGGTTTTCGGTATTGGAGTGTCCGTCATGAACAAACCGGCTAGGGAACCAAATGATCTCGAGAGGTTTTTCGTGGAGCGTGCCAATCGAGGTGATATCGAAGGGCTGGTTGCTCTTTATGAACCAAATGCGATACTGGACAACGGCCACGGCGAGATCGCGATTGGGCTGAACCAGATCCGTGAACTTTTTGTCGAGTTTCTGGCCAATCGCCCCGCGCTCGAGCCGAGTATTCAGGCTGACGCGCTGTGTAGTGGCGACCTCGCGCTCACGTCGTCCCGACTGAGCAATGGAGACATCACGGCCGAAGTCGCCAGACGTCAGCCAGATGGGAGTTGGCTTTGGGTGGTGGATCAGTTTGCGCTGGCAAACCAGCGGTAGGCGTGTTACTGGTGACGACTGCACCCACTCAGCGTAGTCCCCGGTCACCGACGAGCTTTGTGCTTGAGAGGAGCAGCCATGGAAATGCCCACGCTATCAGAGGGTCACTTGCTTCTCGAGAAGCTGTCCGGAACGTGGGAGGGAGAGGAGACCATGTACCCCTCCCAGTGGGCCCCGAAGGGCGGGGTCGCCTTCGGACGAAATCACCACAGGCTTAGCCTCGGTGGATTCGCCTTGATTTCCGACTACGAACAGGAGCGTGGTGGAGCAATCACGTTCGCCGGTCATGGCGTTTACACGTATGCTCCCAAAGCGGACCGATACTACCTCCACTGGTTCGACTCTATGGGTTCACCTCCAGAGGTCTTTGTCGGAGGTTTCGACGGCGACGTCCTCACGCTCGCCCACGGCGGCCCTGGCATGCACGCGCGAATGACGTATGACCTCTCGACGCCAGGGATCCTGAAGGGAATGATGGAAATGTCGCCAGATGGGACAGCATGGAAGGTCCTTTTCAAGGGCGTTTACAGACGAAGCTGATTGCTCGCTCCGCTGGCCCCGCCTGGGAAACAGGGCAATACTACCGGCATGCCTATTGAAGTTCGAGTTGACAGAGGTGCCCGCCTCATTCGCGCAACGCTCTCAGGAGAAGTCTCCTTTGAGGAGATGGCGCTGGCGGTGAATCAGTCGGTTCAACATCCGGACGTAACCCCAGGCTTCAACGTTTTCTCAGACCACCGGGAGCTCGCAGAGCCTGCGACGCGACTGCAGCTCGAGCAATTGGTGGATCATCTGACTCGATTCAAGGACAAGATGGGCGGTGCACGGTGGGCAGTTGTCACGCATCCCGGTAGTGCATCGTACGGGATGATGAGGATGCTCGGCTTTCTTGCTGATGCTGTACCGATGGTAGTTCGACCATTCTCCGATGAAGCCGAGGCGCTTGCGTGGCTCGCCGAAGCGGACCGGCCGCCAGGGGCGTAACGTCCCCCGTCCGTCAGCTTGTGCTTTACCGCGAAATCACTTGCCCCGTCTTCAATCAACGAGAGCGCTACAGAGCCGAATACTCGTGAGGCAGTGCCCTGCGTATAAGATTCTACCATCATGTTCGATCGTCAGCCCACGCTCACTGGCTCTCTGCTCGAGCTCAGACCGTTGCGACGCGGGGACTGGGACGGCCTCTTCGCAGTGGCTTCTGATCCTCTCATCTGGGAGCAGCATCCCGATTCCGCGCGCTA
>JBFGJG010000096.1:0-7097 GCA_041577295.1 Gemmatimonadales bacterium
AGTGGGTGAGTAGGCCACGCCATGATTGCAAAAGAGGACGGGAGGTCCTTCCATGCGTTTCCCTCGACTGCTCACAGCGCTAGGCGCCTGCTTCCTGCTCGCGGCATGTGCCGACACGACGAGCCCGCAGTTCGATGGGGCGATTTCTGCGAAGGCCGAGAAAAAACCCAAGGCGGAGCCGGTCGTCACAGAAACCTTTGAGGAACCCACCACGACGGTGTTCACGCCCCACTTCCTGCGCTACGCCGCTGCCGCTCCGGCCTTGCAGACCTACTCCGGTCAATTTTGGGCAAAGCAAGGCTCGTCGACCTCGTACAAAGTTGACTATCTCCCGGATATCTACGGCGACACTGAGCACTTCCTAAAGATCGATATTCCATCCGGAGCCATCCTGTATCGGCCCGACGGCTCGGTCGTGGCGGAGAGCGACTCCATTCTGATCGGCGTGTCGATCGACTCGGAGCTACTGAAGGTCGAGTTCGAGCCCCACGGGACGCTCTTTGCCGGCGAGAAACCAGTGAGGTTGCGGATCTACTATACCTTTGCAGACGCCGACTACAATAGCGACGGCAAGGTAGACAAGGACGACCTCGAAATCGAGAAGAAGTACTTGGGCTTCGGATACCAGGGGACCGACGAGGACCCATGGCTCAAGCTCTCGGCCGACACTCGGTCAATCAAGAACAAGTACGTCGAGCTCACGCTCCGCCACTTTTCCAATTACGCGGTGGCGTGGTAGACACGGGTATCGAACTCGATGGCTGACCGATCTGAAAGAGGGGGCTCGAGATATGACCGGATACCTAGCATCCTGACAGTGCACTGCCACGTGGTGAGCGAATGATGCGGGATGCCACCGATGTGACCGAGCGGAGCTGCAGGGGCGATGTGATCCGGGAGCGAGCGGGAGAGCTACTCCACAAGGCGCGCGAGCTCGAGCAGGTCGGTCAGGGAGAGGACGCAGCGGCACTATACGAGGAAGCCATTCGGGAGGCTGAGCGTGGTTGTGCGTCGCGCGTCTTGGCCGAGTCGCTGCGGCGGCTCGCGGTGCTGCGCTACCAGCAGAACGATCCGGACACCGCGCGGGTGCTGTGCCATCGGAGCGCCGACGTCGCATTTGGCATGGCGAACGAGGTCCTGGCGGCGGAGGCCATGAACACCTTGGGCTCGGTCGATCTGCAGACCGGAGTTCTCGAACAGGCCGAACAAAACTACGAACGGGCGCTGGCGCTCGGTGGCCATTCGTGGGAGCTCCGTGCACGGGTCGAGCAGAATTTGGGGATTCTCGCGAGCATCCACGGGAATCTCGATCGCGCGCGAACACACTATGCCCACTCTCTGACAGCGTATGAAGCGGCGGGGAACGCGCACGGCAGCGCGCTAGCCTATCACAACCTGGGCAAGGTGAGCGCGGACTGTGAGTCGTGGGACGAGGCTCAGGGATACTTCGACCAAAGCCTAGCCATCGCGGAGGCGACGGGGGATCTCCATCTGCAGGCGCTCTGTCACGTGAACCAGGCCGAGATGGATGTGAAGCTGCAGCGGTACGAAGGGGCCCGAGCGAGCGCGGAGAGCGCGTTGGCAATCTTCGACCAATTCAACGTGCTCCCATCGAAGGCCGGGGCCTATCGCGTGATCGGCATGGTGTATCGCGAGACGGGCAGGACGGCCCTGGCCGAGTCGCGCTTCCGGGCAGCGATACAGATGGCCCGGGCGGCCAGGTCGCCCATTGTGGAGGCGGAGACCACGCGGGAGTTCGCGGTGCTGTGCCAGGCGATGGGTCGGAATCAGGAAGCGCTCTCGCTCCTCAACTTGGCCTATTGTCTCTTTGGCCAGCTAGACGCGCGCGCGGATCTGGTCAACATCCGCCAGAAGAAGACCTCGCTGGAGAACACCTACCTGGACGTGGTCAAGGAGTGGGGCCAATCGATAGAGTCCACCGACAGCTACACGCACGGCCATTGCGAGCGCGTCGGCTTCTACGCGGAGCAGGTGGCGCAGGCACTCGGACTCGGCGATGAAGAGATCAAAACGATTCGCATCGGCGCATGGCTACACGACCTCGGCAAGGTACGCGTACCGCACGAGATCCTGAACAAGGCGGGGCCGCTCACGGACGACGAGTACGCGACGATGAAGATGCACACCGTGTGGGGTGTGGAGTTGCTCGCCGACGTGGCGTTCCCTTGGGATATCAGGCCCATCGTCCGGTCGCATCACGAACGATACGATGGGACCGGTTATCCCGACCGGCTGAAGGGCGAGGAGATTCCCCTGCCAGCGCAGGTCATCGGGATCGCGGATGTGTTCGACGCCATGACCTCAGCCCGTGCGTACCGGGGCGCGATGTCCCACGAGGTGGCGCTCGCCGAGATCGAGAGATGCCGCAGTTGGTGGCGGGAGGACGTCGTCGACGCGTTCATGCGTTCGGTGGCTGTGATACCGCAAGCGGCGGGGCGTGTCGCGGCGTGAAAAAGCGGTGAGTAGTAAGCAGGGAGGGGTGAGGGGTAAGGGATGATCGTCGTTCTTTGGACCGAGAAGTCTTGAGTCGGGCTCCCTGTCTTTCCTTGTCACAGAAGTCACCCGAGACCAAAAGTCACCAGCGCAGGATGCCGTCTGGGGCGTCAGTGACACGACGACCGGAGTCAGTCGCCGCATTTCATCCGGACCCGGCCGGTCCGCGGTGCCACCCCAGTCGGGGCAACGCGTCGGCCTGCTTCTCGCACATCAGATCAATCAGGTCCACCGCCGCGCGATAGGACACGGTGGTGGGATCCAGCAGCAACGCCTGAAGCAACGCGTCCCGTGAATGGTGCTCGAACGCATCCACCAGCAAGCGCTGAATACTGATCTGGGTGCGCAGCAGCGCGGCCGCCATCTCGGGCAATGATTGCATCTGTCTCGGGTGCACGCCGTTCGCGTCCACCGTGGCCGGGACCTCGACCACCGCATCGTCGGGGAGGTTGGGGATGGCGCCCCGGTTCGGGACGTTGACCGCTGCAACCTCGAGGCGGCAGCCGCAGTGGAGCCCTTCGATGATCGGCGCCGTGACCTCACCGGATGGCTCGAGCGGTGCGGCCGGATCTGCGGCGAGCCGGTGGCTGCTGTGCAGTCTCGGTAAGCGCCCCTCCGGAAACAGCGGGACCTCGTGCGGTTGGTCGCTCAGGTTGTATATCCACGTCGGGATCTCGCCCCCCTCCCAGGGCCGGCCGTCCCGCGGGTCGTGGAAGAACTGCATCGCCGCACTCGCCAGGTACTCCTCGGCCCACCGCACGTACTCGCCGATGTGATTGGCGCCAGGAGAGGGATAGAGACCAACGACGCGAAGCAGGACCCTAGACAGCGCGAGCTCGTCCCACCTCGCCAACCAGTGTGCCTGGCGCTCCCGGTCCCGCAGCCGCGGGTAGAGGTCGGCGCCGGTCGCCCGCTCCCGCACCTCCTGGAACCAGCTGAAATGGTTGAGGCCACAGGCATACGTCTCCAGCTCGTGTGGCTCGCATTCGAGGAACCGGGCGATCTGGTTGATGCCATGGAAGACACCGTGACAGAGGCCCACCACCTTGATGTGCGAGAGACGAGTGAGCCCTTCGCACAGTTTGCTCAACGGGTTGGTGAAGTTGAGCAGCCACGCATCCGGACAGCGACGCTCCATGGCGCGGACGATGTCCAACGACGGTCCCATGTTCCGTAGCGCGTGGAAGAGCCCGCCGGGCCCTCCGTTCTCACCGTAGATCTGCCTGAATCCGAGTTGGCGCGGCAAGTGGAAATCCTGGGTCCAGTAGTAATAGCGCCCTCGCGCGATGGCCGTCACGACAACCTGAGCTCCATCGAGTGCGCGATCCAACTCCGTCGTGGCCTCGATGCTCACCGGCTTCTCGTGCCGCTGTGTGACGTCCCGGGCGTAGGATGCCGTCGCCTCCAACTCCCGCTCCGCCACATCCATCAGCATGACGGTTGGCTTCGTTTCGCAGATCGGGTCGCTCAGGAGCAGGTCCCGTACGGTGGCCGGCCCGAACTCCCGACTCCCCGCCCCGATGATCGTGATCTTCATACGACTCGCTCTTCCTATTTACGGTGCGCGTCATTAACGGTGCGCGTCTCCATCGGTCTCGCGATCGCGGAAATCGCCACAGCGACCACGGAGCATGCCACACGCCTCATGCCCAGGGACCACCGGCAGCTGCACGCATCTAACACACGCATCTCTGTGGTCTCGGTAAACCCTCTGTATCGTCGGTGGCAACCAACCAATTTCAGCCGTCTGCGGTCACCCCTCGTCGTTGGCGATATTGGCTGAGCCATCGCCGAGCAAGCCACAGAGATCACAGAGACCGAAGCCCTACTGCTCGCTGTCGGCGTTCGTCGTGGGCGCCACGGCTTCACGATCGCCTGCAATCAACCGCAAAGCCGCCCACGCCCCCACAATCGATAACACGATCGCCACCGCTCCGGGAACCAGCCGGCCGGTCAACAGGTACCCCGCCCCGAGGAGGCTCCCGTACACGAACAGGAGGCCGAGCCCAAAGCCCAGCCATTGTCTTCGCGCGTCATGCGTGACGAGCACTTCGGGACACGACGCCGCGATCGGCCCCCACCAGCCACCGGGCCGCACTCGACGATAAAACGTCTGCAGGCGGCTCTCCTCGTCTGGCGTGGTGTTCAGCGTCACGACGAGCCAGAGTCCAGTACACGCGAGAAGAATGATCGTGGCCCGAATGAAATCGAACTCGCCGCCGTAAAAGCGGCTGACCTGGGCCAGCCCCGAGTCGGAGACCATCCCCATGCGATGCAGCAAGCCGGTCCACACCGCGCCGTTCGCCAACACGAAGGAGCCGGCCATGGCACTCACCTCGGCCCACGCGTTCACCCGCCACCAGTACCAGCGCAAGAGCCAGACGATCGCCACGCCCGCCGTGAGCTCGATGATGTAGATCCACGCCCGCCGGATCGATTCCATCTGCCACGCCGTCACCGCGGCGACGAGCACGAGCGCCACCACCGCGAGCCGCGACGCCAAAACGTAATGCCGCTCCGTGTCGCCCCGCCGCACGAACCGCCGGTATACGTCGTTGACCAGATAGGACGCGCCCCAGCAGAGGTGCGTGTCCATGGTGCTCATGAACGCGGCGAGGAACGTGGCCACCATCAACCCGCGCAAGCCCGCCGGCATCATCTCGACGATCATCATCGGGTAGGCGAGCTCTGGATCGGCAGCCAGCTCAGGGGCAGCGGTCGCAATGGGAAGGAGCAGCAGCGACCCGATCCCCACGACGACCCAGGGCCACGTCATGAGGACCGTCCCGGCAAAGCTGAACCAGAACGAGGAGAGCAACGACTGCCGTTCGTTCTTGGTCGCGAATAACCGTTGGGCGACGTACCCGTCACCCTGACCGCTCCGCGTCCACAATAGGAATATCAGAAAGAGAAAGGAGACGAACTCCAGCGAGCTGAGGTGTGCTGGATTGGGAATGAGATCGAGCGTCGCGGCCGGAGCATCGGGCAACGCACGGACCTGATCGGCCATCGCGGCCGGGCCGCCGAGGCGGACCAGAACGATCCCCGCCAATGTGATCGATCCCAGCATGCCGGCCGTGAATTGGAGGAGATCGGTGACCACGACTCCCCAGAGTCCCGAAGCGATTGTGTACGTGAGGGCGAGCCCTACGCAGATCACCAATGCCAGCTCCGGTGGCCAGCCGAGTAACACGCGGGTGAACTTCACCATCGCCAGCATGACCCAGCCCATCACGACGGCGTTCCTGAGCACGCCGTTGAAGATGGCCGAGAAGCCACGGAGCACCGTGGCGGCGCGGCCCGAGTAGCGCAGCTCCACGAACTCCGCGTCGGTCAGGATCTCCGCCCGCCGCCAGAGCTTTGCGTAGAAGAACACGAGGAAGAGGATCCCCGTCGCTTCGTACCACCAGAGCCAGTTCCCGAACACCCCGCGCGTGCGGATGAGCGCGGCGGTGGCGAGCGGCGCGTCGGTGGCAAACCAGGTGGCGGCGATCGAGGTGCCGGCCAACCACCAGGGCAGCGAGCGTCCGGCCACGAAGTACTCTTCGACACTCTGCCCCGCTCGGCGCGTGAACCAAAAGCCGAGGACGAGCGTGACCGCCCCGTAGATGGCGACGATCGTCCAATCGATGGAGGTGAGTTGCATGCGTCAGGTGGTGCCGTGCAAGGAGAGATTGGCGAGCGGCCGATGGGTGCCGGTGGGGAGATCGATCACGTTACTCGTGGGAATGGGACCAGCATCGGGCAAAGATAGACGGCGGATCGACATTCGGCGAGCGGGTAGATATGTGCGCTGCCGTGGAGTTACCAGCGTCAGATCTTCATGGATCTTCGCCGGCAGAAGCACCTGGACAAGAAAACGCCGCCGTTGCGGCGCCTGACGCTGGCGCGAGGTTCGGGAGAGAACATCATGTGAGACGAGCGGCACATCTGCCGCTCATCCTGGATCTACGTTCCGTTTGCCACCCGCCGCTCCAAGACCTCCCACCGGGCATCGACGGTGGCCTGAATGCCCTTGATCTGCTCATCGGTCAGGTGCCCGAACCGGCCTTGCATCCGGAGGTAGGGCTCCACCGGGTCACCTCGATGCTCCGCCGTGAACCGCCAACGCGCCCCATCCTCCACTTCCATGAGCGGGAACACGCGGTTGTGTACGGCCATGCGGGACAGCTCGACCGTGGCGTCGTCCGGTGCCTTCCAGCCCGGCGGGCACGGCGAGAAAATGTGGATGAAGCGCATTCCTCGTATCGCTTTGGCCTTCGTCACCTTGTGCACCAGGTCGACGGGGTAGGCGACCGTCGCGGTGGCGGCGTACGGAATCCCGTGCGCCGCGAGAATCGAGAGGATGTCCTTTTTGGGATGCGCCTCCGGATGACCGGCCGGTGTGGTGGTGGTCCAAGCGCCCAACGGGGTCGATGACGAGCGCTGGATCCCGGTGTTCATATAGGCCTCATTGTCGTAGCAGCAATAGAGGATATCCTCGTTCCGCTCGGCTGCCCCCGAGAGGGCCTGGAGGCCGATGTCGAACGTGCCGCCGTCACCGGCCCACACCATCACGGTCGTCTCGCTGTCACCGCGCTGAA
>JBFGJG010000097.1:0-7081 GCA_041577295.1 Gemmatimonadales bacterium
AACGGCCGTGCCGAAACGTCAGCCGAATTGCGGTTGAGTGAGGAGCGCTATCAAACGCTCTACGAACAGATACCGCTGATGTACTTCATGCTGTCACCGGACGGCACGGTCGTTTCGGTTAACAGCCATGGGGCGAGTCAACTCGGGTATTCTCCCGAAGAACTCGTTGGGTCGCCCGTTCTAGACATGTTCCACCCGGACGACCGTGAAGACGTTGGCAATCAACTCGCGCGTGTCCTTGTAAACGGCGGCAACGTCGCCAAGTGGGAGTTCCGCAAGCTGAAGAAAGATGGCGAAGTGATGTGGGTTCGCGAGTCGGTGCGGACCGCGAGAGACAAGACTGGTCGGACAATCGTCCTTGTCGTCTGCGAGGACATCACCGAGCAGAAAGGAATTCGGGAAGAGCTGCGAGAGTTGGCGGCGCGCGTCTTTCTTGCCGAGGAAAGTGAACGCCAACGTGTGGCCTGCGATCTGCACGATCACGTCGGGCATGCACTGGCGCTGATTCGCCGGCGCGTTCGAGACCTGGCCGACGAAGCGGCGTCTGACGGCAGGCACGATCTGGGTGAGATCGAAGAACTGCTTGACGATGCGATCGCCGCTACGCGTTCGCTAACATTTGACCTCAGCCCACCATGTCTGTACGACCTCGGACTCGCGGTAGCCGCGCAAACGCTTGGTGACCGGCTGGAGCGTCTTGGTGGATTCAGATTACATCTCGTTGCGCGTATCGATGAAGCTCGCCTCGGACGCGACATCGCCATCATCGCGTATCGCGGTTTACAGGAACTGCTGATCAACGTGGTCAAGCATGCGAACGCCGCACAAGTGCACGTCTCGATCAACATGACCGGTAGTGAAATCGAAGTATGGGTTGCAGATGACGGCGAAGGTTTCGACGTCGACGACGAGCGCGATCTTTGGTCGGATTCCTTCGGGCTGTTCGCGCTGCGCGAGCGGGTCAGGCATATGGGCGGTAGTCTACACATAGCTTCCGAAACCGGCGGCGGCACCTGCGTCCAGTTCGCGCTCCCGCTGGTAGTCGATTCGCGAGTTTAGGGTGGTCGGGCGTGGGTATTCGTATTCTGTTGGCGGACGATCACACGGTTTTTGCCGAGGGACTGCGCGCGCTCCTGCAACAGCATCCCGATTTCGAGGTCATTGGTGTTGCATCCGACGGCAGAGAGGCCATTCGCCTTGCCGTGCGTGAGAAGCCCGATGTGGCGGTAATAGACATCTCGATGTCGGGGATGAACGGGATGGAGGCGACCCGTCGGCTGCGCAAGCAGCAACCGGGGGTGCGAGTGATCGGCCTGTCGATGCACAGGGAATCGAGCTACGTCCTCGCGATGCTGGAGGCCGGCGCGAGCGGGTACTTGCTTAAAGAGTGCGGTTCGGAAGAGCTCGCGCGAGCAATCCGCGCGGCAGCGAAAGGCCAGACGTTCCTGAGTCCCGCGGTCACCTCCCAGGTGCTCGAAGCGCTCCGCGACGGCGGTCGTGCAAGTGCACCAATCCAGTCGTTGACGAGCAGGGAGCGAGGCATACTGCAGCTCATAGCCGAGGGGAACACCTCACAACAGATCGCCGAGTATCTAAGCATCAGTGTCAAAACGGTGAGTTCGCACCGCGAGCACCTGATGCGGAAGCTCGACGTCCACTCCATCGCCGATTTGACGCGTCTGGCGGTGAGGGAGGGGCTGGTGGCGCCGTAGATCCCTCTGATCGAGTAAGCGGTTGGCTGGGGTGTTGCAGCGGCCGTGGCACTGTTCCTACTTCGTCCGAAATAGGGTGTTTTCCGGAAGGAATTGGGCATAGGTACCGATTGCGCCATAGTCGCGTCCTTAACAAACTTCATCATGGCCATGGTCCGCCCGTTTCCACTTGTCTGCAGGGTGGCGTGAGTGCAAACCTGGATGGAACTCAGCAGCGCGGGTTGTGCGGCAGTCGTGGCGGCGAAACGTTCATCTAAATTGCGGGACGACACTATGCAAGTTCTAATCTCAGCGGCTGGCCGTTACAACACATTCATGCTGGGGGTGCTCGCGCTGGCGATGTCGGCGCTGATGATCGCCGCTTGTGACAGTACAATTGCGCCGGACACAGGAGCGACGATCGAATCCGGCGACGAGATCGTTCTCGGCAAGGGTCACCAGGTGGCCGTGTGCCACGTCGGACATAAGCTACCCGAATACGACCCGGCGTGTACCGAAGACTGTGGGGATGCGGGCAAGGTCGACCTGATCTTTGTGCCGCAGAAAGCCGTTGGCAACCACGTCGGCAATCCCGTCCACACGTACGGCGGCGTGTCGGACTACCTGCCCGGCGACGAGGGAGCTAGCGGTGTGGGCAATGAGGACACCAGCGATGACGGCGTGTATGTCGACGACGGCTGCGTGATCCCGGACGACGAAGAGACCATCTTCGCCGTTGCCTACACCGACGTCGATCCCACCGACGGCGACGGCTTCAAAGAGGGGACGGACGTGCTGATCGCCAAGTGGGTAGACGGGCCCGCAGGTAGCCCGGACGGGGTCCTCGGTACGGGTGACGTCGTCGTCACCGATAGGTACCCGCTTGATTGGGATCTGGACTTCAGTAATCCGGCTTCTTTTGGCAACTTCACAGTACGGAGCCATACGTTGGTGTCGGTCGAGATCCTTCCGGCGTTGGGCATAATTGTAGGACACGACGATGAAGGTGATAGCTTTCAATTTCGGTTGCAGGCTGGAAACGAGCGTTATATCGAGTATATCGGCTCTCCTAGCACCGTAAACACTACAACGTCCTTCTACGACGGATTCGGGGTAGGGGGTCAGCCAGATGTACGAGGGGCACGCCCAGATAGTCCAAGTCGACCAGATCAATTAGTCGTTAGTCTTGGGCGTCCTAATAATGGTACAGATGATGCGCACGTAGATGTGGAAATCGATCCCAGCGTATTTCTTCCTTAGGCTTGCTTGAGGATTCGAGTGTTACCCGGTAAGCCGCGACCCGCCCCGGTGCCTTCAGGGTGCCGGGGCGGCTGTTGTATGGCGCCTTGCTCGGTCCCCCTCACTTTAAGGGGGGACTTGAGGGATCTAAACATCGGTGTCACGACGGTCAGTGCGCATCGGGAGCGACTGATGCGCAAGCTCGACATCCACTCGATAGCCGATTTGACGCGTCTGGCGGTGAGGGAGGGGCTGTAAGCGGTTGGCTGGCGTGTTGCAGCGGCCGTGGCACTGTCCCGCCTTCGTCCGAAATAGGGTGTTTTCCGGAAGGAATTGGGCATACGTACCGATTGCCCTATAGTCGCCTCCTCCACAAACTTCATCATGGCCACGGTCCGTCCGTTTCCACTCGTCGGTAGGGTGGCGTGAGCGTAAACCTGGATGGAGCTCAGGAGCACGGGTCTTGCGGCGGTCGTGGCGGCGAAACGTTCATCTAAATTGCAGGACGACACTATGCAAGTTCTAATCTCAGCGGCTGGCCGCTACGACACATTCATGCTGGCGGTGCTCGCGCTGGCGATGTCGGCGCTGGTGATCGCCGCTTGTGACAGTACAATTGCGCCGGAGACGGGAGCGACGATCGATCCCGGCGACGAGCTCGTTCTTGGCAAAGACCACAAGGTGGCCGTCTGCCATGTCGGACACAAGTTGCCCTTGTACGATCCTGCGTGCACCGAAAACTGCGGCGACGCGGGCAAGATCGACCTGATCTTTGTGACCCCGAAGGCTGCCGAGAAGCACCTCAATAATCCGGACCACACCTTCGACGGCGTGTCAGACTACCTGCCAGGCGACGAGGGAGCTAGCGGCGAGGGCAGCGAGGACACCAGTGATGACGGCGTGTACGTGGACGACGGGTGTGTGATTCCGGACGACGAAGGAACGATCTTCGCGATCGCATACACGGACGTGAACCCAGCCGACGGCGACGGCTTCAAGGAGGGGACGGACGTGTTGATCGCGAAACTGGTGGATGAGAGCGGTGACGGGCAGCCCGGGGCTGGAGACCGGGTAGTGATGGGGTCGTTCCCAGCTACGTTTGGTGGTGGTCGCTTTGCTCTTGGTGTGACCGAGCATGTCGTGGGGGTCGATGGTTGTGTGGTGCTGGATGGCGCTGTCCGGTTGGCTTGTGGTGTGGGCGGGCAGTTCCAGTGGCGGGCCGGTACAGATGGCAGACAGGAGTGGTTTCTGGAGAAGCTTATTGGTGAGTCTCGGCTTGTTGATTCCGTGAACGGTGATAGAGACGGTATTACGATTGTGTCTTTCTCGCCAAGCATGCCTGCTGTCGTCAGCCCGGTGAATAGCATTGTGGACGATGTTCTGCCCTTTGACGACCAGTTCCTCGACGTGATTCTTACTCTTCCGCCACCGACACCGTAGTGATGCCTGCGGCAGTCGGTCTGGCATCGCTCGACCTAATCCGATGGGGTATGGCCCGTCTTCGGAAGCCACGCGTCGACGGAGACGGGATGCCTCCCCAGCCCTCCGGTCACCCAGTGCCGCCAGTGCCGCACGTAGGACCCGATGCGCTCCGGTAGCGCACCCTGCTCATAAAGCCGGGTCCTGCGTTCGGCAAGGCGTGCGAGGGTCTTCTGCGCAACGCCTAATCCGGTCGGCGTAAACTGATAACCGAGGAAGTCAAAGCCCCGGCAGGTCCTTCCGATGAAGGCCTTGTCGGGGTGTTGTTCTTATCTGCGGCGTCTGCTCGTCCATGAAGCGCGACAACCCGAGCGTGGGCCCGAACACCGTCGGTGTCAAGCGGCCGTGGCACTGTTCCGGCTTCGTCCGAAATAGGGTGTTTTCCGGAAGGAATTGGGCAAAGGTACCCATTGCCGTATAGTCGCCTCCTTCACAAACTCCATCATGGCCACGGTCCGCCCGTTTCCACTTTCTTGTCGGGTGGCGTGAGCGCAAACCTGGATGGGATTAAGGAGCGCGGGTTTTGCGGAAGTCGTGGCGGCGAAACCTTCATCTAAATTGCAGGACGACACTATGCAGGTTCTAATCTCGGCGGCTTGCCGCTACAACACATTCATGCTGGCGGCGCTCGCGATGGCCATGTCGGTGCTGATGATCGCTGCGTGTGACAGCACAATTGCGCCGGATACAGGAGCGACGACCGAATCCGGCGACGAGATCGTTCTCGGCAAGGGTCACCAGGTGGCCGTCTGCCATGTCGGACATAAGCTACCCGAATACGACCCGGCTTGTACCGAAGACTGTGGGGATGCGGGCAAGATCGACCTGATCTTTGTGCCCCAGAAAGTCGTTGGCAAGCACGTCGGCAACCCCGTCCACACGTACGACGGCGTGTCGGACTACCTGCCCGGCCCGGCAGGCGCCAGCGGCGAGGGCGATGAGGACACCAGCGATGACGGCGTGTATGTGGATGACGGGTGTGTGATCCCGGACCAAGAGACCATCTTCGCTATTGCCTACACCGACGTCGATCCGAACGACGGCGACGGCTACAAGGAGGGTGTCGATGTGTTGATAGCGAAGTTAGTCGATGCTAATGGTAGCGGTGCGGTAGACGCGGGAGACGCCGTGGTGACTGATCAATACCCAACAACATTCGTCGATCCGGCTGCGAATCTCGGCAATTTTACAGTCACGAGTCACGGGGTAGGTCTCGGGCTTCCATTCTCGAACGGAGTACTTGTTCTTGGTGCGACTTTCAGCACGACATTTGAATGGTTCAAATCGGATGGTTTCGAGCGGTACACAGAGGAAGCAAATGCGCCCGGTACGTCTATCGGCGATAGTTCCGACGGCGTAACAGCTGATTTTATCGAGGTCAGGCAGGGAAGCCCTAGTGGGCCGCAAACACAGGTGACAAGTATTAGCGGCCCGAGTGCTTCAGACGACCAATTCATCGATGTCGATCTCAACCTGCCTTAGGTGGGTGCAGAGCAGCGCATGGTCGGTCGGTGTCAAGGGGGGAATACAGTGGGGAGGAACTCCTCCCCCTAACCCCCTCCTCGGGGAGGAGGGGAAACTCAACTGTTAACCGCCCCCCCGCCACAACTTCTGAGGCGCGCGCGTCCGGTGTTTCGAGGCGGGACTACAGGGGGGAGTGGTCATTCCCACGGATTGGCGACGTGCGACTCCATCGTCATTCCCGCGCACGCGGGACACGAGCCACGTAGTGGCGACTGATGAAATAATCCATGTGACGTTGAGGCTGGCTCCGTACATGGATCCCGGATCAAGTCCGGGATGACCCCGGCTTTCGCCGGGGCAGGCTAGGCGCTGTGGGGTGGCTGAGTGTGCGAGTGGCTCCTCCCCCTGACCCCCTCCTCACGGAGGAGGGGGAAACGCGAATGATAACGGTCCTCCCTCACCGAGGGGGACTACAGGGGGGAGTGCCTACGCCACCGTCACTTCGTCGTTCAGGTACACATCCTGTATCGCGTGCAGGATGCCGACGCCCTCCTTCATCGGACGCTGAAACGCCTTTCGCCCGGAGATCAGCCCCATGCCACCGGCGCGCTTGTTGATCACCGCCGTCTGCACGGCCTGCTGCAGGTCGTTCGATCCCGACGCGCCGCCTGAGTTGATCAATCCGATCTTACCCATGTAGCCGTTGGCGACCTGGTACCGTGTCAGATCGATCGGATGATCGCTACTGAGCTCGGTGTAAATGCGATCGTCGAGCTTGCCGTAGCTCGAGTTGCCGGTGTTGAGCGCCTTGTAGCCGCCGGTCTGCGTCGGTTGCTTCTGTTTCAGGATGTCCGCCTCGATGGTCGCGCCGAGGTGATTCGCCTGACCGGTCAGGTCGGCACTCGACTCGTGGTTGGTGCCGTTTACCTTGAACCCCGAGTTGCGCATGTAGCACCACAGAATGGTCGCCATCCCCAGTTCGTGCGCGTGCGAGAACGCTTCGGAGACTTCCTGAATCTGCCGCCCCGACTCGGCCGAGCCGAAGTAGATCGTCGCGCCCACGGCCACGCAACCCATGTTCCAAGCATCCTCGATGCGCGAAAACATGATCTGGTCGAACGTGTTCGGATACGTGAGCAGTTCGTTGTGATTGAACTTCAACACGAACGGAATCTTGTGCGCGTACTTACGCGCGACCGCGCCCAGAA
>JBFGJG010000098.1:0-7036 GCA_041577295.1 Gemmatimonadales bacterium
CGATTGATGACCAAAACCTCCACCTCGTTGGGGACTTCGGCCGCTACCTCGTCGAGATTTTCGGCCACCGACTGCCCACAGGCCATCACGAGCACGAGCAAAAACGACGTGTACCGCATCATGTGATTTGCCAAGCGCCTGAGTGTAACCAGCTCGTTGAGAGGCGGTTACGGCGATTGAACCCCCCAGTTAAAATAGCCCTTCGCAAGCTTCAAGTGGTTCTGTGTAAGCTTCCACCGGGCATCGTGAAGCTTGCCCTCGGCGTTTCCAGCGTTACATCCGCCGGATGGAAGCTTACTCATGGCGTCGTGAAGCTTGCGACTGCCGTGTTGAAGCTTGCAAAGGACGGTTGGAAGCTCGTGTAGTGCAAATTGTAAGCTTCCAAAGGCCCTGCGGAAGCTTACAAGGGGTCACTTCAAGCTTGCATCGGCCCTGGTCAAGCTTCCAAATCCCGGTTGGCAGCTTGTGTGTTGGCAATTGTAAGGTTGACAACGCGCTCTGGAGGCTTCCAAATGCCACTTGGAAGCTTGCATTCGCCTTTTGGAAGCTTACAACTGGCGTTTTAAAGCTTGCATTCGCCGTTTGGAAGGTTCAAAGTGGCGAACTCAAACGAAGAGGAAACAGGACATGGAGTTTTGGAATACTGCGGGCGCATTCGCACTCTTCATCAGCTCGGGAGCGGTGGGTGTCGGCACGATCCTGCTAGCCGGCTATCGTATGAAGCTCAAGCACCGGTTGGAGGAGGCTCGCCTCAAGGTATCGTCTCCCGAGGCCCTCGATGAGTTCCGCCAGGAGGTCCACGAACTCCTGGCCCAGCAGCAGGCTCAGCTCGACGAGGTCAACGAACGGCTGGACTTCGCGGAGCGCTTGCTCACGCAGGGCCGAGGGAAGGAAGGCCCGACTGCACGAGAGTGAATCAGCGCCACCTGCGACTATCAGCGTCATCAGCGTCATCAGCGTCATCTGCGCCGATCAGCGCCCCCCCCACGCCTGATCGGCCTTCCCGGTAGTTCACCTGTCGGCTTTCCATCTTTGAACGCGAACATCCCGTTCACGATGACGTGGACGGTGCCCTCCGAGTACTGGTGAGGATCGTCGAACGTCGCCCGATCCTGGATGCGCGCCTCATCGAACACCGCGATGTCCGCGTAGAATCCCTCGCGAATCAGACCACGATCCGGAATCCGCAGGAACGTCGTCGCCAACGACGTCATTCCTCGAATGGCAAAAGGCATGCTGATGATGGAATCCTCGAGCACGAACAGCCGCAGCTTGCGACTGAACGCACCGTAGGGCCGCGGATGAACGATGCCACCTTCCGGCGGCGGCGTGCGGCCGTCGGTACAGGTCATCATCCATTCCATCTGCGCGAGATAGCGCGTGTTCTCGATGTCGTAGAGGTCGAGATTCATGACCGCGGCATTGCCGTCTGCGAGAATGCGCCGCACGGTCTGGGGGACGGGGAGATTCCATTCCCGAGCGACCTGGGCCAAGGTCTTGCCGTTGATCGCCGGTCGCTGCTCCACGATCAGGATCTTCTCGGCACCGCCCCGAATCGCGAGCATCTCCATCGTCTCGACGTCGAGCCTGGCCGCGGTCTCGCGATCGTCGAATCGGGCGAGCATGGTTTCCCAACCACCAGCGGCCGCCCACCGCGGAACGGCATAGGCGCGCAGGCTGCTCTGGGTCGCCGTGTACACATGCTGCGCTGCCATCACGTCCACCCCACGAGCGCGCGCATCCTCGATCAACCGGGCCCCAACCGATGCACGCCCGTAGTTGTGTGTTCCCTGCGGATTGAAATGGCTGAAGATCAGTGAGGTACCCGCGCGCTCCGCGATCTCGATGGCCTCCTTGACCGAGGCATCGTACCCTATGCCCTTGTACGCAGCTCCGAGATCGCGATCGTGCGTGTCATAGATTCCGCCGTACTCGGCAGCCACCCGGTTGAGCGCCACGACTTCGTCCGTTGAGGCGTACGAGCCAGGCGTGTAGAACAGCCCGCTCGAGAGACCGAGCGCACCTTGCTCCATCCCTGTCCGCACATACGCCCGCATCGCGTCTAGCTCCGCCGGCGTTGGCGCGCGGTTCTCCATCCCCATCACCGCCTCACGCGCCGCATTGTGCCCCACAAAGTGCAACGCGTTCACCGCTATCCCGTCTCGCTGATAACCCGCGAAGATCCCATCGATATCGTTGCTTCCCCCACCATCGAGACCCAAGACCACCGCCGTAATGCCTTGATACAGGAACGGAAGCGCGGCCTTGCCATGGCGGGTCTCGAGCTCCGCGTGGCTGTGCATGTCCCACAACCCCGGCGTGACCAGCAGACCCGAGACATCGACGGTGTCACGCGCCGACGCGCCGCCGTCTTTTGCGATCCCGACGAAGGCAATTCGATCTCCCCGAACCCCGATGTCACGAATCACCCACGGATTTCCCGAGCCATCCAAAACCCGCCCTCCCAGCAACAGCAGATCGAGGGGACCGGTCGTTGGCCCCTGGCCTCGGGCCGTTTGCGGTGCGCTAGCGCATGCGACCGCGATGACGATCGAGACGACGGTGACTGGTTTCATCGATTCAGCTCTCCTGCCTCTTCTGCCTTGCTCTACCGCTGCTCCCCCTCAATCATTGCCCCCACCACCCAACTCCCCCATGTTGCCCTCGTTCCCGCCGACTCGCCCTTCGACTACGAGGCAGCATCCATGGGCTTCTTCAATGAGTTCTTCAAAACATTGCTCCAGACACTCGAGGAGACCATTGGCCTGATCGCGATGTTCGCCATCTTCCTGGCAACGGGCAGCTTCCTGCTCGCCGGTCTCGTGGGTCTGGTGGTGTTCGAGATCGAGGCGATCCTCGACAAGCTGGCCCGGAACGCCCCACCGTTTGGCGATCTCGCCAGAACACAGGTTGTGGTCGTTACCGAAACGATCTTCTGGCTGGTGAGCTTTTTCTTCATTCAGCAGTTCGGCGCGGTCGCCACGGGCGCCCTTCTGACCATCACGATGGTGTTTCAGCACACCTGGGAAGACAACCTCGCGCACAACCGAGGAATCTTTTCGCCATTCGCCAGCGCCGAAATGATACCGCATAGCACGATCGAAGGAGTGATCGCAGGCGGTGCTTGGCTCTATGTGGCCAACGGTGACGCCGGACTCGTCGGCGTCGAACAAGCCATCCTCGCAGCGGTGCTGCTCATCGTCGGGTTGGGCGTCGAGCACGTGCTGGGAAGGCGACTGGCATTGGCACCGTAAGTAAGCTGGGGGGGAAGCGGGGGCGTGAAACCCGCCCCGCCGGTCTATCCCGCCTCGCCCGCCGTTACAGTCTTCCACACGGACTCGAACTCTTCCTCCGCTCCTTCGGGCACGCGCGTCAGTAAGCTGATCACGACCGTCGCTACGAACCCGGCCACAAACCCCGGGATCATCTCGTAGAGATCGTAGAACCTCGACTTGAAGGCAATGACCCAGAGCACCGCACTCACAAAGCCAGCGACCATGCCGGCGATTGCGCCTGCCCTCGTCG
The DNA here is from genome assembly GCA_041577295.1 of Gemmatimonadales bacterium. Taxonomy (GTDB): domain Bacteria; phylum Gemmatimonadota; class Gemmatimonadetes; order Gemmatimonadales; family GWC2-71-9; genus JBDHDH01. The sequence continues at coordinate 3,526 of JBFGJG010000098.1, forward strand.
TGCGCTTCCAAAACAAGGAGCACAACACCACCGGTGCAAACGCCGATGCGAGACCAGACCAGGCGAACAGCACGAACCAGAAAATCAACCGCACCTCGCCGAGTGCGAACAGCACACCTCCGACCCCGATCACGACGGTCACCAGCTTCCCGATGAGAGCGATTCGGCGACCGGAGAGATCGGGGCGCCACACCTTCTGAATCACGTCCCGGACCACCGACGACGACGCAAGGATCAACAGAGAGTCGACCGTAGACATGGACGCGGCGAGCACGATCACCAGAAACACGCCCGTCATCAGGGCAGGAAGGAGACCGGTGGCCATCATTGGCAGGATCGCTTCTTGGTCCGCGAGCCCCGGGAAGAGCGCGCGACCCGCGATCCCGGTCATTACGGCCCCGAGATCGAACACGACGATGCAGATCACCGCAATCAGGCTGCCGTTCACGATTTCCTTGCGGTCACGTGCCGAGATCCACCGAACCAGCAGCTGGGGAGCGCCGAGAAACGCAAGCCCCACGGCGACAAAACCCGCTGCGGCCAGAATGCCAGGGAGCGTCATCCCAAGAGAACCCATTGGGCGCAACAACGCTGGATCCTGCGCTTGCAGGTTCGTGATGACTGCTGACCATCCCCCGGCGGCGGCAAAGCCCACGACCGGAAGAATGAGCAGCCCGAGAAACATCAGGACGCCTTGTAACAGGTCGCTGTACGCTACCGCCTTGAAACCACCCACCGTGGTGTAGAACAGAATGAAAACGGCGCCAATGAGCACCCCAGCACCGTAGCTCGTCCCCACGAACTCCCCAAATGCCTTGCCCATCGCTGTCAGTTGCGCCGCGGTGTAGGCAGTGACCATCGTACCGATGACCACCAAGCCAATCAATTGAAACACGTGCCGTGTGTCGCGAAACCGCGCTTCCAAGTAGTCCGGCACGGTGATAGCATCGTATCGATCGGAGTATTCCTTGAAGGGTGACGCGACGAGCACCCAACCGAGGGTCACCCCTAGCACTTCCCCGAGCACGACCCACAGGGCGTGAAACCCCACGGCATAGCCCATCCCGGTGAGCCCGAGCAGCAACCAGGCACTCTCGCCGGTGGCGTTGTTGGAGAATGCGATCACCCACGAGGGAAGCTTCTTCCCGGCAACGTAGTATCCGGCGACGTCGCGTGATTCCCGCCTACTCCAAAAACCGATCGCAAGCAGCGTCACGCCGTAGACGACGAGCACCGCAACGATGACCGCCGACCCGGTCACGAATCAACGCCTGCGATTGCGTAGGAAGAATGCCAGCTCGACGAGGAGGCCAAGCCCCACCGAGGCAACCAGCAGGGTCCAGGTAGCGAGGGGAAGACCGGCGAGCACGCCGAGCTAGCCTAGGGTACGATCGACGGACCGAGCAGGACGGGAAGTATTTCGAGCCAATCCTCTGCCTCCCTGCCTCCCCTGCCTCCCCTGCTCTGCCGCTAATCCCGCCATTGTTCCAATCGCTCCCTCGCCTCATCAAACCGCGCTTGGAGATTCGGGATCGCCACCCCGGCGTACTCCTCGTGAAGGCGTGACTCCGCTACATCCAGAACGGCGAGCAGCTCGGCCGCTGCGCGCCGCCGGCTTCCGGCATCAGTGCTCCCCACGGAACCGATCCACACGGGCGATGTATGCGCAAACGGATAACTGTCCATCGCCGGCCAGCGGGTTTCACCGCCGTGCGCGCGGGCGGCGATCCATCCGCCTGCGGGAAGCCGAAGGGATCCGCGGTATTGGCGATTGCCAGCACCCTCGAGCCCTCTCTCCGACCAGACCACGCTGCCGTTCACCAACAGTTCGACACGCTCCACCGGAATTGCCGAGCGAAGATCGAGCTCCCATTCGACAGACGATCCGTTTACGACTCCTCCTGGACGCGCGCCGGCAACCCTGAAGTTGAGTAAGGGACCAGTGGTCACGAACGATCGGCCGTCGCGGAGGGCCGACCAGTAGGCTGGCCAGTTCACCGCTCCCCCTGTATGCGCGTACACCCGAGTCGTCCCAACCGCCATGGTACGGTAGAAGTTGTTCATCACGTCCGTGCCCGCGGAGGGAGCCACTGGCATACCGATATTTAGCAGACGATACCACAGCTCACTCGTCCCCCGCTCGTCACTCCACAGGCAGGCTACCTCGAGCAAGTCGATATCTCCCAGCACCCCATCCACCACCAACTCCACGGGTACGCGTCGCATGCCTTCATCGGTGAACGGATCTCCGCCACTGAACGGGTGCACGTAGCCCGCGAGCCCCCCTTGCCGTCGCGTATGCTCGAACACCTCAGCATTCGTGCGGTCGTCCCGACCGTACACCTGGTATCCAGGACCCCAGATCCACGGCCAAAACAGCTCCCCAATGTTTAGCAGCTTGAGGTGGCCGAGGAAGTGTGAGCGCACTTCCTGACCGAACTGGATGAGAGGAGGCGTCGTCCGCTCCCATCCCCACAGGTGTTGATCCTCGAAACGGTTGTGGAGGTTGGCCAGGAGCGGGGTGGCCATGTCGACCGCTTCGGCCTCCAGCATCAGTTGAAGATCGTCCGGCGACAGCCGGTACTGGCCGCCGTAGTTGAGATGAAAGTGGTGATCGCCCGAGATCCAACCATCGGCGCGGGGATCCCACACTGGTTGGAGTGCAATGCTCAGTTCCCGAACCTCGCCGGGACCCACGCTGCCCGTAAGGAACACTTCTGGGGTCGTGATTCCCTGAACCGCGGAAATCCGAAAATCGCCAGCCGGGATGGTCACCTCCACGACCCCGGCCGAGTAGAAGAACACGCGCCCGTTCTGACCGTCGAATCGGCTCTGGGTCTGGTGCGGAACGGCCGGGTGTCCGCGCCCATCGACAACACTGAGTCTGGCAGGCGACGGAACCATGGCGCCGTCCAGCCGCGTTGTAATCCGCAGCGTTGCAGTCGGCGCACCCCACTCCCAACGGAGCACGGGAATCACTTCCACTGGGCCGCCGGAACGCGAAATCCGCTTGAGCTCCATGACCTCGCGGTCGTCGGCCTCGACGAAGTAGATCCAGTGACCGTCCGGGCTCCACGCCGGTGTGAGAGGAAGACCATCCGAGGCGGTCAGCAGCACCGACGTGCTTGGCTCAGAAAGGGCGTGCAATCGCAACTCGTATCGTTCTTGGGTAGGCCAGTTGTATGCGACGAGGTTTCCGTCCGGGCTGAGCGCTGGGCGAGTCATCGATGTGACGCGCTCGGTCTCGAGCACCGTCTGATCGCCGGTCGTCAAATCGAGCAGCCGGATGTCGTTCGCGCCGCTCTTGGCGAGAAACACCAATCGCCCACCATCCGGATGGGGCTGCGGTCTCAGCTCGATTCCCGACTGTGCGGTCACCCGACTCGCCGTGTCCGCCGACAGGTCGAGGCGCCAAACATCGATATCGCCCGCGATCGCGGTTGCATAGTACAGAAACTGACCATCTCCCGAGAACGCGGGGTCCAGATCGATGGCCGGTGTGTTGACCACG
>JBFGJG010000099.1:0-7014 GCA_041577295.1 Gemmatimonadales bacterium
GCGTTGGCGAGGGCAAACAGCGGCATCACGAGATAGGCAACGATGGGGTGGAGCTCGTTCTCGAGACGCAGAGCAGGGGATAGTGCTTCTCGTCTGGCTACGGCGAGTTTGTCGAGGGGTTCCAGCAGATCGTGGTCCTTTGCTCCGCGCTTGATCCTACCCTCGAAGTCGTCCACCGCCTTCCGGGCTACGTGGACAAATCCTTCCTTCCCGAACCACGAGCGTACCGGTGTTGCGAGACCGACAATGACCCCGGCGATCGTGGGGTGGACGCCAGTCCGCAGCATGCCGAACCAAATGATGATCAGCGGGACCCCAAAGATCCATCCAGGTCGCACACCGATCTGACGGAGAATGAGGAGCAGCGCGAGCCCGGCGATGGCGACGGTGAGTCCATCCACTGCGAATCCCGTCGAATAGAAGATCGCGATCACCATGATGGCGCCGAGGTCGTCGATGATTGCGAGTGCGAGGAGCATGACGCGCAGAGCCGCGGGTATCCGTTTGCCGAGGAGTGTGAGCACGCCCACGGCGAAGGCGATGTCGGTCGCCATCGGGACACCCCACCCGCTGCGGGTGAGCGGGCTGCTGTTCGCAGCGAAATACAACACGGCAGGGACCAGCATGCCGCCGATCGCCGCCGCGATGGGTAGCGTGGCGCGGCGGATGTCGGAGAGGGCCCCTTCCACCAGTTCGCGCTTGATCTCGAGTCCGACGACCAAGAAAAAGATGGTCATCAGGAATTCATTGATCCAAAAATGCAGCGTTCGGTCGAAGTGCCAGGCGCCGATGCTGATCGCGATGTGCGTGTGCCAGAGGTCCTCGTAGCTCTCACTCCAGGGGGAGTTTGCCCATACGAGTGCAATAGCGGCGGCGGCCAGGAGGATGATGCCACCTGCTGCCTCGACGTGGAGAAAGCGCTCAACCGGTCGGACCAGGGCCGCGGCGAACCGTCGGGCCGGCAGCCAAGCTTCGGGTGGGGCGGTGTTCGGGTGGTCGGAAGGGGTTTGTGCCATCACGGGTCCTATGCCGCTTGGGGGTCCCCGGGGAACCGGCCGGCCAGAAGGTCGGCAAACGGTCGGGTCGTTTCGATGCGGGCGAGCACGATGCGAATCACGGCGGTGATTGGTGCGGCCAGGAGCATCCCCACGATTCCCCACAGAAGCCCCCAGAAGATGAGAGCCACCAGGACGGTGACGGGGTGGAGATCGAGCCCCTCGCCCATCAAGACCGGTTCGATGCCGTTCCCGATGGTCATCTGTATGGCTCCGGGGATCGCGAGGATACCGATGATGGGCCAGACCGTCTCGTACTGCACCACGGCGATGGGCAGAGGCAGCAGCGTCGAGATGACCGAACCAATGGAGGGGATAAAGTTGAGCAGGAACGCCATGACACCGAACACCAGGGCCAACTCCAATCCGAACAGGTACAAGACGAACCCCACGAGCAGTCCGGTCGTGGCCGACACCGCAAATTTTGTCAGGATGTAGCGGCGAATCTTCTCATCGATCGCAGCGTAGATCCCCGTGCGCATGTGGGCAGGCCGGCGGCTGGCCAACAGGTAGACCACGAAGATGAGCACCAGCCCGCCGGTGGTCAGGAGGTCGAGTGCGGTCCCAAATGCTCGGCGGGCAATCTGCAGAAACGGCACCTGGTTGATGGCCTCGAGGAGCGGCTGTTGACCCATATCCACGCCGAACCGGTCCAGTATGGAAAACGCGCGTGCCGCGGCGCTGCTGAGCCGGTCTCGATAGATGTCGACGGATTCGAGAAGGCTACGCGTCGAGGTAGTAATGAGCAGGCCGAGCAACGTCAGCAGTCCGAGCGTTACCGCGAGTACCAGGATGATCGTTACGAAGCGCGGAACCTTGACGCGCTCCTGTAGCAAGTCGACGAACGGGGCGAGGAGATACGAGAAAAACACCGCAAGTACGAACGGGATCATGACCGAGCGGGTGAGTGCCAGCGCGGCAGCCGTGGCCACCCCGGCCAGGATGACGAGCGAGACGGCCACAACCCGGGATTGATCCGTCGGCGCGGGTGGTCGAATGTCGGAAGAAGTGTCCGCGTTCACGAGCCGTATGGTTGAGGGATGGCGATAGATCGCCGGTGTGAGGAGGAATGTCAATGCGCCGCCGGACCGGTGGTGCGCTGGCTCGCCGACGACCCCATGTCTATCTTCGCGACGGCTGCCAACGTGTTTTCCCACGAGGATCGGCGAGCGTATGAAGACCATCATCGAGCCCTTCAAGATCAAGGTTGTCGAGCCGATTCGGATGACGACTGAGGTCGAGCGGGCTGCTATTCTGCGTGAGGCGGCGTTCAACGTGTTCAACGTGCACGCGCGGGACGTCCTCATCGATTTGCTAACCGATAGCGGCACGGGTGCGATGAGCAGCCTCCAGTGGGCGGCGATGATGCGGGGGGATGAATCCTATGCTGGTGCAGAGAGCTTTTTTCGTTTTCGTGCAACGCTCGAAGCGTTGACGGGCTTTACCCACATCCTTCCCACACATCAAGGGCGGGCAGCGGAGCGAATCCTTTTCGAGCTGATTGGCGGACCGGGCAAGGTGGTGCCCAATAACAACCACTTCGACACGACCAGAGCCAATATCGAGCACAGCGGAGCGGAGGCTGTTGACCTCGTGATTGCTGAGGGGACGCAACCGGCAACACAGCACCCGTTCAAAGGCAACCTGGACGTGGCAAAGCTGGAGCGCCTCGTGGAAGACGTCGGTGCACATCGCATCCCACTTTGTATGGTGACGGTCACGAACAACTTGGGTGGGGGACAGCCCGTTAGCCTTGAAAACCTGCGGGCGGTGCGCCGGGTGTGCGATCGCCATGGGATTCCGCTATTCCTCGATGCATGTCGCTTTGCCGAGAATGCGTACTTCATCAAACTCCGAGAGCCAAACCAAAGCCACCGTTCTATACGCGAGATCGTCAGGAGCATGTTCGACCTTGCGAACGGTGCCATCATCAGTGCCAAGAAGGACGGGCTGGTCAATATCGGCGGGGTCTTGCTGTTGCGAGATGAGGATTTGGCGCAGCGCGCCGATGCGTTGCTCATCCTCACAGAGGGTTTCGTGACCTACGGAGGACTTGCAGGTCGTGATCTCGAAGCCATGGCCCAGGGGTTCCAGGAAGTGGTGGAAGAGGACTATCTCGCGTACCGGATTCGGTCGACAGAGTACTTAGGGGAGCGACTGCGGAAGATAGGCTATGAGATCGTTGAACCTCCGGGTGGACACGCCATTTATCTCGATGCGGGGCGCTGCTGCCCGCAGATTCCTGGTACACAGTTCCCAGGTCAAGCGCTCGTCTGCGCCCTGTACCAGTACGGGGGCATTCGTGCTGTTGAGGTTGGCAGTGTGATGTTCGGAGGGGAGGGAAGGCCGGCTCCGCCCACGGAGTTAGTGCGTCTCGCTATTCCACGTCGTGTCTACACCCAAAGCCACATTGACTACGTGGTGGAGGTATGCGCCGGAGTCTTCGACCGGCGCCACGATCTCGTCGGGCTCCGCATCACGAATGCGCCGCCCTACCTCCGTCACTTCACGGCGAGGTTTGCCGAGATGCGCTAACGTCAGGCGACGCGGGCTTCCAACCGGACGGCGTCGAGCGCGTGGTACATCGCCGCCGCCGTTGCCCATCGGTCGGCGGGCCGCTTCGCCAGCGCCTTGAGGATGACGTGGGCGAGCGCCTCCGGGACCTCCGGGTTCAGCGAACGGGGATCGCGGGGGGGGTCCTCGAGGTGCTTTGCCATCAAGGCCATGACGCTCGGGGCTCGAAACAGGGTCTCGCCCGTCACACATTCGAAGAGCACAGCGCCTGAGGAGTACAGGTCGGCGCGACCGTCGATGTTCTCTCCCATCAGCTGCTCCGGCGGGATGTAATCGGCGGTCCCGATGGCCGCGCCCGTGGACGTGAGCCCCTCTTTGCGACGGTCGGTCAGCCGCGCGATCCCGAAATCCATGACCTTGAGAAAACCGCTGGGGTCGACGACCAGGTTCTGTGGCTTGATATCTCGATGCACCACTCCCTGTTCGTGGGCGACCTCGAGGGCGCGGCACAGCTGTTTGCCGATCGTAATCGCCACGGGTGGTGGCAGGGTTCCGCGCTTGCGGATCAGCGTCTTCAGCGTGACTCCTTCGACGTACTCCATCGTAATGAAGTAGAGCCCGTTGACCTCACCGAGGTCGTGGGTTCGCACCACGTTGCGGTGGGTGATCCGTCTCGCAAGCCGAATCTCCTGTTTGAATCGCTCGAGCATACTGAGGTCGCCAGAGACGAGATCGGGGCGCAAGGTCTTGATGGCCACGGGCTCGTCGAGCTGGCGATCGTGCGCCCGATAGACAACACCCATACCCCCGGTACCGAGGATGCCGCGGATATCATACCGGCCGGCGAGCACAGAGCCGATCTCGAGCCGTTGGGCAACCATGCCCGTTGCCAGTGACGGTTGCGTGGGTTCCTCGTGCGTGTGTTCCACCTGGCGGCTACGGGGAAGGGGAGTCGTGGCGGCCGTCCCCGCACTGAGAAACTCCACCAACTCGTCTTTGGCCCGCAGTTCGCGCACCATGTGTCCAAAGGCTCGTGCGAGCTCGCCGATCTCATCACCGGACGTGACCTCGATCGTCCCGCTGTACTGGCCCTCCCCCACACGACGCGTGGCGCGTACGAGCCGTTTGACCGGGTTGGTGATTTGCCGCGCGAGCACGAGCGAAATGAGCAGGGCTAGTGCCAACCCGCCGCCGAACACGTACAGCATCGTTTGGCGAAGCTGGGTGAATGCGGCGAGCTCCACCTCCCGCGAGCGGAATCCCACGTAGCCGCCCACCGGAAAGCCGGATGCCGTGTACAGCGGTCCGGCAACACCCACGAGGGTTTCCCCGCCGACGGACATTCGTATGCGCGTCTGTTCTTGATCCGCAAAAGCGCTGTCGGGATCCAGGCTACTGATCGCGGAGTCAATGGGACCCCGGGTAAGGGTCGAAACGAGGACATCGGGTATGCCTAGCGTGTCCAGTGCAAAGAACACCACATCCGAGTTTGTATGGCGCTGGAGGTCGGCAGCAAACGCCGAGTCGATTTCGTGCGCCGTCACGAGAACGGCGTAGATGAGCGTCCGCCCCGGGTCGAAAACGGGGACGCCAACCGCTTGGTAGATGACGTCCCCCTCCGGTGTGGGCTCGATCCAGACGCCCTCCGTCGAATCGCCTTGCAGCGCCAACCCGACCAGCGAGCTCTCGGCGAGATCGTCATCGAAGATGTTGCGGTCGTAGGTCCACGCTTGGAGAATGCCGGCGCCGTCGGTGATGAGCGACCACGCAGCACCCGTTTGCTCACGGAACTCATCGGCTTGATCCAGCAAGTCCGACCGATTACCGCCACTCAGCGCCTCGCTGATGCGGGAGACGTAGTCGGGAACTTGCGCGAGGCCGGCGGTCACCTGAAGCAGCGCCGCACTTCGCCCGCTCAGCGCATCGTCGATGGAGGATTGCGTGGCGGTGAGGGCCTTGTCGATGGACTCATCTGCGGCCTGGTTTGCACGTCGCCAGGTGAAGAACAGCGCGCCACCGAGAACGGCCACGACCACGAGCGAGGTCGCCAGGAAGATCTTGGAGCCAAGCCTCTGAAGGGGAAGAGCCTTAATAGCGACGCCCCCTACGAGCTCGAGAATACGGCTGGCCGTACTTGTTGACGTGCTGGACGAACTGATAATCCCGAGCGTCGAGCTCTACTCGTACGTCGCCCACACCCGACGCGTCCACCACGATCCGGCGTGGCCGAAACGTCTTCGCGCGCTCGTGCCAGGCGTGCAGGATGTACGTACCGGGAGGAACCGCCATGGCAAACGCGCCGTCCGCCACGGGTTGAGCAAACAACGGCTCGTCGAGGACCACCACGATGGCGCTCATGCGCGCGTGCACGTTACAGAATACGCGCACGATCCCGCTCTGCGGAAAATCCGTGGAGCCGACTCTGCCCCGAGCGTAGCGGCCCAAATCAAAGGGGGCATTCTCCGATCGCGAGAACACATTGTGGTTAAAGGGATCTTGATTGGGGAATCGCACCGTGGAACCCTTCGTCACGACCACCACGTGCGGTCGAAATTCTTTCTTCGACATCAGAATCTCGACCGTGTCGATCGGGATGGAATCCGGGCGCAACCGATTGATCGATTCGAGCCACACGACCGCATCCGAGACGTCCCGTGCGAGCTTATTCCCCTCGTCCAACACCGTCACGCGGCCGCTCACGCTTGCCAACGTCTGGCCAACGGTGTCGTTTAGTCTCGCATCTTGCGTCACCGCGGTCGGAACAGCAACGCCGATCAGAATTAAGAATGTGCTTTGCGCACCGATTCTCGAGAGCACACCCCAAGGTTACTCCGGCCCAGGCGGGGCGTCAACGGAACTCATCTCGAGCGGGGAGTGAAATCATGAAGATCCGCACTTTTGTCCTTGTGTTGCTCCTTGGCGGGCTCGGCGTGCCAGTCCAAGCGCAGGACCCAGCGGTTCTCGATTCGCTGCGGGACCGTCTGGAGCGTGCCGAGCGACTCATCGACGTGCTGCAAACGCAGGTTGCGGAGCAGACCGAATCGCAGGTGGAGCCGGGAGCTGGGGGCCGGTTAGAGCTGTTTGGCCTAGTCCTCTTGAACGGCTTTCACACCACGGAGAGGGTGAACAACAGCGATGTTCCGCTCTGGGTCTTGCCGCCCGACCCGCCAGGCGGCCTTCCCCCGTCTACGACTGCCGCGACGCTCCGGCAGACGCGTATTGGACTGCGCGCCTTTCAGCCCGACGTGTTGGGTGGGGACTTCTCTGGTGAGATCGAGTTCAACTTGTTTGGTGGACAATTGGGAAACGGACGTCTGGCCTCGCTTGTCGCGCTGAGGCGGGTTCGCGCGGAGTTACGGTGGGAGAACGGTTGGCTTCTCTTCGGCCAGGAGCGCCTGCCGATCTCGGACGTGAACCCGTCGAGCATTGCGGCGCTCGAGTTTCC
>JBFGJG010000100.1:0-6966 GCA_041577295.1 Gemmatimonadales bacterium
CGGATGGAGTGCCTGACCCGCCAGCGCCCCTCGTAGAAGTCGGTGAGCTTGAGCTCGCGAAGATCGTGCAGGTAGCCGCATTCGGCGTGGAGTAATTCTCCGAACAAGCCTTGGCGCACCATGTTGAAAATCATCATCTCCGAGCGCCCGTAGCACACGTTCTCCATCATCACACAGTGCCGCTGCGTGCGTTCGGCCACTTCGACGAGGCGCCAGCACTCGTCCAGTGTGACCGCCATCGGGACCTCCGTCGCCGCATGCTTGCCACGCTCCATGGCCGCCACGCACACGGGCGTGTGCCACTCCCACGGTGTCGCCGTAAAGACGACATCGAGGTCCTCTCGATCACACATCCGCCGGAAGTCTTCGGGCCCCCGCGAGTAGCCCATTGGCTCCGGCCGCCCGGCCTCGGCAACGAGCTGCTGCATCCGCTTCACCTTTTCCGGCACGATATCGCAGATCGCCTTGATCTCGACGCCGTCGATGCGGAGAAAGTTCTCCACGTGGCTCGAGCCCTGATGACCCACGCCGACGAAGCCCATCCGCACGACCTCGAGCGGTGGCGCCTGGCGAGTCGACGCGCTGGTGAGCGGAGTCGGCGTTCGGGTGGTGAGCCGTTGCGCGGCCGTGAAGCCGAGACCACCGGCCACCATCCCGAGGAAATCTCTGCGATCGTAACTGTCATGCATGGCTGGACTCCGGCGTTGTTGTCACTGCATGTTGCCAAGTCTCATACGTTAACGAGGAATTTGCCGGCTCGCACCGCGCGGCTGAACGATCGCTCGATCATGACCGACTTCGATACCCAGCGTCTTGCAGAGGCCCAAACCGCCTTTCGCCGAGCATTTGGGAACACGAGACCGACACACCTCGCTCGCGCACCGGGACGGGTCAACCTGATTGGCGAGCACGTGGACTATGCGGGCTTGCCCGTCCTGCCCATGGCAATTCAGCGGGACGTGATGATCGTGTTCCGTATACGCCCAGATGCCACAGCCCGGTTCGCCAACTGTATTGAATCCTTCGCACTACGATCGTTTGACCTCCGCCCGTCAATGCCGCCTTACCCCAACGGCGATTGGGGGAATTATCTCAAGGCCGCGGCGCAGGGTCTCACGAGCAGACACGGAACACTCACGGGCATCGATGCGGCCGTATGCTCGTCCGTGCCAGTGGCCGCCGGACTCAGCTCGTCGTCGGCGCTGGTGATCGCGACGGCGCTCGCTTTGCTGACCGCGCGCGACGTGACGACCGATGTGTCAGAGCTCATGGAGCTCATGGCACGTGCGGAGCGTTACGTGGGGACCGAGGGCGGCGGTATGGATCAGGCCATCGCGCTCGGCGGTCGGCGCGGCTGTGCGATCCGCATCGACTTCGATCCCATGAGGCTCACACCGATCAACGTGCCCCCCCACTGGCGGTTCGTCGTAGCGCACAGTCTCGTCCCCGCCGCGAAATCCGGGGCCGCACGAGCGGCATACAATCGGAGGCGCGGCGAGTGCGAAGAAGCGCTAGCCGCCGTGGCGAAGCGTGTACGACCGGGTGAGCGAATCGACTCATACGCCGAGCTCCTCGAGGGCACCGATAGCGAGCGCCTACTAAGGGAAAGCGAGCGTGTGCTCTCGGGGACGCTGCGAGGCCGGTTTCGTCATGTGGTGTCGGAGGCTAGCAGGGTGGTGAAGGCCGAAGCGGCGATGGCGCGGGGGGACCTCGAACAATTCGGCCAACTGATGAACGCCTCGCACAAAAGCCTGCGAGACGACTACGAGGTGAGCTGTAAAGAGCTCGACCAACTGGTGGAGATCGCCCTCCGAGCAGGAGCCTGCGGCGCGCGGCTCACTGGCGCGGGGTTTGGCGGGTGCATCGTGGCACTGACGGGTGCGGACCGCGCGGAGGGTGTGCTGGGGCTGCTAGCAGATGAGTTTTACGCGAAGCGCGAGGTTCCAGGCGATCTCAGCGACCATCTCTTCATGGCCAAACCATCTGACGGGGCCTCGGTCCGGGCGCTGTAGGCTTTCCCAAATTGGCCCCCTACTCGAACCCGACCCGCGGCAACGTGCGAAACAGCCCAATCGCAGCAACGGCGGTCATCACGAGCAATGCGAGGCCCATCGCGGTTCGCCCGTAGATGAGGTATCCCGTCCCGAACAGCGCCGTGTAGACCACGAGACAGCCGAGGAACCAGCACAAGAACGCTGCGGAGGGGCTCTCTCCTGGTTTGCGGGGCTGTGTGGTGACGGCGGCTCGCCACCCGGGGCCCATCGGCCGGATCTGATCATAGAACGCCTGAAGCGTTTCTCGGTCGGCCGGGGGCGTCACGACCGTCACGGCCAGCCATCCGAGCGTCGTGATGGCCACCCCGAGCACCAGCATGAGCGACGGATGGAGCGGGGTAAATCCCAGCGCTTCGTGCACGAACTGGAAGTATATGGCCACGAGAAACGAGATCACCATTCCCGCGACCTCGCTCCAGACATTGATGCGCCACCAGAACCAGCGGAGCAAGAAGATGAGCCCGGTGCCTGCGCCGATTTGCAAGAGGATCTGGAACGCTTGAAGCGCGTTTTCGAGCCACAGCGAGATCGTTGCAGCGAGCACGATGAGCATGACCGTAGTCAGCCGCGCGACTCGAACATAGTGGTGCTCGTCCCGATCCGCAGCGACGAACCGCCGGTACACGTCGTCCACCACGTACGAGGCACCCCAGTTGAGGTGTGTCGAGATTGTCGACATATACGCCGCGGCGAGCGACGCGACGACCAGCCCCAGGAGGCCGTGTGGCAGAAAGACGAGCATCGCCGGGTAGGCGAGATCGTGCCTCACGATGGACGGGTCGAGATTCGGAAACCGCGCCGCAATGGAGTCGAGGCTGGGATAGACGACAATGGATGCGAGGGCCACGATGATCCAGGGCCACGGGCGGAGCGCATAATGGGCGATGTTGAACCACAACGTGGCGCGCATCGACTCCCGCTCGTTCTTCGCTGCGAGCATACGCTGGGCCACGTAACCCCCGCCTCCGGGCTCGGCTCCGGGGTACCAGGTGCTCCACCACTGAACAACAATCGGGATGATGAACACCACTGCCACGGTGGACCAATCGGAGAAGTCAGGCAGCAGCGACAACTTGCCCTCTAACGACGGATGGGCCACCAGCTGCGCAAGCCCACCCACGTCCGGATGATTCAGCGCAACCACGGCGGCAGCGATCGAGCCCACCAATGCCACTACGAAGAGCAGCAGATCGGTGACCACCACACCCCACAACCCAGACGTTGCCGAGTAGAGCACGGTGATCGTGCTGGCGAGGATCACGGTTGTGTACTTGTCGAGTCCCAGGAGCACACCGGCGATCTTGATCGCCGCCAGCGTGACCGTCGCCATGATCACCACGTTGAAGAAGACGCCGAGATAAACCGCCCGGAACCCTCGGAGAAACGCTGCCGGTTTTCCCGAGTAGCGCAGCTCGTAGAACCCGATATCGGTAAGCGCGCCGGACCGCCGCCACAATTTGGCGTAGAAGAACACCGTGCACATACCCGTAATCAAGAACGCCCACCACATCCAATTGTGGCTCACGCCACCAGTGCGCACGAGGTCGGTCACCAGGTTTGGCGTGTCCGTGGAGAAGGTCGTGGCCACCATCGAGGTGCCGAGGAGCCACCAGGGAAGTTGTCGACCGGAGAGGAAGTACTCGGTGAGGCCTTTACCGGCACGGCGGGCGAAGACGAGCCCGACCGCAACGACGATGGTCGCGTAGAGCGCGACGACGAGCCAATCGATGGCGTTTAGCTGCACGGCTCTCTCACAGCTGGTTGAATCCTTCTCTCAGGTCTTCGGGATAGACACCCTGTGCAACGAGATTGGCGATCGCCTGGCGTACGCGGTCCCGGTCTTCTGGAAAGGTCATCCCAAACCACTGGTCCCGGGCTTGGAGTACGGTGATCTGGAGGGCGCCCCGTCCGATCGACCCGTTCAGCCCGGCGCTCAACAAGAATTCCGCTGACGCGTCGTCCGCGCAATCCCGCAGGAACACGGAGAACTGCCGCTCGAGCTCAGTGAACACGGTTGGGGTGAACCCCCAGGCGTTCATCGATACGAGCTCGTCACCGGTCAACTCGACCCGATCGCCCTCTACCGTCGTACCGGAGATCCGCCCTTCCACCTTGCAGATGCTCTCGAGCTCGGTGAGCTGGACAACGTATCCCGCCTCGTCCCGCTCGACAATACAACGCGAAAGTCCCCCAAACGGTGAGAGCGTCTTACGCAGCGGATAGCCGACGAGCGCATGCGTGGGCTCGCCATCCTCACCGCTCCCGAAATGGGCCGCTAGTTGCCGGTAGGACGACGCACCGTAGAGGTCATCTGCGTTGCTGACCGCGAACGGGCCAGTCACCGCGTGGCGCGCGGCGAGCACGGCGTGGCCGGTTCCCCAGGGCTTCTTGCGAGCCCGTGGAAGCGTCTGATTTTCTGGCAGGTCGTCTAGTTCTTGAGAGACGTAGCGAACCAACACCGCATCTCCAACGACGTCGGCTATATGCTGGCGGAACAGCTTATCCAAACCGGGGCTCACGACCAGCACGACCGAGCCGAAACCGGCTCGTACGGCGTCATAGATGTTGTAGTCGAGTAGTGCCTCTCGGCGGGGGCCCACGGGTTCGAGCTGCTTCAAGCCACCGTAGCGGCTTGCGAGGCCGGCGGCGAGGATCACCAGGGTGGGGGGGGCGCCAATCATGACCGGCCCAATGTTGGCCTCTATTTCTGGAAAGCGAAAGCTGCCTCCGCGACGCCGTAGACACACCAACGATCATTGCGCCCACCCACCGCTTGGGGTATCAGATAATGAACTTTTCTACCCGAGGCGGGATGGGAATTCATGCCCATCGATCGCGCGTTCACGCTGCACACCCTGACCGACCTCATCCGCATCGATTCCCGGAATCCCTTCCTCGAAAAGGGCGCGCCCGGTGAGTGGGAAGTCGCCGCGTATGTGCACCGGGTGCTCGAGGACGTGGGCTGGCAGGCCGAGCTGCACGACCTGGGCAAGCAGCGGGCCAATGTCGTGGCAACGCGTGCAGGAACCGGTGGTGGCCCGTCACTCCTGATCAACGCGCACCTCGATACGGTAGGCGTATCGGGCATGCAGACCCCCTTTGCTGCCGAGCAGCGGGACGGGCGGATCTTTGGCCGCGGCTCGCAGGACACGAAAGGAGGGATGGCCGGTGTGCTTGGCGCGGCCAAGCTGATTGCGCAAGACGAGCTCAAGCTCCACGGCGATCTCGTGCTCGCCTTCGTGGCAGACGAGGAGCACGAGAGCATCGGAACCGCCGCCCTTCTTGAACGAGTGCATACCGATGCGGCCATTGTCGTCGAACCAAGCGATCTCGACGTTTGTATTGCGCATCGGGGTTTCGCGGTCTACCAGCTACGCACGCGTGGAAGGACCGCGCACGGCGGCCGATCGGACATCGGCGTCGATGCGAATCTCCACATGGGCCGTGTGATCGCGGCCCTCGATGGATTGCGAGAAACGTGGCAGCAGCGTCACCAACACCCCATGCTCGGATCCGCGTACCTCCACATTCCGGTTATCTCTGGAGGGCGTCACCTGTACGTCTACGCCGACGAGTGCACCGCATCGGTCGAGTGCCGCACGGTACCGGGGCAGTCGGCGGAAGGAGTGCGAGCCGACTTCGAGGCGATTCTCGAGTCGCTCGTGGGTCGCATCCCCGCGTTTCGGGGTTCGATCGAGCCGGTCATCTGGCGTCCGCCGTACGAGATCGACCCAGACCGTCCCATCGTCCGAACGCTCCGTGCTGCGGTGGCTGCGGTATTGAAGAAACCCGCTCGCCTCATCAGTCATCCGTGGTGGGAAGACTCGGGAATGCTTGGCGAAGCGGGAATCGAAACCGTCATCGCGGGACCGACGGGCGACGGACTCCACACCGAGGAAGAGTGGGTCGATCCAGACTCGGTCGTTGACTTCGCAGAGATTCTCTATCGAAGTATCCTCTCGTACTGTGGTGAGCAGTGACTTATGGTGCGACGGGAAACCCGGAGGAGAACGTGATGCATGATGGGAAGAAGCGACCCGGTATGGGCACGAGCGCGGTGTGGGGTGGCGAGGAAGACTTGAGTTGGCACGGCGCAACACAGGTACCCGTCGTGCACAGCGTGACCTTTGGATTCGACGACCTCGACTCGTGGATCGCGGTCGGCGCCGGACGCGCGTCGGGACACATCTACAGCCGCAACACCAATCCGACCGTCCAGGTATTCGAAGAAAAGGTGCGCGTGCTCGAGGGCGCGGAAGCCGCGACGAGCTTCTCCACGGGAATGGCCGCCGTCAGCAACACCTTATTCGCCTTGCTCGAGCCGGGGCGCCGAGTCGTGAGCATCCGCGATACCTACGGTGGGACCAGCAGGCTGTTTCTCGAGTTCCTGCCGCGCTTCGGCGTACAGGTGGAGCTGTGTGATACCACCGATCATGCTGCGCTCGAGTCTGCAGTGGCACATGGGTGCGATCTGCTCTATCTCGAGAGCCCGACCAACCCGACGCTCAAGGTGCTCGATCTACCTCGCCTGGTCAGGGCCGGGCACGAAGCAAACGCAACGGTCGTGGTCGACAACACCTTTGCGACCCCAGTGAATCAGCAGCCAGTGGCGCTCGGCGCCGACCTCGTCCTTCACAGCGCGACGAAGTTCCTCGGCGGGCACTCCGATGCGATGGGAGGCGTGGTGTGTGGTCGGGAGGACCTGGTGCGGCAGATCTTTCGCTTCCGCGAGATCAACGGTGCGAGCCTTGCGCCGGGTCCGGCGCATTTGCTCATCCGCAGCATCAAGACGCTCGAGCTGCGCGTGCTACGGCAGAACGAGAATGCGCACGGGTTAGCGCGGTATCTGTGTGACCACGCGCGGGTCGAGAGCGTCTTCTACCCCGGACTCGAAGGCGACCCCGGACACGAA
>JBFGJG010000101.1:0-6192 GCA_041577295.1 Gemmatimonadales bacterium
CTTCCGGACCCGCATGGCGCTCGCTGTGTGGGCCATAGGAGGCTGCATGCCCGCGTCGACCATGACCGACACGGGCTTGCTCGACCGGCGATGCCCGATGCAGGATGGTCGAGCGACGGTGGCCGAGTGGTACTCACCGGTTGCGTTGCGGGACAACGAGCATCTGGAGCGATGGTGCGAGGTGATCGGGCCGCCAGTTGTCGACTCGGTCCCCAGCGCGGAATTCGGCGATCTCCAAAGCGAGCAGCCTTTCGCTCTCGCCGTGTGGAACACGGATGCTGGCGCTGGAGACGTCATTGCCTTTCTCGAATCGGAGATAGGTCTCGTGTGTGCCGGTGGTGCCTCGACCCGCCGCGACAGCGCTCCACACATGGTCCTGGTGCTGCAGGAGGCGTTACGACGGTCGCCCACCCTCGGCACGGTCGCCGAATCCTGGTCCACCCCGCCGCCAGTCGAGGAGGAAGAACGACCAGGCCGGCGATTGGACGTGGTCGAGGTGGCGCGCCGGTGCGGGTTGGCCGTCTTCTATGTGCCGGCTGCCCGGAATGGGCATGAAAGGCGGGATGGACGAGGCGAGGATAAGGGGAACGCCATTCTGTCCACACTGCCGCTGTCCGAGTTCGTTGTGATCGAGCTGCCCTTTGAGTCCGCCCGTCGAGTCGTCGTCGGGGCGACCGTGCGGGGCTCGAGCGGAAACGGCCTACGCGTGCTGGGTGCCCACCTGATCACGACACCACAAGCCTGGCGTGTGCTCACCACCGCCAATTCCGCACGCTTGCGTCAAGCCGCAGCAATCATCAGCGTGCTCGACAGTCTCGAACACCGTCGTCCACGACGTGAAGGTTCGTCAGGCGGGCTCTCCACGGTCCTTGGAGGAGACCTCAATACGTGGTCGACCAAAGAGAGCGCGCTCCGCTACTTGCTTCGGTACTTCCCCGAGTCGCCCCGCCCACTCATGGATCGCACACGCGGGCCCTTTCCCACCGATCACGTGTTGTTCCGCCGTGACCACCAACGCGGTGCGGCGGAGATCGTCCCGGGGAGCTACCGTCGGGTCAAGGATCGCTTCTACTCGGATCACCATCCAATCGTGGTGCACTTCAGGCTCGAACGCGACCCGTCACGACAGGTCAATTCACGGCGCCCCGTCGAGCGCCACCAGCCGCACGACGATCTGCCGAATAGCATCGTTGCACGACCGTGGCGATGAGGTAGCGCTCCGGCGGGCGAGATAGCTTGCGCCGAAAGCGAACTGCCGCGGAGCTTGAAATCCCTTGGGGAGTAATCCCCGTGTGGGTCCACGCCAACCCCACACCCGTGCCCAACTCGCGTGCGCTTCGCGACGAATCCCGCCCCGGGCATTTTCAAAGACCTGCGCCTTCTTTGTAATATCACGGATTCCCGGCAGCACGGCCGGATTCGCTGCGATGTACTCGACGCGCCGTTTGACTGTGGGGGTGCGTCCATGAGGCACAGCTTCGCTGCCTTGCTGGCGTAGTGGGCCCCCGTATCTTTGCGGTATGCCAGAGCCCCCCTCGGAAGGGCGTTCGGTCGAAGAGCGGCTTCAGCGGTTAGAAGCCGCTGTCGAGAATCTCCAGACCACATTGAAGGGGCTCATCGAGGCAATCGCTCGACGCGAGAAGGCCGATCCACCGGATGTCCCTGCTTTCCTCGCTCCAGGTCATGTAGGAGCGACCGTTCGCGCCGCCACAGTACCTAGACCACGGCCCGAGCCGCGCAGACCCCGGCCCTCGGTTGCCGGCCCGTTAACCAACATCCTGTCCCGCGGACCGCAGTACTGGATCAGTCGAGTCGGGATCGGCCTCCTGCTGTTCGGGGTGGCCTTTCTCTTCAAGTACGCCGTCGACCAGGGCTGGCTCACGCCCGAGATCCGGGTCGTGTTTGGCCTCATTCTCGGGGCAATCCTCGCAACGATCGGCTTCCGGGTCCACCACGCTAAACGCTGGTTCAGCCAACTCGTACTCGGCGGTGCGGCGGCCACCTGGTACATCACAGGGTTCGCCGCCTTTCAGCTCTTCCAACTCGTCAGCCATCCCGTGGCATTCGCCTTCATGGTGCTGGTCACGGTGTTTCTATTCTGGGTGAGCGTGCGCCAGAACGAGTCCATCCTGGCCGTCCTCGGTGCCGTCGGCGGACTCGGCACACCATTCCTGCTCTACACCGAGGCCGGGTCGGTGTCTGCGCTCATCGCGTATACCTCGATCCTCCTCGTCGGTACCAGCGCGATCTATCTCTTCAAGGGATGGCAGTCGCTTCTCTGGATCACGGCATTGGGCGGCTGGTCGGTACTTGCGCTGGCGTTCCAGGAGGATACCGGCGCCAATCGGGTGGCGCTTCAGGCCGGCGTGAGCGTGGTCTGGCTCGTGTTTTGGCTGGTGCCGGTTGGCCGCGAGGTACTCGCCCGTCGTGAGCCAGGTCGGTGGCCCTATCCGAAATCCGGAGTACCGGAAGCGCGAGAAGAGGAAGTCCGGCACCGTCAGCTCGCGGTCCTCCTCATCGCGACGGCAGTGGCCACGCTCTACGCATCACATGTTGCCTGGCGGCCCACGGACGACACCCAATGGGGGCTGATCGCCGTGGCCGGTGCAGGGTTGTACGGCCTCGCGGCATGGTACCTGAGCCAACCCAATGGAGTCCCGGCACTCCGACCGGCACACATCATTACGGGTGGCGTGTTGACTGCCCTTGGGATTTCGTTGTTGTTCCGCGGTCACCTCGAGATCGTCCTCTTCGCGGTCGAGGCGCTGGCCCTCCACCTGCTGGCGAGGCGGCTCGGCGAGCGTGCCGTCGGCACGGCTGGGCACCTTTTGTTTGCAGGGATTGCGCTCTGGCTGGCCCAGCGCCTTACCGCAGAGCCGCCACCGGAGGCGGCGATCCAGAACTGGCGGGCCCTGGCCGACGTGGGCGTGATCGCCGCTCTTCTCTTGGGTACGCGATGGATCGACCGAAGCCTGGCACCTCTCTACTGGCTCGCCGCACACCTCGCCATCCTAGCCTGGCTCTGGCGCGAGCTGAGTGTGCTTCCCGTCGGCGACGGCATCGTGACCGGCGCGTGGGGCCTCTACAGCCTGGGACTCCTCTTCTTCATGCCGAAGGCTCGCACCGTCGGCCTAGCGACGCTGTTCGTGACCGCCGGCAAGCTAGTCCTGTTCGACTTGAGCCAAGTCGAGCCGGTTTGGCGTATTCTCTTGTTCTTGAGCTTCGGCGCCGTGTTCCTCGCGCTTGGCTACTACTTCCGCAGCGGATGGAACCGGGGGGAGGACGAGTCGACGCTACACCCGGCACCGCCGGTCGGGAAGGTGGAAGAGGGGTAAGGCCGTAACCGGCGTTTTGGCGATTTCGCGTTTCGGGTGTCACTACGACTAACACACTCTCCTACATGCTCCGGTCGGCAGCGAGGTGAAGGTTCCCCCCCGGAGCAATCCCCGTGCGGGTTGACCTACGCGCGGCTTCGGCGTGCTCGATCCGCTTGTCGCGCTAACGCTGCGACGCCCACCAAGACGAAGGCAGTACTGCTGGTCGATTACATGAGGCCTTTGGACTGCGCAAAGAGCACCAACTCCAATCGGCTACGTACATTGAGTTTTTCGTAGATGTTGTGCAGGTGGATCTTGACGGTCCCGACGCTGATGCCCAACCGCGTCGCGATCTCTTTGTTTTGAAGCTGTGCTGCGACCATCTTCACCAACTCGATCTCACGAGGGGTGAGCACCTTGGACAACTGTTGCATCCCCGCCTCTCGACGTAACAACGTGTCAAGCGCGTCCAGGTGAGAGCGTTTCTCGATCCATCGCTCACCTGCGTGCACTTTGCGCACGCACTGAACGACGAGTCGAGGTGCGAGCTCTTTGAGCAGGATCCCCCGTACGCCAAGCTGCAGTGCCTCCATCACGTCGCGCTTATCGAGATGCGCCGCGAGTAATACTATCCTGGTCGGTAGGTTCTGCTCTCTGAGCTCGCGACTCACCGCAAGGCCGTCCTTTCCAGCCATGTGGACATCGAGGAGAAGAACGTCCGGCTGGTGCAGTCGCACGGCCTTGATGGCCTCTTCACCGTTGGTACATCGGGCCAGTATTTGAAAATCCGACTCTAAGCGAAAGAGACTCTCCAACCCGTCGAGCACGATGGGATGGTCATCGGCGAGCACCAGTCGGATCACTGACCTACTCGGCGGGGCCGAGGGGGATCGAGAGGTGAAGACGCGCCCCGGTGACGTGTGAATCGATTGCGATCGTCCCCCCAAGGACGCGAAGACGATCTTTGAGCGACGCAGGTCCGCGTCGTAGCGCCATCAGGCTGGCATGGTCGTAATGCCCATGAAACGGAAATCCTCGCCCGTTGTCGTGTACGACGATCTGCACGCGATCCTCCCGGACACCCAGAAGCACGCGTGCCTCAGTGGCCTCGGCGTGTCGAGCGACATTGACCAGGGCTTCACGCACGAGATGATAGATCTCCTCAAACAAACGTCTCGGGACTGCGTAATGGGAAGGCGCGACGTGGAGCGACACACGGAGGTTCCAGATCGCCGCGAGGCGCTCGGTCATGCTCTGCAGGATTGGTTCGAGTCTCTCATTCCCATCCAGCGGGCTTCCTCCCGTGGGACGAAACTCGCTGACGAAGAATCTCAAATCTCGCTGCTCCTCGGTAATGAGCCGCTCGATCTTCCGGAGCTGATCGCGAGCGGCGGTCGGGTGAGTTTCTAGCAGCCGCAGCACACTTTCGACTTGCAGGGCTGCTGCCGTGAGAGACTGGAGAACCCCGTCGTGCAGGTTTCGGGCGAGCCGGACACGCTCCTTGGCAGCCGCGAGCTGGGGTAACTGGCGCGTGTGAAAGAACTGCTCAATGGAGGAGATGGCAAGGCGAGCCACGACCTCACCAAGCACAAGATCATCCGCGGTCCTGCCAGGCTTGGTGAAGCCCAAGAAATGTGCATCGAGCATGCTCGTCGTAAGCGGAAGGTAGAGAACTTCTTTCGCGTGGAACCGAGAGGCCAAATCACTGTTTACAGCTGTTCCTCGCCACGTCCGCACTCCGTCGGGGAATGTTCGTAGCACAGTGCCGGTCGGTGCTTCGGCCTCCTGTGCCAAAAATGCCGAGCCCGCCAAGTGCTCAGCGACGATGGGATCGTACGTTCCGGGCGGCTTGCGCTCGTGGTGAAGATCGCCAGCTGACCAATGGATCAGATGGCACCAAGGCTCGTCGGCAATCCGGCTCACACGTTCAACGCCGTGTCGGACTACGATCCCACCGGTGTTGGCAAGAAAGACAGCGACGGCAATGGCATCGCTGACGGGTGCGAGATCGAGAAGATTATCTTCGCCATTGCCTACACCAACGTGGATGGGCAGCCTGGGTTCGATGAGTCTGCGGGTGACCTCCTGATCGCCAAATTGGTAGACGAGAGCGGTGACGGAGTGCCCGGATCTGGTGACGTTATCATCACTGATTCGTATCCGCTGGACGACGTCGTGACGGGGCGCGGGAGTTTTACGGTGACGACGCATTCGGTGGCGAACTGCCCCGTCGCGGTGAGTGGGCTCCTCGAGTGCACTGCGGCGAGTGGTGCTCAATTTGTTTTCGAGGATGCGAACTATAATCCTCCTTTCAATGTAGAGCGTTATGTCGAAACCGAACCAGGGTCTGGCACAGATATCACCTACATAATTGATAGCCACGTACAGACTGTCGGCCAGGAGGTAGCCGCCAACTCCGGATCCCCTAGTCACCCAGATACGGACGTGTACTTTTTTAGCCTCGCTCCTACGGATGACAGTTTTCTTGACATAGACTTCTTCCTACCCATGAGCTAGGGATTCGTGCAGCGAGCTGGATGGGCCGCGGCAGTCGAAGCCCGGCATGTCCGTCCGATGAACGTGGTATCGGGGTAGACCCGCGGGTGTGATGCAGTGAATTGCTGTACTTGAGTAGTCAGGACCAAGCCCGGCTTGCGATTGCGAGCCGGGCTTTCTTTGCGGATGGTTGGTTGTCCGAGAGGTGACCGTGAGGTTTGAGAAGACGAGAATCCTCGTGTTGGGGAGGTGCGACGAGCCCGGCGTCACGGTGCTGCGGGACGGCTCAGTCGACGACCTGATCACCGCGATGATCAACGAGCGCGGATTATTCAATGACCCGTTCACAGAGAGAAGGGGCGGCCCCCCGGGCCGCCCC
>JBFGJG010000102.1:0-6169 GCA_041577295.1 Gemmatimonadales bacterium
GTCGCGTCACCTCCACCGGTCGGCCGGGATCACTCACGTCGAGCACAATCAGACCCGGAAGCGCCGGAACCGTTTGGATCCAGAACCGACCGTACACGACGGGACCGGCGCATTCGGTCTCCGACGATGTGCCGCCGGGAAACGCATGAACGAATTCCGCGACGGGATCCGCCGCGTCCAGGCCGATGAGGCGATACAGTCCACAACTGAACGTATTCACGTACACGGATCCATCTGCTAACAGTCGCGGTTCTGCCGGGGCAATGTGATGAACACCGGTCGGCGCCTCCGGGAGCTCCACCGTGGTCAATAATGCGAGGCTATCCAACGACCACACCTGCACGTGACGCGTTTCGTCATATTGCCACGCAGAAAACGGGGGCATGCCCATGTCCGCACTGGTTGTCACGGCGCGGCCGAGGGAAGGGACGGCGATGACGCTATACGGCCAGATGAGACTATCGGGAACCGCGGGTGTGGCCGCGCTGGCGGTGCGTACCACGTTGCCGGCGGCATCGAGCTCAACCAAACCTCCAGGGGGCGCGTAGCGCGACCCCCGCGATTGAAATGTTGCCAGCACGTTATCGTTTGGCAGACGCGCGAACGCGTGCGGGAATGTGTACCCTCCGGCCTCGGTGAACTCACCCACGAGCCGCGGGTGCCGCGGTTGCGCCAGATCGATCAGGAACGTTCGGCCCGCCGCCCATCCATTCGCAAACAGCACATCGGTCGACGGATATTCGTACTCCAGATGGTGCGGCATGGTGGCTCGTGCGCCGACCGGCAGCGTTGCAACGACTTGCCCATACGCTGAATCCGTCGCGTCCGCGTTGATGACGGCCAAGAAATCAGACTCCGCCTCATCCGCATCGGCCGCCCATATGTAGAGGTACGCCCCGCCTTCGGCTGTGGGCGCGGGAGCATCGGCACCACCGCAACCAGCCGTGACCACGGCGACGAACCCTACGAGGCGACGTAGCGACGGAAGTCCGAGGTATCTCACATCACGCCTCCCGAACTCTCTTGCGTGCGACCCCCGCCAGCGCGCCGCGCGACGGCCTTCACGAGCCAGCGGAGGGCAGCGAGAATGTCGTCCCCTGCGGCAACGCCTCCACCGATCCGCATGTCCGGTCCGAACCGTCGGGGCGCCCATGATACACCACGGCGCGCGAAGCGGAGACGGAACGCCCCGTGGCCGCCACGGCACAACTCAACCACGGCGTGATGAACAGGACGTCCACGGCGTCCTGTTGCAGGAGAAGCGGAGGATCTTCCGTATCGCCAACGAAGTACAACACGCGCCCACGCCAGCGAATGCGGTAGGACCGATGATCGTCCGTGTGCGGTGTCCGCACTGCCACGATAGCGAACGCCCCAACCTGTACGCTGTCTCCATCGAGAACCCGCTCAGCGGAGAGATCGGCGGTCACGGACGGCGGACCAACGATCCGCCAGCTCGGGCGCGATCGAAACAAGCTCGCATCGAAATGATCGCGGTGGTGGTGCGTGATCACCGACACCGCCCCGCCTGGGGGCTCGAGGCCGGCGGGGTCGTATCGCATGTAACCGAAGGCACCCGGTTCGTAGGGGAGATCTACCAAGACGGACGTCACACTATCCGAGAGCATGACCCCTGCGTTGCCGATGAGCTGGATCGTCAGCTCTGCTGTCTGGACAGGCGACGACCAGGCTATGAGCAGCAGCGTTGCCAATGTCAGCATCGTCGCTGGGCCCATGGTGCGCGCGCTAGCGCTCGCAGTGCGACAGGACTACGACCAGAACTGATCCCAGTTGTACAGATCGAAAAAATGCTCCCTGCCGCTCATGATCCGGCCATCCTTGAGCTCGAACGTGATGCAGCAGTCTGTCGCCAGGCGCTTGCCTTTTCGCTCCGCGCTGTTGTGATGCATGCCGACCACGCGCCCCTCATCATCGGCAAGGACGCGCCGCAATTCGGCCTTGAAGGTGCCTCCCGTCTCCTGCCCATACCGTCCGAATTGGGCAAAGACGGCGTCACGGCCCTTGCGGTCGCCAGCGATGCTCTTCCCGGGCGTGTGCCACGAGGCGTTCTCGTCGAACAGCTCGGTGAGGGTCTTCATGTCGGCCGTGTTGAAGGCGTTGTAAGCGCGGCGCACGATCTCGGCGTTCTTGTGCACGGTTTCCTCCTAGTGGCTGTTAGGCCGTATGCGTGGACACCGGGCAGTCGGTTTGGGATTACCCAGTACCCAGTAAATCGCCGGCCGATATTAGCACGTTGTAGGTTTGCGCGCGAATACCTAGACGCCCTCCATGAAGACGGCATTGCATCGCACCGCCTGGTGGCGAAGAGCCTTGAGATCACGGTACTGGTCGGAGTTGTACCACTTCAGGGCCTGATCCAAGTTCGGAAACTCGATCATCACGGGGAAGGTTGGGCTCCAGCTTCCCTCGACGGTCTCCATTCTTCCCCCCATGACGACGTACCGCCCGCCGTAATCTGCGACGACCGGAGCAACCCGCACCTTGTACTCCTCGAGCTTTGCCGGGTCGGTGACTTCTAAGTTGTCGAACAGGCAGTACGCTGCCATGAGCACCCCCTCCTATACCTCGGCGTTCGTCGAGCGGCGACCGAATGGTTCCATGTTCTTGTTGCGCCGCATGCCCAGGTTCACTCAGAAAAGATTGTGTCTTCGGGTACGTCCGTCGGGCTCTCGAAGTACAGCTCGTACCCATCCGGATCCGTCACGGCGGTGACCCACATGCCATTGCCAACGAATGGCCGGCCGGCTGACACGCCATGCGCAATGAGATCCCGGTAGATGGCGATCGCGTCGGCGCAGATGAAGTAGACCGAGACTCCCTGCCCGAGCGGCCCCTGAAGGCGTCCGCCCTCCCCGTCGCGCCGGTACTCCTGAAGCATTACGGCCGCGCCTCCCAGCTGAAGCCAGCACCACTGGAGGCGGCCCTCGGCGTAGTCCGGGCGCCACTCGTTGGTTACCGAGAACCCCAAGCCCTCCACATAGAACCGTGTGGAGGCCTCCATATCCGTAACCATGAAGAAGGGCACGGCCTGCTTGACGTTGGGCGTTACCGTCGTATCGAGGGGCACGGGACCCTCCTCCGTGCGGAAAGGCGTGCTGCATAACGCCTCCGCGCTTGAGCCGTGAGTGTCATCTCACCAGCTGCAGTTATGTGCTGCGCCGCAGCGAAGGGCAAACTCGTCGACGGCCTCGGAAACGTGCACCATCGCCCGTTCGCACACAAACGCTGTATTCCTTAGCAATGCTCGCGCCTCGGAAAGCCGCCTGCCTGAAGCACCCTCGTTGCTTGACGAATGTGCCTGCGCTCGTGGGCAATCAACATGCTGTAGGTATCCATCAGACTATACGTGATGAAACCAATGACCGGAGAGGAAATGATGATTCGCTCTAAGTCCATGTCCTTGGTCGCGTCCATGTAGCGGACGAGCTCGTGCTGCTGGTCAATGAATCGGTCGAGGATGGCCTCGTCGATGCTGCCCCGGGACGGACGAAACACTCTCGGCGCTTTGAGTCGACGCTTCGAGGCCGGATCGAATGCCCTGACGAGGACCTTGCCCCAAAACCTCGGATACCCAGGCAAGCGGGTCCACAAGGTGGCGACCGGCGCTCCGCTTAGGATCCTGTCGAAGGCTGGGAAATAGGCCGTATTCGCCGTCACCAAGTGGTCGTAGCACTGCGCGATACTCCACTCGTCAACTGCTCGCCTCCAGTTGAGCTGGTGCACGGCCAAACCGCCGAAACGCTGTCGTGTGCTCTGGCTGATGGCGTGTGCAGTGTGAATGAGCCGTGCGACCCGTCCATCCACGGTCTTGTCCACCTCGGGTGCCCCAATCTGAGTGTGCGCGGCCGGCGGTTGATCGCCCCCTCCGCTCCCGCGATCACCAGAGTGAGTTGATGATCGGTGCTGCCGCCACTCCCGTCACGGTGCATTTCTCCATCCACTTGCCGACGGCGGGAAAGTCCTTCCAACCGGATTCGGCCTGCTCGAAGTGGTCGGCGACACCCGCCTCCGTTTCGTAGATCTCCGTCAGGATGAAACAGACGTTGCCGGTCGGAGCCGAACTGGGGTCCATGGGGTTGGAAAGCTGCGGCGCTTTGGACACGTTGTAGCTCAGCAGGGCCTTCTTCCCTTTGCGGTGATGCGTAGCCTCCATCCACGGACCATGGCTTCGAAAAAGACGGTCGCCCTCCGCTACTTGATCCGGCGGGGCGGTGATGATCAACGTGAGCTGAATCTTGCCCTTGTATGCCATGGTGTGTTCTCCTTGGGTTGTGTATGTGGAGATCGCGCACGGCGGTCGTCGACGCAAAACCGTAACGGATACCTCGTCCCTGAGCAAAGTCGGCTGCAACGCTTGTTGGGCAGCCTGCAATGAACGGCCGCGCCGCCGTCTCCGCTAGAGGTTCGCCTTGCGCTGACCACCATCTATCCCGAGGCAGACACCCGTGATCCAGCTCGCCGGTTCAGAAACGAGGAACACCACGGCGTTGGCCACTTCCTCTGCCGTACCCATGCGGCCCCACGGGATGGTCTCGAGGATCGTCTCATAGAACTCCCGGTTGTTGCGTTTGGTCATTTCCCATAGTCCTCCGGGGAACTCGATCGAACCCGGCGCGACGACGTTGACACGAATCTTCTGAGGGGCGAGCGCGATGGCCATCGTTTTCGAGTGGCTGATGAGGGCAGCTTTCGCAGCCGCGTAGGCGGGTGGCGAGCCGGCCTCCAAACCGGATCCCGAGGAGATGTGCACGATGCATCCACCGCCGCTTTCGGTCATCCATGGCACCACTTTCGAAGTGGCGCGCACGGCAGCCATGAGGTCCACGTTCAGGCTGCTGTTCCACGCCGCTTCGTTGTCCCCAGGGAACAACGCCAACGCCGATGCGTTGTTGACGAGAATATCCACCCGACCGAGCGCGCGCCGGGCCGATTCGAGGAACGCGTCGAGGGCCGCCGCGTCGCCCACATCGCACACTCCAGCCCAGGTCTCGACGCCCTTCTCCTTCAGCGTTCGCTCGGCTTCACGCAACGCCTCCGCCCCTCGGGCGCAGATCGCCACGTTGGCCCCCTCATCCGCCAGGCCGAGCGCGATGGCGCGGCCAATACCCTTGCTGCCGCCGGTTACGACGGCGCCTTTGCCACGAAGGCCGAGGTCCATTCCTGTCTCCAGTGTGGCTGGTGTGCACTTCATTTGCGTGTTAGGCGGCTGATCGACCAGGATTCAACACTGGGCGAGAATCGCGATGTCTCCGATGGCATGCAACTCACACGGACCCAGTAGTTCCCGAAGCCGATGCTCAGTAAAGTGCTCTGAGGTAAAGCCGCCCTCCGCTACGACTTCCCGATCCGTCACCTTCAGCACCTGATGTCCCATGTTGGTATACCACTCGCGGCGTGCCGGCACTGACGTCGCAGCATAAACCGTGATCAGGCGGGAACCGGCCACCGGTGACAGTCGCCTCATCTCGTTCAGTACCGCGGTCTTGTCACTCATGGTACCCCATGTATTCGTTAGACACACCGCGGCGTCATAGGAACTCGCCAGCGGTACCATCGTCGCATCGGCCACAAAAAAAAGGCAGTTTGTATTTGCACCCAACCTGGCAGCTTCAACGATGTAAGCCCTTTGGTAGTCGAAGCCGACGCCGCGGGCAACGTGGTTCTGAAGGCCGATCAAATGCCGGCCCATCCCGCAGCCAAAATCCAACACGCGGCATCCGTGCGGAATGAGACGTCGGACGAGCATGAATTCCTCTTGCAGGAACGCACGGATCGCCAGCGGCTGGATGGACGGATCCAGTGCTTTATTCAGCAAACCCTGGGAGTAAACCTCATCATTATTCAACGTGGTCTCTCCATCGAAACTCCAGGTGCGTTGAGCTCTCGAATCGCGCTTGTCGGGTTCATGCGCTAGTTAGATGGCAGCATCCGCATCCGTTCCTCCTGCAAGGGCGGCAGGGTCGAACCCATAGAACTCCACCAGCGCCGCGTGGAGCCTCGGCTCACGCTCCCGCAGTGTGACAGGCTTCTCAAAGAATGTCTCGGTCGCCACCGCAAAGAACTCGGCACGATTCTCGGCGCCGTAGGGACTGAGCGTGGTCGGCTCACCGGCAATCGTGCGTTTGACGTGTCGCGCGAATTCGTCAGA
>JBFGJG010000103.1:0-6165 GCA_041577295.1 Gemmatimonadales bacterium
AGGCTGGTATCGAGGCAAGCCGGGTGCGAGGGTCAGACGCTACTCAGACGTGCTGGCGATCTTTCTCCTCAGAGGGCTCAGGCCGGAGAAGTACAAGGATCGCGTGGAGATGCGCGGCGCCTTGGCGAACCTAGACCTCAACCGGCTCCCGGATGAGGCGATAGATCGGATCGCCAATGGCGAGAATGTCATGGCGGTGCTGGCCAGCATGGCCCCCCGCGCCGGAGAGGCGTTACCCGGGCTGCTTGCCACACCGGAGGAGGCCGAGTGACCGGCCCGACCCGGGTGGCGCTTTACAGTTTATCACTTGGGCGGCTACGACCACCCCTCGGGGGACTTCTACGCCGAAGTCACCATCCATGCTGGGCGCACGAATGCGAAGCGCCCGGCACGGAGCCGGGCGCTGGGGGAGCTGGCTCCGAAGGAGCCGGCCTGTTCTGCCGCGACAAGTCTCTACAGTGTCCAGAGTACGGCGCGGTGCAAACCCGAAGCGTTCGTACTTACCCCGACGACCTGGCCGCGGTGGTTGATAGCCCGGGCCTCGCTGTAGTTTGAGCCCAGGGTCCCAAGGTCGATCATCGCCCCGTTCTCCCACAGGAAGGCATGGTTGCCGCCTGTGCCGGTGTAGCTCCCTCCGACCGGCTGCGTGCGGTCGTTGATGCCCCAGGCCCAGCTGTCGTCACCGCGCAAGGTCCCGAGGTCGATCATCGCCCCGTTCTCCCACAGGAAGGCGTGGCGGTCGCTTGTGCCGGTGTGACTCTCTCCCGCCACCTGGCCGCGGGCGGTAACCCCACGGGCCTCGCTCCAGTCGCCCCCCAGGGTGGCGAGGTCGATCATCGTCCCTCTCTGCCAGAGGAAGGCGTGGTCTTCGTCAGTGGCGGTGCGGCTCTGCCCAACGACCTGGCCGCGGTTGTTTATGCCAAAGGCCTCGGCGAAGTCGCCGCCCAGGGTCCCGAGGTCGATCATCACCCCGTTCTCCCACAGGAAGGCGTGGTGCAGGCGGGAGCTGGTCTGGCTCCACCCGACGATCTGGCCGCGGTCATTGATGCCGCGGGCCCAGCACCAGTCGCCGCCCAAAGTCCCGAGGTCGGTCATCACCCCGTTCTCCCACAGGAAGGCGCGACGGTCGCCTGAGTTCGCGTAACTCCACCCAATGACCTGTCCGCGGTTGTTGATGCCGAAAGCCTCGCTGTCGCCGCCGAAGGTCCCGAGGTCGGTCATCACCCCGTTCTCCCACAGGATGGCGCGTACTTCGCCGGTGCCGGTGTAGCTCCCTCCGACGACCTGGCCGTGGTCGTTGATATCCCAGGTCCAGCTCTTGCCGCCCAGGGTTCCCAGATCGATGATCTCATAGCCGGTCGTGCTGAGCGTGGGTGACGTATTGAAGAGCGGGCTCGCGGCGTCGCCCGGCGCGACCAGATCGTCCTGGCATCCGATGAGAAGCGGGGCCGTGGCGAGCAGTGGAATGACGCTGCGCATGCGCATGATGCCACCTCCGAAGACCTGACGAATTGCACACACTCGCGTCGGTGGTCTTCGAGGTCTCGTCGTCGGGGCGGGCGTCCAGCGGAGGGCGTCTGTCTGGCGGCGGGGCCACGAGGGCCACCGGCGGAGTCGTCTGTTTCAACGGAAGGACTGTGGTGAACAGTGCATGAAACGACGGTGAGATTTTGTTGAGACTCTCGCCAGAGCAACCGACCATCGGCAAACTTGAGCGGCACGGAAACAACTCACACAACACTGACTCTTCGACTCGTAATTCTTCCCCTCAGTTGGCGGTCGGCTCGCTGGAACACCTCTCGCCAATCCACCAACAGCCCATCGGGCAGTATGCACACGAGCCGCCTTCACGCACGGCGAATCGGTCCGTCTAGTCAAAATCCAACATTGAGGCAGTCCGTGGACGCGCAGATCATCAACGCAATGAGCGCGGCCGCGTCGATCACACCGCCGACGATCATGCCAACTGTCCTCCCGGTGTGCGACCTCTGTTCGATGAAGGCGATCCTGTCGAGGGAGATGACCTGCCGCTCCACAATTCGTGCGCCCCCGGGCGGCGGTGACAGCTCGAGCGCCATGCCGGTTAATCTCCAGTATTGAGACGGCACTTGCCTGGCAGCGATTGCGCCGGCGAGCATCGCACCAGACACGATGTGGCCGTCTCGATCGGCGAGTCCCGAGATGTCCGCCAACGATAGCCGTACGGTCTCCTCGGCGCCCGTGACTAGAATCCAGTCCTGGTCGAAGCCACGGAACTCGCCGATGCGTTTCTCACCCCGGGCTAGGAAGACCGCAACTGAGTCCCCGAGCGCGGGTAGCGGAAGCTCTGTCGCGAGGGCTTCACGGGCCTTTTCGTAGCGCACGACGTACTCAGGGGAGCGCACGCCCTCGGCGCCGAGGTATTTGCCTGACACGTCGGTGCCGTCCTTCAACCTCAGCTTGATTCGTTGTCCACGCCTGATCTTTTCCTCGATGTGCTGTAGCTCGAATGATCGCGGGTTTCCTGCGTCGATCGCGGCACCGATACCGTAGCCGACCACGGTGCAACCACAAACCGCCGAGGAAACCATCAGCAGTATGCAGAGCTGTTCCAACGGCTGTCGTGTTCGCATGATCGCCAGTTTCCTTCCCGAAAAAGGATCGATCCCGTATCGCCCGGGCCTGCGACCGCCGGTCGTGCCCTCCTCTCAATCCTTCCTGTCAGCGTCAAGCAAGCGGCAAGCACTTCGGCGGTGACTCACACACGCTACCCGTCATCGGTGGCTCAGGGTCTCGTCGTCGGGGTGGGCGTCCTAGGGGTGGGGCGTCTACTGCGGCGGCGGGGCCACGGGGGCCACCAGCGGACTTTGGGCTCGACAACTCTTATGAATAGTGCATGAAAGGAGGGTGAGATTTCATTGAGACTTCCGGCTATCGAGGCGCATTGTGCACGGTGGCCTGACGACGGGTCGCAACCGACGGCGGAAGAGGTCAGAGCGTTCAGAGACATGGCGGCTCCGTTCCTACTGGCGAGTCGAAGACTTGTGCGGTATGCGATGGGGATCCACGGCACGCTCGCGGTGAACTGAGAGACCCGCGCTGCCGAACGATCCTCGAACGGTGGAGTGGGACTTCACCTCCGCCCACCTACCCATGAACCCCCCAGGCCCCTTGGGCCCGCAGGCACCCGTCAACCGTGGAGGTGTTGGCGATCTTTCTCCTCAAAGGGCTCCGGCCGGAGACGTATCAGCAGCGGGTGCAGATGCGGGGAGCGTTGGCGCACCTCGATCTCAGCCTGCTACCAGACAAGGCCATCGAGCGGATCGCGAATGGCGAGCCGGTCGCAGCGGTCTTGGCGAGCACGGTGCCCGGTACGGCCGGGACGGTGCCCGGACTCCTGAAACCTGCACGCTAACTCGGCCTGTCGTTCGTCACCCGGCAACCGCAGCTTCGCCGTAGTCTCAACACGTTCGGACAACGCGATGGCCGCCAGTGCGAAAGGTAAGCGCCCGGCGCGGGGCCGGGCGCTCTGAATGCTTATGAGTTTTGGCGACGCTGAGAGAGCTAGGACTCGCTCTCTCCGACCATCCGCACGGCGTCAGTTCCCTGAATGGGTTGCCCGTCAAACGTCTTCCCGCTCAGGACGCCCTCAGTGGATGAACAGGTAAGGTCGGTGTCGCCCTGGCGGAAGTGAAGCACGAGGTCAATGTCGCCATCCCCGTCCACGTCCTCTTCGTGCCGCCGTAGTTCGCCGGTGCGTTTGTCAATGTGGCTTTCGGACGCCCCTTGGAACGTCACCGTCGAATGGTCCACCGTCGTGGCGTCGAGGCCGGGGGTCGTCAGGATTGCTACGGTGATGACCTCTCGATCATTACTGCAGTTGATACTGTTGGGATCGCCGCCCGGCTTGATGTCGATGTCGACCGGGAGGACGAGCTCGATCATGTAGATGTCGTCCGCTGGGCCCGCCGGGGCGGCGGCGCCGAATACGACTCGATGGCCCGATACGTCCGCGCGAAAGCTCATGCCACATACGAGGCGTCGCGTCGCGCCCGTCGACACGGAGTACATCATCACATCCGCCCCCCCGGTGCTCCAACACTCCTCTGTCTCCACGACTGTCTCCACGACCCAGACGATCAGGTCGCCGGAGATCCTCGGGAGGTGGTGGTCACGCCCGGGCTCGTCCGTAATCCGGATCTCCTGCTCCGTGGACAGGTCGTACATGACGATGTCACGAACCGGCCAGTCGCGCGCCCAGACGATTCGATGACCCGATATGACCGGGCCGCGGTCGTTGGCACCCTCGGGAGGGCTTATCGATCGCGTCTCACCGGTCGTGATGTCGTAGAGACAAACACCCCGGAACGGCCATCGCGGGCAGTGCCACCACGAGACGATCCGGTCGCCATCGATCTCGGGATCCAGAGCGAATTCGCGCTGCAAGAGTGACGTGACGCCGCTCGACAGATCATGCAGAAACACCCCCGCCTCGTCGGGTTGACCACCGGCGATGTCGCCTTCCCACACGATGCGATCGCCGGAGATCCGGGCCCCAATCTCGTCTCCCGGGTCGTCCGAAATCTGGGATTCCTGACCCGTCCCGACGTCGTACATCCAGACGTCCCAGTTCCCGCTGCGCTTGTCTTGCCAGACCACCCGGTTGCCGGACACGTGGGCGTCCCTTTGCTCGGCGGGGTTCGTCGTGACCGGAAGCTCTTGACCGGTGGCAAGGTCGTACATGTAGATGTCGACGTTCCCGTTCCGCTCGTCTTCCCAAACGATGAGGTCCCCGTCGATCTTGGGCAGCCCCTGGTTGGCCGGGTCGGTCGTGATTCTTACAGTCGGGCCGACGTAGAACGGGACACTGGTCTTGTGCACTTCCGGCAGCAACACAGTACGGGACCGCGGACCGGCGAGGTCGTCCACACAGGCTGCCGTCAGTCCCATCGCGCAGAGCAGGACCACCGGCATTGACTTCGGAATCATGGCCCACCTCCTTTCCTTCTAATCGCTGAGTGTTCGCGAGCCAAACGGGCCGCGCACCCGTTGGAGCGAAACGCGGAACAGGATGCCGTCAGCAGTCCCAGCGGGCTCGTCGTCGGGGTGGGCGTCCTAGGGGTGGGGCGTCTACTGCGGCGGCGGGGCCACGGGGGCCACCGGCGGGACGTTGCGTCTGAGAAGCCTTATGAATAGTGCATGAAACGACGGTGAGATTTCATTGAGACTTGTGTCAGGTGCGCTGCGGCACTTCCTGTGAAAAGCTGAGGGGGTCGAGCTATCGTGCCATCGCTGCCCACCTCAACGCGGACGGCGTGTCGACGAAAGGGAATCGCGCTAAGATCATTCCATCGTGGATGAACACGCCCGAATGGACCGTCAAAAACCGGGGTACTAATCCAGCTCCAGCGGTAAGGCGTTGAGACTTCGTTGAGACCCGGACCCTACCGTGCGGCGTTTTCTACCGCAGAGTTGGCAATTACAGAGTTATTCCTCATCCCGGTCGCCGACGCCATGCCAGCACTCGAAGCGTATTGCGAACGGTGGCCGGACGATGGGTCGCAACCGAGTGCGGAAGAGGTTCGCGAGTTCCGCGATGGCATCTCGGTTTCTGCCGGCAGTCCGAGCACTCGTGCGGTACGCGACGGCGGTCCATGGCACCGCCGATGGTCGTAGCATCGCGCAGTCTCGCGTGTGGTTGTGAAAGTCGGGTGGAACATGGCTGTAGCCTATTAATGATGGAGGAACCGTACAGGGACGGTGGCCAGGCGGGTAAAGTGGTCCTAGCCCCCACGCCAGCGTTTCCACCCCAGCGTCCTCTACGGCGCAGATCCAGGTCTGGACGCGCCAGGATTCCTCTCCGGCATCGTTGTGCGGTATGTCTGTGGGGAATGCAGATGGTCTTTGGAATGTGCCAACTCCGACCTACTCCCACTCTCAGCCCTAAGGGGCTGAGAAGTGGTGAGAGTTAGGCACCTGCGTAGTCACACCGAAGACAACGGCTGGAAGTAGCAGCGGGCTGTTGCGCTCTAATCTCCGCGATCCTATCGTAGGAGCGCCCAAAATACCGCCAAAGGCACTGCTGGCGGGGTCAAAAAGCGAAAGCCCCAACGAGGGCTAACCCGTTGAGGCTGTTGCGACAGGCCCGGCAGGACTCGGCTCAGCAAGTGCAGGCACCGGTTTCGC
>JBFGJG010000104.1:0-5470 GCA_041577295.1 Gemmatimonadales bacterium
GGACTTGCGCATCCTTTGTTACCGGGCCCGTTGCACGGTCTCGTCGACGTCCGAGCCTAGTCGGCGATGAATCACAGAGTCCGCTGAACGCTGCGGGAAATCAAGATACATGCGATCGTCACCCACACCCATGGGAGCGTCTATGCCTATCCCCATGGTCCCCTTGTATCTGAGCGTCAGCCGAAGCGCGCGCAAGTGACACGTAGACCTCACGTTGGCAGTTATTGCAGCGATTCCGATTGGCGCTCGAGCGAATGCTGCAAAAAAAAAGTCCACATCTGCCTCGTGGCGTCAATGCTCGTGTTCGTCGCTCCGACCCACCATTTCGGCAACGGCTTACCGCCGGGCCAGGTGTGACCTCCGTGAAGGAGTGTAAAAAGCACGACCGCGGCGTTATCAGCACAGCCCGGGTATTCGAGGCGAACGACATCGGGAGCGATCGTTGACTCCACGGGACTGGCCGCGCACCGGTTTCTCTCCGCCCATCGTGCCACCCAGTCCCGCACGGCGGGGAACACCGGCTTCACAGGGTTCAGCGGATCGCCGAGTGGCCCGCCCGCATAGGGGACCATTCGGTCAGCATCTCCATGAAATGCCATCATCGGCACCGGGCGTTTGTCCTTACACCAGTCCCCGGGGAGCGACTGCGCAGCTGCTACCAAGCCTACGGCCGCAATCCGATCTGATAGGGTGCACGACAACACGAACGCCATGCCGCCGCCGTTGGACATCCCGTTGGCGTAGATCCGTGTCGAGTCGATGTCGTACGTAACCCGCAACGTGTCGATGAGCGCACTGATGAATCTGACATCCCGCTCGAGGCCCGGGCCGGGGTCAAACGAGTGCCACATCTTCGCGGCGACCAGCGACGCAAGTGGAAGGCCGGGTAAATCGCTTCACGAAGGGTAGACGACAATGAATCCGTTCTCATCGGCCAGGCGATTCCAACGGCTGAGGTTCATGAGGTGAGCGGGCCATGTGACGCCTGCGTGCATGCTGATGACGAGCGGGGTCGCCGTTGCAGGATCGTAGCTGCTTGGTACGTAGAGCAGGTACTTTCGGGTCTCGTCAGAGGAAACGATCGTTCCGTTCGTCCGGTCGAGGACGGAGATCCACACCAGGACGATAGAGATCATCACTACTGGCAGGCCGACAACGACCACGGCCGCCCCGAGGATGATCTTCTTGACCTTCACGCGCTCTTCGTCACCCGTGATGGCCTTATGGTGCGGGCTGTGCGATGCGGCGTACTGACGCCAAGCCGATCAGCGGTGTTGGTCCACGAGGATGGGGTTGCCGTCCGGGTCCATCACCATGAAACTCGCTGGCCCTGTGGTGCTTTCGTCGGCCTCTACCACCGGCTTGACGCCCTTCGCCTTCAGTCGCTTCTGCAGCTCGCGCACATCCGTAAACGTCTTCAGCTCCTGAGCGTTCTGATCCCAACCGGGATTGAAGGTCAACGTGTTTTTGTCGAACATGCCCTGAAAGAGACCGATGATGTGATCGCCATTCTTCAAGATGAGCCAGTTCTGTGTAATATCCCCGCCGAGAACGGTGAAGCCGAGCTTCTCGTAGAATGCCTTCGACGCGTTGATGTCCTTCACCGCGAGGCTGATTGAGAATGCGCCGAGTTCCATGCGATTCCTCACTTGTGGTATCAGTAGTTCGGTGCAATCAAACTTGCCACTCGGTTGCCCCACTCGGCATACGCCTTTGCGCCGGGGTGAAACCCGTCTGCGGCAATCGCGGATGGATCGTGGACCTTGCGGAAGGATACAAATTGGCAGGCCGGTTGTCTGGCCACGGCGGCTGCCAACGCTCGATCGAACTGCGTCGCGCGCATCCCAAGGTACCACCGAAGTGGCTGTGGTAATGCTGGGAATAAATGCATGGGCGGCAATCCGGAAACCGCGATCAACGATACACCACAGCAGGTGCGAAGCTGATCCCACAAACGGCGTTGGTCCGCGAGCCACGTCGAGAGAGGCTGACGACGCGTCACGTCGTTGACGCCGAGCGCCGTGACCGCGACGTCAAATTGGCCTGGTGGCGTGGACCCCAACCGCGTGAGCATTTTCTGTGTGGTCATCCCTGTCTCGGCGACCAAGCGCCATTCCACCCTATACCGATGACGTAACGCCGCTACGGTCCGACCGAGCAAGGCATCACGCTGGGAATCGACGCCGACACCCGCGGCTGAAGAGTCGCCGAGTATCAGAAGGCGGAGCGCGTCGCCGGTACCGGTCACGCCACTTCGAGCACCTGACGCCTCCGGTAGTCGCGGCGTCCGACGCCGGACATACCGGCCCTGCCAGAGGAGCACTGGACCCAATGTGATCGTAGCTAGCTGATACCCCATCAATCTCTATCGTCCTGTCTTGTATCGAGGCGCGTCCCTATACACCGCCACCACACGGGACTGGTCAATCGAGGGGTGACTTTGCAACCCTGTGTGTTGAGACCTAGCTCCATGCTTATCGCCGAAGAATTAGACGGGCTCGATCACACGAGTAGTATCGATCCGTCGCAGACCAAGGGGCTCATGGCCGTCTTCAAAAATCCGCCCGAGGCACCGCGACGACAAAGTGTTCACCTTCCTAAGGAACGCCGATGGTATCTACGATCGGATTTTGCTCACGCTGCGCGGGGAATCCGATACGTTGCCGAGAATCGGTTCTTGATCATCGTAGGTCGTTCCACGGCGCTTCTTCGCTCACGTCTACCATCTCCCAACCCCACCCGTCGGCCAACTCCCAGTCCTCGTCGGTCGTCCGCACGAGCGGTGAGAGCATGACCAGCATGAGCATCGACTTGTCCGACGTATTGTAGAAGGCGTGAACGGTGTTGGCGGGTGCAAACATGGTATCCCCGGCCTTCATATCCACCCGTTCCTTTTCATACCACGCCTCCACCGTGCCTTTCACGATGTAGATCGTCTCGGCCTGATTCGGATGTCGGTGGAATGGAAAGGCGTCTCCAGGCTGGAGCACGACGGTCCCGAAGTAGCTGTGCTTCGAGGCCGAGAGGGGCGTTGCCCCACCCATCCCGGGGGGAAGATCTATCCACGGAAGTGCGTCTGCTTTGTTGATTCCCGCCTTCGCCATTGCCACGGACATGAGTCACTCCTTTCGAGTGAATGGATCAACAGCGTTATCCGTTCTTTCCCTCAGAGGGCTTGAAAAGTCTAGGCCGGCTACCGACCAACGTCCAGTCAAGCGACCAGCGACGTACAAACCCAGCGCAACGTCTACCACGATGCAGCCCAGCGCGTACCAGCTCGGCACGAATTCCACTCGGTCGTAGTGCGCAGCATCCCACAGGGCATGGGCCGCAATTCCGGAAGGTAAGAACCACGGTGATCGGCGAATGGAGAGCCACGCCAGACCGGAGTAGAGAACAAGACCAGCGAGCTCGATCCCCAGCCAGCCAGTAGTCCCACCGAAGCGCAGCCAGTCTGCCACGTAGATGAGCGGCATACCAACCAAGAAGCCGACCATCCAGCGATGCTCGGACGCGGGCGATCGAAGCCCCAGCACGCGCGCACTGACGACCACGAGCGTCGCGGCATAACCGATCAGACCCCAGTAGCTGGGGTCGTTTAGGTGAGCGATGGAAATCTCGGGTACGATCCAGAAAAGGGCGATCGTGGAGGCAAGGACCGGCAGCAGAAGGTAGACGTTGCGTTTCATTTGCGCGTGGACTATCGGCAGAGCGTTCGTCGCCGCGAGTACCCGGGTCGCAGGACGTCAATCGACACGCAGATCCTCGACGAAGCGATCGTTCCATTGAAATCGAGTAATCCCGAGCTCCTGTTTCATCAATGCGGTGACGATGCGTTCGATCTCACCGCGCGACCACGCTTCGTTCGGAGCTTTGAGCTCGGCGGGACTGCAGGTCGCGAGATAGTCTGCAGTGGCACCGATGGTGCGAGCGGCAGGAAGCTGCCATCCGAGAAATTTGTACTGCGGCCACTCGACGACGCCGACTAGCTTCTGGATCTGCCTCCATGCCCGGGCGCGGTTCTTCGGTGGAAGGATGTCGGTCCACCGCGTCGTTGGCCGCAGGTGGTTGCGCGGGAGATGATACGTCCTCTCGAGCGCAGCGCGAAGACGGTAGAAAGCGCGCTGGCTATGGCAAGCGGTTTCGGCGCCTCTGGGGAGACGCGTCTCCAGATACTGGACGAGCTTGCCTGGCGTCGTAATCGTCACGGCGTCCTCATCACTGATAGCGAGGTTGAAAGTGTCTTCGACCGCGAGAACGAACTCTACGGCGTCGAGGCCCATAGGCGGCCTAACGGCGTTCCGGTCGTGCGGTGAGCGACCGAGCGATGCGTGGGCACGGACCCGTCGTGAGCTGGAGCATCGTTCAACGATAAGGCGGCCGCGCCTATCATGTAACCGAGATCACGGCTGCTCAACGACCTCCGCCCTGCGGCTGTCGTAGGTGCACCAGGGCTCGCTCGAGCACGACGTCCTGTCCCGCCTGCACGTCCGCCACCGAAGGAGCTACGGCCACATCTGGTTGGATGCCGAAGCCTACGAAGTCCCGGCCGTCTGGATACGTGTCCCGTTTGGTCACGATTCGGGCGATACCGCCGCCGGGAAGATCGACAAACATCGGCTGTCCTGTGCTGCCAAAGGTGGGCTCGCCCATGAGCGTGATATGCGGCATCCCATCCAGATAGATCAGGAAGTATGCGCAGACGGAACGAAAAGTAGCTCACCCCTTGGAGCCGGTGTCGCGCTGTGGTCATCGCGTGGTCCCGCGGCTGAGCTGCACGCGGCGCGTGTCAAGCGTTTGTGCTACTGGCGCCCGAAGCCCTGCGCCCGGACCGGCCACGTCCCGTCCAAAAAGAGACTGATATCGTCGAGGACGGATGGATCATCCAGCCACACCTGGTGCGCGGCACCGGCCACTGTGATCAGACGGCCGTTCGCAAACGTCGTGGCCCACTCGAGGCCACCACCATATGGAGCGTTGCGATCTAACGTGCCATGGATGGTCAGTACCGGCAGTGAGAGTTGGGTGAAGCCATCCTTTGGAAAGTCGCGGTTCTGAATGTCTCCGAAGTGCGCCTCGAGATGACGCACCTGATTCACATAATGTTCGTTCTCGTAGACGCACACGTCAGGGATTCCCGTGTGGTTCGCGGGGTTGCCAACGAGCAGATATGCCAGGAATCGGCCCTGGACCCGACAGAGCTGCGCAGGGTTGGTTGCCGTGGTCGCGGCATCCACAGCCGCTTGCCACGCGTCCGCCGCGGATCTGCCCTCGGCGGACAGCGTTGACAAGTCTGCGGTCTGATCATCCGGATAGGCAGTCCCAAACCTTCTCGGGACCGGTGCGATCTGCACGATGCGGTCGACACGCTCGGGGTGGTCGCGCGAATAGAGCGCAACCATGAGTCCGAGGTAGGAGTAGCCGACCAGGGAGATGGTCTCGAAGCCAAAGTGTTCGCGCAGCGCCTCGA
>JBFGJG010000105.1:0-5449 GCA_041577295.1 Gemmatimonadales bacterium
CGCCTCGCTGAGATCTCCGTCATCGACCTTCGCAGGGAGCTCGGACTGGATCCTGATCTGGACCGGAGTTCCCAGGAACACCCGAAAGGGCGATCGGCGGGGCCGAACCAACAGGCTGCGCGCCGCTTGGTCCACTCGGGACGGATCGATCCCGGCCTCTGACGCGATCTCCTTTAGGTCCTCGAGCGTTAGGCCCTCGCCCCCACCCAGGCTGAGGAGGTCCTCGGATCCGGCCTCGGATCCGCGCTCCACCCGTGTGGCTTCGCGGAGAATCAGCGCGACTTCCTGTTCATCGAAGCGTCGGGACATGTGGCCAGTACTCGGGGCCGGGGGTAACAAGATACGAATAGTACCCTACTTCGCCTTCGCTTGTCGCCAGCAAGCGACTCATCATCGCCAAGCCGTCGGTGTGCTACCGAACGGCTTGGCATCCTGCGCCGGCGCAGGATGCCTACCCGGAGCGCGAGCTGCTAGGCGAGTGCTTCGGACCACAAGAGCCAAACCCAGTCAGCAGCAATTCCTTGTCAGGCGGCAACCGGCGAATCCGCGTATGCGGCCACTCCCAGCTCTCCACTGCTGAGGTCCACTGCAGTATGGAGAAGCATCGAAGCCCGGGGCGAAGCGGCGGTCGCGGCCGTAGGTCGCCTTGTACGCCTCGAAGGAAGACACCGCGGGCTCAAAGCCCGAGGCCGCGTGCAGCGGGTTGGATAGGTCGACGAGGCTCGAGACAAAGGCCGCCGCACTAAAGAGGAACGTGACGACGGCGATCAGACATACGGCGTACCCGTAGAGCTGGGGCACGCGATTTGGCTTGTCCACGCCACCTCCTCGTGCGGCACTAGCGACCGCGGCGACAATCACCACGACCAGCACCATGATCAAGAGCACTGGTGCCAGGCCGAACCAGATGCCGGATGCGCTGCCCCAAGCTTCCACGCAGTCTACGTGCTCCGCGAATAGGGCTCCCGCTGCCTAACGAGTCTGCGCATAAGCTGCCGGCGACCCTCCCGCTCGGCAAGCCGGAGCAGCTGCGAACCGGGGAAGGTGCCAGGCGGCTAAGTGAATGACTTCCTCTAGAGCGAGTGCGCCCGGCAGCTTCATGCGCGTGTTAGGCTGCGCGCTCAGGCGGCGTGGGTGGGTCCCGGTGCTCGGCGACCCACCCCACGACGGGAGGGACCCAGCACAGATTGGCCGCAATCGTCTCGAGCGCCGTGCGCAGTTGCGTGGCCGGGCTAAACCCGAGCAGCCGCGCCACCAGCAGGCCCGTCGGCACCAGAAAGATGATGACGAGTCCGGCGACCATGACGGGCTGGCGAAGGTAGTCGCCGAGCGCGGCCCGCCAACTGGCAGCGCGCCGCCGGAGAAAGACCAGCCCAGCGATGTTGGCACCGATCTGATCGGCCAGGCCGTAGGCAAACGGGATGTAGAAGCCGGGTACGCCATACACGTCAACGCCGGCGAGCCGGCTCCCGGCGTCCACCACCCAGGGCACCGCCATGCCTCCGAACTTGCCCCAGCCGTACGCCTCAGCCAGACTGGCCGCGCGGTTCCGCAGGCGTTGGTGCAGGGCAAAGAGGCCCTCGAAAACGCTCTCCCCTTCGCCCGCCAGGGTGCGGACGAGCCACTGGGCCCACCCGCTGCGCTGGAGGCCGACGGTATCGAGCAACGCCGCCAGCGCCAGCCCGGTGCCGTACCCGGCGAGGGTGTAAGGGACGAGTTCGCGGAACTGGCCCGAGGCACCCTCGGGATCGCGGCGGGGCGGCTCACTCACTCACGTGCTCGATGGGTCTGTGAAGTCAGGTGGGGCAGCCTAACGGCTTGGCAATAACCTGCGAGCGCCGCAGGCGACCGTCAGGTTCATTGCCTTGTTAGAAT
Organism: Gemmatimonadales bacterium; assembly: GCA_041577295.1. Taxonomy (GTDB): domain Bacteria; phylum Gemmatimonadota; class Gemmatimonadetes; order Gemmatimonadales; family GWC2-71-9; genus JBDHDH01. The sequence goes on from JBFGJG010000105.1 coordinate 1,876, forward strand.
GCCCCACCGGTCAGGTCGAGAAGAACCCGACCTCCTTGGCCACCTTGCTCTACCAACTCGTGTGCCGTTGCGACTTCATCGAGGAGCAGAACACTCCCGACGGGATAGCCAGCCCAGCCATGGGCGAGCATCTCCGATAGGTCGGCAGCCGCTCTGCGCTTCGCCTCTGCCGGGAAGTCGTCACTCCCGAGGAAGTAGAGCCGCGCGTTCTTGAAGACCAGGTTCCAGAACGGAATCTCGGGATTCGTCTTGTTCGTGGCGTAGCTTGCGATAGAGCCACCCAACTTCAAGACTTGCTCATCCACGGCCACGTTCGCCTGGAAGGCTACCTCGACGACGTGGTCGACCCCGTCCGAGGTCAGGGCGAGCACACTCTCTACGATCTGCTCCGAGCCTAGTCCGTCCGTCCGGAGAACTTCGTCCGCGCCCGCGCCGCGAGCTATCGTCGAGTCCGCTTCGCTGCGGACCGTCGCAATGACCCAGGCACCCGCGTGCTTGGCGATCGCCACGGCCGCCATCCCGACCGCGCCGGCCCCACCCTGGACGAGCACCATGCGACCTTTGACGTGTCCTCCCACGTGAACAGCTCGATGAGCCGTGATGCCGGGGATGCCGAGACAAGCCCCCTGGTCCCAGGAAGCATCCGATGGGAGTCGCGTCACCTGCTCCACCGGTACGACTACGAACTCAGCCGCCGTGCCGAACGGCCGATAGCTCTGCGCACCGAAGCACCACACCCGCTCACCCACCAGCCCACTCGACACACCCTCGCCAATTGCGTCGACGCTTCCCGAACCGTCACTGTGAGGGATGACTCTCGGGTATGGCATCCCGAGACCAAAAGCGTCGCTGCGTTTCTTGACATCGCCCGGGTTGATGCCCGAGCGCTGGACCGCGATCCGGACCTCACCTGGGCCGGGCATTGGATCCTCCATCGTGCCGACAACGAGGACGTTTCGGGCCTCACCCTGGGATTCGTACCACGCTGCTCTCACGAGTCACTACCGCCATGTAATCAGAGGCATTCTAACGACTCTGCGCTTGAGCTGCCGGCGACTTATGGTCAGCAGCACTTACGGTCAACGAACGCACGGCTGAACCCGCCACGCGCGCAATCACAACGGCTTCCCTTAGAAACGTAAGCGCCGGTCAGCTCCTAGCGCGGGTTAGAACGCTCCTGCTGCCAGTCAACTACTCGCGCTCGGTCTTGAACTCGACAATCAGGGAGTGAAGTGCAGTGTCGCCGATGTTCTCGATCTCGTGCGTCCATGGGCCTGCTTCACCGATCGTGCCCTTGGTGAGCACTGGTTCCGCGGTCGTGCCGTCCGACTCCGTGACCCGGACTGTAGAAGTCTCGAGGAAGTAGCCGATCATCCTCGGGTGGAAGTGCATGGGTTCGCGATCGCCGGCTGCAAGGAGATGCTCAACTACACGGATTTCATCGTTCTCCCAGAGCACGGTGTAGTACGGTTCGGGTAGATCATCGAGTTCCACGGCCCGCACTTGCGGACCAGAGAAGACAGTGGCTGTCAGCAGGCCCAAGACGAAGCCCGCGGCGGCGGACAAGACCCATTTCACCATAGCTACCTCCATCTGGGCGGAGACCTCGGAGCCGTTCACACTCCTGGGCTGAGCTGACTCAACAGCCTGCTGAGGAGCGTTCTAACGACTCTGCGCAGAAGCTGCCGGCGACCCGCCCGCTGGGCAAGCCGGAGCAGCTCCGAACCTGGGAGGGTGCCAGGCGGCCAAGTGAATGAGTTCCTCGGAAACGAACGCGCCCGGGAGCTTCATGCGCGTGTTAGGCTGCACTTTCACACAATACTGTCCCGCTTGGCGATGTTGTGCCGAGCGCAGAGCAGTTGGATGTTTTCGGCCACAACCGAGGTTCCGCCTCGCGACCATGGTATCACGTGATCAAAATGAAGGTCGTCCGTCGCGCCGCAGTGAACGCAGCGACCATGATCGCGCTTCCAAACCTCCCGTTTAACAGATGCCGGAATAATCCTACGGCGCGCGGCTTTGGGCGATGCCGGGGATTTGAAATCCTCGTCGCTCTCAACGGCGACCAGTCGGAACTTGAAGACGGAGCGGTGCTCATCCCGCTCGCGCCAGGAGTCGACTAGGTGGAAGATGCCGTTGTAGGCCCAGATCCCAGTTCTGATCTTCTCGTACACGCGGACCCGTTCAGGAGCCCGATGCCCGGCCTTCGTAGCCTTTGCTGCGCTGTGAAACTTGCCGTTCTCCGTGAGGGCGCCCGAGGCAAAGCGCTCGGGTTGATCAACAACCTTAGGGTTCGGGCATCGCGGCGAACGAGGTTGGTCGTGCACTTCATAGATGAGAACCGTGCCGTCTTCCTCTAGACGGTCGCGATACGGCGCGTTAGGGCGCACGGACATGAGAATGACGCTGTGATTGCCGCCGATTCCGAAGTTCATCCCGCGCTGAAGGCTGGTCCCCTCCCGGACACACATCTCGGCATGTGAGATGATGTTATCGGTCAGGGGCACCCTCCCATGAAGTGCAGCCTAACGGTCAGCGCATGACCTGCGAGCGACCGGCCCGCCAGGCGCGCGTATTGGTGAACGTATTCGGATCAACGCCAAGCGCATCAGCATCAAGTTCCGCTGAAACGTACGCGCCCGACAGGTGCATGCGCTAGTTAGGCGGCGCACAGCAGATTAGAAACGTCGCAAGGAAGCCCGCGATCAACCAGAGCCCGAGGGCAACAAGGCCCAACTGCGCAGCTCGGCGGCGATGCTGCCTCCCCTTCTCGGTGAGGCCGCCACTGCCAACTAAGGCCTTCCACCATGCGCTGCCCGGCGTGCGGTTCTGGACAGCGAGAATCCATTGAATCGTTGCGGCCACGGTGGCGATCACCATCGCGGCGAATGCTACCAGCGCTCCGAGCACGACCATGGGAATGGAGGGTAGGCTGAGCCGCTAGAAGAAGCACCGTGGGTTCGTGCCGCATCCGAGCTTAGCCACGGACGTGCCGCGCTGGATCGTCAGCATGCGCGTTGCCATGTTGGCGTCGGCACCGAGCCTGGTCGTGAGCATCGAGCGCCGCCTAACGGGTTGGCGTTCACCTGCGGTGCGCGAAGCGCGCCGGCAGGTGCAACGCCTTGTTAGGAAGCCAGACTCCAGCATAGCTCTTGAATCGCGATTCCTGTGCGCGTGCAACAACAGTCTATTCTTCGACCCACACTCTATTTTTCCCGGCAGGCACGCCGCTCGGCGAGCACCAGGCATTCATCCTCCAAGTGGAGCTCGACGGTGTCCCAGGGCGGCCCCTGCCGCACGCCCGTATACCGCCCCTCTGCCGTCGGGACCAGGATGAACGACGGCCAGGGACCGCTCCAGTTACCACGATAGGTGCCGTCGCTGTTCCAGATGATGTTCCAGTACTGGTTCCAGTTCTCGAAGTCTGCATGCACGAAGGTGGTCCACGGTCCGAGGTCCGCGAAGCGCGAGCCGGGAGCATTCTCGAAAGAACCGATGAGATGCAGGGCTCGCAGCTTGCCGAACTGGCTGCTGATCTGAGAGACGCGGTCCAGAAAGGGGCGGGTGCGTGCGA
>JBFGJG010000106.1:0-4976 GCA_041577295.1 Gemmatimonadales bacterium
GATCGGCAGCGCCAAGCTCAACGGCATAGACCCCGAAGCCTACCTGCGTGCGGTATTCGCGCGAATCGTTGAGCATCCGGTCAACCGGATCGATGAACTGCTGCCCGGGAATCTGGAAATCCCGACCGCGGCTGATCAAGCTGCCGCCTGATCGCTCGTCAACACGGTCCTGACCGGACGATTACCGTTCAAGTGCACGATCAGTTGTTGCTGTCCCACATCACGTTGCACTCCGCCTTTACAGCAGCCTTGAGCAATTCGATCACTGGCAAGGCGCGGTGCCGAAGACTTACGACCCGTTCGTCATCCTCTAATTCCGCATTCTCTTCCGGCGCAGGCGACTGCTCTTCTGTGTGGACCGCCGCCTCCAGTCGCTTCAGGGCCGCCGGGACATCTTCTGCAAGAAGAGCGCCGGGAACCGTAGCGCTGTGTCCCATCAGTGTAATCAGTCGAACCGCCACGTCGCCGAACATCGTTATGTCTGAGTAGGCCGGGCAGGAAAAAGTTACCAGCATGCTCACTGCCTCTCTGAAACGCTCGCCAGTGCCCCTGGGGTACTTCCGACTTCCGCCACTTCGGGGGCGATACCTGCGACGCACATTAACAATTCATCGAATCACTGCTTCGGTCTACGCGGCCAGTTGACGAATGACGTAATGCAATATGCCCCCGTGGGCGAAGTACTCCTCCTCTTTCGGCGTATCGATGCGCACCCTGGCTTCGAACCGAGTCACAGAGCCATTCGGGCCACGGGCCACTACTTGCACCGTCTTTGCGCCCTTCTTCAACCCTTCGATGTCGAATGTTTCGACACCGGTGAGCTCGAGGGCCTCAGCATCCTCACCGTCTTCGAACGTCAGCGGCAGCACTCCCATGCCAACCAGGTTCGAGCGATGGATGCGCTCGAAACTCTTGGCGATCACCACGGCTACGCCGAGCAGCATCGGACCCTTCGCGGCCCAGTCGCGTGATGAGCCCGTGCCGTACTCCGAGCCACCGAGAATGACAAGGGGAACGTCCTCTTCTTTGTAACGCATGGCGGCTTCGAAGATAGTCATCCGCTCACCACTCGGTTGATGCGTCGTCCATCCGCCCTCCGTACCGGGCGCAAGGCGGTTGCGCAGTCGAACATTAGCGAACGTGCCGCGCATCATGACTTCATGGTTGCCGCGGCGGGAGCCGTAGGAGTTGAACTCGTTCGGAGATACCTGGCGCTCCTGCAAGTAGACACCGGCGGGACTGTCGGGCGCGATGGCGCCTGCCGGCGAGATGTGATCGGTGGTGATGCTGTCGCCCAGCAGCACCAGCGCCCGGGCGCCCTGGATCTGAGGCACGTCCCGCGGCTGCATGGTCATGCCTTCGAAATAGGGTGGGCGCCGCACGTACGTGGAACTGGCATCCCAGGAGAACCTGTCGACGAGCGCCACCTCCATGCCCTTCCACCGCTCGTCCCCCGCGAAGACATTTTCGTAGCTGGAGCGGAACATTTCGCTGCCCACCGCTTCGCCGATGGTTTGCTGGATCTCGCTGGCAGACGGCCATATCTCCTTGAGATAGATGTCTTTCCCGTCCTTGCCGGTGCCGAGCGGCTCCTTTTGCAAATCGATGTCCATGGTACCGGCGAGCGCGTAGGCCACCACCAGGGGCGGAGAGGCGAGAAAGTTCATCTGCACATCCGCGTGGATTCGGCCCTCGAAATTGCGATTCCCGGACAGGACCGCGCTGACGATGAGATCTCCGTCCCGCACGGCCTGTCCGATGTGTTCGGGCAGAGGGCCGGAGTTGCCAATGCAGGTCGTGCAGCCGTAGCCGACCAGGGGAACGCCGAGAGATTCGAGGTGAGCTAGCAGCTCCGCCTTCTCCAAGTAGTCCTTCACCACCTTGGAGCCAGGGGCAAGGCTGGTCTTGACCCAGGGTTTCACCTCGAGACCGTGCGCGTTGGCGTTGCGTGCCAACAGCCCCGCGCCGACCATCACGTGTGGGTTGGAGGTATTGGTGCAAGAGGTAATTGCCGCGATCACCACTGCGCCGTCCCTGAGGTCGTAGGATGCACCTTCATGGCTGACAGGTACGCAGACAGCGCCGGCGTCCGAACGCTGTCCCCTCGCAGCCTGGCCATTGCCCGCGCCTGCGGGGCCCACTCGATTCCCGTCCCGCATGCCGTGTCGGTTGCGCTCGATCTGCAACGCATGCAGGTGCCCGCCGATAACCGTTTTCGCCTGCCTCAGGCCAATACGGTCTTGGGGCCGGGTCGGGCCTGCCAGGCTCGGCTCCACGTCCTTCAGGTCGAGCTCGACGACATCGGTATACGCTGCATCCTGCCCTCCCTTGTCGTGGAACAGGCCCTGACGCCTGGCATAAGCCTCGACGAGCGCCAGCTGCCGCTTGGACCGGCCGGTGAGCGCCAGATAGCGCAGCGTCTCGTGGTCGATGGGGAAGATGCCGCACGTGGCGCCATATTCCGGTGCCATGTTGGCGATGGTGGCACGGTCGGCGAGCGGGAGCTCGGACATGCCGTCGCCGTAGAACTCCACGAACATTCCGACCACGCCGCGCTTGCGCAGCATCTGGGTGACGGTGAGCACGAGATCGGTGGCAGTAGCCCCCTCCGAGAGCTTTCCGGTTAATCTGAAACCCACTACCTGTGGGATTAGCATCGTCACGGGCTGCCCGAGCATGGCGGCTTCCGCTTCGATTCCGCCGACGCCCCAGCCGAGCACTCCCAAGCCGTTGATCATGGTCGTGTGGGAATCCGTGCCCAACAACGTGTCCGGGTAGGCGCGCACAACGCCAGCTTCCTCTCGGTCGAATACCACCCGTGCCAGATGTTCCAGGTTGATCTGGTGAACGATTCCGGTCCCCGGCGGCACTACCTTGAAGTCACGAAGCGCCTCCTGGCCCCAACGCAGAAACCCGTAACGCTCTTTGTTGCGCTCAAACTCGATTCGCGTGTTCAGATCCAGGGAGTCGTCACGTCCGAAGCTGTCCACTTGAACCGAATGGTCGATGACCAACTCCACGGGCGCGAGGGGATTGATCTTGGACGGATCGCCGCCGAGGTCGCGCATGGCATCACGCATGGCGGCCAGGTCGACCACCGCAGGGACGCCGGTGAAATCCTGCAGCAGCACGCGGGCGGGTGTGAAGGCAATCTCCTGGGACGGGGCCGCCCTTGCATCCCATGCGGCCAGCGCATCGATGTCATCGACGGTGACGGTATTGCCATCCTCGTGCCGGAGGAGGTTCTCGAGGAGGATCTTGAGTGAGAATGGCAGCTTCCCAAGAGCGTGGCGTTTACTGAGCGCGTCGAGGTGGAAGAACTCGTACGCCTGCGTGCCGACGCTCAGTTGGGAACGCGCATTGAAAGTATCCGCCATCGATGTGTCCTCGGTAGGTTTCTTCGTTGCTTCCGCTACCCATCGGCACCGAGGCGTCCACGACACAGAAAGCAGATAGGCGCCTGCGGAAAGCGTCTCCGGTCAATCCGGGCCGAAGCGAGCGACATCATCTGCGCAGTGGCGGGCAAGTTCTGCTCCTTCGCCGAAGACGGAACGAAGGTCCAGCGAAGTCGATCACGTGCTATTGCCGTACTTCGCCTGTGCGTTCCAGTGGAACCCCCGCGCCATCCGGGCTCATGCCCTTGAGGAACTTGAACAGATCGCTGTCCGTGGAAAGCACCAGCGTGGTGTTCTCCGCGATGATCGCCTGGTAGGCCTGCATGGTCCGCGTGAACTCATAGAACGTCACCGCCTCGGGACTCTGATTGTAAGCGCCCGCGTAGATCTCGGTGGCCTTCGCGTCCGCCACGCCACGGATCTCTTCGACCTGCCGGTAGGCCTCCGACTGGATCTTGTTCAGGTCTCGCACGCGATTACCGCGGATCCTGGCAGCCTCGCCGTTGCCCTCGGACAGGAAGCGCTCGGCGATCTGACGCCGTTCGCTGATCATCCGGTCGTAAATCTTCGGGCGCACGCTTTCGTTGTAGTTGATCCGTTTGAATCGTATATCGAGCAGCTCGATGCCAAAGACCCGGACCTTCTCGGCGGCGGCAGCGAAGATCTCCTGCTCCACGAGTTGGCGCCCCTTTTGTATGGGCACGAGCGCACCCATGTTGAGGTCCTTTTCCGCGTCGGTCAGGAGGACGTCGCGCAGCGGTTCGCGGTCCTTCGTGGTGCGAATGATCTCGATGAGCTCATGCTTGGCCACGGCGTTGCGGGTTTCGCTGCCCAGAATGTCGTCAAGGCGGGACTGAGCACTGCGTTCATCGCGTAGCCGCAGAAAATATTGCAGCGGATCGGTGATCCGCCAGCGGGCAAAGAGGTCGACCGAGATGTAGAGCTTGTCCTTGGTGGGCATATCCGAGGGACTCCCGTCCCACTCGAGCACCCGTTTGTCAATCGGATTGACGTCCTGGATGAAGGGCACCTTGATCTTGAGACCGGCAGACGTCACCGGGTCGCCGACGGGCTTACCGAACTGGGTGATGATCACCTGCTCGACTTCGCTCACGGTGTAGAGCGCGCTCGTCGCGAGATACGCTCCGATACCGAAGACCGCTAGGAGCACGATCTGTGCGCTCCTCTTCATGGCTGCTCTCCCCTTTGCGAGTCGAGATTCAGGAATGGCAGTATGCCGCGGGTCTGTTCATCGATGATGATCTTGGAGCGGATGCCGGGCAGCACGCTCTGCAGGGTTTCGATGTAGATGCGGCGGCGTGTGACCTCCGGCGCCTTGGTGTACTCGGCCAACAAGGCGCTGAACCGGGCAACGTCCCCTTCCGCCTCATTGATCCGCTTGAGCCGGTAACCGTCGGCTTCGCGGATCCGTTGATCTTTCTCGCCCTCGGCCAGCGGGATCACCTTGTTGTAGTCGCGGCGGGCTTCGTTGATCAGCTTCTCCTTCTCCTGCTGCGCCTGGTTGACCTCGTTGAACGACTCCTGCACGGGCTCGGGGGGATTGATGTTCTTCAGTTGCAC
>JBFGJG010000107.1:0-4944 GCA_041577295.1 Gemmatimonadales bacterium
GCCGCGTCAACGCAGAACCAGGCGCTGAGCGCGCTGGTGTTTCTCTATCGCGAGGTGTTCGGCCGGCGGTTCGGCTGGCTGGACGGGTTGGTGCGCGCGCGGCGGCCCGCGCGGCTCCCGGTGGTGCTGACGCCGACCGAGGTACGGCAGGTGTTGGCGCAGCTGGATGGCGTTCCCCGGTTGGTGGGGTGGCTCTTGTACGGCGGCGGCCTGCGGTTGCTCGAGGCGTTACGGTTGCGGGTCAAGGATGTCGAGTTCTCGGCCAACCGGATTGTGGTGCGCGATGCCAAGGGCCGGCGCGACCGGGTGACGACGCTCCCGGAGGCGCTCCAGCCAACGTTGCGGCGTCATCTGCGTCGAGTGGAGCGGCGCTGGCAAGCCGATCTCAAAGATCCCGAGTGGTGCGTTCCCCTTCCCGGTGCGCTGGCCGAGAAGCTCCCGGTCGCGGGTCGGGAGTGGCCCTGGCAGTGGGTATTTCCGGCAACGCGGATCTACGAAGACCGGGTCACCGGTCGCCGCCACCGGTGGCACTATCACGCTACCGGGGTGCAGCGTGCCTTTCGGGTTGCCGTCTTGCGGGCCGGTCTCTCCAAGCGGGCCTCGTGTCACACCCTGCGTCATTCCTTTGCCACGCATCTCCTCGAGCGCGGGCAGGACATCCGCACCGTTCAGGAATTGCTGGGTCACAAGGACGTCCGCACCACCATGATTTACACCCACGTGCTCAACCGGCCCGGACTCGGCGTCCGGAGCCCGGCCGATCAGCTGTGACGCCGAGGCCCCTGCGGATCTGGCAGCCGGGACCTCGAAGACGCATACTAGACTGCGGATCAGGCGCAACTCAACGCGCACCCGCGGTACCGAGGCCCTTGAGGTCAATCGGTGAGCTGACGGCAGGATTTGAAACCGAGCACCGCGAGTCGCACGCGGCTATGCTGCGGTAGGGGGGTCCGATAATGAGCTACAGACTTCAGTCCAATAGAAGTTAGGAAGCAAAGGGGTCGACTTATGTGGGCACGAACCAAGAATCTCTTGTTGGCACCCGTTCTCCTCCTGTTCGCGAGTCTCTCGTGCGTCGCACCCAGTGCCCAAGAGAGGGCTCCGATCATCGACATGCACATGCATGCGCACCACATTCCGCTGCCCTTGCCGGCTGGAGCACCGCCACCGTGCCGCCCGTTCCCGTGCCAGCCCGAAGGGGCGGCTACGGCGACTCCGGAAGAGTCGTTCCAGAAGACCCTGGAGGTGATGGAGCGCCACAACATCGTCCTGGGATTCCTGAGCAGTGCCGACTTAGAGACTGTCCAGGACTGGGTCGCGGCTGCACCCGACCGGTTCATCGCGTCGCCCTTCATTGAGGAGCCTGGTGAACTGCCACCCACGATGCTAAGAGAAGAGTATGCTGCGGGCCGCCTTGCCGGCATGGGCGAGATCGGAGCGCAGCTCTACGGCGTGGCGCCGAACGATCCTGCCCTCGCACCGTACTTTGCACTCGCCGCGGAGTTTGATGTGCCTGTCCTCATTCACACCGCAGGGCTTGGTCCGTCACTGCCCGGATTCCGCACGGCCGCGGGCAATCCGCTTCTCCTCGAGGAGGTGCTGGTTCGCCACCCAAACCTCAGGGTCTTCCTCGAGAACAGCGGATACCCGTTCCTCGACGAAATGATCGCGATGATGTATCACTACCCCAACCTCTATGGCGATCTGTCGACGATGTCCTGGGTCATCCCGCGCCCTGCTTTCCACCAATACCTTGAGGCCCTCGTGCGTGCCGGCCTGGGAAAACGCTTGATGTTCGGCTCCGACCAAATGCGCTGGCCCGAGAAGATCGGCGAGGCGATCGAAGCGATTGAGGAGGCCGACTTCCTGAGCGAAGAACAGAAGCGGGATATCTTCTACAACAACGCGGCTCGGTTTCTTCGCCTTGAGGGGGGACTTGAGTAGCATAAGGCTACACCAGAATCGCAGAAGCTCATCGGTATTGCTTCCTAACAAGCGGCTGCTGCTGTCGCGGTTCGGCCTCTTGGTGAGAAGAGCGCTCGCCTTGCGGCTCACGCTCACGAGTCACCATCCTAGCCGCGCAGCAGAACCGCGTAACCGTTAGACAGCTCGCGACCCATGGATACCACGAAAACAACGCCAGATACGAGCGGCGTCGCCAGTCGAATCGGTCTTGGCCTGTTCGGGATGCTCTGGCTCCTCGGTGCCGCTACACTTGGGCTTATCGGCATCCAGCGGGTGGCCCATCACTGGTTTGAGGGGGCACTTAGTTTCGCGAGCGCCATGCTCCTCCTGGTGATCGGTGCGTTACTCGTGTGGTGTGCGGTTTCGGGAGCCGTGCCTGCGTGGTGGCGTCAGCTCCTCCTGCATCTCAGTCGTCTTCAAGACTGAGCGGTTCTGCTGACGGAGCTGTCTAACAAGCGCATGGACCTGGCGAGCGCGTACGTTTCAGCGGAAGTTGATGTTGATGCGCCTAACCTGGATCCAAGTACGCAGTAGACCCCGCGTCGCCCGCGAGCCGGTCGCTCGCAGGTCATGCGCTGACCGTTAGACTGCGATGCACTGACATCGGGGGAGATCCATGCTCCGATTTGTCCTCTCCATAGCTTTCCTCCTCGCGCTCCAGTCAAGCGTCACAGTCGCGCAGGAGGCACCACCGGTACACAGACAGCCGATCATTGCTACGTCTGCAACTGGCGAGGTTCGGCTTGCACCGGAGCATGCTATCCTCCAGGTCAACGTCGAGGTGTCGGAATCGAAGGCTGTTGACGCTGCCGACAGGATGAAGCGCGACCTTCAGGCGGTTCTCGATACACTGCAAGGACTCGGCTTCCCCCGAGATTCACTGCCAACGACGAGCTACGGCATTCGCCAAGCATGGGACTCCCAGCGCAACCAACCTCGCGGCTACTCTGTCAGCTCGACCGTTCGCATCACGATTCACGACTTGGATCGCCTGGGCACTATCATCGATGCCGTCATTGCGAGTGGGGCAAGCCGCACCTCGAGCATTGAATATGCGGTTGCGTCGCCGCGCGAAGGCCGCGACGAAGCGTTGCGACTGGCTGTTGCGAGTGCACGCCGCGATGCCGAGGTGCTCGCTGCGGCTTCAGGAGGTCGGCTGGGTGCACTCCTCGAGTTGCGGACAGAAGAAGCGCAGACCAGGAGTAGTCCTGTCAGGCTGGAGGCGGTCATGGTTACCGCCACGAGAGAGCCCCCAACCATCACGCCGCAGGAGGTCATTATCCGAGCTAGCGTATCCGCGACCTGGCAACTGTTGCTTAATCCCTCCAGCTAAGGGACTCTTTCCCGGCAGTCTAACAAGCGCTTGGAGCTGCCGGGCGCGTGGGGGATCGGTATCCCGGAAGGGCTGGCGGCGGTGCGGATCAGAGGAAATGATGATTGTGTATCGCGGGCACGGCGCCCGCAGCTCAAGCGCTGACCGTTAGGCGGCAACCAGTGCCAACCGCGTGTCGGCTGTGCTGCCGAGTCCGCCCTCTACGAGACTCGCACATCATTCCGGAGTTCCTGTATCGACCCGCGTACGACGACAAGCACCGAGCCGCGGAGCTCACCGCCAATCCTCCCAAGCGACGGTATCTGCAAAAAGGACTCCGCGAGCCTCTCCTCTGCGCACAATGCGAACAAGTGATCGGCCGCTACGAACGCTACTTCGCCCAAAAATGGTATGAGGAGAAGATCCTGCCCAGCCAAATCCCCGATGAGATCATCGCGATCAAGGGCCTGGAGTACCGCCGGTTCAAGTTGTTCCATCAGTCTATTCTGTGGCGAGCTGGCGTATCGTCGCTTGATGTCTTCTCCAATGTCACCTTGGGTCGAAGGCATGAGCAGCGGCTTCGTGGCCAATTGCTGCAAGGCGATTCGGGGCCGGACGATCGCTATAGTTTCTTCGCGCTCGCCCTTGTTGACGAGCAAGACAAGGTCGTCCACGCGGCTATCATGGAGCCTCTACCGTCTCGCTACGATGGTCACCACGTGTACGTCTTCTTGTTTGGTGGGTGCGCCTGGTACTACTTCGTTTCGAGTCACACGACCAGGCCTTACCTTGACTGGCACTTCTCGAGCACGGGTCCCTTCTACTTGGCGAAAACCGATTTCTACTCGTCAGAACTCGTTCGCGACTTTGCCGCACGTTACGGGTCAGCACGGAGGGCGTCGCAATAACTCGCAAGGCGTTGCCACCTAACACGCGCATGGACCAGCCGAGCGCGGACGTTGTCAAAGGAAGCGGAATGACTGAGCGCCTGGCATCGATACGAGTACGTTCACTTTGCGGTGTGGCCCGCGAGCCGGTCGCTCGCAGGTCATGCGCGACCGTTAGGCGGCAGCACCGACTCGCAAACCTTCGGAGGAATCGAGAGTGGATCCCAGCGCGCTTCTCGGTATCCTGAGCATCATCGCGTTTCGGTTTGGACTTCCGGTGCTGGCCGTCTTCGGGTCGTTCTGGCTTGCATCTCGCACGGAAATGGGCCGAGCCATTCTCGAGAGGCTTCGCAGCTCCGGGGTCGACCAAGCGGCGTGGCGTGATCTCGTCGATGAGGTGCAGCATCTCCGCGGCGATGTGATCGAGCTGCAGGAGCGTGTAGATAGTATCGATCGACAACTCAAGTCCGGCGACCGCCCCCGCTTAGGATGAACCAGAACTGCTGCTGCCTAACACACGCATGAAGCTGCGGAGGCGCGTGCGCTGTGAGGAAGTGATGACCGTGCGCCTGGCTCCATCCGAGTTCGGTCAACATCGTTGTCCAATGAGCGCTGATCACGCCCGCAGCTTATGCGCTCACCGTTAGACTGCCGGATCTCCGCAGCGAAGAGGCTTCGATGCTCAATGTACGAGCGAGGCGAATGATGACGGTCAGGCGTTCGTTGCTCTTGGCTCATATCGTGCTTTTCGCTGCGTGCGGGCGCGCGCCGCACGTACCA
>JBFGJG010000108.1:0-4760 GCA_041577295.1 Gemmatimonadales bacterium
CATGCATGAGCTCACTCCCGCTCAGATCGAGCGCACGCTCCACACTGGCTGCGACATCGGCGACCTGAATGTGCGGCATCCATTGGAGCGGAAGGTCAGCATACTCCGCGCTGCGCGCGCCCAAGCCGATGATCGGCATGCCTCGGTTGTTCATCAGATCCTCGCGCCAAAGCGGATTCTCGCCCGTGGTGAGTACACGTGAGTAGAAGCGCACTTCACGTTCGTGTTCGGGAACGGCAATGTCGGCGCTGAGGATTCCGCCGACGCGTGGGACAAACGGGTCACTCATGGTTTGCATCCTAATTGACATCACGTTGGTTGGCGCGTGAAGGTTCTCTTGCCAGAGATCCTACTTCAATGGGCTCGCGATCGCGGCGATCCGGAGGCGGCCTAACGGTTAGCGCATGACCTGCGAGCGACCGGCTCGCGGGGCACGCGGCGTTCAGTTCGTATCTGAATCAACGCCAGGCGCTCAGTCATTCGGCTTCCTTTGAACACGTCCGCGCTCGGCTGGTCCATGCGCTTGTTAGGTGTCGGCGCGGCGGTTCCGGCGCCGAGCATCATTGCCCCGCTGGCGGCTGCCATAGTTCAACCTTGTTACCCTCCGGATCGATGACCCACCCGAACTTTCCGTACTCCGAATCATCGGTCTTCTCAAGTACGTTGCAGCCTTCCGCACGAAGGGCATCAAGAAGTGCGGACAGGTCGTCCACTCGATAGTTGACCATGAACGGCGCCTTGCTCGGCGCAAACTGGTCCCCGTCGGCGCCTCCAATAGACCAGATGGTGGTCCCCTTCATAGGGCGGCCATTGGCGTCCGCCCAGGGGAATGCGGCACCGCCCCAATCTTGAACATCGATGCCAAGGTGGGTCTTGTACCAGGCGCGCAGTGCGGTTGGGTCCTTCGCCTGAAAGAAGATCCCTCCGATCCCGGTGACTCTCTTCATCATTGGTACTCCTCTGAACCTCGGCAAGGTGCGCCGGGTAGGGCCTTCCGACGCCTAACGGTCAGCGCTTGAGCCGCGGGCGACCTGCCCGCCATATCGAATCATCATTTCCTCGGTTCGGCAGCGGTGCAAGCACTTCAAAGAACTCAACCCCCGGCGCGCCCGGCAGACTCCAAGCGCTTGTTAGGCGGCACCTCCCTCGTGCTCTTTGGCCACCATACCCTGGAGCCACTCCGGCGATGCGCCCGTCGGACTCTGTACGAGGACGCGGAGACCGTCAGGGTCGGTCAGCATGATGCCTCGCTTACCGAGATGAATATCCGCAGGACCCTCAAACTCCACTGCTCTCGCCCGAAGGTCGTTGGCCAACCGATCCACGTCGTCGACGATGAACGATATGTGAACACGATCCGGATAGCCCGAGCAAGCACCGATCTCGAGTCCGGGCCAGCCGCCGTCGAAGACGGCTAGGCCCGGTTCATCATGATCTAGCCTCAGCCCGAGTATACCGTGGTAGAACTTCCTGCTAGCTTCTGGATCCGCGGCATATAGGCCGATCTCGTGCAGTTTCATACTCGGCTCCTCCGAAGCAAGACGTCTCCTCGCCCGCTTCCGCGTGCCAGTACTGGGTCCTCGGCAGTCGTGGTCATGAGTCGTCGTAGAAGTCTCGGGCGTGTCGCCTAACGGTCAGCGCATGACCTGCGAGCGAACCGCTCGCCAGCCACGCGTCTCGGTGAACGTACTTGTGTCAACGCCAGGCGCTCAGTCATTCGGCTTCCTTAAGAGTCGTACGCGCTCGGCTGGTCCATGCGCGTGTTAGACAGCAATATCGCAAGGATGATATGTACTACCACCCTTCCCTCTCTCGGAGCCGAGCAATGTGAGCGATGTGGTGCCTGCCATGCCACGCGTATAATGCCAGCAACTCATCAACTCCCATCTCGCCAAGCTCAGGGTGCCGCAAGCGCCGACCCCAATCCGGCTCCGCCAGCCGCTCCCATAGATAGACCCATCGCGCGTGCAGGTGTTCGAGAAGTGCCAGCGAACCCTCTATCCGCCCCGCTGCATCCGGCAGCTTGGCCCAGGCAGCTTCATCGTAGGTACGGACGGTGGGCACGTCTTCCGACAATGCATGCTTGAGGCGCAGGTAGCTGTTCATATGACTGTCGGGCAGATGATGTACGACCTGCCGAACGGTCCAGCCATTGGGGCGGTAGGGTGTGTCAAGTTGATCGTCGGACAAGCCATGTACTGCGCTTCGAAGGCCTGCCGGCGCCTGGGCGATCTCTTGGATGGCAATCGAACGGGCGTCTGGCAACAGCCGCCGCCGAGGCATCTCGAACTCGCCTATCGGATAACGAAGATTTATCATATGATCGAACTCAGGTTGCTGCCTAACGGATCTGCCGTTCTGCTGCGGGCCCAACTCGATCTGCGTTGCTGCATAGATGAATGGCTTCCTCTAGCAACGCAAGCGCCGGACAGCTGCATTTGCGTGTTAGACGGCAATCCCCTTCGCCGCCCAGGCGCGGGCCGTGAGAGCAATGCTGCCATCGGATTCTACGGGAAGCCGAGAGCGAAGGAGATTCCGGAGGCAGTCCCGCCGCTCCGGGAGCAGGCTCATGGCGTAACCGGGTGCAGGTCCCTGGCCGCCGAGGAACGGGTTCCAGTAGTCGTCGAAATCGCGGAACACGGTTGCTACTTCCAGCGGCTGCACCTGGACTTCACGAAGGCCGGCTTGTTCGAACAGTTGTCGGAGCGGGTCTGGCTGGCACAAAGGAAACCGAGTGCCCTCGTCGAGTTCCTTGGCAGGCGGATCAAGGGTGCAGGCAGCGTCCCAAAAGAGTCGCATCATCTGCATTCCCTCAGCGTAGTCCCAAACGTACGCTGCGAGCACGCCGCCTGGTCGAGCGCGCGCCTTCATCGCAGCTAGAACCTCGAGAGGAGCAGGAAGGAAGTTGAGAACCAAGCCCGAAACCAAGGCGTCGAAACCGCCGTCGATGTGAGGAAGCGTTGATAAATCAGCCGAGATGAACCTCGCGCGCTCATCGGCGGTCTGTGAATGGGCGAAGGCGACATAGGCGGCGGACCGATCGCAGCCGATAACCAGACGTGGTCGCGTGGCCGCCAGGATTCCGCGTGTCAGGGCCCCGGTGCCACATCCGAAGTCGAGCCAGGCGCGCTTCGCGGGGAGGCCCAGCCAGCGGACGAAAGCAGCCGCAACTCGGCGGCTCCAACGACCACAGTAGGCCTCATATGCGGCACTGCCGTCCCAGACGTCAGCTACCACGGTGACCTTCAGTCAATGGGGATAACCGTCTAACGGTCAGCACATGACCTGCGAGCGACTCGCTCGCGGGCCGCACCGCTCGGTGAACGTATCCCGATCAAGGCCAGGGGCATCATTACTCAAGTTCCTTCAAAACGTACGCGGTCGGCTGGTCCATGCGCTTGTTAGGCAGTGCCATCTTCTTCACGCTGTCGCGGCGGACACGCCACCGAACCGTACGAACAGAATACGCAGCACTCGCCTTCGCGCGGGCGCAGCATCTCGCCACAACTCACGCACTGGTAGAAGTGAACACAGGCGTTCTGGGGCATCTCTTCGGCAGCTTCGTGCCCACAGTGAGGGCAGGTGATCGTCGAATGCAACTCTATCATGCGTACCTGCCTAACGGTCAGCGCTTGAGCATGAGGGCGTCGTGCCCGCCATACCCAATCATCATTTCCTTTGTTCGGCAGCGGCGCCAGCCTTTTCGGGATACCGATCCCCCGAGCGCCCGGCAGGCTCCAAGCGCTTGTTAGGCAGTGCCGTCCATTCACTGATCCCACATGGTGAAGGTGCAGGGAAGAGGCTGTGGGGTGTCGAAGACCTCTGCAGTGCATGTGCCCATAACGGTACCGTCTAGCCGAGTGCCCTCGTGGTCAATCCGCACTCCGGGAGCAGCGATCTGAAAATCCAATCCTGCCCCGCGAACGCGGCCCCGGAGTGGGAAGACCGTCCCAAACTGGGCGGCATCGTCAGGGTCTGGGTCAAGATCCTCGAACGTGCCAAACACCGAATCGCCGTCCGTGCGTGCCAGACGCACCTGCCCGACGAGGGTGTCGGGTGGCTGCGTTGTCTCAAAGATGGCTTCATAGCTGTAGCGAGCAACAAACCCAGCCGGGAGCTCGTTTGCACAGGCCGTCAGCCACTCTGCGGCGAGCCCAACCGCCAGGACGCCGGTGATCCCGCGGGCCATTATTAGTAGTCGCATGCCGTGTTGCACTGCCTAACGACTTTGGAATTCTGCTGCGCGACCCCAATGCCTACTCTGGGTCGCGATGTGTAAGCCGAGTGACCCGGGACCACCTAGCCTACCGCGTCAGCAGGAGTTTCTTTTAAAATGTGCCGCAGCCCGCCTGTTGGTCAACGACTACCGCCTCGCGTTAACCTCTGGTCCGAACGCGCTCTTCTCGGAGGTGGTGAATGAGGAAGTGGATACCTGTCGCAACAGCTTTGTGGTGCATGACGATCGGCACCCAAGAGCTAGCTGCTCAGAATCAGAGCGCCGTCGAAGAGCTCAGCGACCTGATGACGCGCTTCGTCAACGGTTGGCGTGAAGGAGACGGCGACGCCCTGTCCGACGTGTTTGCCATGGATCAGGGACGTATCCTCTGGGTAGGCGGAGAGGCCCCTCGCGAGGCGGCGAACTCCATGACGTTCCGAGCTGCCGTAGAGCGCGATCGCCCACGTCCCACCTACGGCCGAACTGGATGGCGGATCGCCTCAATTGACATCGTCAATGACGAAATGGCCGTGGCCAAGCTCGA
>JBFGJG010000109.1:0-4732 GCA_041577295.1 Gemmatimonadales bacterium
ACAGCACGTCATCATCAGAAAGATCCTGCCTTTGAAGCCTGCACTAGCTACCGGTGCATTAAGCGAGTGTGAGATCTTCTTGAATGTTTTTGTGCGTGGTGTTGCCACTTCGCCACCCATTCCTTGGTCACACAGATGATCCGGAGGCCGGAATGGCCTGCCCGAAAGGTGAGTCTGCCGCTGCACGGGAGGGATCGGGAGCGTCGACGACGCCCCAGCTGGCCCCAGCCATCCCGACAAACGCGCCTGCCCGCCATCCTTGCCCTCCCGGCCCTCCAGCCGTACATCACGTCCCATAGAGGACCCTAGCGACCGGCCCGAAGGTGCTCATGGTGGCGACACGATTCCTTTATTACAGCTATTACAGCGCGACGGCGATCCAGGGTTCGCCTCGTAGCAGGGCAGCGGCCGGCGTGCGATAATCTCGCTGACGAAGCGCTAGCATCGGATCCAGTAACGCGTATAGAGCATTGGAGGCAATATGCTGCACACGATCTGTTCCATGATCCGGTCCGCTGGTGAGGCTGAGACACAGTCGGGCGCCGGTTCCAGTCCCGCGGTCGCGAGCAATGATTCGCCCCTGCCAGCCGGCTGAGTTCGGAACGATCTACGACACCATCAATGATGCCGCCGGAGCGTACAAGGGGGTTATCGCATCGGACTGCTGGCACGAGCACTACATGTCGCGGGACGACCTTCGCCACGAGATCGAAGAAGGCGTGGAGTTTTGGACGTGTGAGGAGGGAAAACACATGATGGCGGTGATGGGCCTCCAATTTGTGCAAGACGTCGCGCTCATTCGGCACGCCTACACGCGACGAACTCACCAGCGGCGAGGCCACGGTGCCGCGCTCCTCGCCCACGTTCGCGCGCGAACCGATCGGCCGGTCTTGGTCGGCACCTGGAAGGCGGCAAGCTGGGCGATTCGTTTTTACGAGAAGCACGGGTTTCGGCTGGTTGGACCGGGTGACAAGGAGCGGCTGCTGCGGCGGTATTGGAAGGTGTCGCCCCGCCAAATAGAGGAGTCCGTCGTGCTGGCGGATCATCGATGGCGCGGCGGCCGGGCTGGCCTCTGACCAAGCGAAGGTGGATGACGGTAATCTGTGTTCACGCCGCCATGATCCTGACCGGCGGTTTTCGGCCGGGCTTCGAATGCTCCCCAAACCTGATGGCAGCCGGCACCAACCGCGGTTATGATTTTCCTTTGATGGGCAACTCTTGATGGGCAACTCTCCGGCACTGGGGCCGCATGCGCGGTGACTCACCGAATCAGGCCTCGGGGAAGCGCGCCAGATCCTGCTCGAGCTCGGCCAGGAACGGGTAGCGCTCCTTCCCCGGATGGAACCCACCGCTGACCTGGGGTGGTCCTAATTCTGGCCTAATCGTGGTCGAAGAGTGCGACCTCGGCGGAGGGAAATGAGTCGGATCGCGCACTCGCTCAGAGCGAAAGAGTCATAAGGTCGTGATTCGAGGTAACCTTGTACGCTCTCCGGACTGAACGGGGAACCGTTGCGTGGGTTCGAGCTCACCCTGTCCGTTTCTAAATGCTAAGCCCCGGCGTCAGTCGCGGAGCAAGGGCTTACAGCTGCGAAGATGGTGTCCCGTTGCGAGTGTGTCCAAAACGTAACCGCTAACCCTCGTTCTCCACCACGCGAAGCACCGTCGCACCGTCCGCCTGCAGGTAGCTCTGACGCAGCGCGCCCGTGTCCTTCCACCCACCAGCGGCGGCCACGGCGACGTCGGGCAGGTGCTTGCGCTCCGTCCCCCAGAGGCGGTACGGGTGAAAGGTCCCGCCAACGAGCTTGGGCAACTTCGCCAACCGTTCAGCGTTCAACAGCCACTTCGCGACCGTCTCTCGGCGCACCGACATGGTGTCGTCCGTCGGCGCCGGGAACAGCGGCACGTCGCCCATCTGAGGCATCGCCAGCAGGTATCTGAGCCGCCCCAGCATTTCGGCAAACTCCTGATCGGTCAGAAACTCGCGAATGAGCGTTAGCTCTTCCGGCCAATACAGCCGGGGCCATTCTAAGAAGTCCATGCGGCTCCGGAAGCGAACGGACGCCAAGCTAGCGGACGGGGTCTCAACGAAGTCTCAACACGTTTGGATTCGACGTGATAGCCGTTGGTGGAAAGCGAAGCGCCCGGCGCGGGGCCGGGCGCTTGGCTTTCCCCGTCATTCTGGGTCCCCTCGTTTGGGCTCGCCAGGGATGTACCGAGGATAGCTAAGAAAAAAAAACAGGACTGAAAGAGTCCATTTTCTGTGCGACCAACGCGCAGAAGTTTCAGGGGAATCTCACGACGGTTTCACGCACAAGCCACTTCTAAAGAAACCATCAGAAGACCACAGTTCCGCCGGTGGCCCTCGTGGCCCCGCCGCCGTAGACGCCCCAAGACGCCTGCGACGACGAGATCGCCGAGTCACTGACCGGCTGTCGACACCTCGACGAGGAGGTGTACTCATGCTCAAGCGTCTCATAGGTGTCCCGCTCATCGTCGTTGTGCTCGCGACGTGTGATGACCCCGTTCAGCCCGACCAGCTTCTCGTACCCTCGTTCCAAACCGTTGCCTCTCCTTCATGTGACCCTTCCCTCTGTGACATGAGGATCGTTTTCGCCAGCGACCGGGACGGGAACTCCGAGATCTATGACATGACGGCCGACGGGTCGGTACCCACTCGGCTGACCGACAACACCGCCACGGATTGGTTGCCGAACCCTTCGCCCGACGGGAGCCGGATCGCGTTCAGCAGCGACCGGGCTGGCAACTATGAGATCTACGTGATGAACGCCGATGGGTCGGTGCCGACACGGCTGACCAATCACTCGGCCGCGGACCTGGCTCCCGGATGGTCGCCCGACGGGCGCGAGCTCGTCTTCATCAGCGACCGGGATGGGGATTTCGAGATCTACGTGATGAACCTCGCGGGCGAGGTCCTCCGACAGCTCACCCACAACGACGCCTTCGATGCCGGAACCGACTGGTCGCCCGACGGTGGTCGCATCGCTTTCCACTCGGATCGGGATGGGAACTACGAAGTCTACGTCATGAACAAGGACGGCACGGCCGTGACCCGGTTGACCGACAATGCGGCCTTCGACACTTCCCCCAGTTGGCATCCCCTCGGTGCTTCGATTGCCTTCGCCAGCGATCGGCCCGGCGGCGGGAACTGGGACATTTTTCTGATGAGTGACGCCGGGGTTTTGGGCCCGAACCTCACCAACCACCCGGCGGTGGATGCCAATGCCGAATGGTCCCCGGAT
Organism: Gemmatimonadales bacterium; assembly: GCA_041577295.1. Classification (GTDB taxonomy): domain Bacteria; phylum Gemmatimonadota; class Gemmatimonadetes; order Gemmatimonadales; family GWC2-71-9; genus JBDHDH01. The sequence continues at coordinate 3,261 of JBFGJG010000109.1, forward strand.
GGCGCGTGGTTGGTGTTCGAGCGATTCCCCGACCAGGTCACCAACGTCGGCGAGATCTACCTGATGGCCGAGGACGGTACCGGGCAAACCAACCTGACTCAACACCCGGGCGACGATCGCTCCCCGAGTTGGATAGCAATCCCTCCACCGGCAGGCGACATCGGCACCACGGGCCTGGAGGTGGAGGTGGAGTACCTGAGAGCGCCGCCCAGTGATACGTGGGCTGACTTCGCCTTCGATCACTATGTGCGGGACCCGCAGAACGCGGGGAAGGTGATTTCGTTGGGGCCGATCGTCGACCGGCACACCACCTACACCCTGCCGCCCGATGTGTACGAACTGCATCTCCGCTATGCGGGAAGCGACCGGGACCGCGCCACCGGCGGTTGGGTGGATCTGGTCGAACCGGTGAGCGTAACCGTGACCGCGGGCGTGGTAACAAGCCACCGCTTCGATTTGAGGAACTTGGGCGTCGTAGTCGGAGAGATCGCGATCAACGGGTCGCCACCGGGAAGCGATGGGACATTTGCGCTATGCGTGGAAGTGGGAGACCAACCGGTGCTGGGGCGCACGTGTGTCCTGTTACCGCGGCACGGGGGGTTTCGCTTGTTGCTGCCCGAAGGCCATGGGACGGCAGAGGTGTGCTTGGGCAGTGTGGTGGTGGCGGAGGGTTGGTGTGATCCGCCAGCGGGGCAGTCCATGGACCGGGAGCGGGGGGCGCCCCGGGATGTGGTGTTGGGGAGCTTCACGTTTGAGGTCAGGGCCCGCGAGGAAGTCCAGATCACCGGAGGCGGGTGATTCGCGAGCAAAGGGGGCTTGGCGCATGAGCGATGACTGGACGACGTACGGGTACAGGCACGTCGAGCACGACCGCAGACGCGGGAAGGCCAAGCCACCCTCGCAACGATCAACAGTATCACGCTCATCGAGCAGGCAGCCTGCGACCGCCGCATATCGAAAAGTGCGAGTTCCGGACGGCGCAATTCGTCGTGGCTGAGGAACGCGGTGTCATCAGCCCAATCGACGTGCTGTGCTCTTGTTAAGCGTACTCGGGCAAGAGGATCAACGCGCAGAAGTTTCAGAGAAATCTCATCTTGATTTCACGCACTGTTTGGTGGTGACCTCTGTCACAGGTTCCAATCGTGAATCCCCTTCCTTAAGGAACCACCAACGCCATTGCCCTCCGGTGAGATTACTTCGCTCGGACTCAGCGAACACGCCTGGGCACCGGGATCGTCGTAAATCGCTCCTCCACACTGGTGAACGGCTTCACGAGCTCGGCCTCCATTGCGCGATCGTAGCCATGCTGCCACGCGCGCCGAATCTTGTCGGGGTCCACCTCCAGCGTGCCGAAGTCGACGAACTCGGGTTCGGGACCCAACCGCACGAGCTCGGCATAGCGCTTGTCGCGGAGCCACGGCGGTCGCTCGAGCCCCCGCTCGTCGAAGAACCGAATCAACGCGTTGGTCCTC
>JBFGJG010000110.1:0-4470 GCA_041577295.1 Gemmatimonadales bacterium
CTCATGTACTGGCACGGGATCGCGCGCGAGCACCAGGGGCTCAAGGTGGTGCGCAGTGTGGGCGACATCCGACGCATGAAGCGCGAGGGCAAAGCCGGACTGTTCTTGGCCGCACAGGACGGGGACTGGATCGGCCACGAACTGAGCCGCGTGCAGGCGTTCCACGAAGCGGGACTCCGCATGATGCTGCTCGTCTACAGCGCGGATAATCAGCTCGGCGGCGGGTGTTTGGATCGCACGGATGCCGGGCTCTCACTCCTCGGCCAGCGGGTGGTAGAGGAGTGCAACCGGGTTGGCATCGTGCTCGACCTCAGCCATACGGGCCGGCGCACCACGCTCGAGATTATCGACCACTCGGCGCACCCCTGCGTGTGGAGCCACTCCAACTGCAGCGCCCTGGTCCCCAACCCCAGAAACGTCGACGACGAGCAGATTCGCGCGTGCATCGGCCGAGGCGGTGTGGTGGGACTGGTTTCGTGGGGGCCCCTCGTCATGAGACCGAACAGCACCACGCGGCCTACCCTGGATGATTTCATCGACCACATCGACCACGTGTCCCAGATCGCGGGCAACGCCAATCACGTCGGCATCGGTACGGACATCTCGATTGGTACCTACCCGCTCCACGAGCACGATCCCTACGGGGCACCGGCGTATCCCGTCTTTACGCAACGCTACAACGAGTACGTGACGGCCGATATCCAGTCTCGCGAACGCAACATCGAGGGATTCGACGACTACGCTCAGATCGTGAACGTGGCAGCACGGCTCGAAGCCCGGGGCTATTCCAGCGAGGACGTGGGCAAGATCCTTGGCGAGAATTTCCTCAGGGTGTTCGGTGAGGTGTTCGGGTAGGCAAGAGGTCCCTATCACCCGTTCCGACCATGTGAGCCCAATCACGGGCGCCATCCACGTGACTTGCCATCTTTCAGAGTCCAGTCCGCGAGTCATCATGCCACGCTGTTTACCCGCCGTATTGGCCGTCGCGCTTGGAGCTGCCTGGGGCTGTGTCAGCAACACCCAAGGTCCGGAGGACCCCGGGGACACGATGCCGCCTCCGAATACGCAGTTCGCGTGCACGCACGTGATTGGCTACAGCCAGTCTGCCGGGTGGTACCACTCGGGCTTCGAGACGTTGGTGGACGACGATTCGTGGCAGCTCGTGTGGCGCAGTGGTGGGGCGATCGATCTGTGGGCAAATCCCGATTTCGACGGCTGGTCCCGTCCCATCGAGTCGCCGTGTGTGTCTGGCTCGAATGCGCCTGATCGCGTGTTGCTAACGATTAGCGCGGATTTCCAGAGTGATCCCGCTTGGTGGGCCGGACATATACAAACCGTGATCGGCCACATCCGCACCAAACTGCCGAGCGTCGGCACCATTCTGCTGCAGCCGGTGGTCGGAGGCCCAAGCCATCAGGTGTGCACGCCGGACGGTGAGCGTGCCTCCACCAATCACCCAGTGATCGACGAGGGGATCGCCAGTGTGGTGGTCGGCGACATCCTCGCCGGGTTCTCCCCCGAAGTCCGCACCTGCGCCGACTACAGCGACTTCATCGGACATCTCACTAGCGAGGGATACGCTGCGGCGGCTGCTGCCATCGGACAGGCCTACGCGGGCAATTGACCTGGGTCGTATCGTTGGTCGCTTGGCTCTTGCCTACCAACGGGCGACGCATCAGAGGTTGACGTTGGCCGTTACGTTCACTGGGTGAAGTCCATTTCCAGCTTGACTCCGCCAAACCATCCCGCGAACACGTTATAGACGAGCGCCCCAAGAGCCCCCGCGACAAAACCAAAGGCTGCGAAGATGATGGGCATGCCGACGAGGGCCATGAACGCGAGCGCGGTGCCCGTATTCAATCCGGGTCCGAATAAGTCAATAAAGAATCCAATGCCTGAGTACAGCACTCCGCACACGAAACCGACACCCGCCATCAGTACCGCGGTCAACTGCGCGGCGAAGAGCACTCCAATGTGTGTCACGCTTGCCATGTTCATTCACCTTTCGAGAAGAGCGGCGTGGCGTTTACGACCGCCCCGGCACCAGTCGAACGATTCGACTCCCGGCCTCGTGTTCGAGTAACAGGTACACCAAGCCATCCGGCCCCGTCTCCACGTCACGAATGCGCGCCAAATCGTCGAGGAGGACCTCCGTGTACACGTGTTTGCCATCCTCGATCACCATGCGATACAGCTCCGTCCCGATGAGGGTGCCGACGAGAAAATGGCCCCGCCACGTGGGAAACGCGTCGCCATCGTAAATGACAAAGCTGGATACGGCGGTTGATGGCGTGATATCGACGACGGGTTGTTCGATATCCTCCAACGTCAGGCCGACATCCTGCAAGTAGTCAATCGGGTCTCCGTCGTAGTCTACTCCGAGCGTGTAGAGCGGCCAGCCGTAGTTCGTTCCCGGTCGTAATAGGTTGATCTCGTCACCACCCCGCGGTCCCATCTCGGAACTCCAGAGTGCCCCGGACTCGCGGTCGAACTCGAGGCCCTGCGGATTCCGATGCCCGTACGTCCAAACGCTCGGCAGTGCTCCGTCGACGTCCAGGAACGGATTATCGTCGGGTATGGTGCCATCGTCGTGAACGCGATGGATCTTGCCGTATGGGGTGCCAAGGTCCTGAATCGTTTCGAACGGTGCCGCCTTGCTGCCCACGCTGATATACACATGCCCCTCGGCTTCGAACGCGATCCGGCCACCGGCCCCGATGTCGGCGTTTGCATTGTAGAAGTTCTCGGGGACACTCCAAATGACTTCTTCATCAACCCATCTCCTGTCCTCGATCCGCCCGCGGACCAGGCGATTCATGGATTTCGTGCCCATGCCGCCACAGTCGCTGCACACCTCCGTGTGGTGCAAGTAAATCCACCCGTTCCTTTCATAGTCGGGATGCGGAGCGACGTCGAGAAGCCAACCGACTCCGTAGTCCAGTCCCCAGCGGACTACTCCGCTCTGGGACGTCGCGGGTGTTCCCTCGATGGGGTGGGACCGCGTGCCATCGGGAGACACGATCGACAGCCCCTTCTTCTTCTCGGTAACCAGGATCTGCCCGTTGGGGAGGGGGGCGATGGAAAAAGCGTATGGATCGATGCCGGCGGCGACCGTTTCGAGCCGGAAGGTCGCAAGCTCCGTTTCGATCGGCCCAGCAGGAATCAGCAGCTCCTTGTCCATCTTGAACTCGTTGTATCCCAGCCCGGCGCGCCGTTCGGCGACCAGGATCGCCAGCGTCTTGACGTCGGCTTCGTCCAGGGTTTGAGACCAGGCGGGCATGCCACGGTCGGGAAAGCCGCGGTCGATACTCCGAATCAGTGCGGCGACCGTTTCTCCGTGCATCAAGGGCGCGCCAACCAGCGCAGGACCCTGCGCGGCCCCTTCCAGGTTCTCGCCGTGGCACACCGCGCAGTTCTCCGCGTACATTGGCGCGACAGGGTCTCGATTCACTGACATGATCGTCGGGATAGCGATCGCGATCATCACAACGATGAATCCGCCCACGAGGATACCCGTGAGCTTGAAACCGCGGGAAACCCATACCATCCATCGCGGCCCAGCGTCGCCAACGCCAGGTCCACGCTCGTGGCCGAGTGGTCGGCGCAGCAGCTGAATCAGCGCAGCACCGCTCAACGCCCCGTACACGGTCCCAAGCACCGGCATCCCCCCCAGGTCCGCCGTGGCCATGCCCACCAACCACGCGCCCGTGCTGGCGAGTACCCACCAGCCTGCCTGGGAGACCCGCTGCCGTAACAGCCACCACTGCATCGCTCCCGCCACCGTCCCGAACGAGGCGGAACCCACGATCCAACCCACCTCGGCGTTTTCCCCACCCCCGCGCCCGAAGACAATGAGGCCGATCACAGTCACGGCGAAGATGCCGGCCAGCACCCACCACGCCGCGGTCGCCCGCGCCACCCGTCGCCACAGCCCAACCCCTTGCAGCAGCCCCAACAGGATTCCCCCTACGGCGAAGCCGAAGTAATCGGCCGTGACCGGGTGGGGTCCCAAGGCCGCCGTGACGCGGGCGCCGACGATGAATGCCGCCGCGCCGGCGAGCACCCACCAAAGCCACAAGCCCCAGCGGGCCGACAAGGGATTATTCGAAGGTCCGGCGGTCATTCGTCCGCTCCTCCTGGAGTCTCATCGTCATTCGGGTTTCGCGCCGCCGGCTGGCGAGGAACCTGGTCCGGTTCTCCTCGCGCCGGTCCCGCATCAGTGCGCTCGATCTCTTTTGCCTCGAGCTCGAAACACTGGCGTCCCGATCCGTGAGCCCAGAGGTTGCGAGCCCGGTCCGGCGACGTCGCTTCCGTCTCCTGCTCAAAGCTTGCGCAGACTTCATAGCGAATGCTGTCGAGCGGCTGATACCCATACGACTCCGCTCCGGCCGGGTCGCCGGCGCTGATGTTCACACCCGGCTCGGCGTTCAGATCTGCCAGGGAACCGGGCAGCCGCGCATGCCGCGTCCA
>JBFGJG010000111.1:0-4464 GCA_041577295.1 Gemmatimonadales bacterium
GATACCAGCGATGACGGCGTGTATGTGGATGACGGGTGTGTGATCCCGGACCAAGAGACCATCTTCGCGATTGCCTACACCGACGTCGATCCGAACGACGGCGACGGTTTCAAGGAGGGGACGGACGTGCTAATAGCAAAATTAGTGGATGAGAACGGTGACGGGCAGCCCGGGGCGAGCGACATGATCAAGATGGGGCAATTTCCGACGTCTATTGCGTCTGGTGACTTCGTCGATGTGAATGTGAAGGAACATAACATTGATAGATGTTTGATTTTATCAGCGGGTCATGTCGCTTGTCTTCTTGTTGGTGGGTCAGCCGAGTTTGTGTTCTTCGATCGCGGGGGCGGGCCGGTTCAGGAGTATTATCAGGAGTTCTCCCGTGTGACTCTCCGGACCTCAATCATGATCGACAGGCTTGGGGGTTTGTCAAGCGACCTAATTACCATTGATCAGCGTTCCCCGAGTGAGCCGACAGGAGCCGCGTTCAGTCGGGAATTCGACCCAAACGACGGCCCGTTCATCGACGTTGATCTTAATCTACCGGTGCCATAGGGATTTCGGCGGCGTGTGGTCGTGCGTCAAGTCCATGCGGGATTAGGACCGTCGCGGCCAACGCGGCGTCGACGGTCACGCCGTGCCTCCCCAGCCCTCCGGTCACGCATTGCCGCCAGTGCCGCACGTAGGACCCGATGCGCTCCGGGAGCGCACCCTGCTCATGAAGCCGGGTCCTGCGTTCGGCAAGGCGTGCGAGGGTCTTCTGCGCAACGCCCAATCCGGTCGGGTAAACTGATAACCGAGGAAGTGAAAGCCCCGGCAGGTCCTTCCGATGAAGGGCATGTCGGGGTGTTGTTCTTATCTGCGGCGTCTGCTCGTCCATGAAGCGCGACACACGCGAGCGTGGGCCCGAACACAGTCGGTGTCAAGGGGCCGTGCTTGTATCACCACACCATGCGCCTCGTCTCCGCGTAATTCCCGGCCTGTACAACGGAGGAGGGGAAACTTAGAACGATAACCATTCCCCCGCGGAGCGGGACACGAGCCACGTAGTGGCGACGTGCGACTCCATCGTCATTCCCGCGGAAGCGGGAATCCATGTGAGATTTGAGATTATCTCATACGGTGGATGGATCCCGGATCAAGTCCGGGATGACGTTGTGCTTTGGGATAACCGCGGCTTTCGCCGCGGCAGGCTCAGTGCTGTGGGGTGAGAATGTCGTCCTCCCCCAAATCCCTCCTCATGGAGGCGGGGGAAAAGTCGATTCGATAACCTGGACGGTTGCAGCGGCCGTGCCACTGTTCCGGCTTCGTCCGAAATAGGGTGTTTTCCGGAAGGAATTGGGCGAATGTACTGATTGCGCGATAGTCGCGTCCGTAACAACTTCATCATGGCCACGGTCTGCCCGTTTCCACTTGCTTGTCGGGTGGCGTGAGCGCAAACCGGGATGGAACTCAGGAGCCTGGGTTTTGCGGCGGTCGTGGCGGCGAAACATTCATTTAAATTGCGGGACGAGACTATGCAAGTTCTAATCTCGGTGGCTGGCCGCTACAACACATTCATGCTGGGGGTTCTCGCGTTGGCGATGTCGGCGCTGACGATCGCAGCTTGTGATAGCACAATTGCGCCGGACACAGGAGCGACGATCGATCCCGGCGACGAGCTCGTTCTCGGCAAGGGTCACCAGGTGGCCGTCTGCCACGTCGGACATAAGCTACCCGAATACGACCCGGCGTGTACTGAGGGATGCGGAGACGCGGGCAAGGTCGACCTGATTTTTGTGCCCCAGAAAGTCGTTGGCAAGCACGTCGGCAATCCCGTCCACACGTACGGCGACGTGTCGGACTACCTGCCCGGCGACGAAGGGGCGAGCGGTATGGGCCAGGAGGACACCAGCGATGACGGCGTGTATGTCGACGACGGGTGTGTGATCCCGGATGAGGAAACCGTGTTTGCGATAGCCTATGTCGATGCAGACCCGGCGGACGGCGACGGCTTCAAAGACGGCGTCGATGTGCTCATCGCCAAGCTCGTCGACGCAAACAACGACAACGTAGCGAACGCAGGCGATGTCATAATCACCGACTCGTATCCTCTCAACTCGGGAGCAACCGCTTTCGGGTCGTTTGGCGTGACGTCGCACACGTTGGCCTCCGTTGACGTGTTGAACATCCCCGGCGCTTTTGTCATTGTCGAGGCACTTGACGCCGCTGGTAACCGTCTTGCCTTCATTCAAGCTTTCTTTGAAGGCGATGTGGCGACAGAGGGCTATGCCGAGAACGGCGGCGCGTCGTTCAAGGTCTTCGACGGCGTTGGCCCGAACCCCAACGACCTGCGTGCAGTCGCATTCGCCGATCCCAGCCAGCCCGACACCGAAGTTCCACAAATACTCGAGACCCCCACACCCGAAGAGGCTTTTGTGGACGTCGACTTCACTTTGCCGTAACGAAGGTCGCAGCGGGTTGAATGCTGTCACCCCGGCGCCCTCGGCGGCGCCGGGGCATCTATTTGGTGTCGAGCAATGCGCTCCGCCACGATAGCCGACGCGGTTTCCCGACACGGTGACGCTCCACGAGCCGCTATTGGTACGACGTCCGCGTAAGCGGCGACTGCCTCACATGCCGGCAACTAGCCTCAGTACTTCCCGGCTAACCTTCAGCCGCTCCAGCCAGAGGTTGGAAGGGTAGGTCGTCCCGCCTCGTCGCGACTTCTGAGGCAGGCGCGTCCGGTATTTCGAGGTAGAGAACTTAAGCTCGATCCGTCTCCCCTCGCTGAGGGGGACTCAGGCATTCTCGGCGAAGCCGCGGTGCACCTCCCGGTAACGACTGTCCTCGTACACGGGAGGGGCTGGTGACGTCATAGGCCGCTCTGATCTCGGGGGGTTGCCTGCACGGGCCGACGTGCCTGTTCTACCGTTCCGACTTCGTCCGAAACAGGGTGTTTTCCGGAAGGAATTGGGCATGGGTACTTATTGCCCATTGTCGCCTCCTTCACAAGCTCATCATAGCCATGGTCCGCAACGGCGCGCACGGCGGCCTTGGCTCCGCCGCCCCCGGCGAGGTGGTAGCACCGCCGTGAGAGATGCGGGCGGAGGTGCCGGGTGAGTACGATCGTAGTCGCCTTGAGCACGAGGGCATCCCGTGCCGACCAGACTTCCCGCGTGTCGCCACCCGTCGTGAAACTGGAGACAGCGCAGAGCCGGTAGTCGCCTTCTCTCAGCGACTGCTGGACGAGCGGCCTAATCGCCGCCCGTCGCCAGCGCACGTCCCAGACGTCCGCGCCGGGAGCATAGTCCTTACGGTGCTCGCGGAGCCAGACAAACGCTTCGTCCATCACCCTGTCCGAGGCGATGGCGTCCATGAGGTCTGAGCTTGTCTCCATGGCCGCGATATAAACACTGCCCTGCTCAAGGCGCAAGCCCGGCTTGCGCTTGTGAGGCCGGCCTTAGGCGTTGCATGGAATACTCGCTATCGCTCGTCAGTCGCCCCCTCGGGGCTCGCGTCCGGGTCAAGCCCGGGATGACCCCGGCTTTCGCCGGGGCAGGCTGAGTGCTGTGGGAGGACGATGTCCTCCTCCCCCTAACCCCCTCCTCACGGAGGAGGGGGAAACTCGATCGATAACCGTCCCCCCTCACTGAGGGAGCCCTACGCCACCGTCACTTCGTCGTTCAGGTAGACGTCCTGTATCGCATGCAGGATGCCGACGCCCTCCTTCATCGGGCGCTGAAACGCCTTGCGCCCGGAGATCAACCCCATACCGCCGGCGCGCTTGTTGATCACCGCCGTCTGCACAGCCTGCTGCAGGTCGTTCGATCCCGAAGCGCCGCCCGAGTTGATCAGTCCGATCTTGCCCATGTAGCCGTTGGCGACCTGGTACCGTGTCAGATCGATCGGATGATCGCTGCTGAGCTCGGTGTAGATACGATCGTCGAGCTTGCCGTAGCTCGAGTTGCCGGTGTTGAGCGCCTTGTAGCCACCCGTTTGCGTCGGCTGCTTCTGCTTCAGAATGTCCGCCTCGATCGTTGCGCCGAGGTGGTTCGCCTGTCCGGTCAAATCGGCGCTCGACTCGTGGTTCGTGCCGTTCACCTTGAAGCCCGAGTTGCGCATGTAGCACCAGAGGATGGTCGCCATCCCGAGTTCGTGCGCGTATGAGAACGCCTCGGAGACTTCCTGTATCTGCCGCCCGGACTCGGCCGAGCCGAAGTAGATCGTCGCACCGACGGCCACGCAACCCATGTTCCACGCGTCCTCGATACGCGCAAACATGATCTGGTCGTATGTGTTCGGGTACGTTAGCAGTTCGTTGTGGTTAAACTTCAACACGAACGGAATCTTGTGCGCGTACTTACGCGCCACCGCGCCGAGAACGCCGTACGTTGATGCGACCGCATTGCAGCCGCCTTCGATCGCGAGCTTGACGATGTTCTCGGGATCGAAGTACGCGGGGTTCTTTGCGAACGACGCGCC
>JBFGJG010000112.1:0-4354 GCA_041577295.1 Gemmatimonadales bacterium
GCTTTTCCTCGCGACTCACCACCGAAAACGGCGGCGCATGCTCGTAGCCCTGGAACTGCGCGACGTCGCTCTGGGCGACCACCGGGTCCGGCACCAAAACCGCCGCGACCAGAGCCCAGGTGACCACCCTCAAAAGGTCAGCGCCCCTTCGGAACGGGATATCCTTGATGTCTCTCACTTGTCCCTCTGCCGTGCCTTCCACGCGGCATCAAAGGCCGACTTCACGCGGGCGAGCAGATCAGCGGATCGCTCGTCGGCATCCGTCAGGTCGAAGTCGTGGCTTCCCCTCACGACATCGTGATACAGCGACTCCAGTTCGGCGACGCGCTCGCGCGAGCGGTTCGGCCAGTTCTGCGATTCAAAGTGGAAACTCATCCAGCCGAGGTAAGACTTGGCGATGACTCGTCGGTGCAGGATCTCCGAGAATTCGTCGACAACAAGCGGGAGCTTGTCCGGATTGTCCGCGTAGTGGCAGTGCATGCACGCCTGCTGCACGAGCTCCAGATAGTTGGGTGTTCTAACCATAGGCGGGTGGCACGTGGCGCAGCTTGGCCCAGCGTTGCCGTTGGCATTAAGAACCTTATAGTGCCTGCTGTTTTCGAAGTACCGGGCGACCTCGGCGTGGCAACGTGAGCAGGTGGTGGGCTGGTTTCGATAGGAGACCGGGCTCTCCGGGTCCGAGTGTGGAAGCATGCCCCTATGGGCCAAGGCCTTGCTGGCGGCGGTGGAATCTCCACCGTGGCACTGGTCGCAGGTCAATCCGGCCGACTTGTGCTGTGATTTCAGCCACTCCTGGTAGTAGTGGAAGAGCGTCTTGTCCCGCGCAAAGAACCCGGGGTCGCTGTGGCAGTCGTCACAGCTGTTCGAATCGGCACCAAGGGCTCCCGAAACGCCTGCCGTCGATACGAGCAGGAGCACGATCGTCACGTGGCGGGCGTGCCACCACAGGTCCCGGGTGCAGCCCAACTTGTCCGGCGGTGGAGCGGGCCGACCGGTCTGAGCATGCTTGTTCATGTGAACGCCTCTTGAAACTTTCGCGGCACTGTGTCGCCCTTCTAACCCTGCAGCGTGACGCACCCGCTGCGCCAGAACGCCGATGGGGACTGAGCGTGCCCCCTGAACGAACGCGATTCAACCTAACATGCTGAATCGCGAAATTACTTGATGGGGGTCAATCAGATACCGCTCACCCCGCCCCGTGGGTCGCGTGTGACCCGCGAACCTCAGGCCGGTCGGCTCTCGAGGGGGAGCGCACGGCATTAGCCCGGCTCTCGCGGCCGTCGCAGTTCTCGTCGGTGAGCGCCAGAGCGAATCAGAGCGGCAGGAGCCACGCCCCGCGCGGTCGCCACCCGGCGGGCCACTGTTCGTCCGGAGTTCGGTCCCGAGGAAGGCGGGGCCTCGGTCGCCCGAACGTTTCAGGGGCACCGGCTCCTGAGGGGGGTCCGACGCTCTCGAGTCTCAGGGCCGGGTTACTTGTGGCACATGTGACAGGCGTTCCCCATCGCATGTTTCTCCCGATCGGGGTGACAGCCCATGCAGCTGGTCTTGGGATCGATCGCCCACGTGTGCGGCTTGTGACATTGAGTGCAGGTCGCGTGCGCGGCCACCCCGTGGATGGGCGAGTTCTCGATTTGACTCGCATGGCAGCCCTTGCAGTCCTCCACGTCTAGAAATTGCTTGTCGTGAGGTTTGTGGCACTGCCTGCAATCCCAGTGCATGGGCGCCTCACTCTGGGGGAAGGTCTCGGTACCGACGTGCATGGCCTCGTGGCATTTAAGGCAATCCTCCCGGATCGGGCGCAGGTTCTCTCGGCCTGTCGCTTTGAAGGAGTGGCAGCTCAGACAGTGATGATTACTCATACCCGAGTCACCGAGTTTCAGCCGCGTGTGGCACTCCTTGCAGATATCGGTTGGCGGCACGAACTTGTGCAGCGAGGTGGAGTGACAGCGGATGCACTGGATGCGCTGGACCTTTACGTGCTCCTGGTGTCCTGCCTCGGCGAGGACCTCGCGCCACTGTTCTCCCGCCGGGGTCGCCTCGGGGTGTTCCGGATCACCCGTATGGTGGCACTTGTAGCAGACGGTGTTCTCGAGTTCGGGAGCGTGTCGCGGCTTCTCCGGTGGATCCGTCCAGTACGTATATAGCTGGCGGAGGTTGGCCTTCAAATTCGGCGTGTGGCAGGCGTGGCAGTCGATCACGGAGTGAACGCTCTCGGACCAGCGGCCGTAGGCGTCGTCCATGATGTGGCAGCTGGTGCAGAATGAGGGGTCGTGCTGGATGTATTGGTACGTCGAGAATCCGAGCCAGCCGAAGACCACCGCGGCGACGGCTGCGACTGCAATGATCAACCTGCGTTTCTTCAACCGGTTGAACATGATCCGCGATCTCCTTCTTCCATTTCACCCGAGGCTGGCCTGAGGTGGAGAAAACGTGGGCCCGTGGCAAGTATGAAGGTGGACCCCCGGGTGCGAAAGGGGGACACTACCCGCGGGTACGGCCCAACTTTCACAGCCCCCGAAGTGGGCGAGGGCGCCACGCCCTGCGCACCGGCAAGTTGATTGCGTGACTGTTGTCTCGCCATAATACCCCGAGCTTGCCGTGGACGACGTCGCGCGCGTCAAGTCAATCCTATCACCGACCCGGAGCACCCAACCATGAGAAGAGTGACATTGTCGTTTACCCTCGCGATCCTCGCTGCCGGTTCCGCCGGCTTCGTTTATGCCGCTGGCGACGCGGAAGCCGGCAAGGCGAAAAGCGCAGCTTGCGCAGGCTGCCACGGGCAGAACGGCATCAGCAATATGCCCACGGTCCCCACTATTGCCGGCCAAAAGGAAGCGTACTTCGTCAAGACGATGAAGGATTACCGGGACGGAAAGCGCAGCGATCCGATGATGGTACCGGCTGTGAAGGGCCTGAGTGACGAGGACTTCGCGAACCTCGCGGCCTATTACGCGGGTCTGAAGTAGCGACCGGGAAGATCGCGTCCCGGCGGCGCGCGCTCTCCGGCCAAATCGCGAACGACAAATGCCGCCGGGTTGGCGCCATCGCCGGGCGCGCTTCGCTTTGTTATCTTTCAAGATTCGGCCGGGGCAGCGGCTGTCGGATGCTTTTGGTCCCGATTGGCCGGCGCAAGTAGTCGCGGTCGAACGCCCCGCGCTCGCTGCTTAGACGTAGTTCGCGGCGCTTGAGATGGGGGCAACCCACATCATGCCGGTTGATGCCGGCCACGCTCCTGCCGGTATGCTGGCGGAGATTGAGCGCTGAATGGAAACTGTTCGCTTTCTGCTTCAAGCCGCGGGCACCAACCCGGAGTGGACCCGGTTGCTAGGCGGCGGGGAGCCGACGGATCCGAGCGTGGCGCCGTGGTCTCAGTTAGCGTTGCGTGCCTCCTTCCGCGAGGATAACCTCTTAGAAAATTAAGGGCGCGTTGCGCTTATGCGCGGCGTGGATGCCGTTGTGTTCCAAAGGGCGAACGAGGGAGGGACCAGTCTGCTCGCCGGCGCGCCTTTCGGCAGTGTTCGCGTCGACAGCGACACGTGCACCACCTGTATCGCCCGCCCCTTAACCGCACACTACGCTTGGCAATAAATTGTGGAGGACTGTGTCGCGCTTGACGCGGGCCGGTATTTTCTCTGGCGATAGCGTCTGTCAAGTCAAGCCGTGTGGGATAGACGACGATCAGCTCGGTGGGTCTCCTTTTCCCTTCGCGCGGCGATCACTGCGCGGAATGAATATCTGATTGATCCGGATCAATGCGACTGTCCGCCGGTGTGTTGATCCGGGTCAACGAAGACAAGTCCGCGACGAATTAGAAAGCGATATAGGGAATCTGCCGAGGCGGAACAGCCGAATTTGGCCGCCAAAGTCTCACATCCGAGGGGCCCGCAGCCGCCCGGCGCAGCAGTGCCGGGCGTCCAGGCGCTTCCTTTAGAAGAGGCGCGACGCCAGCTGCGCTATGAGCTCGTGAGCGGGCTGAGCGGTGCCGCCCTTGCCCTCTTTATGTGGGGCCATATGGTTCTGGTCGGCTCGATTCTCACCGGCGCGCGCGGTTTCGACTGGATCGCGAGCATGCTGGAGGACTACTACATCGCTCAGCCAACGGTAGCCGTCATCTTCATTCTTTTTCTTGTCCACGCGGCCATGGCAAGCCGCAAGATCCCGGCGCAGCTTCGGGAAAGACGGCGCATGCTGGCGCTGGCGCGTGAGCTTCGCCACCCCAGCCTTGTCGAGTTGCCCGGCGCCGCTCACGATGCTCGTCTCGAGCCCCACCTGGAATCGCTGCTTTGGATCTGGCAGGTGCGCACGGGGATGCTGATTCTGGTCCTCGGGAGTTTTCACGTGCTACTGCTCGGCC
>JBFGJG010000113.1:0-4218 GCA_041577295.1 Gemmatimonadales bacterium
CAGCGAGAGGCCCCTGTGGGGGTTGACAAAGCCCTTGCCGGGGGTTACCTTTAAGGTACGGGGAAACGCTACGTGGACCCGAGAACCGTCAAAAGGAGAAAGAGGAAATGGAACTCATGACGAGCCACGTCCTGCACATGGAGCCCGGCGAGCGTGTCGTGCTCGACAGCGGGGACCAGCGGATCATCGTCAGAGTCGGCAACCGAAGCACCAACGCGGGCCGGTTCTCGATTGACCTGGGCGACTTCAAGTTCGCCGCAGGAGAAAACGATGAAGGCGACAGCCAGGTCATCGTAGGCGAAGTCTACATCTGCGACGCGCGCTAGGAGTGAGGAGATCGTGCTATGACCAACGACGAGATGCGCGACGCGATCCAAGGCTGGCTCGAAGACGAGATCGACTGGATGCAGCGCAGACGGCGGTCACTCCAAAAGCAAATTGAGGAAGACCGCAGGGATCTCCACGCACTCGAGAACGAACTCTCAAAGACACTCGCAGCGTGGCACGCGATTCAGTGTGACCCCAGCGATCCTGCGGAGGAGATCCGACTCGCAAAGGCGACGATCAGCCGCCGCCAACTCGACCTGCTGGAAAACGAGATCTACGACCCGGAGGAACTACCGTGAACGTGAACTTCCACACACACCCAGACTCCCCGCTCAATGTGAGCATCGATTCCCGTACACTCGGGCCGAATCGCCACATCGTGACGTTCACGCAAGGCGGCGATCTTTCAAAACTCATCACCCTCTACATCACCACCGCGGAGCTGGCGGAGCTCTACGAGGACATTCACTATGCGCTCTACGACGTCGCGCTGGACGAGGAGTACGGCGCGCTCGATGACGCGAACGACGCGGTCCTAGGCGGCGGAGCATTCTAGGAGCGTGGGGGAGCGGGAGCAATGATAGCAAGGGCTATGGTGGTGGCAAGGAAACGACCCACTTGGCGTTCACGGCCAGACGGCACCTAAGGCCCACTCATAGCGTCAGACGTGAAACCGTGAAAAGGAGAATCGAATGGCCATCGTCGTAATTGGGGACCGCAAGAGCGGTGTCCCAGAACCTCGTCCTGTTCGCCGCCAGATCACCGAGTACGTGAATCAGACTCACCGCGAGCGTGTCTGGCAGGCCCGCGAGATGCTCGAAACCCAGAAGCTTCAATGGAGGGCTGCGCGATGAGCACTCAGCCGCCACGCTTGCCCTACAGCAGGCACAAGTTCTCGAAGAACCCAACGCTCAACTGGGTTCACGCGGCGTTCTACCATCTGTCCGACGCCGAAGCAATGATTGGCGAAGCGCAGATCGAGGACGAACGCGGCGACTACTACGCCGATTTGCAGGACCTCGAAGTCGTCGTCACGATGGCGCTCGACGAAGTCCAGGCGTTTCTCGCAGAGCAGGGAGAGGCGCCATGAGACTCAGCATCACCCTTCACGCTGCACATCCAGAAAGCTACGAGCTAGACTGGATCGTGTGCGTGTCGACGTCAGATTTGCAAAGGCCCAGCGACTTGCATATCATGAAGTTCTCGGACGTCGAACGGGAAGCGCTAGAGAAGTTCCTGATGCGCCTGGTTGTCGGTAGCTATCACCCAGGGTCGTGGAAGATCGACCCAACGCCGACGATCATGCTCGACCATGATCCCGTGGTTCGCTTTGCGACCGTCGATGGAGTGATTTGAAATGCGCATTCGGTGCCGCCATTGCGGGGACGACCATAGCGTCCCCGTACAGCCTGAGCAGTTCGCGGCATGGAAGTCTGGAACGCTTATCCAGAATGCCATGCCCAATCTCACCAACGAGCAGCGCGAGCTGCTGATCACGCAGACGTGTCAGCGATGCTGGGACGCCATGTGGAGGGAGGACTGATGTTCCTCGAACCTCTCCCCGCACGTCCGTGTCTCGTCTGCGAGAAGCCAGTCAAGTATCCGCGATCCTACGTGGGCAAGCGGCCCTTGTGCAAGAAGCATGACCACATGGGTCCGATGCTCAGTCTCGCGATCATCCGTCTCAAGGAGGAGCACGCGTTGCCGCGCAAGCGTGAGTCCGAGGAATGAAGTCGCTACTCGCGGCCATCATCGGGTGGCACTACATTCGCCGCAACTGGTTCAGGAGAGACTGATGACACGCAAGCAGCTACGCTCGCTGTTGGACGCGCAATGGGAGGCCGCACGAGCCCACGCACTGGCAGGTGCGACGCAGGACCCTGACGACATCCGTGAACGCGCAGATCGCATCCGCAGTTATACTCTCGAGCGGCTCTGGTTAGAGCTAAAGCATGGCCAACCCTGAGACCGTCGAGTATCGGATGTACGAAGGTGCGTACTGTCACCAGTGCGGCCACGTCATCGCTGAGAACCAGAAAGCCTTCTGGATCATCGACGGCAAGACGAAGTATGGCCCTTTGTGCTCTGCGCACTGTGCTGATCACGTCCTTGCATTGATCAACGAAGTGTTCTACCGCTAAAAGGAGAAAGTAGAGTGACAAGAGTTAAGCAGCCGCCAGAGGTCATCGAGAAGTACAAGGAGCGTGTCCGCGCGCTTCTCGCTAGGGGTGGCTTTGACCGCCGCAGTTTGGCAAGCGCACTGAACTACAAGAGCGTCACAGCAATCGGCAACATACTGACGCGCAACAGTGCCCCAACAAGCGACCGTCGAGACAAGATCGACCAGCTCTACCGCATCCACGTGGAGGGCCAACAAGACGATCCTGGCATCGAGATGCCACCCTCGCCTGTCGAGACGATCATCGACACCGATGCCTACACCCTCGCGAACCTTGACGCTAAAGCCCGAGCCTTCGTCCGCGCCGGAGAGCTTGCGGTTTCCCGGTTCGGACGTTACATTCATCCAGACCTTACGGACGCGGTTGAAGTCGTCCGTGCATTCGTTCTCGGCGGAGACGCCTCCGGGAACACAACCCCCGAGACTGGCAACGACGCCTAGTCTCACCATCCACAAGGAGAAACACCGATGGCACAGGTCGCTGCTGAAGTCAGCACCAGGAACCAGAACCTCGAGCTCGACATCACCGCGGAGTTCGAGGCCACCGTCTCGGATTCGATCGACGAGGCCCTCGACTGGTACGGTTCGGAGGAGATGCTCCTCAAGGCCATCCAGTCGGACCAGGTCCGTCGGCAGAAGAACGCGGCCCGTCCGGTGCTGCGTGACGCCGAGCAGGAGATGGACTGGAACGTGGTCGCTCAGCGCCTCGCTTCGTCCTACAAGCCTGGCCGCAAGGGCGGATTCTCCGCGCCTGAGGTCGAGGCTTCGGCCCTGGAGCAGGCGGGTTCGGTCGAGGAGATGATCGAGCTGCTGCGGGCGCGTGGCGTGAACGTCACCGGCTAGAGTGCCGTGAGGGGCATACCCCAGACGCCAACGGGGAGCTTAATTGAGGCGAGGCGGCGATTCTGCGAATACGCCAAAAGAGCACGCCCTCACCACTTCTACCTCGATGTTCACTGAGTGAACCTGAGTTCCTAAGATCGACTCCCCTGGTCTCGGAGGGCACACAAGCAGTTCCCCTACACCCTGAAGTGGGTATTGCGTTTATACGGGGCTCCCCGTATATTACCGTAACCCCAAGGCGCGAAAAAGAGATGGCGCGAACGAAAAATGGCGCGAACGAAAACACGAAAGTTGCGCGAGCTTTGGCTTGCTATGGCTGATGCGTTCAAACAGAACGATACAAAAGCCATGCAGGATCTGCTCGTGGAGTGGCAGAAGCTTGGTGGGACGAAGACACTTAGCGAGGTCCAGAAGCTGTTGTTCAGCCAGCAGAAGGTGAAGAGCCTCACGCTGAGTCAGGCGGGTTGGTCGATGCCAACGTATCGAGCCTACAACAACACGCTATCTGCAACCCACATCAAGCCACCTGCCGTTCCAGATCCTCCCCCAGAGCCAATCACTTCAACCGAAGAGCTTATCGGTTATCGTCGTTGGCTCCTTCGGCTTGACCTGTTGGATGGTCCGCGGCTCGCCTCTATTACAGCAAAGAAGATCTGGGAGGGGCCTGTTTACCAGAGTCCTGAACCGCCAGGCTTCTATCGCGAGCACGCTGACGGACACAATCAACACACGCTAGGCATCTACGCGAACAAGTTTCAGCGTTATCTGGAGCATGTTTACGCCGAGCGTGGGACGCAGGGTATAGGATACGTGTACGGTGTCGTCCGGCTGTCTGGGATTGTGATCGAACACACGTACGGCTATCGCGC
>JBFGJG010000114.1:0-4171 GCA_041577295.1 Gemmatimonadales bacterium
GCCTGTAGCGTGTCGGGCGTCTCCGAGGCATCGTCCGGGTACGCAAACTTACCGCCGCTCGCGATGACGCTGTTCGGCGCTGTCGCCTTCATTCCGGCTAGTGCCATATCGATGATGTGGACACCCCAGTCCGTCATGAGGCCGCCGGCGTAGTCCCAGAACCACCGGAACGAAAAGTGGAAGCGATTGCGGTTGAACGGACGTTTTGGCGCCGGTCCGAGCCACATTTCGTAGTCCACTCCAGCAGGCACGGGTTCGTCGGGAAGCACCGGAACCGGCTTCATCCAGTCTTGGTACGCCCAGGTCTTCACGAGGCGGATGCGTCCGAGCTTGCCGGTGTGGACATAAGCGAGGGCGTCCGCCCAGTGCTGCCCGCTGCGCTGCCATTGCCCCACCTGGACGACGCGGTCGTACCGCTCCGCCGCCCTCACCATGATGTCGCACTCCTGGATGGTGTTCGCGAGCGGCTTCTCGACGTAGACGTCCTTCCCGGCTTCGCAGGCGGCGACCATCATCAGGCAGTGCCAGTGATCCGGTGTCCCGATGATCACCGCGTCGATGTCGTTGGCTTCGAGCATGCGCCGAAAGTCGCCGTACAGTCGGGGACGACTACCCGTCATTTCTTCCACATTGCCAGCGCGGCGCTCGAGGACGCTCTGGTCCACGTCGCACAACCCAGCGCACTCCACGTCGGGCTGCTTGAGGAACGACTGCAAATTCGAGAAGCCCATGCCGTTGCAGCCGATGACCCCGACGCGAACGCGATCACTGGCCGCGACGCGACGCGGCGATGCGAGAACCGCGGGTAAGCCGAGACCTGCTGTGGCGAAGGCCATTCCGGTCGTCTTCACAAACTTTCTTCTCGACTGCTTCATGGCGGAATTCCTGATGATCAGGTTGAGGACCGTGCCCGCGTCCTTGTGTGTCAGCCAGGATCGTGTAGCGGACCGGCGCGCCCTAGCCCGCCGCGAGGCAGTAAAAATGGCCGCATATGCCAGCCCGTGCGAGTGACCTGCTTCGAAGGAGCCAGATCGAAGGATTAGGGCTCGCTCGCCGTCACCCGTCACGAAACCTATCTTTGCCGGCGATGCCGGAGATCAGCTCCCGACGGGGAGCCCGGCGACACGTCGCGTACAACCGTTTGCCGCTGGAGGGGAGATACGATGGGAAGACCGGTCACGCTGTTCACCGGCCAGTGGGCCGATCTGCCCCTAGAGAAGCTCGCTGCCAAGGTCAGCGAGTGGGGCTTCGACGGCCTCGAGCTGGCCTGCTGGGGCGACCACTTCGAAGTGGACAAGGCGCTCGAGAGCGATGCGTACATCAATAAGAAGCGCGACCTGCTCGAGAAGCATGGCCTTCACTGTTTCGCCATCAGCACCCACCTCGTGGGCCAGTGCGTGTGCGACGACCCCATTGACGAGCGGCACCAGCGTATCCTCCCGGACCGTATCTGGGGGGACGGAAAGCCTGAGGGCGTGCGCCAACGCGCTGCTGAGGAGGTGAAGAACACCGCACGCGTCGCTCAGCAGTTCGGCGTTGACGTGGTCAACGGATTCACCGGCAGCAGCGTCTGGTCCAAGCTCTACTTCTTCCCGCCCACGAGCCAGGAGGACATTGACGCGGGCTATGAGGACTTCGCCAAACGGTGGAAGCCCATCCTCGATGTCTTCAGGAAAGAGGGCGTGCGGTTTGGGCTCGAAGTCCACCCCACCGAGATCGCGTACGACATTATCACGGCGCGCCGCGCGCTCGCCGCGGTGGACAACCACGAGAGCTTTGGCTTCAACTTCGACCCGAGCCACTTCGTCCATCAGTTCATGGAGCCGGTGAAGTTTCTCGAGGCGTTTCCAGACCGCATCTTCCACGTACACGTCAAAGACTCACGGGTGCAGCTCGACGGGCAGAACAGCATTCTCGGTTCGCACCTGGACTTCGGTGACCCGAGAAGGGGCTGGGACTTCGTCTCGCCCGGCCGCGGGGATGTGGAATGGGATCCGATTGTGCGAACGCTGAACCGCATTGGATACAACGGCCCGCTCTCGATCGAGTGGGAGGACAGCGGTATGGACCGCGAGTGGGGAGCACGCGAGGCGCTCGAGTTCATCCGGGGCCAGGACTTCGCCCCGTCGGCCACGGCGTTCGACGAGGCGTTCGGAGGCTGACATGAGCGAAACCGGTTTTACCAAAATGGCGGGCAAGGGTGGAGGTGCTGTACCGGAGGTCGGTGTTGGCATGCTCGGCTACGCCTTCATGGGCAAGGCGCACTCAAACGCCCTTCGCAAAATCCCGTATATGGTGTATCCGCCGCCAGCCGTCCCCAAGCTCGTCGCCATCTGTGGCCGCAACGAAAAAGCTGTCTCGGCAGCGGCGCGGCGCTACGGTTTCGCAACGCACTACACGGATTGGCGTAAGATGCTGGCGGACGACCGCGTCCAGCTATTCGACAACGGCGGACCGAACGACGCCCACGCGGCGCCGTCCATCGCGGCCGCTGAAGCGGGCAAACATATCCTGTGCGAGAAACCCCTTGGGCGCACTGCGGAGGAATCGAAGGCCATGCTGGACGCTGTGGTCAAAGCAGGTGTCAAGCACATGGTTGCTTTCAACTACCGGTTTGTCCCCGCCATCCGGCAAGCACGCAACCTCATCGAGAGTGGCAAGCTGGGACGCATCTACCACTTCCGCGCGATCTACCTGCAAGAGTGGATCATGCCGCATTACAACGTGCCCAAGATCTGGCGTCTCGACCGTAAGGCGGCAGGCAGCGGCGCGCTCGGCGACCTCGGCGCGCACATCATCGATCTCGCGCGGTTTCTGGTGGGCGAGATTGCGAGCGTGAGTGCGATGACTCGCACGTTCATCGAGGATCGCAAGGGTGGCAAGGTGGACGTGGACGACGCGTTCGTTGCAGCTGTGGCGTTCGAGAACGGCGCAATTGGCACACTCGAGGCCACGCGCTTCGCGGGCGGCCGCAAGAATCATCAGGTGATCGAGATCAACGGTGAGAAGGGGAGCATTCGGTTTGACCTCGAGCGACTCAACGAATTACGAGTGTTCTGGGTAGGCGAGGAGCCAAAGGAGACACAGGGCTTCCACGATGTTCTGGTGACGGAAGGCCATCATCCCTTCTGGGAGGACTGGTGGCCGCACGGCCACATCGGTGGTTGGGAGGACACCTTCGTCCACGAGCTGACGCACCTGCTCGACTGCATTGTGCACGACAAGGACGTCGCACCCTATGGTGCGACGTTCGAGGACGGGTATCAGGCGGCGGTCGTGTGTGATGCGATCCTCGAGTCGGCGGAAAAGAAGCGGCAGGTGGATATCAATGGCACTTCCTGACCTCCGTCCGCAGTCCGCGCGGCGGACCCGGCAGGAGATGCTCGCGCATCTCGAGTCGTTCGAGCTCGATCTGCGGTTCAGCGCCGGCATCTGGTACTTCTCGCCGCCGTTTTCCCGGTTTCATGCGAAGTACAAGCCGGACCTGGAAATCGAGCCGCGACTGGAGATTGCCGCCCGGCTCGTGGACTACGGTCTCGTTGGCCTCGAAGCGCACTATCCAAACGAGGTCAACGAGAAGAACCTGGATGTCTGGAAAAAGTTTACGGCAAGCACGGGTATCAAGCTCATCACGGTGATCCCACTCCTGTTCTGGGACGAGCAGTTCGAGTGGGGATCCCTCTCCAACCCCCTCGAGCGTCCGCGCAAGGTCGCGCTCGATCGCACGAAGAGGGCGCTCGCGCTCAACAAAGAGCTCGACACCGACTTCGCCGTGGTCTGGCCCGGCATCGACGGGTATGAGAATCCGTTTGGTCTCGACTTCGTGGCGATGCGAGACCGGTTTGCGCGCGGCGTGGCCGAAGCGATGGACGCCGTACCGGGCGTACGCATCGCGTTCGAGCCCAAGCCATATGAGCCACGCGGTCGCATCCTGTTTGGGCTCACGGCGGAGGGGATGTTGCTGGCCCACCAGGTGGAGTCGTTGCTGAAGAGCGCCGAGAACAAGGCATTGCTCGATCAAGGCCACGCGCTGTTCTGCATGAACCCCGAGGTGGGACACGTGCTGATGGGGTTCGAGGACTTGGCATACGCGTACAGTTGGCCGCTCTCGGAGGGACGTCTGGCCCACACCCACTGGAACAGCCAGCCGCTCGGCAACTACGACCAGGAC
>JBFGJG010000115.1:0-4059 GCA_041577295.1 Gemmatimonadales bacterium
CATAATACGCTACCGGTCATCCCACTTGGCACCGTTGGCTGCAGCTTCTCGCTTTGGGATCCGTCGCAACTCCACCGCCCTCTCGCTGAGGCGCCGGCACCCGTAGGCGTACAGCCATGTCGGGCGCCGCAGTCATGGTGAGCGTAGTCCCGCGATCACGGGCGCCAGCTCCCGCTCCTGCAGCATCCGGTTGAACGCGGGGAGATCGGTTCCCATCACGCCGTCGAACTCCCGTTGGGTTTCTCGAAGTTGCTGCTCCAGTACCCCCTGTACCTCTCGGTGCTGGTCAGCGGGTGGGAAGTCGGCGGTGGCGACTGCGTCGGCGAGGTAGGCGAGCTTCCCCACCACCTTCAGCGGCCACCGAACGTCGTCCTGACCGGTTCCCGTCAACCTGAGCTGCAACAGATTCTCTTCCACGGCGATCAGCTTCTTGTCCAGCGAATCAGCCGCCTCGAGAATCTCCTTGTCCGCCTTCTGGTCCTTCAACACCGCCTTGAGATCGTACACCTGGCGACGAACCCACTCGATCTGGTTGACCATCTCAGCGGCGCTGTTCATGTCTTTCCGGAGCTCGTTGACCATCGCCGTCTGTTGCTGGATGTCCGTCAAGGTGCCCTCGGAGTGGGGATCCTTGCGGACCTCGAGTTGCTGTGTGCCGACGTTCTGGCTATCCACCACCAGGGTGACGGTGTACATGCCGGGCGGTGCGAGTACGGAGATGCTGCTCTGCTCCGGAGGCTCCCGAGACCGGTCGTCGCCGAGGTTTACCCAGTCCGCGTAGAGGGGCTTGGTGCGGAGCTTCATCTTGGTCGACGGCTCGCTCTCCAGATTCCACCAGACCCGGTTGATTCCGGCGTGCGTGGTACCGTCCAGTGTTCGGACGGAGTCGCCGGATGCGTCTGTGATCCGGATCTTGACCTCAACCGTGTCGTCCTTCGTTGGCGCCTGTCCGAGCCAGTAATTGATCGAAGCACCAAAAGGCGGATCCTTCCCAGCCGACGGGTCATCGAACATTGCCATGTGCTCCGTGACCGGGCGGAACCGGTATGCTGCCCGCGGCTCGAACAGGTGGGTGCTCGACGATGCGACAGTGGCGGTCAACTGCTGCAGCGGCGTGATATCGTCGAGGATCCAGAAGCCCCGCCCGTAGGTACCCAACACCAGGTCGTTGAAGTGTTGCTGGATTGCGATCCAATACATCGGGGCTGGCGGCAGGTTGGTCATGAGCGGCTGCCAATTCGCGCCGTCGTCGAACGAGACATAGAGCTTGTTCTCAGTGCCTAGGTAGAGAAGGCCCGGCCGTACGGGGTCCTCTCGAATGTTCCTGGCGTAGCTGAGGGGGCTGTCTTCGATCCCGTTGGTGATCTTCGTCCAGCGCCGGCCGAAATCGTCGGTCTTGTAGACGAAGGGCGCAAAATTCCCCACCTCGTGGAAGTCCACCGTGATGTACGCCTTACCGGCCTCCCACTTCGACGCATCGATGTTGCGGACCGTACCCAAGGGCGGGAGGTTGGGGATGTTGCGGGTCACGTTGGTCCAGTTTTGCCCTCCGTCTCGCGAGACGTGCACGAGCCCGTCGCTGGTCCCGGTCCACAGCACGCTCTCTTGTACCGGCGACTCGTCGAACGCGTAGATCACGCAGCAATACTCGACGCCGATGTTGTCGGGTGTGAGACCGCCCGATATCCCCATCTTGCTCGTGTCAGCGCTGGTGAGGTCGGGGCTGATCACTTCCCAGCTTTGCCCACCGTTGCGCGTGCGATGGACGAACTGGCTCGTCACGTAGACGGTGTTGTGATCGTGAGCGGATATGTGCAGGGGAAAGGTCCATTGGAAGCGATACTTGACTTCCTTCGCCGGCCATCCGACGGTCATGTCGGGCCACACCTCGACCTGGCGGAACTGCCCGGTCTTCACGTTGTAGCGCACCACGACCCCGCCTAGTGCGCCCCAGCCGGACGCGCTCGACCAGACGATGTCCGGGTTCTCCGGGTCGGCGGTGGCGAACCCACTCTCCCCACCCCCGACGTCGTGCCAGGCGCCGCGGGGGATCCCGCGGCTGAAGAAACCGCCCGCCCGGCTCCGGCTCGGCCCACGCATCGACGGACCGTCCTGTCGATTGCCGAGGACGTAGTAGGGAATGTCATTGTCCACGGTCACGTGGTACATCTGGGCGACCGGGAGCTGAATGCGGTGCCAGCTTTTCCCCCGGTTCTCCGAGATCGACACGCCGCCGTCGTGCCCCACGATCATGCGGTCGGCGTTCGTCGGGTCGATCCACATGTCGTGGTGGTCCCAGCCCGGCGCTGCCGGGCCGCCGGCTGGCGAGAAGAAGCTGACGGTCTTGGCGCTATCGCCCCCGTCGGTGGTCACGCTGTAGGAAGCTGACAGGAAGTAGGCCTCATCCGGGTCATCGGGCGCCACGGCACAGCGGGAGTAGTATGCGCTCCGGCCGGCGAGGTTGCGGTTGTGGCTTGTGAGCTTCCAGCTCTTCCCGCCATCGTCCGACCGCCACAACTCACCGCTGTCGGTTTCCTGTCCGTGCCACGGAACCCCGTCACCCGTCTCGATGAGGGCGTAGATCCGTTGGGAGTTAGCGGGCGTCATGCAGACGGCGATCTTCCCGACGGGCTTCTTCGGAAGCCCGCTTGCTTCGAGCCGTTTCCACGTGCTACCGCCGTCCTTGGACATATGGAGCCCGCTCCCCGGTCCGCCGCTCTCACGCGTCCACGTCTTCAGGTGGAATTGCCACATTCCGGCGAAGAGAATTCGGGGGTTGTTGGGATCCATCGCCAGATCCGACGCGCCGGTTGAGTCGTTCACGAACAGCACTCGCTCCCAGTTCTCGCCGCCGTCGGTGGTGCGATACACCCCACGCATGTCCTGCGGCTGGTACCCGTGGCCGAGGACGGCTGCGTAGACGATGTCGGGGTTCGTAGGGTGAACGATGATCCGTCCGATGCGGGCCGAGCCCGCGAGCCCCATGTGCGCCCAGGACTCTCCACCGTCCGTCGACTTCCACACACCATTTCCGATAGAGACGTTCGACCGAATGAAGGTCTCGCCAGTGCCCGCCCAGATCACGTTGGGGTCCGACGGCGCAGCGGCGAGTGAACCGATTGAATGCACCGGCTCGTCGTCGAACACCGGGTCCCAATGCAAGCCACCGTCCGCCGTCTTCCAAATCCCGCCCGACGCCGCCCCGGCGAAGTATGTATTGCGGTTGCCGCGAATACCGACCACCGACGACACGCGGTTTCCGAGGGGGCCGATGTGGCGGAACTCGAGCTGGTCGTAGCGTTCCGGGTCGACTTGTTGGGCGCCGAGGGCTTCA
Source organism: Gemmatimonadales bacterium (assembly GCA_041577295.1). Classification (GTDB taxonomy): domain Bacteria; phylum Gemmatimonadota; class Gemmatimonadetes; order Gemmatimonadales; family GWC2-71-9; genus JBDHDH01. The sequence goes on from JBFGJG010000115.1 coordinate 3,335, forward strand.
GGAGACCCGAGGAGAGGTGTGAGGAGTGTCACGAACGCCAGAGCGGTAATGCGTCGAGGGAAGTGCGACATGTGGTGACTCCCTACGTTGTGCGTCGAGTACGGGTCGGAGTCGTCGGGCGACTTCGGAGGGTGCCCGACCGCCCGCTGAGTCTCGTGTTCACGCAACGGCAGCCAGCTCGATTTCGACGTATCGGCCGACATCCGTCGGGTTCGTTGAGGAGTTAGCGTGTGGAGAGCGCGAGGGCAAGGTACACGGATTCGTCAACGGCTCGCGAGAACGTCCCCGGATGTCGCAGCCCGCGACGACCCAACGGCCACCGATGGAGTCATGTGCGCGACGGAGAGGAACCGCAATCCTCGGTCGGTGCCGAGGAACCCGCCGTAGGATGATTACCGGATAATGCGCCAGGCGGGATTCGAACCCACGACCTTTGGCTCCGGAGGCCAACGCTCTATCCAACTGAGCTACTGGCGCGACGATAGCTGATTGGTGTCAGATGACCTGTGCTGGTAGAGGTCGGGCGAAGTCTCTCGCACCGCGCGCCCGAACTAGCCGGATCGATCGTGGCAGCCGGATTCGAGCCGGCCGCATCCAGGTCCCTGTGCGGGACGGGGCGTGACAAACCGTCACTGCTCGACCATCCTACCGCCCGCACACACACCGCATCGTAATCTACCCTGGGCGGCGACGGATACAACGGGCGAGCCGGTCACTGGCTTCGC
>JBFGJG010000116.1:0-3957 GCA_041577295.1 Gemmatimonadales bacterium
CCAGCGTCGCCGGGCCATCGCAGGCTGATTCTTTTTGGAGCGGCCGACACTTCCCAAGCGCTGCGACGAGCTGGAGCACTTCAACGTGAATAGACCGGTAGCCCGTATGACGAGGCGTTATGGAGTGCCGACTCGGTTTGGCCGAGCGGTAGTGATCTTAGTGTTGGGGATTTCACTGGCTGCGTGCGACGCGGCTGACCAGAATTCTCTGACGGAGTTGCGGGAGGACGTTGACGCGACTGCTGTGCCAGCGCATGTACAGCGGTGGTCGTCGCGATCATTGCACGGACAGTTGCGCTCGCTGCTCGCGACACAGGCGCCCTTCGGCGGACTCACATTCTATCGACTGCCCGACAGCGATCAGCTGCACAAGATCCCGCAGGATCCGAAGAATCGGCTGACGGCCGACAAGGTGCGGCTCGGGCAATTACTCTATCACGAGACGGCGCTTGCGGTCAACAACGTGTATGAGAGCGCCGTCGAGACGTACTCGTGCGCGTCGTGTCATTTCGCTCAGGCCGGGTTTCAGGCGAACCTGCCGCAGGGAATCGCGGAAGGTGGGTCGGGGTTCGGAGTCGCGGGCGAGGCGCGAGTCATGAAGGCCGAGTACGATTCGGGCGGCGACGATCGCGTGCCCGACGTGCAGCCGATTCGGACGCCGTCGACGATGAACACGGCGTTTCAGGAGTTGATGCTGTGGAACGGGCAGTTTGGTGCGGTTGGAGACAACGCGGGAACGGAGTCGTCCTGGACGGGACCGAAGGAGTCAAACTTCCTGGGGATGCACGGGCTGGAGACACAGGCGCATGCCGGGCTGGAGGTTCATCGGATGGGCGACGTGGAGTTGTCGCGGATTGCATCGATCCCCGAGTATGCACGGCTGTTTCGCCGCGCATTCCGTGGCGATGCTGATCCGATCAACCGGATGAATGCGGCACTCGCGATCGCAGCGTACGAGCGAACGTTGCTCGCAACGCACGCGCCGTTCCAGCGATGGCTTCGCGGCGACAAACAAGCGATGACCGAGGCGCAGATGCGTGGTGCGGTGTTGTTCTTTGGCCGCGCGGGATGCAGCGGCTGCCATACGGGGCCGGCGCTCAACTCGATGACGTTTCACGCGCTCGGGATGAACGACCTTGACGGGTCGGTGGACCCGCGCGTTGATCTACGACCGTTCGGTGGGGCGATCGCAGACGACGTGCGTCGCGGTCGTGGCGGATTCACCGGTCGCGCCGACGACGATTATACATTCAAGACGCCGCAGCTTTACAATCTGATGGACAGCCCGTTCTACGGCCACGGCGCGTCGTTCGCGAGTGTGTGGGAGGTAGTCGAGTACAAGAACGCGGGGGTTGCCGAGAACGCGGCGGTGCCGTCGTCACGGTTGTCACCCTATTTCCGTCCGCTCGATCTGACCGATGACGAGATTGGAGACATCGTGACGTTTCTGGAGGAAGCGTTGTACGATGCCGATCTGATGCGGTACGTGCCGGCAGCGTTGCCGTCGGGAAACTGTACGCCGGTGAACGATCCGGAGGCGCGGGCGGAGCTGGGGTGCGAGTAGCCTGCTAGGTGTGTCCGGGCCTTGGCACCTAGCCGAGCTTCGTGTCAGGCGACGCGGTCTTCGGCGTGGGCGTGGGATGTTCACGACGCCCCTCAATCGGCAACCGGAACTGCCGGGCGCAGTCGGCAGTAATCTGGACCTCAATCGGGGCTATAGCTCAGTTGGTAGAGCGCTGCAATCGCACTGCAGAGGTCAGCGGTTCGACTCCGCTTAGCTCCACGACCAAGAGTCCGTGACCAGGGCCTCGATAACCCGGCTGGCGCGACTAAGGCAACCAGCCAGATTACTGCTTCCGGGCCGTGACGACGTCCGGACGAAGTGGATGGTCGTGGTGAAGTAAAGACACCTCTTTCTACGGTCAAACATAGCCCTGCTTGGCTTTCTAGGCGGGCGTGCGAATTGGGGTTCTTCCAAAAAAACCCACGAGGACCAAATCCGTCCCATTCCTCTACGGAAATTGTCCGTATCGTCTCCGGCTTCCTGCGATAGACTTGTCTCGCTCCGGTAGTTGAACTGACCGAGGAGACAGCAATGAGAACTGCTTATGTCGTAGTGTTGATTACGAGCTTTGCCTTTGCCATTGGCTGTGGTGACGATTCTATCACACTTCACATCGAGGGCGAGGTATTATCGAACACGCAAACTCCCATGTGGGGCGCAAGAGTCGAACTGTGGGAAGGGTGGGACGACGAGCCGCTTGCAGGAATGCTCACGGCTGCGGACGGAGAGTACAGCCTCGAGTACACTAAACAAAGTGACTGCCGAGAGCAAGGGTTCAACCTCGTCGCAAAAAAGACAGGCTACAAGACAGCGAATGCGAACAAGCTGTGTTTTGACTTTGGGACCTGTGACACCTACGTCAAGTGCACAAACCGCGTCCAGCGTATCGACTTCGTACTGGACCCCCATTGAGGGGCTCGCGACCGTTTTATCCGAAGTCGCCGCTAGCCATTAGCGCCCGGCGACCACAGGTGTGTCGGCCTCCGGCACACCAACCACCGCCCAGGTGCTGGACCTCGAGCGCAGCGGCGCCACCGTATTGCCCACCAATCATCCAACCCCTATCATCGCGCAATCACCTTAGCACATGCGGTATTCACCATGAGAACGATCACGCTGATCTTCCTCCTGCTGGCACTACCGACCAGCTTGCTCGCACAGGAGGGCGTCAAGTACGGGGACGACGTTTCATTCTACACCGTCGTATTCACCAAGTTCAAGCCGGGCAAGGCGGACGCGGCTACCGAGATGATCTACAAGTACTTCGTCCCGGCCGACGGAGATATCGGCCGCAAGGTCATCAACTTCGACTTCAGTACCGGTGAGTGGGACCACGTCGTCTTCTTTCCGATGAAAGACGGCGTCTCTGAGTTCGAGTGGAAGACGCCCCCGACCGAAGGAGCCTGGATGGCGGCGTTCACGAAACGGGTCGGAGGCCAGGAGAAAGCTGCCGAGATGATGGCGCAGTGGGACGGCCTCGTCGCCGAGCAGAGGACCGAGCTGGTTCGCTACACCAAGAAGCCCTGGGAGTAAGCGACCGCACGCTTTCTGCTGCGAGACGCTTCGGATGCAGTATTGAAGTCTCGCCGGCCCAGTTTGTTTGGCAGCGGCGGTGGCCCCGCATGGCCGTGTTGGTTGTCTGGACGACTTCGGTCGTGAGACCGCGTATGGACCACGCGCTCGCAACCCGATCGACACGCAATAAAACTCTTCACTTCGAAATCTTCTTTTGACCTAGATCCCTCTGAACAAGAAAGGAGGACAACACCATGTATCTCGTTCGCGAAGTGCTCCACTGCAAACCGGGGCGCGCCAAAGACCTCGTCGCCATGTTCAAGGAGAGCTTCAAACACATGGACGACTCGGGCTTCTTCAATGCGCGCGTCATGACCGACACCGCGACAACCTACTGGACCGTCGTCGCGGAGTTTGAGGTAAAGAGCCCGGGCGATATCTGGGAAGGGCACGAAAAGCTGGGGCAGCGCAAGGAATTCAGTGAATCCATGAAAGGCTATATGGATTGTGTCCAGGGCGGACACCGGGAGGTATTCAAGATCGAGTAGATCTCTGTCGCGTCCTGGTTGGAATCCGACGACTGAGCAATGGGTGTGAGCCCGGCTCACGAATTGCGAGCCGGGCTTTTACCACGCCTAGTGTGCGACCTTATTTAACCAGCATCATTGACTGGACGAACGTGCCGACTTTCGTCTCGGCCAGTACGATATAAACGCCGCTCGGCATCGTATTCGCCTCGAACACCACACGGTGTACACCCGCCTCCTTCGTGCCGTCGACCAGCACCCGGACCAGACGTCCGAGGATGTCATACACCCGCATGCTCACCTCGCTCTCCTCGGGAACGTCGAGGGTGATCGTCGTCGACGGGTTGAACG
>JBFGJG010000117.1:0-3950 GCA_041577295.1 Gemmatimonadales bacterium
GACATCCCGGGGGTGCCTGACTGGACCCATCCGGCATGCTGGACAAAGTTCCCGTCGGCTGCGTGGGCGATACTCCCTAGCTCCGTCCTGGTCCAGGGCATGAACGTCGTGGGCTACGCGCCCGGTGATGAACAAATACCGATGTACGTTCCTTCGATGCTCCGGACGTACGACACCGTCTGCTTCCATGGCATCTCGGCGGGCTTTGCCACCACTCGGGCACCGGCCTTGACGGCTCGGTCGAACGCGCCATCCACGTCATCCGTGAAGAAAGCAATCTCGACACCGGCGGGGTATCCATCGGTAGGGCGTTCGTACCCCGTTAGGAGCAGGGACCCCAGATCATGGCTGGCGAGTTGCAGGGGGCCACCTTCGGTGGCGAGTTCTGCAAACTGATACGTTGCGCTGGGATCCCGACCGGGCAATTGAACGTCGAGATCTACGAACTTCACACCGATGCCGAAAGCGCGTTCATAGAAATCGATCACGGTGGGCACATTGTCGACATAGATGACCGTCCCGGCGAGTTTCATCATGTCCTCGCGGTAGAGAATTTCGGAAACAGTAGCCTCTAGGACATGCGTTTACGGAGGAGCAACCACAAGAGGTGACTTCCGGTAACGACCCCGTAGACAGTGCCAAGAGCAGCCCACCCGAAGAATCCGCCCACGGGCAGTGCCACGACCCAGCCAGCGGTGGACGCAAGAATCCACCACCCCGCCCCAGTGAACTGCCGTCGTAGCATCAGCCATTGCAGCACGCCCACAAACGTTCCGAACGAGCCTGCTCCCAGAACCCAACCTACGTCAGCGTCAACCGCGCCGACGGCGAACACAACCACACCGACGGCGGCGGCGGCCACCACGCTGGCCGCGATCCAGCGCGCCGCGCGCCGAACCTGGCCTCGCAGGACCACCCATTGCAGCGCCGCGGTCAGTATCCCACCCACAGCCACGCCCAGATATCCTGCCATGATGATGCTGGGGGTCGATAGTGAGGTCAAAGACCCGCTTGGGTCGCCGATGGATTCCAATTCGACGCCCACGGGCCCACCCACGCCCCAGCCCACGGCATTGGCCAGCACCCATAACAACCAGAAGGCCAGAGCGGCATACCGGTTGTCAGGCACTCACACCGCTCCCATCAAAGCCCTTGGTCTCTGTTCTTTCTTTCTTGCCCACATGGTCGATCAACTTGGCGATGACGCGCAAGAAATCGTCTCGCGCCAGCCAACGGTGCTCGCTACCGGCCTCTGGCCAAGCACGGCCGATCGCGATCACGACGCTGAGGTCTGAAGGTGAAACAAAAGGCAACGAGAGAAAGCAGCGATGAAGTCTCGAATGGCAGCCATTTCAAAGCACTCGTTTCAGCAAGGTCATGAGACCGTCCGGGTAGAGCGGGGCTGGGAGGGGATCAGCGAGATCGATCCAGCGCGCCCCTCCATCCCAAACCGACTCGTTCAGCGGCACATCTGTGCTGCTGTAAAGATCAGCGTCCACGAACTTCGCATCGTACACAAAGACGATCTCATGACCCGGCCGTCCGAGATAGGTAAAGACGTTCTCGAGGACACCCAGTCGCACGGGATCCGTGATCTCTGCGCCAAGCTCCTCGCGGATCTCACGGCGCAGCGCGTCAACCGCCAACTCCCCGAATTCAACAGCACCTCCGAGCGGGCGCAGAAATGTCTCCCGCTTGACATCGTCGAATCCTTGCGCAACGAGAATCCTCGTTTTGTCGCGGAACACGCAGATTACGAGATGGCGAATCGATGCCACGATCGGTCTGCCAGCGGCTCTGCCACAGGAATGCCACTAGGCCGGGTGACGGTCACGCCCTACATGCCTCGGTCGATATGCGGCTGTGCAGCCACCGCGACCAGGACACCATCCAGCGTGTGAAACAAGAAGTAGTCCCCATCGCTCTGGTCCGGCGGCTGACACGAAGCTGGCTTAGGGTCGACGCGTGTCAAAACGTGAGGCCGTGGCGTTCGATGATCGGTCCAGTCCGCTCGAAATCCACCTCGACGCCATAGCGCTCGGCAATCTCGGCCATGGAGGCGGGATCGAGCGCCTCTCCCAAGGCGTGCATTTCGCGAAACGCCTGTTCGAACCCACCAGGCGAGATGATCTCGAGTATTCGAGCCGGAGCATCCCCGGCATTCCAGAACGTGTGCCACTCTCCGCGCGGCTTGAAGATCAAATCGCCCACGTTGCCGAACAGCTCTTCGTCCTCGAAGAAAGCACCCACCCGACCTTCCAGGACATAGCTGTATTCATCTTCGCGACTATGGCGATGCAGCGGTGCCGCCAACGCTCGCGGCGGCATTAGATGTTCGACCAGGGAAAAGCCACCGCCCGATACGTGCCCGTCGATCATGAATCGATCGCGCACCGCCGTTACCGCGCCGAACGTATCACCACCCGTTGGTCCCATCACTCGCACGGTCATTTTATCACGGACGGTTGCTGCCTGTCTTTGCTGTCTCACCATATGACGCTCCTCGCGCGAATGTTCGTTTGGTTATACCTACGCGTTCTCCATGACGAGCCGATCCCAACCCTGCGCCCTCTTACCCCTCCACTCATCGGGATCCCAGCAGGACGGTGTGGTTATCGAAGGGGGTATCCTGTTCGAGTGCCGACAACATCCATGCTGCCACATCAGCTCGTCGCACGGTTGACCGTAAACCGTAGCGCTCGACAGGACCCACGCGACCCGTGGGTGAGCCTCGTGTCATGGTCACCGGCCGCACCGCAAGCCAGTCCAGCGAGGTGTGGCTGAGGATCGTCTCCATTCGAGCAAGGTCGCGGTAGGCAGTCCCAATGCTCCCTTGGGCGACGATCCAGCGAACGGGGGCCGTCAGCGCGGCAATGCTGTCGCCCACTCCACCCGCGCTGATTACTACCAGGCGGCGAGGTCCTGAGTTCTGCATCGCGCTCACCAGATTTGCTGCGACGCGGGCGGTCAGATCCGGCGGCGAGAGCAACTTGCCCCAGGGACTAAGGCCTGCGCGCCGGATCCCCACGCAGGAAGCGACCACGTCACACCCGTCCACGGCCGTATTGAGGATTTCGCCGTCGACAACGTCGCCACGCAACAGATCCACGTCCGGAGGCGCGTCAATAGACGCCCCCGGGCGGATCAGAGCGGTCACGTCGTGGTTCCGATCGGCCGCGAGCCGCATGAGCCAATGACCGCAGCCGCCCGAAGCACCGAGAACGAGGAGGTGTAACCGACGTTTGCTAGCTGCCGACATAATGCTCGTCACCTTTCAGGGCTGCGCGATTCGTGATACTTGGCGTAGTGCGAGTTCACTTCCCGAGTGCGCCCAAGCTCCGGTGCTTCATAGCGGATTGTCGCGCTCGTAGGGTAGTCGAGGACGCGCCGGTGGCCGTGCTCGAAGCATGTCCGGATTGATCAGCTCTCGAGGGCCGCCCGATTCGTGACGCTGTCGTAGTACGAGTTCACTTCGCGAATCCGGCCGCTCTCCACGTAAACCCAATCGCACGCTTCGACGGTGCCTTTCGGGGTCTCGAGGTAGTACGTGATGGCCGCCCGACCCTCGCCCTCAATGACGTCCCTCACGGTGATCTTGCGCACGCTCTTCCGTGACATCGGTTCAACGATGCGCAGGTACTCTTCGGCACCTTCTATTCGCCCAAAGGGACTCGTGTGCACGAAATCCGGAGCGAGGCGAAGGAGGCTCAGGTCATGCGTGTCCCACGCGCGGAGCCAGGTTCGGGCCAGGTTTGCCGGTGACTCGCTCATAGGTGTGTTCTCCAAGAAGACGTCTCGTCTCGCGTGCTGGACTTGCGCATCCTTTGTTACCGGGCCCGTTGCACGGTCTCGTCGACGTCCGAGCCTAGTCGGCGATGAATCACAGAGTCCGCTGAACGCTGCGGGAAATCAAGATACATGCGATCGTCACCCACACCCATGGGAGCGTC
>JBFGJG010000118.1:0-3799 GCA_041577295.1 Gemmatimonadales bacterium
ATTCGAACCTGATCCGCCCACGATCCGTGCACCTCTCCTACTCGCAGTGATCTAAACCAAAACCCAACAATCGCCGGCACTTGCCCGCATCGCCGTGTTCACGGTTCGTCACTCGATATCACTCGATTTCAGATCGCCACGTCAACGTCAGGTCAACGCACTGCACCGTGGCAACGCAGGATCATCGGCGAGCACTCTCGCCCAAGCCACCTCGACGTCAACTGCACGCGCGAGAACAAGCTCACCAACATCCGAGCCGCCAGCCGCAACGAAAACGTCATCCTCACCCACCCAAAGAGCTCACCATCGAAACCGCCCCCGACTGAATCGACCAAGACGAGCTCGTCGAGGTCACCCCCCGACGCCGTCCGCGTCAGCAAGGCCATCCTCGACTGCAACCGCCGCCCGAAGCGCGGCTGAAGCGAACGACTGACGATTCCAGAGGACGTGACTGACACCGAATTCACGTCATTCGAGCAAGGCTACTCTTGTGGGTCAAACGTCGGCGCCGCCAAGCTCGCTGACACCGCGACACACTTTTCGTCTGCCACGGGACAACCGCAGAGATTCCCACCCCCATCGGTGAAACTGAAGTTGAATTCCCCGAGGTTCTCTCCGTTCAGCTCGAAGGGCGCGCATCGTATCTCGACGTCGAATAGCTCCACAAACGATCCCATGTTTGCCACGCCGGCTCTGAAGGAATTCTTGATTTTGGTGTTGTCGAGGACGACGTGCGACTCCATCACGCCGGGAAGGGCGATCACCCCGTCTCCAAACTGTCCTGTTTGTAGGTCGGGACCCGTAAACTCGATATCGGAATCCTTGACCAGGACGAAGGCGTTCTTCGCGTAGACGCCCGCCAAACGATTGAACCAGGTATGCATATTGAAGAAACAAGCGTCACCGTTGAGGACCACCACGCCGGGACCGACGCTTCCCCCAATGATCAGGTTGTAGAACGCATTGTTCTCTCCGTTCACACACGTGCCGGGAGTATCTACATAAACCCCCGCGCCCTGTACGTTGAACAAGGAAATGTTGTTCCCTCCGAAAGACAGGGGAGGGAATTCGGTGGCGCTGAGTGACATCCCGTTGTGCCGGGTGTCGCTGATTTGCATGCTTTCCATGCTGAGATTTCCGCCCCCACGCCACAGAATGCCCCGAACCGTTTCCGAGATGGCGACATTGCGGATGGTCATGGTTGGAGCCTGGGCGTCGGGCTCGTCGGGTGCGGGGACGACAATGGCGGCATGATATCCCTTGAAAGCCATGTCGTAGATGTCGGCGCTTCCCCCGTCGATGAAGTTCAGCACGCCAATGGAGTCTTCGGGCGCCACGATCGGCACGTCGGGCTCGGGAAGAGGGCCTTTGAGCTCGGTCCGATCGTCGCCACGGGGCCCCTGTCCTGCAAGGATCAGATGCTTCCCAGAAATCGTGATGGGGGCGTCGAGCTCGTGGATTCCGGCGCCGATCTCGACGGTGGCGCCATCGGGCGCGGCATCGATGGCCTCGTGTAGTGAGCCGAATTCAGTGCTCGGATACGAGACCACGACGCGGGAGACGTGTTTCTGGTTGAGCTCGACCGCTTTCTTGCCGGCATAAAACAGCACCGTGTCCGTGGCTAGATCGACGACCTTGGCCGGGCAGTTGACGGTCTCGCCGGACGGACCGCTAGCCGAATCCTCGTACGGCGTCGTGACCTTCGCGGTCAAGGTTCCTTTGCGGAGCACGACACATGCTGCTTCGGGAGTTAGGGCGTCCACAACGCCGCTGCAAACGCCCAGCTCGACGGAGTAAGCGTGGGTCGGATCGAGGTCCTGCACCTTGAGTTTGCATTCCGCCAAGCGCTTTCCTTTCTTGTTGGATTTGATCTGCCCGCTGAGTGCGAATCGAGGAGGATTCTCCTCGGGCGGCACCACGCTCGTCACCGACACCGTGATATCGATCATCCCGTACGATGCGTCCACGAGCCCAGCGTCGATTGGTATCACGGGAGTACCACTGACTACAGCCCCCGGACCTGGAAGCAACGAGTCGAGGCTCTCCTTGGTGAAGTTGACCTCAACCGGCCCCGGTCCAAAGGAGACCCCGGCCGTGCCAGGGAAACCGGGGTTCGCCAGAGTCCATTGAAACTCGACCGTTTCTGCTGCGGCGTCTTCCTCCGAAACCACGGTCCAGGCCGTCGTTCCCTCCACCAACCCGGGCGGGCCTCCACTCTGTATGATCTGAGCGTCGCTTTCCGAAGCGTAGGGGAGCGCCGCAACCAGATCTGGATCGTAGGGAAATTTCAACTCGAGGTGGGTACCGACCAAATCATAGATGTCAACACCCGCTGCGAGAGCGACGTCGCCCTTCAAGACCAATTCGACTGGCTCGGCCCTCGCCAACGATGGCACCGGGATCGCGAGCACGACAGCGAGGAAGCGAAGATACCAGCTCATAGCTCCTCCTTCTTGGCGGCAAGTCTTCAGACTGTACGCGCAACAGACAGAGGAGGGGTAGAACGATTTCGAAACTCGTGGAATGTCGAGGCGTTTGCCGCGGCTATCAGCTTATCAGCTCGAGGTGAGCCGCACGGCGAGTCGATGCATCAGATCACCCATACGGCAATCGCAAGCGCCGAGATCAGATCTTCTAGCCTCTAGAGTCGCTTGCACTTCGCGCGCGAATAAGCCGAAGGCGTTGAGCGTGTTCATCGAGTGACGAACATAGACGTGGCACACGTCGGAGCGAGGCACTTGCAGTTTTGTTGGCAGACAAAACTCTTCCTTGCCCTCCGAAAGCGAGTCCCAAACTGACGCCAGTTGTCGCCGGTGAGTCACAACCTGGCGCTTTCAGTCGCAACCGCGACACTTCCTGGCAAGAACGACAAGAAACGACACAAAGTGTCGCGCCAGCGACAGGTAGTGCTGCGCGAGTGCACAACGAGTGCACAACGAGTGCACCGAGAGTGACAGGTAGCGCCAAGTCGCGCCAACGGACCGGCTGTCAGGAGAGTTCAGCACGCTCTCCGTCACGCGGCCGCACAGCAGTGAGCTCGCGCAACTCTTGAGGGGGCAAAACCGATAACAGGGAATGGTGGGTGCGAGTCGCAACGAACATGTCGCCACGTGGCTGACCTACACCCAAGCGGCCTCGTACACGGGCTGGTCGGTCCGCTACCTGCGAAACCTCGTGTCGGCGGGGCGCATTCCCGTCTATGGGCGCCTGCGGGTGCGCCGATTCCGACGGGATATGTTAGACCTCTTTCTGACGAACCCAGACGCGGCGATGCGGAAGTTCCGGCTCGAAAGGAACGAACCGCATGACCGTTAGGAAACTCGCCAAATCATGGCAGTACGACTTCACACTCGAAGGCCACGGACGCCAACGCAAAGCCGGTTTCAAAACCAAAGCCGAGGCGTGCGAAGCCGAAAGACAGAAACGCGAAGATCTGATCTCGGGTCGGAAACGCGTGTTGTTTGCGGACGCGTATGACATGTACATGACCGCAACCACCATGAAGGATCGCAGCCGTGACTCCTACGAGGCTCACTGGCAGCAGATCAAACCAGTGCTCGGACACCTCTTCATCGAGGAAGTCGATACGCCTGCGATCGACCTCCTCAAGGCGTCCCTGCCATCACACCTCGGACCGAAGTCCGTCAACCACCGGCTCTCCCTGGTGCGGACGGTGCTTCGGTTCATGTGGAGACGGGGGCGCCTCGCGTCGGTCCCATACGTACCGACTCTCAGCGTCCCAGACCACCATCACGATTGGTACACCGAAGCGGAGCGCGATCGGCTCCTCGATGGAATC
>JBFGJG010000119.1:0-3779 GCA_041577295.1 Gemmatimonadales bacterium
CCAGTGGATCGGCTCGGCCAGGCGGGCGTTGGCCTCCTTGACGACTCGATGATACGCGCCGGTGGCCAGCTGTGATCGGAACGGCGACAGCGGGATCGCCACCGCGCGTTCGAATCCCTCCTCGGCGATGCGCGCGACCCGTTCCTCGATGAAGGGCGGAGAGTGCTTCATGGCCATGAAGACGCGGAACACGCCCGGGAACGCGAGATCGAGCGATCGCTGGGTCGCGGTGACGATCCGCGCGGTAACATCGTAGAGCGGCGACCCACCAATGGCTCGATAGCGCGCCCGAAGCCGCTGTACCTCCTCGTTCATGGGTGCCGTGCGACGATAGAACTGGAGGATATGCGCCAAGTACGAGCGCACGTCCGCCTCGGCGAGGCTGGGGGGGGTCCCATACGCCATGAGCAATACGGCCGTCCGAGGGCTCTCCGGCATGGCGTGTCAATAATATTGAGAGGGGACTAGAGGGGATAGAAGGGAATCAAGGGATAGACGGGATCGCGGGGTGCTCCGTTACAACCCGGGACTGCGGTGGCGTCGCTGGTAGCGATAGACGGTGAAGACCACGACGAGCGCGAGCAGTGTCACCAGAAGCGGCAAGGTCTGCGGGTTACTGCGATAAAACGCCGCCAGCCCGCTTCCAGACGCCGTGAACACGAGAACCCCGGGAACGATGCCGAGCGCCGTGGTCCAGAAGAAGGTCCAGCGCGGAATGGCGGTGAGGCCGGCACCCCAGTTGAGGGCGGTGAAGGCGATGAGGGGAATCAATCGGGCGACGATGAGGCCCGGCCACCCGGCGGAGATAGCAAGGTGATCCGTTTTGTTCACCGTCGCGTTGGAGAGGAGACGTTCGGCCAAGGGCCGCCCGTAGCGACACGCCAACTCGAAGCTGATCATTGCGCCCACCACGGCACCACTCCACGTGATCAATCCACCGACGGCGGTCCCAAATACCATCCCATTCAACATGGCGGGGATCTCTGCTGGGATAGGAAGCACCGCCACCACGATCATGAACAGTGGCGCCAGAACAAACATCCAGGCACCCGATTGTTCAATGAATTGGGCGATCACATCGAACACGGTGAACCGTTCGTCTAGGTCTTGTACATCGTCGGTAACACGGGCCGATTGTACCGACACGGTCACTGGGCAGAATGCGCGGGGGAGGCGGCATTCGCCCCGGAAAAACACCGATGGCGTTTCACCACAAAGTACGCCCGAGGAGGTAGTAAGGTTTCGTGTACTCTGCAAGTGGACGGATAAGGCGGGCGAACTGGCTTTGTGAAGTATGAATTGCCAGTGGCTTTGCTCCCGTACGCTGCTATCCCAACCGCGAGACCACAGAGGACACACAAAGTGGCCTCTGTGGCCTCAAACCACCTTTCCGAAACTCAGACAGCCACAGAGGCAACGGAGCCCGAATGAGCTCAGTCGTTGCTATCGCAGTCCGACTAAGGGCGCATCCAGCCCGAGGACGTTGACGAGAAAGGCCAGCTGGTCCGCCCAGGTGTCCATCGAGTCGTCCAGCGTCGCGCCGTGCGAATGCCCGGCACCCCAACTGACACGGAGCAGGATGGGCTTGTCGCACGACTGCGCATGCTGTAAGGCGGCGGCGAACTTGTAGGCGTGCATGGGGACCGTGGACTCATCCCGCTCTCCGGGCGAGATGATCGTTGCTGGATAACAGGTGCCCTCACGAACGGCGTGATACGGCGAGTACGCGTGCAGTGCGTGGAAGTCCTGCTTGTCTTCCACCGTTCCAAAGTCGGATCGCCATCCCCTCCCACCGGTGAACGCCTCGAGCCGTAGCATGTCGAGCGCGGGGAAGTCGATGACGCTCGCGGCGAACAAGTCGGGGCGCTGGGTGATGGCGGCGCCGACCAAGGGGCCGCTCGCGCTGCCACCGTTGGCGACGAGCAGATTCTTCGAGGTATAACCGTTGGCAATCAGCCAGTCTGCCGCCGCGAGATAATCGTCGATGCTCTGCTGCTTGTTCCGACGGATCCCCGCTCGATGCCACTCCTCGCCATACTCACCGCCACCACGGATGTTTGGCATGGCGTAGACCCCGCCCAGCTGGAGCCACGCCGCGACTTGCGGTTGGAACCACGGCGAAGCCGCCCAGTTGAAGGCGCCGTAACCGTACATGAACGTCGGGTTCTCGCCATCGAGCCGCACGTCACGGTGATGCGTAACGAACATCGGTACCCGGGTACCGTCCGTGCTCGTGTAGAACACCTGGCGGGTCACGAAGTCATCGGGGTCGTACGCGAGCGTGGGGCTGCGAAAGACGGCGCTCGCGCCGGTACGGACGTCCAGTTGGTAGACTGTTCCGGGATCCGCGAATCCACTCAGGCTGTAGTACGCAACCGGATCATCCTCTCGCCCGACAAAGCTCCAAATCGAGCCCACCTTGGGGAGCTCGAGGTCATACATGTGCCGACCGTCGGTCGTGAACACCTTCACGGCGAGCCAGGCATCCTTCCGGTAGCCCACCACGAAATGGTTCCCAACGGCTCGTACCCCGACCCAGGAATCGATGGTTTCCGCGGACTCGGGGATGATCTCTCGCCACGACGAGCGCTCGGGATGGTGCGCGTCGACGGCAATCACACGCCCGCGCGGGGCGTCTGCCGTCGTGTAGATGTAAAACTGCGAGCCGTGGTTCCCCGCCACCGAGTACGCGGCATCCGCTTCCGCGATCAACGGCAAAAACGGTCCATCGTTGTCGCCGATGCCGCGGATGAGAATCCGGTTGTTGGGACTGCCACTCTCGCCAACGCTCAGCACGAGAAAGCGGCCATCGGTTGTCACCGAGGTCGCGACGGCGAGGCTCTCGTCCCCCGGATCGAACACGAGGCGATCGTCCGACTGATCGGTGCCGAGCCGGTGAAAGAACACCCGTTGGGCGCCGAGCTGTTGCGTCAACTCGGCCCCCTGGGGTGGGACCTCCAGGCGCTCGTAGAAGAATCCGCTACCGTCTGGGTGCCACGCCACGCTCGACGCGGCGCCGTTGAGTCCGATCAGTTCATCGGGAAGGTCAGCTCCCGTTGCCACCTCACGTACCCGCCACCGCTCCCATCGGGACGCTCCACTGGTGACCCCATAGGTGACGAGACGACCGTCGTCGCTCGGGACGAAGCGTCGGAGTAACAAGGAGTCGCTGCCGGCCGTGGGGTCGATCAATTGACGCGGCGACATGTTCGCTGTGGCGTACATGAGTGTGCGGCGTGAGAAGCTCCCGTCTCCCTGAACAAAGAAGAGACCTTCGCCGCGCTTCAGCGGCACGCTCTCACGCGTCACGTCGGCGATCGCCGCCAGACGCTCTCGCAACGCATCGCGCGCAGGCACCGCGGTGACAAACTCCCGCGCGTACCGGTCCTGCGCCCGGACCCATGGACGCGTTTCCTTCGAGTCCATCTCCTCCATCCAGCGGTACGGATCGGCCACTCGTACACCGTGATAGATGTCGACGTGATCGCCGCGTCTCGCAGACGGCGGAGCCTGACACAGTGCGGGAACGGCAAGACCGAGGAACGCTCCAACCAGCACCATCGTGCTCCCAATGTTGCGCATCGAAACCTCCCGTGTGGGTCGCGTACCGGTCACGATGGCGTCGGGGTACAGCATAGCCAACCATCGAGGGATCAGGCCCGAAGGGGTGGGACCAGTGGGCAGTGTGCAGGGACGGGGGTGGGGCCTCACGATGGTGGCTCGAGACGTTTCTCGAGCAGCGTTCGATACTTTCGGCTCACCGACAGGCGCGTGCCGTC
>JBFGJG010000120.1:0-3635 GCA_041577295.1 Gemmatimonadales bacterium
CCAACGGGTCGTTGGCGTAGTACGTGACCGGTAGCTCCCCAACGAGCATCTCGCAAAGCACGCGCGCCAAACTGTAGATATCCGTGCGCGGGTCGATGTCCGCACTTCCCGTGGCCTGCTCCGGGCTCATGTACCCCGGGGTGCCAGCGGGCGGGACCGCACCGGCCCGTTTATTGGTGCACAGGACGTTCAACGAGTGGGCGATGCCAAAATCACCTACCAGCGCGTGCCCACCCACGAGGAGAATGTTCTCCGGCTTGACGTCGCGGTGGACGACACCGCGCTCATGCGCGTGTTCCAGCGCCATGGCCACGTCGAGCGCAATTCGTAGCGCGTCCAAAAGTGGCAACCGTTTTTTCGCTACCAGACGATCTCTGAGCGATTGCCCCTCGTAAAACGGCATCACGTAGTAGAGAAGCCCGTCCACCTCACCAGCCGCAAACACCGGAACGATGTGCGGGTGGGTGAGTTGCGACAGAATCTCGATTTCGCGCTGAAACTCACGCCGCCCGTTGCGGCCGGCGCGTTCCGGAGCCAGCACCTTGATCGCGACCTGTCGCTGTGGGTGCCATTCCCGAGCCAGGTAGACCGTTGCCATCCCACCACGACCCAAGGGACGCTCAATCGTGTACCGGGCCGACAACACCTCGAGGATCTTGTCCACCTGATTTTGCTCCCTCAGCTCCGGTGTGTTCCGGATATCAGTGTGAAATGACGCCATTTGTCCGCTCCGTTGCTGTCCATGTAGACCCCCGGAAGGCCTGGTTCGTCACCGGCCACGTCGCGATCTGTTACAGTCGGTGGACCTCGCAAGGTCGAGCACGTCCCGGCCCTCCTGCCATTAGTCGAATCCGCCCCGCTCCGAATCGACAAACAGCGCGTCCCCAACGAGTGGCAGGGCCACCGCGCCGCGAGCTACGAGGGGCCGTTGCACGACGGCGAGCGGGTCGGTAGATGCCCTCGTCGGGCTTATCGAACTGGCTGTGTTGTGGAGGGAGCTTCGAGCGGGCTGACGAGGTGTTGGTCCGGCTAGACGGCTTCCCTACCGGGTGCGTCAGCAGGGACGAGGTCGAGGGCTGTCTGCTCTCCTTGCTCCAGGTCGAGCAGCAGCTGCTTGCGCCATTTTCCTCCGCCGTACCCGCCGAGCTTGCCGTCCTTGTTGACGACGCGGTGACAGGGAATCAGGATGGCCAGCCTGTTCTGTCCGTTGGCGTGCCCCACTGCGCGCTGCGCACGCGGTGCGCCGACGGACCAGGCAAGCTTTTCATAGGAGTACGTCTCACCGTACGGAATCTCCCGCAACGCGTTCCACACTTTCGTCTGAAAAGGCGTGCCCGGGTAAATAAGCGGTACGGTGAACTGCTGCAGAGTTCCCGCGAAGTACTCGGCGAGCTCGTGACGCAGTTGGTCGAGCAACGGGTGGCTGCCCGGCAGCACGGGCCCCAGCCGTTGCCTCAGGATGTCGAGCTGGGCTTCCAGCATCCGTCGATCGCTGAACTCGAGCAGGCACACACCCTGATCGGTGGCGCCGGCCACCATGGGACCCAAGGGGCTTTCCAGCCAACTCAACGTCACCAGCCCCATCTCGCGACTCCGGCCGGGGGCCTGGCCGATCAGCCGGCCGAACGCTTCGCGAAATCCGCTGTGTGATTCGAATCCGTGACTCATGGCGACCTCGTCGAGGTTTGCCCCATTCCGCAGTTGCTGAAACGCACGTCGCAAGCGGTACCCACGGGCGAACGCGTGGAACGTCATGCCGTAGCGCTGTTGGAAGTATCGTCGCGCACGCGCCGGCTCGACTTTCATCTCTCGCAAATCTCGATCGCGCAGCCGCCGTTCCGGGTCGGCATCGAGCCTGTCAATGAGCCGCCGTACCCATGCGGGGTGTGCGCCGGGACGCTCCAACGGTCGGCACCGCTTGCACGCGCGGTACCCGGCGTACATCGCCTCGCGGACCGATGCGAAATACTCGACGTTTTGGGCGAGTGGCTTCCGCGCGGGGCACGAGGGGCGGCAGAAGATCCCCGTCGTCTTGACGCCAAGGTAAAAGACACCGTCGTACGACGCGTCGCGCCGTTGGTACGCCGCTTCCATCTCCGCAACGGCAGGGAGTCGGGATGGAGTGTGTTTCGTCATGGGGTGAAGTTAGGAGGGTGCCCCGCTGGCAGCCACCGAAAAACGGACGCCGATGTCAACAACGTCGCCGTTTGCCGTCTCACGCCTCCATCAGCTCGAGCAGCCGGCGAGTCGTGTTGCAGTTCCGGATCGTCATGTGTTGGTAGAGCGGCGTTCCCACCAGCTTCCTGATCCCGCTCCTGGTCACATTCTTGCGATCGACGCGCCATATCACGGCCCCAGATGCATACCGTACATCGTCGATCTCGGGCTTGAACGCGAGCTGCTTCAGAACGGAAGGTCTATCCACTCCGTCCCATAAGAACATCACGTCGCACTTCATTCGCTCGTCGTTTGTCCACTGAGCGGGTATGGCGTTCACGAGAGACCGCATGCGGTTGATGTCCCGTAGGAGCAACCTGATCTGGAAACCGAATCGTTTGCTGATCTCGTCCTCGAGCGTCTTCACGAGTCGGCGGCGGCCACGCACCGTGGTCGAGAAGATGACGTTGCCGGAGTTGATATAGGTCCGGACGGAGGTCATATCGGCCTCTTCGAAGGTGGCCTTGAGCTTCTTCATGTCGACTTTTCTGGCACCACCGACGTTGATGCCGCGGAGCAGGGCGACGTAAATCATGGTGTCCAATATATCCGCCGCATGTGGAGAGGCTTCACACGTCAAGACTGGAAACGGCATTCGCCTGGTGGTCGGTCACTCGAACTACGAATGGCTAGGCGAATTCTCACGTGCTCGTGGTGGACTGGCGGGATCGTGCTCGGTGCCCCGGCATCCGGAGGTGAAGGACGAGGGACAACCTCCACGTCCTCGATCGCGAGTGACTGCATGCAGCGACCGGCCTCTCGTGCTGCGACGAGGTATAGTGAAGGTTGCCTCGGGTGCTGTTCGGCAGGATTGCAGGAGCAGTGGGAGGCTTGCTCCGAGGAGAAACTAGCGCAGCAGCGCTACGCGGTCTAGCACGTATCATGTCGAAATTTGACGAGAGCAGGGGAGACCGCAGCGCGGTTCGAGCGATGGGTATCCGGGGGATCGTTGGTTCGCTATGGAAGCCTTACTGTGAACCCCGCCCGCGCGAGGGTGACTTCCTCACCGGCCGCTGGGCTCGGCAACGCGACGGAGCCGAGTTCCAGGAGGTGCTGCGAGATTCGCTGACGGGTTACTCGTCGCGTAGTGCCACCACCGGATCGATACGCGTGGCCCGCCTTGCTGGGACGTAGCTCGCCACGATAGCCACGCCCATGAGGACGACCGACACGCCGACCAATGTGACCGGGTCGGCCGGGGTGACCCCGAAGAAGAGACCCGAGACCAAGCGCGTGGCAGCGAAGGCGGCGATCAGGCCAACGACGAGCCCACCCAGCGCGAGCACGACACCTTGGCTGACGACGAGCTTGAGTACCGACTGTTGCGAAGCACCGAACGCCATCCGCACCCCAATCTCGCGCGTCCGCTGGCGCACCGAGTAGGCGATGACGCCGTACAGCCCCACCGAGGCCAACAC
>JBFGJG010000121.1:0-3576 GCA_041577295.1 Gemmatimonadales bacterium
AACGGCACGGACATGCTTGCCGAGCTGGGGAGAGTGACGTTCGTTCGTCGCACACTGCTCGACCGATTCGACGAGCGCGCGGTCGAGCCGGGCGAGCCGATGGCGAAGCTGAGCAGGCGCTTGGCCACCGTCTATCTCCACCACCGCTACACCCTGGACGCCGCAATCAAGACCGTTGGAGGAATGGGGTTTCGCTACGGGCTGCGCGGCGATGAGCTGCCGGTCACATCGGTCGTCGACGCCGAGCGTCAGCGACGGGCGCTGGATCTCGTGCTCGGGGCCCTCGAGCCCGCTGAGCTCGCGCTGCCAGAGCGCGTACTCCAGGCGCTCGCGCCTCGACCCTTTGGCTATGCCACCCACGAGCGTGCCTTTCGATCGGACGCCGGACCGGCATTTGACAACCTCGGCGCCGCACGAACGCTGGCGACGACGATCGTCGGCGGCCTCCTGCAGCGCGAGCGCGCACATCGCATCGCGACCTTCGCCAGCCGGAACGCGGACCATCCCACGCTCGAGGAGGTCATCGGCCGCATCACAGACCGGACATGGGGCGCGGCCCCGGAAGCGCGGTACCCCGCACTGCGGCGAGTCGTCGAGCGCGTTGTCGTCGATGCGCTCATCACCCTCGCGTCCGATTCCCGGGCGAGTGTGGAAGCCCGGGCCGGCGCCGAATGGGGACTCCGGCGGATCGCCGATTTGATCCAAGCCCGGGAGGCGACGGTCCCAGCCGAGCAGGCCCATCGCGCATTGGCGTGGTCCGACATCGAGCGGTTCCTGCAACGCCGCGATCCCGGCACCCAACGAACCGACCCGCTCGCGGCACCCCCGGGCACGCCGATTGGGAAGTGACTTGCGAGAAACTCTTCATCCCGCTCGCGCGTCCAATAGGATGGTGCCGATCAGGATTACTCCACTTCGAGAACGGAGGCGCAGTCTCATGCAGAGCCTTGTCAACTTGACGGCGTTGGCGGTGCTCGTGGGGGTATCACCGCTTTTCGCACAGGAACAACCGCGGTCCCCCGCAAAGCCCGGCGACTTCAAGCCCTTCAGCGAGTTGATAGCCGGGGCGGAGGAGTACAAAGGACTGTTTGATCTCTACGAAAAACCCGACCACCTGTACCTCGCAATCAAGCGCGATCAGTTGAATCACGACTTCCTCTTGGCGTTTGAGATCGCGCGGGGCATCGGGGCGGGCGGGGTCTTCGGCGGCACGATGCTGAACATCTTCGAGGGGAAGGTCATCGCCTTCGAACGACGCGGTAACACCGTATACCTGGTCCAACGGCCGCATCGATTCCCGGCAGACCCTGCAACGCCGGCCGGCCACGCCGTCGAGCTGACGTTCGGATCGTCCGTGCTGGAAACGGCCAAGATCGAGAGCGTGCGTGAGGACTCGGCGGTCGTGATCGACGTGCTCGGGTGGATGCTGTCCGATCTGTCCGGCGTCAGCAGCCGGGTCGAGCGGGCAGTGTCGGACACCCCTGGCAAGCCCGGCAGGGCCACGTTTGACAAGAGCCGCAGTCACCTCGAGTCGGTTCGTGCCTTTCCCGAGAACGTGAACGTGCAGGCCAAATTGACGTTCAAGCCGGGCGAGAGCGTGTCGATCCCATCCGTCCCGGACAGTCGGTACGTCCCGGTTTCGATTCATTACACCTTCGCCCAACTACCGCACACCCTGATGACTCCGCGGCTGGCGGACGAACGTGTGGGCTTCTTCATGACGGTGCATAAAGACTTCACCAACGATGAAAAGACCTTCTTCAAACGCTATGTGAACCGGTGGCGGTTGGAATGCCGTGAGGCCGCTCCGGGCGGCGAACTGTGCGAGCCGAAGACACCGATCGTGTATTACATCGATCGCAACGTCCCGCTGGCGTACCGGCAGGCAATGAAGGATGGAGTCGAAGCGTTCAACGCCGCGTTTGAGGCGGCCGGATTCCGCAATGCGATTCGCGCGGAGCCGCTGCCCGGTGACGCCGACCCCGAGGACATCCGCTACGCCACGCTGCGGTGGAACGTGTCCAGCGATCCCGGCTACGGTGCCATTGGTCCCTCGATCGTCGACCCTCGATCGGGAGAGATCCTCGACGCCGACATCCTGTTCGAGGCCAACATGGTACTCGGGTGGAAGCGGTTCTGGCGTGCGAACATCGATCCCGTCGCCGCGCTCGAAGAGCTGTTCACCGCAGAGCCTGAGGAGCTGGATCAGCTGGCGCGGGGAAACGAGATGGCCACGATGGCTGCCGAGATCTCCGCGCAGGGCTCGTTACTTCGCGCGGCACTCGCCGCTCGGGGCGAGATCCCGCCCGGCGACCCGGTGCCCGATGCGTACATCTACGAGGCCATGAAGCGCGTGACAATGCACGAAGTGGGTCACACGCTCGGGATGCGCCACAACTTTCGTTCTTCCTTCGATACACCGTTCGAGAAGCTGCACGACCGCGCCTGGGCAGATCAGAATGGACTCGCGAGCTCGGTAATGGAGTACCCCGGCATCAACGTTGCCCCACGAGGTCAGGTGAACGGCTACTACTACACACCGGCAGTAGGATCGTACGACAAGTGGGCCATTGCCTTTGCGTACACACCGGATCCACAACGCGCGGCCGCGCTGGCTCGCGAGGCCGCGATGCCTGGACACGCGTACGGCACCGATGAGGACGCCCGAGGTGCAGGGGCTCTCGATCCCACGGTCAACGTGTACGATTTGAGCAGCGATCCGATGGCGTGGGGAAAGCAGCGAGCGGACCTCATTCGCGAGATCTGGAGCGATCTGCCCGCGTATGTCCTCGTCGACAATGCAAGCTACGCGGATGTCACCGACGCTTTTCAGACGTTGCTCGGCCAGTACGCCCGCGCGGTGGGGACGTCAGTCAAGTATCTCGGCGGCCAGTATCAATATCGCGATCACGTGGGAGACCGCGATGCGCGGGCCCCGTTTGTGGCGGTTCCCAAGGCTCGGCAGCGCGAAGCGCTCGCGATGATCACGGACTATGCGCTGGGTGAAACCGCGTTCGCCATTCCCCAACAGGTGTTGCAAAACCTGGGTGCCGATCGGTGGAGCCATTGGGGACACGAGAACACGTTCCGCGGCCGCATCGACTACCCACTGCATGAGACCGTTGGGCGATTGCAAGCTTCGCTGTTGGCACAGGTCACGCACCCGATGGCACTCGCGCGGATACGCGATGCCGAGGTCAGGTACGGCCCTGCGCAGGTGCTCACCATCCCCGAGCTCATGCAAGGCCTGACGGAGACAATCTGGTCGGAGACCCGGACCGCTCCGGGACGGAACGTGACCTCGATGCGGCGTGACCTGCAGCGTGCCCACCTGGACCGGATGATCGAGCTCGTCATCGACGCGCCCGAACGGACGCCACCGGACGCGCGGGCCGTGGCGCGGATGCAGCTGGCGGATATCGCTCGTCGCATCACACAGCGTCTCACGCCGCCACACAACTTCGATGCCTACACGCTCGCGCACCTCACCGAATCCAAGGCGAGGATCGAGCGCGCGCTCGACGCGGGACTGGAAATCAAGAACTGAAGGTGTTGTGAGACGTGGGGGGAGGGGGG
>JBFGJG010000122.1:0-3444 GCA_041577295.1 Gemmatimonadales bacterium
GACTAGTTGAGATCCAATGCCCCGGCGCTGGTGGGATGGCACCACCGCCATTGGTGCCAGACCCATTCCTGCCACGGCGCAGCCCTCAACGGTTACCGGAGTGAACAGTATGTGCCCGACAACGGTGTCATCTTCGACGGCCACGAAAGCTAGGTAGTCTGTGCACGAGTTACGGAGTTGGTCTACGACCTTTGCCTCCGAAACGTCGTCCAATGCAGCCAGGTTCAGGCGGTAGACGGCATCCCGGTCCGTTGGTTTTTCTCTGCGGACTTCGATCATCAGGGTCCGTTCGACTATCGTGGCGGCGGCCAATCCGCAGAGGCTGCAGTAGCGATGGCGCGACGGTCGGCCTACGCCCCCAGTTGCATCGCGCATCGCGTCCGGCCCTACTGATCTCTGCGTTGCCTAACGGTTCTGCGCATGACCTGCAAGCGACTTACACACTCGCTTGCGCGGAGACTGAACGGTTAACAGTCGCTGGCCATGGCACAAGCCAACGACTTCCTTGAGAACGATAGCGCTCGTCCGGTCCATGCGCGTGTTAGGCGCCATAGCGTCCTCGATTCTCACCTTTAACAGGCCGACGAGCATCGTAGTACGCTGCCACCTTGCGATTGAAAAAGAGATAGGCAGCAATTGGTCCTACAACGATGGTGCCGGGCACGAGGGTCTGCACGACGGCGCGCCATGGATGTTCGGCGATGACCAGCGCTGCGACGACTGCGATCAGAACATCCGCGGTACAGGCAATGACGATGAGGAGACGAGAAGCCCACCAGTTCCGGAAGAGTGAGTAGGCGATGCCGAGAGCGGTCAGGCCAATCACGGTGAGCGGAAGACCGGCAACGGCAAGGAACTGTGGGCCGCTGACCTGAACGTTGTTGAGATAGAACTGCCCGACGTCAACCGCTGCGCAGGCCATGCCCAGAAGGCAGGAAACACCGAGTGCCCCGGAGATATACATGCCAACGGTAAGGAGGGCCGGACGCGGCGCCTTCTGCCTTGCCAGACTGGCTTCGGCACTCTGGCGGAGTTCGACCGGGTACTCGGCCCCACAGCTCCTGCACCTGTCGATAGGGGCGGAGGAGAACTTCTTGTCGGCCCCGCAGGCGGGACAGACCACGCGTACAGAGACGTACAAGGTGGATGGCATGCCGCCTAACGGCTCCGGCCATAAGCTGCGCGCGCAATCACTTCACTGGCAAGCGACCCTGACCGTGAGACGATGATGGCGTGGTGCACAGACCAGCGAGTTCCTTCGAAAACGTACGCGCGCGACAGCTTCATGGCCGTGTTAGGCGGCCGATCAGATATGTGGATGCGAAGATCAACGCGAACGGAAGCCACGTCCCCAGGACGCTCCTAAACATGGCGAGCTCGCGCTGTATCAACAGGGCGACAACGAAGAAATCCATCGCGATGACGACAGCGACAAATCCTACAGCTGCTACCAAGACGGTTGTGTAGCCGAAGTAGGTGAAGTAGATGGCTGAGATGAGGCCGAAAATGATGGGCGCCGCCACCGCGTGAATGATCAGTGCGCGGCGCAGTGAGGTCTTGGCAAGGCCGATTCCCATCGTGGCGCCGCAGAGTCCCCACCCGACGAGGGCATGGGCCAACGTGATACTGATTTGCCCTATGGACACGGGCTGAACATCAGGTGATCAAGTCTACGTGACGACCGTTTCATGCGATCGCTTTTGTCCGTGGCCGGCGGTGGAAGCAAGCCTCGGCCGCTTAACGGCCTGCAAATCACCTGCGGGCGACTTCCCACCAGGCGGACGGCCGCAGGCTGCTATCAATCACTTAAACGTGCACAATCATCCGGCGGCGCACAAACGCTGTATTCCCTACAGACGAGTGCGCCCCGCCAGGTGTATTTGCTCGTTAGAACGCAGAAGCCTCGACAGCGCAGTGAGAAAAGACGACCGGAGCCGGTTCAAATAATTACAAAGCTGGGCACTGCTCCAGATTGACACGCTGCAGCGAGTCGAGCGGCGTCTCGACCCAGGAGTCTGCTATCGCAACATCGGGCCACGCCTCCTCGAGAGGAAACTGTTCCGCGTGCCTCCGATGCGCCTGCAGCTTCGCCAGCTCGGCGAGCGCGAAAGTCTCTTGCAGCTGGTTAGTCCCGTCAGTCGAAAAGAGCGCGACGACGTAGCAAGGTGGCTCGACGCGGAGGCGGTTGAACATGCCTACGTGCCATGCGGAGCCAAGCTTCGGCGCGACAAATCGGACCGCGCCTCCGACGCTAGGCACCACGTGAGCCGGCTGCTCCCCCGCCTGGTCGAGGCAGGCCGCCGCGCCTAGGGCTGCAAGGAAGAGGGCGACGCATGGAGAGCTGCTCCCAAGAGACGTAGGAATCGCCACCCGACCAAGTTCTGCGTTCTAACGTGCTTGCGCATCAGCTGCGCGCAATGCCGCTGGCCGGCGTTGAGATCCCTTTCGTATCGGGGATCTCACCAGGTGCGGAAACTGATGACTTCCTAAAAACGTGCGCGCGCGACAGCTGCATGCGCATGTTAGACAGCGCCCAACCAACTACTCGGGTTGCTGCAGCGTCCACATTTCCGTCGTGATCTTCCACGTCCCATCCGGCTGGCGTGCCCAGACCGTGATCCAGTGACCCGTCTGCTGAGTTGTGTCGCCACCTGCCCTCGGCGTCCAGTGCTCATGAAACGTGGCGCGGATGACGGCAAGGTTGCCCGAAGCCTGAACGTCATCCGTAGTAACCTCGTCGAGCACGTAGTCGTTGTCCGCAAAGAACGTGGTCATCTCAGCCTGGATAGCCGTGACACCCGTCGCGACGGGATCGTCGGGAGGAATCCGTACCGCATCGTCCACGTACCAGGCAGCGAGCGCATCTGCATCGCTGGCGGCGAAGGCCGTGTTGTAGGCGTCGAACTGCGCTCTGACTTGTCCAAGATCGACGGGCTGTTCACCTCGGGTGCAGCTCGCGGCGAAGACGAGCGCTGCTGGAAGGGTGAGGCACACGATTCGTCGCATTGTGCTGCTCCTCGGTTACGGAAGCGGTTATAGACAGCAGTTCCTTGCTGCGCTGTCTAACGGACTAGCGTTTCACCTGCGCCGCAACGACCGCGCTAGATCGAGGAACTTACGGTCATCCCCACCAACGCCGCCCGCGCCAGGTGCAAACGCTGGTTAGGCAGCGCCCTCAGCTATTAGCTGAGTTCCATCAGATTGTGTGTGTCCGTTTCGCCGGTCACGACGAAGCCCAACCTCTTATATAGTGCTTGTGCGCGCGGGTTTACTTTGAGAACTTGCAGCGTGACACGTAACTGCTCTTCCGTCGCTTCGCTGATGATGTCCTTGATCACGGACGATCCCACCCCTCGACTCTGATATTCCGGGAGGATGTATATCCCGGTCAACCGAATGTCATCGTTTCCGCGGTCAATCTCCAACCAACCAACCTCCGTGCCC
>JBFGJG010000123.1:0-3389 GCA_041577295.1 Gemmatimonadales bacterium
CACTGGAGCGCGCACCTCGGCGACGATTATATCGATCAGTTCGAGGTCGAGCGTCTCGAGTTCGTCCGTGACACGGGCGAGGCGCTCGCGTATTTCCAGCTGCTCTCCTGGCTGGGGGCGTACGGTGGTGGGGGGTACGCCTTCAACGTCGATCCGCGTGAACGAAAGCGGTTTGAGCTCCAGGTCGGTGCGCAGGCCGACGGGCCCCATGTCTTGCCAGACGTGGATCTCTATGCGGCCATCGATCTCCGTCTCGACCAGGATGCCGATTGGGATCCTCGCGTCAACGCACAGGCCGGCTTGCGGCTCACAACTGCCGGGCAGCGTACGGTGCGCGTGGCGTTGGATGTGCTGACCGGCCCAACCCCGCAAGGGCAGTTCGTCGGGCTCCACACGACGTACGTGAGCTTGGGGGTCTACTTCGATTTGTAAAAGGCAGCGAGGGATCTGGCGGGCGACGACTCGATAACTCCGAGCTGGTGTTCGACGGGTGTCTGGGCGGAGTCACTTCGAGAGCGAAGACCGAACAGGGGCGGCCCCGAAGGTGCCGCCCCTGTTCGTGGGGAATCGGCTCAATACTTGATATGGACGCTGATATTGCCGGCTTCGATCGGAATCAGCAGATCCAAGATTTGCTCACGTGTGAAGATGACGGCCGCGAACTCGCAAATGAAGATCGCGGTGTCCTCATTATCAAACATTGCTGTGAAGGTCAATGCGTCCGGGGGATCATTCGCTCCCTGCCCGTTGTCCTGCACGGCCCAGACGGCAAATCCCAGCGCAGTGGGAATCACAGGGTCGCGGACTCGGCGATCCCGCGTCGCGACGGCGTAAGTATTCTCTAGCCCCTCGAGAATTATCGGTTCAAGGCATATGACGTCGCCATGGTAAATCACTTCGGATTCTCGGTTCCTGAACTGCATCTGCCCGGTCAGGCTTTCGTCCGCGCGTTTGTTGGCGTTGAAGGAAAAGTTACGCCAGCCATCTTCCAACTCTGGCTGCATGGGTGGGAAGGCGCTCGAGGTAAAGTGGCCCGCGCCGCGGACCGATACGACGACCGGGTTTCCGGCGCCGTGCGCGAAAAGCGGCGACGCCGGTGTGACGGCTGCGTCCGCATCTGTTGGAATGTCACCGCTGCATCCGAGCATGACGAGCGGCACGACGAGAAGCCCCGCAATGATCGGTCGAGTACGCATGATAATCCTTCCGTTGGCCGTGTGGTGCGAAACCGGTTGTTTATCGCACCTCCTGAGTGAAGGTGCGCGAGTTTGCTTTCAAAGGGGCGACTCGTGCGGGTCTCGTCGAGACTGAGGAAGGTACCCCTCGCGACGGCGAGGCCGGCAGGTCACGGCATGCAACGCGTTCTTCTAAAGTGGCGACAATGAATTCACCTGGTAAGAGTTGCACGAACGCAACAGTCCAAAACAAAAAGGGAGTGACCTTTTCGTAACGTCCTCGACCGCTCACTTTGTGTATGGGCGTGTGGTGACCGTTGGCGCGAGTGGCGGGAACGTGCTCCCGCCCCCGACGTTCCTGAGCCTGGGGGTCTACTTTGATCTCTGAGGGGAGACCGACCTCATTTGATGGGCCGGGTGTGGCGACAACCGCGCTCGCGGGATTTGAGAATCGCACTCGGCAGACCCACAATGCCCGGGTTTCTGACCAGCTCTCGCACGGACACCGGGGGGCCCGGTAGTGGCGACCGCACACCGGGCCCTCCGAGCCCACGCTTCACCGTGTTAGCTGACCCCTTACCGCACCACCTGGAAAATCGTCATTGTGAACGTTGATGTAGAAGTTTGCCGGAGTCTTGCGGATCTCCTTGATCAGATCCCGTGGAGCCCAGACACATCCCCGCAATGGATCCGGAACGGGAATGGGCTCTGGGATCACCGTGTCAAAGAAGAAGACTTCGACCCCGCCGTTTTGGCCGGCCACGCCTCGGTGGATATGTGCTCTGGTCGGGGATGCGACGTCTTGCAGGCTTAGCGTGAAACAGATCTCTCGCTGACCTGAATTGAGCGTCAGGTCCATGATGCCACTTCCGCTCTCTACCGGGGGCACTTCGGCCTGACCGGTGAGCGAAGCCGAGAGGGGCGTTCCGCCGTGCGCGGAGCCCGCGAGACGTTTGAAGGCTGGCTGATCCACTTCAGCGCCCGTCATACCCTCACTGCAGGCAGCCACGATCAGCGCGGCGAGAGGTGCCAGTAGCAGAGAGCACTTGGTCATGATGCTTCTCCTTTGCGATGAGATGTTTGAATGGTTATGGAGGGACAGTACGGCGTGTCCGTCCGGTCGCAAGTGTCGCACCGATTCTACATTCAGCCGGGGGACGGAGGCTGCGGTTGATCGTCATGGTGCGAGGAGTCCTGCCCTGAAGGGCGAGTTAGGCTTAGAACAGCCTCAGGCGCAGCTGGTCGCGCAGGTGCCTTAGTTCGAGATTCACGTCATTCGGGAGGCACGCATGGGGCGAGAACCAGTTACGATCGTCAACGGAATCGTCGCCGTCATCGAGGCCGCGATCGCGCTGGGCGTCGCGTTCGGACTCGATCTGACGAAGGAGCAGGTGGGGGCCATCATGGCGTTCGTCGCCGCGGTGGGCGGGCTCATCAGCATCCTCATCGTCCGGCCCCGGGTGACGCCGGTGGCCGATCCCCGCGACAGGGAGGGGCGGCGGCTGGTTCCGGCATCGCAGTGAGAGGAGGGTCTCGTCGGCGCCGCGCGGAGCCGGAGACGCGAAGCACCTCGGCGCGGAGCGGGGCAGACGCAAGCCCCGAACGCCGCTGGGACGCTCGGGGCTCGGTCGGCAGCTGGAGGCGGGCTATCGTCCGACAACGCTCACCACATCGCAGCCTTCGATGGGCGTTGCGTCGATCAACGCCCCCCTAACACAGGCTTCCGTCTCGCCGGCGACGAGTCCGATTTCCTGCTGACGGTAATGCGATACCAGGTTTGTGAAGCCGTCGCCGTTGAGGTCCTCGGGGATGTATACGACTCCTCCTCATGGGTTCCACAGGGTGGCGTGGTAGACGCCCGCACTGGTGTAGGTCATACCAACCACCTGTCCGCGGTCGTTGATGTCGGTAGCCCGGCCGATGCTGCCGCCCAAAGTGCCCAGGTCGGTCATCTCCCCGTCTTCCCACACGATGGCGTGGCGGACATTCGAGTCGTCGTTGCTTAAGCCGACGGTCTGACCACGTTCGTTGATGCGGCCTGCCGAGCTGATGCCGCCCAAGGAGCCCAAGTAGGTCATCTGCCCGTCTTCCCACAGGATAGCGTCGGCGCCCGAAAAGCCACCCACTTGTCCGCGGTTGTTGATGCCCCCTGGTGAACAATATTCGCAGCCTAGATCGCGGAGGTCGGTCATCTCCCCGTCCTCCCACAGGAAG
>JBFGJG010000124.1:0-3310 GCA_041577295.1 Gemmatimonadales bacterium
AATTCGGGGAGCATCATGGTGCCGTGTCCCTGGTTCCCCGAGATCGCCGCGTTTGCGCGCGAGCACCCGGCCCTCGATTTTGGTCTGCACCTCACGCTGACGGCGGAATGGAAGCATTACCGGTGGGGTCCTGTGCTTCCGGTGACCGAGGTGCCGACGCTGGTCGACTCCATGGGATTTTTGTACGCCACGGCCGAGGCGGCCGCGCGCCACATGGACCCACGCGAAGCGGAGGCCGAGATCCGTGCCCAGGTAGAACGGGCCATCGCGTTCGGCGTCAAACCGACGCATTTGGACTCGCACATGGGGACGCTCTTCCACACGCCCGCGCTCTTCGAAGCCTATCTGCGGGTGGGACGTGACTATGAGATTCCGGTCTTCGTCCCCGGCAGTTTGTTACGCGAGCAGGCCCCGCAATTGATGGCGCTGTTGAAGCCGGAAGATGTCGTTATCGATCACTTCGCGATGGCGTCGCCCGAGGTGCCCGCCGCCGGGTGGGAGGCTTACTATGCGGAGATCATCCAGAACCTCGCGCCGGGCGTCACTGAGATCATCGTCCATCTCGCGTACGACGACCCCGAGATGCGCTCGGTGACCGTAGACCACCCAGACTTCGGTGCGGCCTGGCGAAGGCGCGATCTCGACGTGGTAACCAGCGAGTCTTTCAAGCGCTTGCTCGAACAGCACGACGTGCAGCTGATCACCTGGAGGGAGATCGGCACGCTGCTGAAGTAGGGCGCGCATTTGCCGTCCGCCCATCCGCCTGTCCGTCCTTCCGCCCTCGAGTATTCGACGGTTATTTATCTCCGCCGAAATCATCCATCCGGCCAAGCGGTCCGGCGCTTTCCGGCACTACCTCGGCCCTCACGGCCGTGCGACGAAGGAGGAGTGCGATGCTGTACCTGGTTGAGGCTACCGGCGCATACGAGAAGGCAAATGCCATCGACAAGGCCGGTGGTCCCGGTGACACGTTTGAGAAGATCGTGAAGCGATTCCGTCCCCAGTCGTTCTGGGGGGACCCGACGGGACGTCACACCTTCATGGTGGTCGAGCTGGAGACACCGGCGAAGATCGCGGAGCTCATGTACGTGCTCGCCTGGTTCACGGGGACGCAGCCCAAGTTCACGCCCATCATGCCGCCCGAGATCTATGGTGAGGCGATCGCGAACGCCAAGAAGATCTACTCGCCGTAGCCCGGGTTTTTGGCCAGGGAAGATCTGAAGGGTAGGGCAAGAACGGAGGAAAAGCCCGAAAACGGTCGTTTCGAGGCTTGAAATCACCGTTTCGAAGCTTCAAAATGACGATTCTAACCTTCGAAACGACGAATCGAAGCTTCAAAGCGACCATTTGAAGCTTCAAAACGATCATTCGAAGCTTCAAAACGACCATTTCAAATCACGAAACCGCCCCGATCAGCCGCTCCCTGATCTCTCGAATGTGCCGCGGGCCCGTGCGACAGCAGCCACCGACGATTCTCGCTCCGGCTGCGTGCCAGCTCTCGCTGGCAGCGGCGAAGTCCACCGACTCCGCGGTTCCGGTCCAGGATTTCTTTGCTGCATCCCATCCCTCGCCGGAGTTGGGATACACCACGATGGGTTTGTCGACCGCGCCGCGAGCCTCGGCAATGAGGCTCGAGATGAAACGTGGGGCGGTGCAGTTGATCCCGACCGCTACGACTCGCGGCTCATCTCGAAATAGGGCGAGCGCTTCGGCCAAGGGCGTCCCGTCGCTCACATGCTTGTCATCGCGACAGGAGAAGCTGAACCATGCGTACGCGCGGGGCGTCTCGCGTAGCAGTTGAAGCAACACGATGGCTTCTCCATGAGCAGGGATCGTCTCGCACGCTATCACATCGGCACCACTCGTCGCGAGCACGTGCCAACGCTGACGGTGAAACGTGCGTAGGCCCTCCTCATCCAAGTCGTAGCGACCGGTGTACTCCGAGCCGTCAGCCTGTGCTGCGCCGTACGGACCCACGCTGGCAGCCACTAAAGGCCGCAACCGGCCTGATCGATTGGCCGGATCGCTCCAAAATGTGTCCCGCTCCTGAACAGCGAGACGCACTGATAACCGCAACAGCTCGGCTGCTTCGTCTTGCGTGAAGCCGCGGCGGCCAAACCCGTCGAAGCTTGCCTGGTAGCTGGCACCCGCTATGCAATCGGCACCCGCGTGTAAGTAGTCTGCATGGACCTGCCGGAGTGTGTCGGGATCCTCAATCAGGACCTTCGCCGACCACAGCTCGTGGTTCAAATCACAGCCACGTGCCTCGAGCTCGGTGGCGAGCCCGCCATCCAAGATCATGACGCTCTGGCGGTCGAGGAATGGAGAAATCGGATTGTCATTCATTATCCATCTATGCGCCCAGGGGCGCTCGAGCGGAAGGGCGCTGCAGGGCTCATGTGCCGAGCCCGGGCTTCAGCACCTAGTTCCCCACCTTCGCCTTCAGCTCCTCGAACCAGTTCACCACGAGCAGGATGTCCTGACCCTGTCCCTCGACGGAGCGGGCGAACAGGAACCGGCGTCCGCCATCGGCCACGTCGTACGCCCAATGCCAGGGGTTGCTGATCACGTAGGCTCCGACCGAAAACAGTCGCCGCCGTTCGACCACGGCAAATGTCGGGTCGACCGCCACACGGGCCGCGACGAACGCGTCGCCACTCACGTAGAACAGCTCGTCACCGGTCCCAGCCCAGCGGGGCATCGTGCCGCCGTCCCGGGAGACCAGCCAGCGGGTCTCGCTCGTGTTGGGGAACGGGCGCACGTGGATCTCCGCACGGCCCGACTCCTCGGAGACGTACGCCAGATAGCGGCCGTCGGGTGAGAGCTGCGGCATGTATTCCTGGTGAGGACTCGAAACCGCCGGCAACGGGACACTGTCGCCCCTTAAGCGCATGGCCATGACGTCTCGCTGGCCGAGTTCGCCGCCTATTCGATACACCAACCAGCGTCCGTCGCGGGAAAACTGTGCCTGCTCCACGCCACGCGGGTCCTCGACAAGCGGCTCCAGTTCCGCCGCCCCATCGGCGCGCCGTTGGAACAGCCCGTACGCGCCGCTTGCCGATCGCGAGACGAACACGACCACGTCCCCGCGCGGGCTCCAGGCTGGCCGATAGTTTTGATTGCGCTCGAACGTGAGTTTGGTTTCGGGGCCGGTGAGCTGCTTGATCCACACGTGCTCGTCGGAGGTCGTGAGCTTGCTGAGCGCCACCGATCGCCCGTCCGGCGCGACGGCCCACGTGCTGAAGGCACCGGCCGACTCCGGTCCGATCGGCACCGCAGTGCCGGCGCGATCGACCCACACCAGCTCCAC
>JBFGJG010000125.1:0-3272 GCA_041577295.1 Gemmatimonadales bacterium
GCTTGTCAACGGGGCGACCCGTGGTGTTCTCGATTTCGCGTCTGTGCTCGGTTCGAACATCGCCCGTGAAATCCATCGACCCCACATCGACACGGGCGCGACCTTTCGCTCCATCACCCCGGCCGACGAGGGGCTCCAAGGTGCAGGCGGTAACTACTGGATCGAGTACGGGGCCGAAACCCTTCAAGCCCGTTTTCTTGAGTTCGGCTTCGTCCACAACCGCTCCGGTCATTTCATTGCCTACCCCTTCCTCATCCCCTCGGCCGATGTCCTCCAGCCCCTTTTCGAGGACGCCATGGTGCAGATTGTCGAGATACTCGGGTCGCGTCGTATCGGGAGCGGTCCTCTGTCCCCACCCATCAACGCGACCCTCAACCAGTTCCGTCGTTTTCTCTACTCGTTCTCGAAAGTTGCCGGTGACGTGCGCGTCTTCGGCGCAGAGCTCCCCGGCCGAGGGCTCGCTATTGGAACTGCCCGAGCCCTCACCGACGTCGATGCGGTCATGCGCGGAGCCCTGGCCCACCGCTTCAATGTTCGTGTCACAGGCCGATATGCACTTGGCTCTCTCCGCGCCACAGTCTCTGCATCAGTCTCGGGCTCGGTCGCGGGATCGAACCCCGCCCTACAACGCATCTACAATCGAATCTCGGGTCGCTTCGGGACACGCGTCCTCAGCGACATATAGGAGCCGACATGCCGGACACCGGTCGACCGTACCGCCGCCTCATCATGAAAGCCGTCGTTGAGGTGCTGAACGAAGTGCCGCTCGGGGCGGGGTTCTTCAAGGCCGGGGCCGGTATTGCACCCGATTGCCCGCCCCCATACGGCATCGTATCGTTCGCCGGCGCAGCCATCTACACAGGTTCCCTATCCAAACCCGAGGAAGAGGCCCAGGACCGCATCCAGCTCACCGCAGTGGGTGACACCCAAGAGCAAGCCATCTTCGCTCTCGACGTCATGCGGCTCGGAATGGAAATGGTCGACATCCAAACCAAGTACGACTCGTTCTCCGCCGACCCCTTTTTCCAGCCCCGCACCTTCCGCCGCATCTGGATCGACGTGTCGCGACGCGGCGACGTCGAGCAGCGCAACATCCCTGATCCTGTGTTTTCCGAACTCGACCAGTATCTTGTACATCACGTACCCGGATAGGAGCAGGCCATGACGGATGAGTTTGACCCAGCAGAGCAGCGGAGGAAAGAACTGGCGGAGAGGTTCGCAAGGGAGGCAGCGGAGCAGAAGGCAGAAGACAACGCCCCATTCCCTGAGCCCATCGATGATCTAGAGCCTGGCCTCCCCGACGACTCGGACTCCGACGTCCGCTCCTAGCCCCTCAAAGCCGCTCGAAATCTGACCCCTCGCCCTTATCCTCCGCCCGGAGGTACCTACTGACCAAGCGAGGATTCTATGGCGAGGATCACACCGGACGGGTTCACCAAGATTCATTTCGTGCCCTTGGCGAACGTGGCCGCGTATCCAGCAATGACAGTGGCCGAACTCAACTCTGGCACGGAGCTCACACCCTTCACTACACCCACCGGCCTCGACACCCCAGAAGAAGGTACCGACGCAGATTCAAGCGACCTGAGTGACGTCATCGACAAGTCCGTGCCCGCCACAATCGGCGGCGATATGGTGGGCGAGTTCTATCGCGACGACGGAACCGGTGGGTTCTCGGACGATGCGTGGACGGCCCTTCCCCGGCTCACGGACGGGTATCTGGTCGTGGGGCGGTTCGGCGGCACAGGCACCGACAACGCTCTGATCGTGGGCGACAGTGTGGAGAGCACCCAGATACGTGTCTCTCAGCGCTCCAACAACCGGATCGTGCGTGGAGAGACTCTGCGCTTCACGACACGGTTCGCACGCCAGACCCGCACGATCAACATCACGCTCACGTAAGACCCAGCGCACGGGCGAGACGGGGGTGCGGGGCACAGGCTGGTCTCCCGCCCCTCCGTCTCAAGACGAACCAAAGCCCCTGGTTCCCTGGTCGGTTTCCCTCCCCAAGTCCCGAGGGGCTCTAGGCCACGCTGTCTCGCTCGTGGCAGCGGCACCTCATTTTGGGAAGCAGCCCCGGTGCAAAGCCTGCGCCGCTCGTCAGCGGCCGACCCAGTACCAACTCTACAAGAGTGAGGGTTGCAGATCAACCCACTACGCTGCCAATAAGCGCAGGACTCCCGACCTTCGCTCAACACAGGAAGGAAGCCTTACGTGGGCACCGAACTCAACTTTGACATCGATGTATTCCAGTGGTCAGCTTTTCCTACCGACGACGCGGGCACGTTGACCGTATGCGTCGCGACGGAGAGGTGTCGCGCACCGTTATGACCTTCGACCTTGACGCGATGGCCGTGCACTAACAGGAGCCCCATGACCGACCAACCAACCGCCTCTCCTAACTCTTCCGCCCCCTCCAAAGACTTCACCTTCGAGACCTTCCTCGAAGAGCTCGAAGCCCCCACCATCTCTGTCACGATCCAGACCAACGGCAAGCTCGCCCTCAAGCTCGAGAAGCTGCTCGAAGAGATCGCCAATGCTCGCCTCGCCCGTCGCGACGACCAGGACGCGTCCCTCGCTACCCCCGACCACACCTCGGCCCTCAACCAGCAGTACGCGGAACTTGTCGAATCCGGTAAAGCAACAGAGCGCGAGTTCGAGTTCACCTCAATCGGTCCCCACGCCTACGAGAAGCTCCTACGTGAATGCACTCTCCCCCCGAACGACCCCCGCCGCAAGTCTGGCATCGACCACTACGACCCCGACAAGCTCATTCCCCGTCTCATCGCCGCTGCTAGCTACAAACCCAAGCTCACCGATGAACAGGTAGCTGAGCTCTACAACACCCGCAAGCTCTCCCATGGTCAGATCATGCGGATGTTCAACGCGGCCCAACAGGTCAACCAGGAGGTCATCGACCTCCCTTTTACCAGCGCCGGTATCGCGAAGATGTTGGCTTCCGCATCAAGGCAGACTACTGCTACGAACGCGGAATCCCTCTGAGCCAATTCGAGGGACGCGTACCTGAACCCGGCGAATCACTGTGGACACCGGAAGATCGCGCTGTTGTCCACGCCATCACGATTGAGCGGGCCGAGCGCTGTCCCGACTGCAACCTCCATCCCGACCAATGGAAAGACGAGCCACATCTCTGGCAGGTCGGTGGGCGTATCTGCATCCCGTGCGAGAAGCGGCAGCTAGCGATGCGCGACGACGCAAGGGACACGAAACAGCTCGGAATGCTGTATTGGCTAGAGCGGGTGGATCCCAAC
>JBFGJG010000126.1:0-3225 GCA_041577295.1 Gemmatimonadales bacterium
AAATCCACAGCCGGATCGAAGTCGGCACTCACGTTCATCCCACCGCAGGCTGAGCTCATTAGCAGAAACACCGCGACTAGCAGTCTCATCTTCTCGTTCCTCGATCCCTTCAATGACCGTTATAGTGCTGGCATTCGAGCCGAATACGACGTCGCAACACAACCGTCGCCCTCTCGGCGAAGACTATCCCTCGAACGTGAAGCGAAGGTGAATGTGATAAGAACCCACTTTGGAGAGGCGGAGACTCCCTTAAGTCAGCCAGGGGGGCGTTTCACTACACAACCTTTCCTGTGCAGCCACGTGACCGCTCGCCCCGGCACTGACTCGCGGTTGGCAGCTGTGATCTCCCAGACCTCCGCATCGGGCCATCGCTTGGCCTCTTCGATGAACCCACCACCGCGCTGACCGACGGTCGCCACGAGTGGTTTCCCGGATTCGAGCAGCGCTCGCACACGCGCGACAAAGCGCTTGGAGTAGCACTCCATCTTGCCGATTTCGTCGACGACGTAGATATCGACATCGGGGCTCACGTCGAGCTCGTGATCCGCGAGGGAATCGATCGCCGCTACGTCCACGCCGTACTTGCTCACCCGCGGCGATCCGGGCAGGGCGACGCTCGCGATCGTGACCCGTTTCCGCTCGAACGTCACCGCGTCAAATCCCGTGCGGCGCCCGGCTCGGTCTCGAACCTCTTCCGTGTA
The DNA here is from genome assembly GCA_041577295.1 of Gemmatimonadales bacterium. Classification (GTDB taxonomy): domain Bacteria; phylum Gemmatimonadota; class Gemmatimonadetes; order Gemmatimonadales; family GWC2-71-9; genus JBDHDH01. The sequence goes on from JBFGJG010000126.1 coordinate 702, forward strand.
GAAGCCGGCGAGCCTGGGCGGTACAAAACGCTCGCTGCCGGTACCATCCGCCGGCCCTCCAGCCTTGAGGCGCGCAACGAGCTCGCGAATCGCCGTGGTCTTCCCGACGGCCGGACGCCCGGTGAGAAGCAGCACGCTCATCGACCCGAAGAAAGACGGTGGGCGCACCGGTACGAGGTGCGGCGATCGCAGCTCTTGAGCATGCGCTAGCTCGCGATCAGGTCAACACACGGCAGGGAGACCCTCGAGCGTGCTGCGAGTCAATACATGGATAACGGCTGGCGCAGCGCATCCGAACGCCGAGCCGTGGCCGGCGTTTGGCACGACGAGGTGCTGTGACCCCGGAAGAAACGGTGCCACGCGGGCTCTTATCCACGGAGGGGTAATGGGATCGAACCGCCCGGAAAGCAACAGCGTGGGGGTATCGACGGTTAACGGTTGTCGCACGTGCTCAGGGACAGGCACTGTTTCCCACAACGCGCACGCTTCACGGTATTCGTCTATCAGGTATCGTCCAAGAAACGTACCCTCAGTCACTACGTCGATCTCGTCGTCACGCACAAGCGCCACGTCCTCCGAACAGCGGCCGACGCTCTGAGCTTGCGCGATCGACGCGACCGACAAAACGGCCAAGCAGGCGACGGCAAGGAGTGGGCGACAAGAACGACGCACTCGAGCGATCAGCGCTTTCTTTCCTCCTCAACCCGCACGAAGCGCGCTGCTCCATCATAGCCGAGCGCCGCTTCGCGCACCGAACCGTCTGACGCAAGCACGAAGGAGAGCCACCCCGGCGACGAGCGACCGTCCCCCCAATGCGTGCGAAACGTCTCGTAATGCCAGTGGACCAGCGGCCCGGTGAGCTCGGGGTTGTCACCGAGGTTCGCGATGAGTCCATCGCCGGTGCTCCGAACGACGAGGTCGCCCCAAACAGGGTGCCGATATGTGCCGGCATACTTCACGAGCGAGAGACGCGGGGTCGTTCCCATTACGCGCTCCGATTCCCGGGCAGCGTCGATCGAATCGCCACGCGCCTCCAGGCTGTCGTAGAGCTGTAGCAAGTCCGCGTTCCAATCGTGTGATGGGTCGCCGAGCTGGAGATCGAATGCCGCGAGCATCAGCGCGTGCCGGAACTCGGCGTGGTCCATGTTGCCCAGCATGAGCACGCCAAACCGCTCCTCGGGCAGGAGCCCAATGATCGCGATCCGACCGTCCAGACTCCCGGTATGAAACGCGACGAACTCGCCACGATAGTCCTGGAGGAACCAGCCGGCGCCGTACGCCGTCCAGCGAGGCCGCGTGCGGATCGCCGACGGATAGAATCGGTCTACCGGGATCAGATTATGCGGCCGGAACAGCATCTCGAAGTTGTCCGGGCTCAGCAGGCGTGTGCCGTTCACACGGGTGGAATCGAGGAGGAACCTGACCCACAGAGCCATGTCGTGGGCCGTAGACCACACGGCGCCAGCCGCCGGAATGGCGTCTACCGGATCCTCGGTAATTGTTCGGATCTTCTTGTCGATGCGCTCATGGGGTGCGGACACGTTCATGTCTCCGCTGCTGGCAACATCGCGCCACGCCACGACGGTGCGCGTCATCCCCAACGGGTCCCACAAGCGTTCGCGCAGGAACTCTCCAAACGATTTTCCGGACGCGCGCTCGATCACGTGCCCCGCCAGGCCGAACATGATGTTCTGGTAGATGTAGCCTGCCCGGAGTGAGTACGCCGGCTCGAGCTTGCGCACTCGCCGGAAGATCTCCTCGTCGTCCAAGTCCCACCGAAGCCAGAGGAGATCCGCGTTCCCCAGCCCGGCGCGGTGTGCCAAGAGATCGAGCACCGTGAGCTCGCGGGTCACGTAAGGGTCCGGCATCTCGAACTCCGGCACCCACTCGATGACGGGATCGTCCCAATCGAGAATGCCGTCCTCGACCAGGAGGGCGATCCCCATCGCGGTCATGGCCTTGGTGGTGGACATGATGCCAAACCGGGTGTGCTCGTCTATCCGGCCCGACTGCCCGAGCTGTCGGACGCCGTAGCCCTCGAGCATGAGGATGCTATCGTTTCGCACCACTGCCACCGACATGCCCGGGATGTCCCAGTCCTTCACTCCGCGTTGGATCAATGCGTCGAGCGAATCGCGCAGCGTCTGTGGGGAGGCCGGTTGCTGCGCTGTGAGCGATGGCGCGGCGAGCACGGCGATGGTGAACAGGAGATTCAGCGTCATGAAGACTCCTCAGGGGCTCGAGTCAGACACAATACTATTGCCACAACGCCTTACGCCCCACCAGCCACGCCGTAATAGGGAAGCCATCTCTTGCCGCCGTTTGGACGCCCGGTAGCTTATCCGCCGTCCTTATGCCGTGGGTGCCTGCTCTGGACCCCGGCGTTGCCGACGTTACAAGCCGTCACGCACTCACCACAGATCAGGGGAGTTAGCCATGCGAGTCCATCGAGGTATCGGGGCCATCTCGGCCCTGGCGGTGATCGCCTTCAGTTCCGTCGCGGTCGCGCAGCAGCCGTCCGACA
>JBFGJG010000127.1:0-3223 GCA_041577295.1 Gemmatimonadales bacterium
CGATCTCATCGAGGTCGGGGCAGAACAGGCGGACGGTCGGTTCCGCGCGAGGATCTTGAAGGTGCGTAACGACGCCACCGGCCATGGCCGTCCTCTCGGAGAATTGCATGACCGACCTGAGGGCACAGGGCCGCACGCGAAGCTATGCCGTCGACCCCAGATTACCAGGGCAGCCGCCGAGCGACTGCGAAGGCTGCAGGGCCAGCGCACCAATGACCGAAGGCGGCGGCGCCTGTCGCTAGCGCGAACCGAACAGGCGCCTTGCAGTTTTGCCCGCTCCCGCGACGGACTCCTTTTCCGAACGCATGGAGCGGGGGCTGCCGCCTCAAGCTCCCGGCTCATCCCGTACCAGGGTCGCGGTGACAATGTCTCCCTGATTCGGGCAGTTCATCTTGAGAATGGTCACCGGAGCAGTATCGCCCCACTTCCCAACGGTCCTGATTACGCCTTCACTGAAGGTGAACACGTCCGTCTCATCTTCCACCACGGTTACCCGGTCCGGGAATTGCTTTGAATACCCGACCATGCCCGTCTCGGAGGAAATGGAGTGATCTCCCTCCCAGCCCAAGTCTGCCTTCATGATCCTCATTGTGAATCCTCGTTCGAGTTCGCGGTCATCGACGAGCCTGTCCACTAGCTCTTGGGCTTTGTCCAGGGGAACGTCCTCGGGAGGGGGGTTCGGCGTCTCGTTTGTGGCGAAGATGCAAAGCAGATCCCCGCTTTGAGCCTCGTACAGCCTTCCATCAGGGACAACCGTGGATCCCTGTGGAAGCGCGTCTAGGGCTGCTTGTAGCACGGCATAAGTGGCCGTCAGTGTGGCCTTACGTGTGAAGGTAAACTGTTCATTCTCATCCCACCACTTTCCGACACGTAACTCCACGTTGTTATCTACGTTGATGTCGACAGCTTGTGGCTGACCTTCCGGCGTCGTGAAGCCGCCGCTGAGCACCATTGTGCCGGTGGGCGTGCTCGGTCCCCCACCATCTTTGCACCCCGGCCAGGGTGTGCAGGGCTTGTCCTTGCCGAAGAGGGGCCCAGCGATGTCCCCGCCCTGATTGGCAGCTTCGCACCCCGTCAGGGCGAAAACTGCCAGAACGGCCAGCAACACCACGGGTGCCGCCAGAGCACACGGAACGGGCCCTGGCTGCGATACTCGTTCTCGTCTCATTGTGGCCTCCCTTATCCAGTCTATGTGCCGTTCGTTCACGTATGTGTGTTCTCTCCCCCACGCTTTACCTACAAACGTGCGACGGACAGATCGGTCCCGTTTGCTCAGGCCCGCGGGCCAAGCCGGTCTTCACAGACAGGTCCAGCGCGAGGGTATTACAAGGGGAAACCGTTGACATTCGGGAACCGGCCGTCCCGGGCTGGCGCGAGATAGGGCACCAAAGAAAGCGCCCGGCCGTAGGACCGGGCGCTCATGCTAGAGGTGTGATGGCGGCTCGATGGAACGCCGCCGCCGAGCCTACGATTCGCGCTGGCGGCTTAAGCGGATTCGCCTTCTACGGCCGCCAGCTAGGTTGCCAGTCCGAAATCTGTCCGTCGTCGGTCGTGAGCCTCACCTCGTTGGTACCGTCAGCGTTGACTACCCAGATGTCGCCGTCAGCGGGCTCGGTGCCGCCCCTGGTGAACACGATCTGGGAGCCGTCGGGCGACCATGCCGCGAACCAGTCGAATGCCGGATGATTGGTGAGGTTCACGCGCCCGGTGCCGTCGAGGTTGATCACATAGATGTCGGGGTTTCCTCCGACCCCGCTGTAATAAAAGAGAATCCTATTCCCATCAGGTGACCAACGCGGTCCCCAACCGTTTGTAAACCGAGTCTGATCAGAGCCATCGGCGTTCATGATATAGATGGCGTCGTTGTTCCCGCTAAACACGATGCGCGATCCATCGGGGGACCAGCTGGGCGAACCTCCTTCGCCGCTGATGAGCCGTCGTTGGTTCGAGCCATCCGCGTCCATGACAAAGAGCTCCTGACGGTCATTGCGGTGTGAGCCAAACGCGATCTGGGACCCATCCGGCGACCAGGCGGGCCCGTCGTCGGGCCCCGGTGAATTCGTCAGCTGGCGCAGGTCGGACCCGTCGGCGTTCGCTCGGTAGATGTCAAATCCGTCTCCCGCCACGAAAGCCAGCTGCGAGCCGCCAGGTGCCCAAGCGGGCTGAGCACAGCACCCGATTGGGCCGGGGGAGATGACCCGCCTCAGCCCTGATCCGTCGGAGTTCATCCGCCAGAGCCCAAGCGGTAGCCCAAGCGGTGGGCGGCTTCGTCCGAAGGCAATCGCCAGCGTCGTGTCGATCGTCGTGAACTCCACCACGACTTCCTCTTCCAGTCGATCGCCCGCCAGGTCGGTGGCGCCCGTTGTGATTACCAGGAGATGCTCGGTCAGCGGCGCCAACTCGGCGGCGGGGTGGAAGAACGCCCGAAGCCCGTCCGGGCTGGGCTGCACCGAGCCGTCGACCCGCACACCAAGCGTCTCGAGGATGATGGTGCCGGGATTGATGGTGCTGGGAGCCATGGGCTCGCTGAAGACGATCTCCAGCACCGCGTTCAACAGCACGGCCACTTTTCGTTTGGGCGGGTCGGTTCGAACGACATCCGGTACCCTCTCAGCAGGCACGTCGATGAACGTAACATCGAGGACACCCGCCTCCGCTTTCATTTCTATCAGCAGCGTATCGCCAACCGTAGCGGGGATGGGCACTGGATCGAACCCTCCGTCCGTCATCAGCGCGACCCGTGTGACGCCAGTGGCCATATTGGTGATCGTCGTCTCGTCGGCGTCCGGGAACGAACCGGGCGGGAGGGACACGTAGGCCACCATTTCACCAGCCGCCGCGATCCCCTGCAGGCCCACCACCTGCGCGGCCCCTGCCGAAACAAGCCCGACCGGCTCGGAGACCGCGATGCCGAGGCCAGCGTCGTCCGGCAGTCCAGGTTCCGTGGATTGCTCGATACTCGAACAGGCGGCCAGCAATACGGCGAGGCCGAGCGAAATGGAGGGAGCTCTGGAATGGTGCAGCGGGATTCTCATGGTACCTCCCCGGGACCGGCCAATCAGCTGACCACGCTCGCCCTCGGCGGTGGTAAGGTTCGCCGACACCTGTCGAGACGAATGTGCGTACCCCTCGAAGCGGTTACAGCGCGTGCCGGTGGATGACGTCTTCACTGCGTGCCCACCAAGACGAATCCGGCCCAGTAGAACGGGTGGGCCGTCGCCTC
>JBFGJG010000128.1:0-3163 GCA_041577295.1 Gemmatimonadales bacterium
ACAGCGTGGCTGGCGCCTAACAGGCAAGTGAATCTGCCATGCGGGATAGGAGCGTAGATAAGGAAGCATTGCGATATCAAAAATGGCCGGACGGTTCTTGCAGCGGCCCACGCGCAACGGAAGCACAGTGACGCGAGGCCAAGCAGCACCATGGACGGAGTCGCACACCAGATCGAATCGCGCGGTTTCGGGATAGTCAGGGGGTTGTTGACCGTGAACGAACTCTCGCGCCAAGAGCGGCTGGTGCGCGGTTGCGACGCGAGCGATCGCGGTGGGCAACACAATCTCCTGGACCTCCCAGCGAGACCGCGAAAATCGACCGGTCGCAAGGGTGCCAGCCCCCCAAGAAGATGTTGCATAGGTTGGGGGCGTCCTCCCCACCAACAGCCCAAGACCACTTTTGTGGATGCCGATATCTAACTGGTGATGCTGACGAGCGTAGCTCGTGGTCAGTTCTCGTACTTGGTGAGGAGCGCTTGGAAGCGGGGATGGCCTCGCAGCGAGTCATACAACGGATCGAGTTTCAGATAGTTGACGTTTAGGTAGTGGTGAAGACCTAAGACTTCGTCCAACCTCGCGATGGCGGCGTCCCGGTCACCGAGCATGAGGTGGATTCGCGCGAGCCGCCACACGACTTCCGGACCGGCCATTGCGTCGAGGGAAGCAGGCAAGGTCTCGGTCGCACGGGTCCCCCATTCGATCGCCGCCATCCGATCCCCGCGTAACGCATGTGCGAACCCCATACGCGCCTCGATCCATTGCGCCCTGGCACGGGGGTATATCGGCAACGGGTTTGCGTCCAACATGGCAAGGTCGCGCTGAGCGTTCATGAGCATCGTGTCACCGTGAGCCCGGAGACACTCGCGATCGCTCACCAGGAAGCACACCCTCAATTCGAGTTCGAAATCACGCGTGCGCCCCGGCCCCGGCCACGCGCGTTCGAAGTCACGCTCGTAGTACGCCAGCACGGCACGAGCCCCAGCAAGAGAATCTGGCTCGACGGCTCTCGTCATCGAGTCCACCCACTGGCGAAGCGAGTCCAGATCCCCCGTACGGCCGTCCAAATGCCGAAGTATCCGCGTGTATCTGATCGCGGTTGGCTGTATCCGGGCTGCTCTTTCTAACAGACGCACGGCGGATTCGAAATCTCGGAGCTTTCGATGGGCAACAATCGTTATGCCCATGACCCATGTCGAGAGTGGATCCCAGCGGAGCGCCTCCCGATGCGCTTCCATGGCGGCCTCCCAATTTCCCACCCGCCGCTCGGCGATGGCAATCCACGTGTAGATCTCGGAGTCGCTGGGCTTGCGCTCGAGTGCACGCCGAAAGCTCCTGAGGGCCGCCGGGATATCGAACTCCGCGAAATACTGCCACGCTCCCCTCGCTATGAGGGTTTCGACCGCGTCCGGGGCCAGCTCCTCTGCCCGTGCGAGGGCCGTCACCGCCTCCTCACCGAGTTTGAGCTGTAATTCATTTCCGTAGAGCCAGGTCAGGGCACGAGCGAGCCCAGCCCATGCAGCTGCGAAACCGGAGTCCAGCGCTACACTTTGACGCAACAGCTCCACCTGTTGCTCCGCCGCGGTGCGCCCGGAAAACCGCCGGTGGTAGGCTGCCTGCATGTAGAGTTCGTATGCGTCGTCATTCTCGGTGAGTGCTTCCGCGAGTCGAACTTCCTCAGCTCCCGTCAGTTGGACCCGAAGTTCCTTGCTGACCTGTCGTGCAATGTCGGCTTGGATCGCGAGCATGTTGGTCGCCGAGTGCCGTCGATCGTACGTATTGGACCAGAGATGGCGCTCGGTCTCCCCATTGATGAGCTGCACGGTGATTCTCACGTCATCTCCCACGCGTCTCACACTCAGTTCAACCACCGACTCCACATCTAACTCGTTCGCAATCTCGCGGATCGGCTTCGGGTTCTCCCGGTAGAGCATCACCGATGTTCGTCCCGTAACCCCGAACCCACTGATTCCGGCTAACGCGTTCAACAGCTCCTCGTGCACCCCGTCGGCGAAGATCCGGCCGGTGGGATCCTCGCTGATGTTCTCCGGCGGTAGGACGGCGAGCGTGACAGGACCCTCGGCGGCGGGCGAAGTGAAGAAGGTCCTTGCGACCCACCCCGCGCCCACGAGCGCCAACAGCAGTGCTCCGAGAGCGACCCACCGCAACGGCACGGTGCGAGGAGCTGCGTGTTGTGTGGTCACAAACTCCTTCTTGCCCAACGCTCCAGCGAACTCTGCTGCAGATGCGAAGCGATCGGCAGGCGTTTTCGCCAACGCCCGGCCTACCGCTGCCGCAACCTCGCCGGGAACCTTTTCGCGGATCGTCTTCACCGACGGTGCCTCAGCTGTCAGGTGCTGGTGCACCAGGCTCTCGGCGGTCGGTCCGGTAAACGGCGGCTCACCAGCTAGCGTTTCATAGACGACACACGCCAGCGCGTACACGTCGCTCCGCTGATCGAGGTGACTGCTACCAGCTGCTTGCTCGGGGCTCATATACGCAGGCGTCCCCAGGGCAATGCCAGTCTCCGTCAAGCGGTCACCGCCCGCCTCCGAGATCGCTCGCGCAATCCCAAAGTCCGTCACGACGGCGCCGCCAGCTTCCAACAACACATTCTCAGGCTTGATATCGCGATGGATCACGTTGTGGCCATGCGCGTAGTCCAACGCCGACGCGACGTCGCGGGCGATCTGCACGGCATCGTGGACTGCAAGCTGCTTCTCACGATTCAGCCGGTCCCGCAACGATTCACCTTCGACCAGCGGCATCACATAGAAGAGCATGCCATTCGCTTCGCCGGAGTCATAGAGCGGCAGGATGTGGGGATGATTCAGCTTCGCGGCGATCTGGATCTCGCGCAGGAATCGATCAGCGCCGAGCGTGGCCGTCAGCTCAGGATGGAGCACCTTGATGGCGACGAGGCGGTCATGCTTCAGATCACGGGCGCGGAACACGGTGGCCATCCCGCCACGGCCGATTGGAGACCCCACGGCGTAGCGGTCGGCGAGGGCGGCGGCGAGGCGATCGAAGATCTCGTTCATCGGGCTAAGATAGGAGCCGGCAATGCACTTGACCATTGAGGCTCATGCAAACGGCACTCCCTCTCCGGACAGCAGACTAACCGGATCGAAGTCCATGTTCGGTCTCCTTGATGTCCCGTCTCGGC
>JBFGJG010000129.1:0-2988 GCA_041577295.1 Gemmatimonadales bacterium
ACACGCGATTCTGCTGCGGATCAGGGTGCCGCGCGGCCGCTCGAGCTGCAAGACCGTATGCGAAGCGGGCGAGGTGTGGAGTCCCCGTCAGCAGCAATCGCTTGTTAGAGAGCACGCGCCAGGGACCGACTAGGGTGGACACCGCGTGGTTGAGACGACGCTATCCATGGCAGCACGAAAACCGGGCGCGTAGGCTTCGGCAGTCGCGCTCCAGTACGCCCGTGCCCCCGGCACGCATGACCAATAGGACATTCCGTCCAACCAGGCAGCGGCGATGCCTGGTTCCATGGTCCCCTGCTCGAGGCTTGTGTAGACGGCCTCGTACACGTTGATCCCGAACGTCAGATACAAGTCATACCGGAGTGAGTCGGCACGCGAGAGGGAGTTCGGGGCGGTATCGGCGCGAACGATAAGCTCGGCCAGCTCCGGGTTCTCCAGGGCAGGCATGGTAGCGTCCATGAACTGAGCGTAGACGCTTTGGCTGGTGCTGGTTTGGATGGCGCTCGTGTTTTGCCGGACCTCCAGCCCCACGTACACGAGGGAGAGGACAACCGCGATGATCCCGACGGCTTCGGCCGTGTGGCGCAGCCTGCCTCGCTCACCCAAGCTCCACCTCTATTCGACGACAACCCCGCCCCGTCACCGTGAAGGCAAAGGCTCTCCAACGGTTCTGCGATTCTGCTGCGGACATCGTAGGCGGGGCGCGCGGAGCGCGCGAGACTACTGGGTTGGCCGTCAGCAGCAATCGCTTGTTATGAAGCCCCTCTTGTAGTAGCATGTATGTGCTACTTGAGGAGGTGATGACCATGGTGAGGAACGTTCGACTGCGACGAATGGGTGGCTCCGTGGGGGCCACGCTCCCAAAAGACCTGGCGGATCGGTTTCACATGGAGGCCGGGGACGAGGTGATGGCGGTCGAGACCGCACAGGGAATCCTCCTGACACCCTACGATGCCGACGCGGAAGAGGCGCTTGCCATCGCCGCGAAGGCTCAGAAGACGTACCGGGGAGCGCTTAGAGAACTCGCCAGGTGACGCCCAAAGAGCCGCGCTGGTTGCCGCGCCTGGTGGTCGAGGCGATCCACGTAGACCAGATACGCGAGCACGGTGGGCTCATTGGACTCCGCGATGAGAACGCGCTGGAATCCGCACTCGCCCGACCGCAACAGCGCTTTCACTACGAACCGAAAACGGACCTAGCCGCCCTCGCCGCCGCATACGCTTTCGGCCTCAGCTCCAACCATCCGTTCCGCGACGGAAACAAGCGAGTGAGCTTCCTTGCAGCGGTCGTGTTCCTTGGCTTGAACGGGCTGGACCTCATCGCCACCGACGAAGAAGTCGTGGAGAAGAGCTTGGCACTCGCGGCCGGAGAGCTTGAGGAGGCCGACTTGGCCGAGTGGATCCGCAGCCGGAGCCGACCTACCAACTGATACCGCCGGGGCTTCATAACTCTTGATTAGGAAGCGGAGGACGGGAGCTCGCCCCCACCGGGTCCCGGCTCCCCTACCTGCATATCAAACGTTGCTTCGATGTAGTCCACAAAAGGGCGCCCAAGCCGATCTCGCATCGCTGCCCATCGCTCGGGTGAATGGGAGTTTGAAGAGGAATCCGCCCGCAAACTCCGAGAGCGCCCGTTGGTCGAGAACCCCTCGGCTGACTTCGCGAAACAACTGTTCATGGCAATTGAAAACCGAGATCAGGAAGATCTCCACCAAGCGGGATTCATCAGAACTAAGATCATTAGGAGAAGCTCCATCAAGGACCCTGAAGACTGCGTCGCGGAACGTAGCGTCCAGTCCGAACGTGGAGTTCAAGCCGTTAATGTCGCTGATCGGGGAACGCCAAGCCTCAGCCTGGGCTAGGCGATTGCTGAATCGGATCTGCCTGGCCAGGTAGACGAGAGACGCCACGACCGCCGTTGCGCCAGCGATCTCCCCTATCGCACCAATCATCTCCCAATCCAGTTGGCACCCCTTCCTTGCAGCTGCGGATCGCTGTCCCCGCTTCCTAACGGGTCTGCGATTCTGCTGCGGACATCGTAGGTGGGGCGCGCGAAGCGCGCGAGACTACCGCTGGGCCGTCAGCAGCAATCGCTTGTTAGAACGCACCTTCCGACTTGGTCCGACTTCGTGGGTGGTTGGGTCCGGGGGGGCGAACCCGCCGCGCGTAGGCTTCTTCAGTGCGGGGGCTATAATGCTTCGCCGAATCGGTCGGGAGGCCGTAATGGGCTCGAGGGCGGCGAACCGGGGGCGCCCGGACGCAACTTCCTGGCAGGGCCGGACGGTCGCGAGACCCGGCGATCGCTCAGGAGCGTCACCTGGCCCGGCCCCGTCAGCTCGATCTCGCGCTCGATCCCGTGGCCGCCCCGGAAGCGGCGGGCGCCTCCCGAGCCACGCCGCACGAAAAGTCGGCCGCGATTCGAGCTTCGCGTGGTCGGCAAAGCCACCCCGGACTCGTGTCGCTTGGTTGCCCCCCCGAGAACCCGGCGCCTAGGTTTGCCTCACGCTGTAGGACGAGACGCACCGGAACCGAGAAGGTCCGACCGTGCCTGCAGAGTTCACTTTCAATCCCTGGGGGTTCACGGGCGCCCTGGCGGTGCTGACCGCGTGGTCCCTGGCGCTCTTCCTCCATCGGTCGGCCGTGCGGGATCGGGTCACGCAGCTGTTCACCGCCGTCCTGGTGGTTGAGGGGCTCGTGCTGGTCACGGCGAGCGCCGGGCTGGTGACGCTGTTCGAGCTCAACGTGTCACGGAACTACTACTGGGCGCACCACATCGCTGACTGCGCGATGTTCGTGCTGTACCCGGTGTTTCTCGCGTATGCACTCCCGCAGCGGTTCCTGGCCCCCTTGCGGAGCCGCCTCGCCATACCGGTCCTGACCGTGATCGCGGCACCGGCGCTGGTCCTCCCGGCCTTCAGCGAATTCTGGCTGATCGCGCTGATGCTCGGGGCCATGTTCCTCTCGGCCTTCGTCCTGGCCGTGCACGCGG
>JBFGJG010000130.1:0-2887 GCA_041577295.1 Gemmatimonadales bacterium
CTTTGAGCACACGAAGTATCGCCTCCTTGGTCACGCCTTGGTCGCGCAGCACGTCGCCGACGTCATCCTTCGCCTCGGCGATCGCAATCAGCAGATGCTCGATCGCCACATACTCGTCCTTGAGTACTTGCGCCTCGGCCAACGCCCGGTCGAAGATTTTCTTCATCTCCTTGCCCAGGTACTGTCCCGAGACACTCGAACCCGACACGACAGGCAGCTTTTCCATCGCCTGGTCGACGCGCGTCGAGACGAGTTCCCGGCTCGCCCCCAGGTGCTGGAAGATCGAGTCGACGACGCCGCCCTCGTCCTCGAGAAAGGCCCGCATCAGGTGCGGCGATTCGAGACCCTGGTGGCTGTGGGAGGCGGCAATTTCAGTGGCCCGCTGGACGGCCTCCTGCGCCTTTATGGTAAACTTCTGAAGGTTCATGCTCAGAAGAGGGTGTTGACTGTTGTAAAGCTATAGACGGCGGCAATTTGTCAGGTTGGACGGTGAACGCCGCGAATTCGAGAATAGCGAAAAGCATACCAAGGCCCCCGGCATGCCAAGGTGACAGCGTCGCAGGGCGCGTTGACCCGCGCCTCGTAGGAGTACCCGGTCCGATAGCGCTGTGGCATTCAGGTCGGCAAGACCCCTCGGAATAGTCCCAAAGCACTAAATGGTCAGGTACACAAAGACCTTGGATATATTGTCCGCAGGTTTAGTATAACCCGAGCAGTAGTCGCTTGAGGAGGCGGAGACAAGTTTCTACCCCGGTTCCTGCATGACACCGGCTGCGCGTGTCCTAAGAAACCATGATCAACGTGTGGACGAGACGGGCGATGCGGCGCGGTTTGTTGACCATCCTGATACTGTTTAGCCTTGGTGGCTTCACCCTGAGGGCGGCGGCACAGCACGTGCCGGAATGGCTAGAAGTTGCATGGTCTCCCAGCAACTACGATGTCCGTCCGAGCAGTGTCACCACCGATGGTGCCGGTGTGACGATGGTCGGACATATGCTGGGAGATGGCAATTTCGGCGGAGAAGAGATCGGCGGGGCGGTTGACGACGCGGTGTTTCTGGTTCGCTACGATGTGAACGGGACGGTTGTGTGGGCGCGCGAAGGGTTCGGTGTGCTCAATGACAGTGCCATCGAAGGTTTTCATCTTGCATCCGCGTCGGCTGGCGGCGTCGTGTTGACCGAGGGCCTTCCGTTTATCCTTGACGCCGGCATGTCTACCGAGGGTGGAATCGTTCTCACCCTCGTTGGCGAGGACTCGCGAGCGCTCTGGTCTGTGCTGTTTACGCGTGAGGACATTCTCCTTCCGGATGTGCCCAACGCCTACATCAAAGCCATCGATACTGATAAAGGTGATAACACCTACTTTCTCGGCCACTTCATCGATACCCTGGCGGTGGTGGGTGACACGCTTGTCAGCGACGGTCAAGACGTGTTTCTGGGGAGCCTGGGTCCCCTGGGCGAATTGCGGTGGCTTCGGAGAATCGGCAGCTCCAGCCTCGACTTTGCGCACGACTTCACGCCGCACGGAAACCTGGCGGTTTCCGGCGAAGGCGACGTGTTTATCGGTGGCTACTTTGGCGCCGGTACAACCTTTGGTGAAGGGGAGTCGACGGAGACAACGCTCAGTGCCGCGGACGTGGTCGTCGCTCGGTATGGTCGCGACGGTGGTTTTGTAAACCTTTGGACGCGGCGCGAACTAGGCGTAGTGAACGATCATACGCTGATTAACCGTGTGGCCATCGATGACGCGGGATATCTTTTTCTGTCGTGGCGGTTCCCAAATTCCGAGAGCGGCAGGATTTGGGTGGGCGGTGCGACGCTGACCGATCCGAGCCATGGCGGTGCCTTCGTCACGAAGCACGATGCGCAGGGGCGGCTGCTCTGGTGGCGGCAGCTCAAAAGCGCCGGCAACGAATTTGTCCGGGCCTTCGAGGCCGACGCAACCGGTAACCTGTACCTCGGTGGCTGGTTCGACGCCCTCGAGATTGACATTGCGGGCGCGTCTCTTCGAAAGAATGACCTGCAACTGGACAGCGACGACGGGTTCCTGGTCGTCCTGTCCTCCGCGGCGACGGTACGCTGGACACTGCACGCCGGCGGCGAGGGCAATCAAGTGTTCAATGCTCTGGACATCGACACTGAGGGCAATCTTTACGTGACGGGAGAGTTCGACGCGGATATGAACCTCGGAGGAATTCCCGTGCAGCGTCAAGGCGGTATCGATCTCTTCCTTGCGAAGTACTCGGCGGCCACGGTGACGTCGATAGAACGGCCATCGCTGCTAAAGGGCGATCCGTTGGGAGATTACCCGGACCCGACCGACGGGATGACGACTATTCGCTATTCACTCAATCGTCCGTCGGCCGTTCGTCTCGAAGTTTATGACGTGTTGGGGCGCCAGGTATCACAGGCTATCGTCGGAACGCAGACTGCCGGCGAACATACCTTTCAATGGTCGTCCGGTGATTTGCCGAACGGGCTCTATCTGTACCGCCTCGTTCTCGACGATGTCGTCGCCGGAAGCGGCACCTTCGTGCTACAACACTGATGGAAGAAAGGCCGCGGCTCGGCGGCTGCGTGTCCGTCGCGCTGGACGTCGCGGGATCATTTATTCAGTGAATAGACCCCTCGACCCGTAACGAGCCGTCTTGCATCCCACAGGGCGACTCCCGAGTATCAACAAGACCCGGTGTCACCGTCTCACCAGAACTTTCCCTTGAATGCCAACACGCGTCATAATCGCCGGCGCCGCCGGGCGCGATTTTCACAACTTCAATGTCTTCTTCCGAGAAAAACCGCAGTTCGAGGTTGTCGCGTTCACGGCGACGCAGATCCCGAACATCATCGGGCGAAAGTACCCGGCGGCGATTGCAGGCGACCGGTACCCA
>JBFGJG010000131.1:0-2794 GCA_041577295.1 Gemmatimonadales bacterium
GGAAGCGATCGAATGGGTCGCGGGCTACCGGGAGATGTTGGGTATGCCCGAGCTGCGGATGGCCGAGGTATTCGGATAGCACACTGTGACCTGGGTTGACCACTCGACCGATCGTGAACCGAAGCGGAGACCAGAGACCACGAAGGAGAATCGACAGATGCGAACCACCATTGGAGCGTGGGTTGCGATTGGTACCGCCCTTGGCGCTGCTTTCGGCGCAGCATTCGGCGATGTAGCGGTTGGTGTTGCGCTCGGCGTTGCACTCGGGGCGGCGATGGGCAAACGGCCCAATGACGAGGTCCAAAGCGAAGACGCCTAACAGCAGTTGATGGCCCTTCAACAGGACACCGGCCCGTGATCAAGCGAGTCTATCGCACGACTCTCCTCAGCGCCCTGGGGCTCATCCCGGCCGGTGTGGTGGTGCAGACCTTCCCCCCGCGCGAGGACCTCACCGCCCTGATCCAGTCCCGGCTTGAAGAGGATCGGGTGACGGGCATCGTTCTCTGGGTGGACGAGAGAATCCTTCGAGGGACTCGGGCATGGCAAGACCGTCCCCGAGTCCGATCCGACGAAGCTCCAATTTCCCGAATCGTGACCAGGAGGGACGCGCGAGGACCGATCCCCACGCCCTCGCAGGGAACCCTCGAGCGCGTGGGCCCGCGATCCGACCCAGACCTTCCGAGCGACTCCTGATGCTCCTGAACCGGCCCGCGCTCTGCGCGCCGAGCAATACGGAGACGGGTGCCCGCTAGATGGCGATGACGACCTTCCCTCTGGCATGGTGTCCCAGCATGTGGGCGACCGCGTTCGCCGCCTCGCTGAGCGGGTAGATCTTGTCGATGACCACATTGACGTGACCGGATTCGAGGAGTGTGGCGAGGGTATCCAGGTTCTCGCGGTTCACCACACAGGTGACGAATTGCACATCCGTCGAACCTCGTCCCATCATGGCCGCCCGCGCCATCCTCGGCAGGCCCGCGAAAAAACCTCCCGCGTTCCCGATGCTATTTGGAATGAAGATCCCGGTGGGTGTTAGCACCTGAGCCGTCGCGGCAGGCGAGCGGTTCATCACGTTGTCGAGGATAACGTCGTAAAGCTGATCGCCGCGGGTGAAGTCCTCATCCGCGTAGTCGATGACGTGATCTGCGCCGAGGGACCGAACCAACTCGAGGTTCCTGGTGCTGCACACGCCAGAGACTTCAGCACCGAGCGCCTTGGCAATCTGCACTGCAAGCGTCCCGACGCCTCCCGACGCGCCGTTGATCAGAACCCGGGTTCCGGGTCCGACTCTGCCCACGTCGCGGATGGCCAGCAGCGCGGTGAGGCCCGACATGACAGACGCTGCAGCCTCTTCGAAGGTGAGTTCGACGAGCTTCTTGATGAGCTGAGACGCCGGAGCGACTGTGAACTCTGCGAATGTGCCGGGGGGGTGTGAGGTGAGTGTGCTGTCCCACAATGACCCGAACACCTCGTCGCCCGGCCGGAGGTCTGTCACGTTCTCCCCCACGGCCTCCACGACGCCGGCGACATCAGTACCTCGCACCGGGGTCGACGGCCGCCAGAGCCCCGATTTCAACCGACTAACGTATGGAACTCCTACCACCGTGACCCAGTCCGGGGTGTTCACGCTGGTGGCACGCACCCGAATCAGAGCGTCGTCGTCGCCGACCGATGGTCGGTCGACCTCGTCCAGTTTGAGCACCCGCTCCGGCGCCCCGTACCCATCCTGGACAATCGCCTTCATTGCACCTGCCCCTTCCCCCCCTTCACCAACAACCACAGGGTCAACCAGAATTCCGACGTCGCAGCCGGCACGGCGACGAAGAGGATGAAGTTGATTTCGTTGGCGGCGTAAGCCGGCGAGAGGAAGTTGCCGAAGCTGTCGATCTGATAGCCTGCCGCCGCCGCCATCAACAGGATTCCTAGGACCCGCGGCGCGTTGCCAGACTTGAAGATCAGGTAACCCAACACAAGGATGTTCAATCCAAACGGCACGAATGAGGCGTGGACCCCATTCTGATACGCGCGCAGATGGGCCATGATCTGGGCGTTCAACTGCCCTGGATCGAAGGCCTTCATATGCTCAGCCCCGCTCAGGAGCTCTAGGATCGGGAAAAGACTGAGTAGCCCGGCGGCGAAGATTGCCACGAACAACAGCCGCATCCATGCTGCCAACAACGCCAACTCGCGGTTGACAGGCTTGAGGAACAGATAGAGTGCCCAAGCGACGACCGCATCGCACATCAGCACTATCATCCACCCCGCGATCCCCAGACGAAACAGCGACCCGGAGGCCATGATGTTATTGGCGGTAGCGACCGCATCGCCCGTGACGATGATCTTCTGGAGGGCGAAGGAGTTGGCTACCGTGGTCAGAATGAATATTGCAAGGTAGCCCAGGCCCGCGATTCGGGCGGCTTGGCGGTGAGAGATGGAGGGGGCGGTGCCGGCACGTTCCCCGGTCGTGTCCTCGTCGGTCCCGGGTCGATACACAATTGCGCCACTCAACGGTTCAAGTGATCCGTTTGGACCGGTGCAGAGCCATGTCCCAGGCCTTGTAGTCGGTTGAGGTGGTGGCCCTCCCCGCGGTAGACGGTCGCCATCCCGCCTTCGCCGATCTCGCGCTCGATCTCGTAGCGCCCTTCGAGGGCCGTATCCAGCCGGGTAACCGGGTCGCTCATGGCGTGTCTTCCACGAGCGCCGCACGAAGCTCCGTGAACCAGTTCGTCACCACGAGATAGCGCTCGGGCTCGTCCGAATCGACCGCGGCTGCCGCCACGGAGCGTGCGGCCAC
>JBFGJG010000132.1:0-2738 GCA_041577295.1 Gemmatimonadales bacterium
AGGGCAGCGACCGGAACAACAGCCCACCAATACGTTACCCACGACTCCGATGGTTCCATAAATGCTTGTAGCGTTTAATTGGTTACTAACGGCCAAGAATATCTCATAACGTTCCTTTAAGTGCCTAACAGATAACGTCCGGACCGGGTCGGAAGTACTCATTCGCCCCAAAAGCCGTCGAACTTCTGCTCCCGGATCGACAGCGGCCGTTGATCACCGCCAGCGTCCTAATGGCAGTAGGGTGCGGCAGACTCCTGAACGCATTTCCCGGTATGAATCACACACCCCTCCGCGGAAGCGCCTGTCACGTGCTTGTGTTGCAGCGATCGCTGGGTCGCCCCGGGGATTTCTCCACCGGGGCTCCCACAGATCCGGACGTGCAGAACTCCCGCATCCGGCTCCTCACGTCAAGGCAGTGACAGTGCGACGGTATACACTGTGAACCACGCGTGGCGGAGGCAAGGGGTGGTGCTTTAAGAACGCGGAGAAGCGGCTCCACTGCAGCTTCGTGCGATGTGAACGTCGGATCAGCCACTTCCGCCAGATGCGCTCGATAGCGCGGTGGAAGCGAGCCAGAGAGCGAACGTTACCGGTGATGCCGTAATACGCGTAGTGCCCGCGGATTTTACGGCTCAGCGCGGCATGCTGCTCGGCCACCGGTTCGTGTCGGTGCCAGCGACACCAGGTCTTGATGTCGCGCAAAGCCCGACTGAGCCGATCCTTCGCCGTCTTACGCGTCACCACCCAGCGGCCCTTCCGCGACCGACCCCAGTAATGGGTAAAGCCGAGGAAGTCGAACGATCGCCTCTGTCCCGGACCACCCCGGGGACGATCGTTCGGACCCGGTCGCGTAAACGGCACAAGTCGCGTTTTCTCCGGGTGCAGTGTCAGCGCATACCTCGCGAAGCGTTTAGCCAGTACCGCATAGACGCGTTTCGCGTCACCCTCGTGTTCAAAGCCCAGGATCGCATCGTCAGCGTAACGCACAACGAACGATCGCCCTTTCAACCGTGGTTTGACGTCCTCTTCGAACCAACGATCGAGCACCTCGTGCAGATAGAGGTTCGCCAGCAGCGGCGAGATCACCCCACCTTGCGGTGTGCCTCGTTCGGGATAGCTCAGCTGCGTACCTTCCAGCACGCCGGCTCTGAGCCATTTCCCGATCACGCGACGGATCACCCCGTCGCCCACCCGTCGGGCAAGCATCTCCCGAAGCAGCTCGTGATCGACCCGGTCGAAATAACTCTCGATATCCAACTCGATCAGGTAACCGTTCGGCACCGACATGGTGTGTCTCCAGAGCGCCTCCAGCGCCTGATGCGCCCCACGCCCCGGCCGGAACCCCCAGGAGCAGTCCAAAAACTGTTCCTCATAGATGGGTTCGAGCAACATCACCACGGCGCGCTGTAGAACTTTGTCCTCCAGCGTCGGAATGCCGATCGGTCGACGACGTTTGCCGTCGGCTTTCGGGATATACACACGCTTCACCGGCGGCGCACGGTAACGCCCGGACTTGAACCGATCGAGCAGATCCTCGAGATTCTCGTCCAGACATTGCTCGTACGACTGCGCCGTTTGCCCATCGACACCCGCCGCCCCATCCTTCCGGGTCAACCGGTACGCTTCGCGTAGCCAGTCCAGATCAATGTAATGCGACAGGGTCAACAGTGGCGCATCGCTGATGCGTTGTGCCCGCTTCGTCAGCTCAAGTTGTTTTGTTGAGATGGTCTGTGACCTCGGTGTGTCCGCCATCGGTCGCTCCTTGAGCACCTTGACCCGATCTTCCCCTTCCCTCCACCGGCTCCACTCGGGTGTGTTCGCCGCCTTCACAGGTACTATGAGAAGACTCCGACTTCTCTGACCCCACCCGCGCCCTTCGCAGAACAACGTACCGCTGCGGTGTGCCGCTTCGCTCTTCAAGGCCGGCACTCTGCCTTGAAGCCAGGGCGTTTTGTGCAACGGCGCCCGCACCGTCTGCTCGCAGCGGAAGGCCAGAGACCTCCCAGGTTCCTGGGGGACCACACTGTCGCCATGCCCTGCCCTTCGACCCCGCGGAGTGGCTTGCGCCAGGCGTTACAGCGCAAACCATGCTGCCTTCCACTCAGAAGACGGTGTCGGCCTCCGTAGCTCCTCCTTTCGAGGCTCAATCACACGGCCTGGCGACCCCCTGTGTACGCTTCGCAACGCAGGTCGCCCTACGCCACGCAACACTCGGTTCCGGCTGGTTGCCAACCTTTGCCGGGCAGGATTTGCACCTGCAAGGTCCCATCAGAAGATTTCAGTTACGTTTATCCTCTACATAACATTCCTCTCCTCCAAGCTTTGCCTGGCGCAACCTCCGCGGAGGTGCCCGTTACGTCGCCGCATATCCGCTGGTTGGTGTTGGTACTTATTGAAAAAAGAACCTGTTGCACCCAAATCAGCCCGGGCGCTATTCCGGAAAGCTGTTGTGACATACGGTTGCTGCTTTCGCTGGCCGGACCCCGCGGAAAAAGGCCGGGGATGGCCAAAGCAGGCCTGTTCCGATGAAGCGCTCGAAAAATATCCGGCGATATCGCCCCTGCATGCACACCTGGTCTCTCGGGCGTTGTATCCCGGTCAACGCAGATGTCTCTTTTGCGGGTCAAAAAAAAGCCCCGGCGCTCGGGCCGGGGCTTGTTGGCTCAAGGGTCGCGGCTCACGGCCGCGCCCACAAGCGGCTTTACATCATGCCGCCCATGCCGCCCATGCCGCCCATG
>JBFGJG010000133.1:0-2577 GCA_041577295.1 Gemmatimonadales bacterium
ACAAAACTAATTGCATAGTCGACGTGCCGGGTCGGATGTACGATCTTCGTCATGACGAAAGAATGACCGTTGACGTCGACGAGTCGAACGTCCTCGAGTGACGCTCCCCGAAGACGATCACAGATCGCTTTCGTGTGTTCGTAGACCTCACCGGCGGAAGTTGCGGCCGCGAACACTGCGCCGACTCTCTTATTGTCTTCGCGCAGGTAGTCTACTGCGACGATGTCGGTGGCATTCGTTACGGGCAAGAGATCACGTGGAGACACTTCATGGGCAAGGCTTTCGCCGGGCCCTTTTTCCGGAACAAACTGATCGATCCCACTGGAACCCATCTGCTTTCCAAACCCCTGAACAAATCGCGGCGGAGCAGTGAGGTCGACACCGGTTAACTGGGCCTCCCTGCGCCGGCTGAAAAGTACGCGGGCAAGCTTCTCGGCCATCGTTCCATTCGATTCAATCCCGCTGCCACAGCCACAGCTAACGCCGGTGGGTGTCAGGGTCACCTCACCGTAATCATCCTCCGCCGGATTGCTGTTGGCGGGTGTCGAGTCGGGATCATAAAGCGCCGAGGCCGTTACCTCCGCAACGTTTGTTATAGGATCGGTCCATGCCTCGTTTGTGGCGGTGATGTACAGCGTGTCGCTTTGTCCGGTGCCGAGGTTGCCAAGGTCCCACAGACCCGTTGTCGAGTTGTAGGTATCCGTGACGTCACTGAAGGTAGCCGACACGAAAACGAGGCTGTCCGGCAGCAAGTCGGTGACCTGCACGCCCGTCGTCGGATCGCCGCTGTTGGTCACGGCGATGGTGAATGTAATGTCTTGGCCCTCATCCGGTGTGGGATCATCAACGGACTTCGTGAGACTAAGGTCGGCCTGGGTCTTCTGAACCACGGCACCGAGGATCACCTGTCGATTGATGGCGTCCTCGAAGTCCATGCTCGGCTGCTCGGTGCCGTCCGCGGTGATCGACTTATACACGGTTGCCATCGTAGACGAGAGCGCATTCTGATCGGTGCCCTCGGTGTACGTCGCCGGCGTTGCATAGGTGGAGTCCTGACCTGAAAACGCGCCGACAACTACGAGGTCGCCGGACACGACGTTCAAAGGGGCGGGCAGCGGCAACGGATCGACTGTCCTGGTCGTGTCCGTACCCGTCTCGCCGATCGGAGTAGCCTGTGACACGTTGCGCAGCGTGACGGCGGCGTAGTGTTCCTCGAGTTCGTAAGGGGGCTCGCCGGTCCAGTTCACTACGAAGTCGGAGTTCGAGGCAGCCTGGATCCCGGTTTCGTTCAGGTACCACAGCTCTATGCGAGCGCAGAAGTAGGAGTGGTTTGCACCGCTGGTGTTCTTTGTACAGATCACGTCGGACGTCACCTTGCTGAGTGACTGTCCGCCATATGTTGCAGACTGGACCGACCGGTCGGGAGGCGGGGCTAGTGTCGTGTCCTTGCCGTTCTCCATCCCGGCAAAGAGGATCAGGAGACGGTCCGACCCTGCGCCGGCCGTGTGTGTCAGTCCGGTCGTCCAGGAGTTTGCGAGCTCGACGTTTTGGGCCGCAGCCGACCAGACCATTAGCAGCGATGAGAACAACACTGCCCAGGATAGGGTGGTGCGTCTCAATATCCCCTGGCGGCGACGCCTATAAGGCTTGCGTTCTGATAAAGGATGTACCTGCTGGCGTCTGTACATCGCTTGCATTCGATTCAGACTGTTTTGTCAACTAGCAAGGCGACTTGGAGGTCGCTGTGTTCGGATTTAGCGTATCCCCTCTCTTCGTAGATCGGCGAGAATTGACAGATCCAAAGCACTGGCGCGGTGCGAAAAAAGCTCGAAGAAACGCTGTGTTCACCGGGCAATTCAGAAAAGTGACCGGCCTTACACGGTCTGCCTGAATCCGGGGGCGATGTACTCTCGCACTCGATAACCACGCGGGGGAATTGCCCCCCGATCTTTTCGGACAGACGCCGTTCGCGCCGGCCCGAGACCGGAGCCAACACGTACGAGAATTTGAGGATCGAGCGGCCGCATCCCGTCCTCGCGGTTCTGGCGGCTCCAACTCATCGCCCACGCGTACATCGCAATGAACACGAACACGTCCAATGGAATACCCGCGAGGAGGTACAGCAACGGCAGGAACAGAAGCGACCCTTCGTGCAGGAGAGCTGCCTGCAGACCGTACTTCAGAGGAGCGAGCACCGCGATGTATGCGACAATCATGATTGTCGCCAGCCATTTCCTAGGCCAGCTCAGGTCGAGCAGGTAAAGGGTAAATGCCAAAACCACGGGAACGATGACGATGACGCAGAAGCTCGCGGTCATCATGCCCCTCATGTAGTCGGCAAGGGTGTAGGGAAAACGCTCCGGGACAAGCCAGAAAAAAAAGACCGACGTCAGATGTACGATCGCGACGAGTCTGAGCAGATAGCGAAGCGCCATGCGCTCGCGGTTCACCGCGAAGCTGAGCGCGCCTACCGCAATACAGGCTCCCAATGATATCGCGAGCACCTGCCAGGAAACGCTCCCGGCCGGGACCTCCAGATAGGGAATAAACAGCGCATAGCCCCCGAACGTATGCCGG
>JBFGJG010000134.1:0-2568 GCA_041577295.1 Gemmatimonadales bacterium
GCATCGAAGCAGCAGGCACGACAGGTCGTCCCGACGGTATCGAGGACCTGTGTCGGCGGTTTCCCGATTCCGTTCTGGTCATCGCCGGCCTTCGGCCTGATATGTCCACCCTGGCCGTTGTCAGCACTCTTCGAGACCGCGCGATTCGAAACGAGATCGTAGCGGTGATGGATGATTATTCGGAGGACGAAATCCCACACTTGATCGACCTCGGCGTGAAGGGTCTCGTCGCGCGCGATGAGGGCCCGGCGAAGCTCTTCGAAGCCATTCGCTCCGTCGATCAGGATCAGCGGATCTGGATAAGCCCGGGCATCGCACGAAAGCTCGTCGGTCGCGGAAACAATGATCTCGATCAGCCAAGACTCACAGGACGGGAACGCGACATACTATGGCTCGCCGCCCACGGGCACTCGAATGATCGTATCGCGGAACCCCTCGACATCTCCGCGGGGACCGTCCGGAACCACCTCTCGACGATCTATTCCAAGCTGACCGTTCACACCCGCGCGGAGGCCGTCGCGTGGGCCTGGATGACCGGCCTCGCCCTTCAACGTCCACCCCGCCAGAACCCCACGACGTTCTGACGGCGACCTCGCGAGTCGTGATAAAAAACACACTCGCGAGTGACAGAAAGACGATGCGGCAGCACGCCGGACGCGCTATCGTTGCACCTTATGTCTCCTTCTCGGCGAAGGGTCTTTTTGGATTGTTAAGGTCCGACTATTTGACCCTACGAAAAGGAGGTATCGATGAGACACAACTTATGCTGGCGAAGTGCCGCCGGCACCACGGGACTCTTGCCCGTCCTCGTTCTCGCATTATTGATTGGCTGCGATTCGTACCAGCCCACTGAAACGCCGGCCGAACTGTCTGAGACAACGCCCGAAGGATCCGAGGCGCTCCGCGCCAGCGCCAACCTCGACGCGCACGCGCCGAACAACCTGCACGTTTGGGGAGACGATTCATTCCATCAGGTCTCGGGCGTTCCACTGGGTACGTTCCGGGCTCTTGCCCAGGGCGGCTCTATCAACGGATTGGTGCTCCGCATCGACGGAACACCCGTCTTCTGGGGATTCAGTGCTAACGCAGGACCCGACAGCCTCCCCGCCGCACTAAAGGTCCAAAAGTTTCAAGTCGCAGCGCTGGGACGTGATGATGGCGTCCTGATTCGGCGGGACGGCACCCTCGCGGCCTTCGGAAAGCGGGCATCGATAGCGGCCGTCCCGGCCGGGTCGTATCGCGCCGTTGCGGTTGGGGCCTTTCATGCGGTCGCTGTCTCGGAGAAGGGAACACTCACGACATGGGGGGACGACCCGTTCTTCCAGGGCCTCCTCAATGCGCCGCGCGGCGGCCGGTTCACCGCCGTCGCGCTACGAAACGTGTACTCGCTCGCACTGAGTGCCGGGGGGACACTCTACTTCTGGGGCCCGCCACCGACCGGCGACGACTTTAATTTCCTTGACGGGTGGACACCAACGCGCGAAGACCCGAATATCTACTTCATTCCCGGTGAGACGTTTACGACCATGGCGGCGGGCAACGTCCACGCCCTTGCCATCCGCCGAAACGGAACGATCACGGGCTGGGGGGATTCACGTGACGGCGCGCTGTCACCCCCCACTCACGTGCGGTTCACGGCAGTCGCTGCCGGATTTGGATTCAGCATCGGGCTCGATGCCGACGGAATGCTGTGGGGTTGGGGAAAACCGAGGGAGTTATCACTTCCTGGTTCCGGATCCCCGTGGACCTTCGCCGAGCAAGGTTGGGCCCAGCACGGCAACTCTGAGCACTACTTCGTCCCCGACATGCGCTTCAGAGAAATTGCGGCGGGGGCCTCGCACATCCTGGCCCTCACGCCTGACCGCTGATCGGAGCCGATTCTCTAGCTTCGCCGGCGCCACAGCCGCGCCGGCGACCTCATCAAGCAACGCCCCGGAAGACAGCAAGAATGCTGATTCTTTCGGGGCGTCTTGGTTGCTAATGGAACCGCTACGCGCTCGTATGCTGCACAAATCGTCCCTCGGCGACCCCCCACCCATCAGGCCCCAACGACCACACGGCTTTATCAGTCGCGAATCTGAAGGTTTTGTCATATCGTTCACGACATAAGCACGTGCAGAACCGAACGAGCACGACGTAGCCGCAACGCCTCAAAGGGTTTAATCGTCGAAGGCCGAGCGTGTCTACGTTACCAGAGTTGAATCGTCTCTGCACGCCACGATTCCTGGCGCTGTTGATGAGAAAGCGCTCCACATCACCGACAGATCGAACCGGCCTCAGACCCGAGCGAGCCGACGGGCCCCTCCATACGCGTGGGAACGGGGCTGAGGCCGAACTGGAGTCTTTGATCGACCGCATGCATGCCGTCGCCGCAGCGGCCGCGGGCGTAATAGGGGCCAGCTCTCGCGAGGTGCTGCGCTCGGTTCTCGAGGAAGCCTGCAGCTCGGTTATTTCGTTCGACGCGTTCTTTGTGATGGGCTACGATGCCGGGACGCACACCTTCCATGGTTTCGGTGGACGCGATACCGACCAGTCGAGTCCGCCCAATGTCGTCACAGCTGCGGGCAC
>JBFGJG010000135.1:0-2549 GCA_041577295.1 Gemmatimonadales bacterium
ACTTGTGAGCCTGAAGGGCGTGCTCGAGTCAGACGACCTGATGATCGTCACGCAGAACGGTCTGATGATTCGGATGCACGTGGGCGACATCAGTACGATCGGTCGAAACACGCAGGGCGTGCGCCTCATCAAGATGAAGACGGGCGATTCGATCGCCGACGTGACTCGCGTGGTCGTTGACGACGACGAAGAGGTAGAGACAAGCAGTGCGCTTTCCGTCGACGGCACACCGCCGCCGGAGGACATCGAGCCCTCGACGAACGGGGTGGGCTAAAGCGGCCACGCTCCGGCTTGAAAAGGTCCGCGGATCCGACCTTCGGACCTGTCTTCCTAGGCCCAGGGAGTCGGCTTTGTGGTGAACTCCCCCACAAGGACGTGGACGGTTTGCCCTGCGGCGATTTCAGCATCCCCTGGTTATTAACGTATCTAGACAGACCAAACCGAGGGAACGTATGAAGGGGCCCCACCTACGCCCGATTCTCGTCCTTTTGTTGTGCACTATGGTCTACGCACCTGCCGCCGCACAGCAGGACACAGAAAAGAATCTCAAGTTCTTCGCCGATTTCCGTTTTCGTGCCGAGTTGGACCGAGATTCCCGCAGCTCGGACGGCACGTTGCGTGACAGCCGAGACCGGCTGCGTTTCCGTGCGCGTTTCGGGTTTAACTATCAATACGACGAGCGAATATCGTTCGGTCTCCGGCTGCGCTCAGGCAGTTCGGAAGCCACCCAGTCGCCTCATATCACGTTGGGAGATGAGCTGACGCCGAAGTCGTTTTCGATCGACAAAGCCTTTGCGAAAGTGGGCTTCGAGGGTGGCTCATTCTGGCTCGGGAAGAACTCATTTCCATTCTGGAAACAGAATGAACACTTCTGGGATGATGATGCGACGCCCGAGGGTGCCGCCGTTAGCTATGGATTCTCGCTCGGACAAGGCAGCGCCGCTACCGCCACGGGCGGGTACTTCGTCCTTGACACGCCCACCAGCAATACATTCAGCGACCAGGCGAAACTGGTCGCGGGACAGCTTGCCTTGAGGTCCGCCATCGGTGCTGTGTCCGTGGAGGGCGCTGCCGGATACTTTGCATTCCGAGAAGACCCCGACGAGCCGGACCCCCGCCTGGCAGATCTCGATTATGATATCGTCGTTCTGGGAGCCAAGGCGAGGTTCAACGTCGGCGAACGGTCGCTTGACATAGGATTGGACCTCATGACAAACGTCACGGACTACCCCACGACGTTATTCAACCACGACCAAACCACGGGCTACGTGGCAAGGGTTAGATATGGTGGTCTGAGCAACAAGGGAGATCTGTTGTTTGCTTACTATTATGCTCACATCGAGAAGTATGCCGTCGTTGCGCGGTATGCGCAGGATGACTGGGTACGCTGGGGTTCGGCGACGGCGACGCGGTCCAGCAACTTCAGTGGCCATGAATTGCGGGCGGCCCTTGCATTGGGCAGCAAGAACACCCTCGTCGCCCGCCTTTATGTGGTCGATGGAATCGAGCGCGAGTCCGCTGGCGCGACGGCAAGGGAGGATGGTGTGCGCTTCAGAATAGACTGGAACATTGGCTTCTAAGTCCGGAGGTAGTCATGAATGGCTTCAGGAACGGCATCGCACTTGCACTCTTAGGGACGCTACTCGCAGGGTGCGGGCGAGGTGAGGAATCCGCGACCGCCCCGACACCGGTAGCGATGACTCAGCAGGACGCGTACACCGGTGAGTTTGCCACGGTGAGTTCCGAGCGCGCCGAGGAACTGGGATGCCTGAGCTGCCATGAAGGGATCGAGGACATTCGCGATCCCGAGAGCGCGATGATGAAGACCATCAAGGCCTTCGGGCAGCCACACGGGGATCCGGGGGGTTGCGTCGTATGTCACGGCGGTATGCCAAAGGCGACTACTTTCGAGGACGCACACTCAGGCGCACCGGAGGCTCTGACGGCGGGCGGCGGACCAGAGACCTTTTATCCCGATCCGGGCAGCATGTGGATTGTGGAGCGGTCGTGCGGTCAAGGTGCGTGCCATCCAGGCTACGCATACAGGCTGGAGCGCGCGCTCATGAATACGGAGGCGGGCAAGATCCAGGGCAACCTCCACACCTGGGGCGTAGAGGAGGTACAGGACTACCGCGTGCCGTGGGGCAACTACGACGTCGAGGACACGGACGGCCAGGTCCCGTCAGTTGGTACGGACACTTACAAGGCCTACATGACCGATATGGTCAAGGCGCACCCCAAGCAGTTCCCGACGGCTCTCGAGCAGATCCCGCTGCCTAGCGTCCGGGAGATCGAGAGAGATCCGAAGTTGGCCGGCTTCACGTATCAGCGTCAGCAGTGTCAGCGCTGCCACGTAGCGGTGCGTGGCCGTGAGAGTAGGGGCGACTACCGAGGAATGGGTTGTGCATCGTGCCACGTCCTCTACAGTAACGAAGGCTACTACGAGGGCGGCGATCCTACCATCGACAAGGAAGAGCACGGCCATATGCTTACGCACAAAGTTGTAGGCACGCGCGAGACGGGGGGCATACCGGTCGAGAGCTGTAACT
>JBFGJG010000136.1:0-2428 GCA_041577295.1 Gemmatimonadales bacterium
CGGCCTCGATCTCGACGCGCGTCTCGTGGTCTTGAGCGCGTGCCAGACGGCGCTTGGATCGGGGGCCCTGGCCGACGTGCCGGCGGGCGACGATTGGGTCGGCCTGGTTCGGGCTTTCCTATATGCCGGCGCATCCCAGGTCGTCGCGGCGCTGTGGCCGGCTGAGGATCGGGCCACTGCGGAACTGATGAAGCACTTCTATCACCATCTCGAGGCGGGTCGTGCATCAAGCATAGCGCTCGCCCAAGCCAAGCGCGCGCTGATACACGATGAGGCGACGGCGCACCCGTTCTACTGGGCCGGGTTCGTGGTGGTGGGCACGCGATGAAGACGTCGTCCACCGGCACGCGCTGTAAGCGCTTCGAGGGGTACGCACATTCGTCTCGACAGGTGTCGAGGAACCTTACCACCGCCGAGGGCGAGCGTGGTCAGCTGATTGGCCGGCCCCGGGGAGGTACCATGCGAATCCTGCCGCACCATTCCAGAGCTCACTCCATTTCGCTCGGCGTCGCCGTATTGCTGGCCGCCTGTTCGAGTATCGAGCAAGCCACGGAACCTGGACTGCCGGACGACGCTGGCCTCGGCATCGCGGTCTCCGAGCCGGTCGGGCTTGTTTCGGCAGGGGCCGCGCAGGTGGTGGGCCTGCAGGGGATCGCGGCAGCTGGTGAAATGGTGGCCTACGTGTCCCTCCCGCCCAGCATGTTCCCGGATGCCGACGAGACGACGATCACCAACACGGCTACCGGTGTCACACGGGTCGTGCCGATGATCGATGGGGGCTTCGATCCAGTGCCCATCACCGCAGCCGTTGGCGACACGTTGGAGATCGAGATCACGGGGGAGGCCGGGGTCCTCAGCCTCGCGTCGATGAGGGTGCCCTTTGCTAGGGTGCCGAAGGTCGTTCGCACCTACCCGCCCAGACGAAAAGTGGCCGTGCTGTTGAACGCGGTGCTGGAGATCGTCTTCACCGAGCCAATGGCTCCCAGCACCATCAATCCCGGCACCATCATCCTCGAGACGCTGGGTGTGCGGGTCGAGGGCTCGGTGCAGCCCAGCCCAGACGGGCTCCGGGCGTTCTTCCACCCCGCCGCCGAGTTGGCGCCGCTGACAGAGCACCTCCTCGTAATCACAACGGGCGTGACCGACTTGGCGGGCGATCCGTTGGAAGAGGAGGTCGTGGCCGAGTTCACGACAATCGACACGACGCTGGCGATTGCGTTCGTGCGAACCTTTGGCGGTGCGGGAACGATATCGCGAATGAATGCCGACGGCACTGGGTTGATTACGATTACCAGTGGGTTTCAACCTGCGTGGTCGCCCGACGGCTCCCAGATAGCCTTCGCCAGCGGCTTCGACGGTTTGGACGTTCACCGCGTGAATGCGGATGGCTCAGGCTCGGTTAGTAGGCTGACCGATTCCCCTGGTCACGACGACGAGCCCGCTTGGTCGCCGGATGGGTCCCAGATCGCGTTTGGCTCGGTCCGTACGGGCGACTACGAGGTCTGGGTGATGAATGTGGATGGCTCGAACCAGCGACGGCTTACCATTGGCGGAGGACTCTCCCCGAGCTGGTCGCCCGACGGATCCCGCATAGCGTTCAACACGCTCAATGATGTCATCTATATCATGAACGCCGATGGCTCGGATCAGACTCAGCTCACAAGAGGCTGGGGACCACGCTGGTCACCCGGCGGGAATAGGATTCTCTTTTATCACAGCGGAGTCGAGGGAAACCCCGACGTCTATGTTGTCAGCCTCGACGGCACCGGGCGCGTGAACCTCACGAACCATCCCGCAGTTGACTGGTTCCCGGCATGGTCACCCGACGCCTCCCAGATCGTGTTCACGCGGGGGAGCTTCGAGATGAATGACGCCGACATCTACGTGATGGATGCCGATGGCGCGAACGTAGTGAGGCTCACCACGGACGAACTCCGGCATTGGGACGGGCAACCCAGTTGGCGGCCGTAGGGGGACGGTCCGCTTAAACGCCCCCCCAAAGACTAGCACGAGCGCCCGGTCTCTTGGCCGGGCGCTTGGTTTGGTGCTCTATCTCGCGCCAACCCCGGACGGCCGGTTCCGAATGTCAACGGTTTCCCTCGCAATGCCCTCAGGCTGGACCCGTCTGTGAAGACCCGCTCGGCCCGCGGCCAATGAGCAAAGGAGACGAGCCTGTCCGTCACACGCTTTCAGGCAAAGCAAAGGGGAAAGGTTGCGCGCCCTGGCGGCGTAGACGGAGCAACGCCGGGAATGGTCGGCGGTACGAGACCTCGAGAGATGAGCAAGCGCAGCATGCACACCGAATTGAACACCTGGAGGCCACAATGAAACGACATCGACTGTACCGGCCCGGGCAACGCCGCAGCGCTCTGGCTGTACCTGTTACGCTGCTGGCCCTTTCGGCACTTCTCGTCATGTGGGGTTGCGA
>JBFGJG010000137.1:0-2386 GCA_041577295.1 Gemmatimonadales bacterium
CAATCACGCTGGCGACGATCGCCCGCTGCTGCTCCCTGTTGCCCGGAAAGCGTGCAATCTGCCTGGTTGCGCTGTAGACAAATCCGAATTCGATTAGCGGCCACGTAAGCATGCGAAATGCCTGAACGATGACAACGAGTCCCCAAACCTCAATCCCGATTGTGCGCGTCAGATACGGCACCGTGACGAGTGAGGCCATATTCTGCGCAAGTTGAACACCAAACAACGAAAGGAAGGACTCAGTAATCCGTCTGGGACCCATGGGCCCGTCCTCCCGACGCCGTAGCGTATCCTTTACAGGTGCGGTTGACGAGACGCGGTCGGGCCGATATCACGTAGCTACACATGGGAGCTGTGCGAGAATGGCATCCTCGTCTCTAACGGCCGCTTTTTCAAACGGATCGCCGGTTCGACAGTCCCGCGCACTGCCGGCGCCAAGGCCGCAATGTCGTCGACTACGAGTGTAACAGTATCCGGGCGGAGCCCCCCGCGATCAGCACCAACATACTATGATGTTCGTCTCGTAGGTGATCGGGGTCAGAGACGTCGCCGACGCGGAAAGTGCGACGGCGATGCGACGTGGCGGTCAACGGACGAGAGAGGCTTAGAAGTCGGTAGGGAGGCCTGTGTCTAACAATGCTGCGACGGATCTCGCCAGACACCCTTCCAATGGGGCGCACCGAAGCATAGGAGGCCGCTCAATACGCTCCTGTCCTACGAACGACCGCGGGCAGAGTCATGAGGAGAATACGAGTATCGAGCCAGATTGACCACGCGTCGATATACTCCCGATCCAGCCGCACCACCTCCTCGAAATCAACGACCGCACTCCGACCTCGGACCTGCCACAACCCCGTGATCCCCGGCTTGGCACCCAGGCGACCAAAATGATGATCATGGTAGGTGGCGAGATCTGCTTCGAAGAAGGGGCGTGGGCCAACGAGCGACATCTGCCCGACCAGGACGTTCCACAGCTGTGGCAGCTCGTCGAGGCTCCATCGTCGCAGGAACGCGCCCACGGGCGTGATGCGTGGATCGTTGGGAATCTTGAAGAGCCGAGGGTCGCCGGTATGATTGAGATGCGCGAGCGTGGCCTTCTCATCATCCGCCCCTTCCCGCATCGTGCGGAATTTATGCAGCTTGAAGACCTTTCCGCCCATTCCGACCCGCTCTTGCGAAAAAAACACCGGACCCCGCGACGTGAGCTTGATCAGGGCGGCGATCACACCAAACACGGGGCCGAGAACTGCTATGCCCAACACGGCCCCGACGAGATCGATGGTGCGCTTCACGAGCATCTGCTGCCCGCGAAGGGACGGTACCGTGAGCTCGATGAACGGCAAGCCGTGCTGCCAAACCAGCGAAGGTCGCAAGCGTCCTACTCCCTCGTAGCGAGATACCGCCAGTAAACGGCACCCGGCCGCCTGCGAAGCCTCGACGATCAGGTCGAAGAGCTTGTCGTTGAACGCGCCAGACATGACCACCGTGTCGACGTGCACATCCCGGAGCACCCGCCAGAAATCCTCAGCCGTTCCGAGCGCTGCCGCGCGCCCGTTGCCATTGCCGTTCGCGGGATCGTTCATCACCCAGCCCACGAATTCCATCCGCTCTCTGAGCAGAAGCCTCGTGGACGCATCCGCCGTATCCTGATCGTTGGGGTCACCGACAAACAGCACCCGCTCCGCGGGACGAACCCAACCATTGAGCCGGGCGACGAGGCGGTCGATGAGCGTCCGCGTCCCCACGAGCGCGCCCCCGACCACTAACACGGCGAGGCCGTAATGCACGATGAACGCGGCAAAGTCTCTGACCCACAGGGAATGCCAGAGCGCCAAAGCGGTTCCCAGCGCCACACCGGCAAGAATGCGCTTCGGATCCCGCCGATGGTCGCCACGGGCATAGGTGCCAGCCACTACCAGACCCACCACCACCGCCACACCGTAACGCCAGCCACCGAGATATCCCTGCGAGATCAGCCCCTGCGCGGCACCAGCGGCACCGAGACCCAGCAGGGCCGCATCCCGCACGGCCCACACCGCCAGTCGCAACAGCGCAAAGGTGGCGACATCGCTGCCAACCAGCACCAGGCTCCGAAGGGCGGCCCGAACGAAATGCCGCCGAATGGTCTTCGGCGCCCGCCGCTGGAGAACGACGCGCGCTGGTGTGCGGATCTCGTCTCTTCGCGCCTCGGAACGTGGCGGCGGGGGGTGTAGCTTCGCGTTGGAGGTGGTTCTCGGACGTACGGTGGTCACCGCGTGACTCGCCTCTCACTCTCGACATCAATTAGGAATCCAAACAGGGCGGGCACGACGGCGTCGCCCCGGGGGCTCTCCGGGCTTCTGCGCCAGTCCAACTTCCGCTCTCGCATGGAGCAGGGCCGCCAAAG
>JBFGJG010000138.1:0-2266 GCA_041577295.1 Gemmatimonadales bacterium
AGTGCAAGGCTGACTAAAACGCAACCGCCCCAAGGGCCCGAGCAAACCAATGCCCCGAACGCCGGTGGGGCGCTCGGGGCGGGATTGAACTGCAGATGCTCCGACCCACACGCTCGTTTCTCAACCGGGATGCCGATTAGTACTCGCTGCGCTTGCGCTTTCCCGGCGAGCCTACACCTCTCATGCTAGTTACGAATGCTTATGAGGTCGAACAAATACACCACCTCATCCGAAACAGAAGTAAGTTCGATAGCAACAATGACATTTGTACCGTCGGTTGCTTCGTCCAGAAACGCTGCCTGGTCAAATGTGACAACCCTGCCATTCACAGACGGGGTTCCTGGAATGCTCAAAGTTGAAAAGTACGGCGGTGGTGTAGGCGACGGTTCATCCAACGCAGTGATGAGGACAATTGAGGCTGAGGCAATGTCGAAGCCGCGAGGTACGCGGACATGCCCACGGACGTGTTCGGCCTTTCGCCTTCGATTAATGGTATGCGGTGTGAACTTGAGATCAACACCTGCGACGTTAAACGCGACTACGCCTTGGAGATCGGCTCCCGAAGGAGAAAATCCCCCCGCATCCTGCAGTCGAACGTAGCGCGCTTGTTTCAGCCCCGAGTTTTTTAAGTCGAGGAACCCGCTCCCCGTCCTTGTGCCGAGGGTAACAAAAGGCCCGGTAGGTGAATTGCTGACGGACACCGCGAACGGTTCCGCAGCCCCGAAGCCGGCTGCCAGCAGTGAACCGTCGGCTTCAACGACCATGAAGTCATTTCCCGGACCATCGAGAATCTCCTCTCCGAAGCCCATATCAACGACCACAAAACCGTTTACTCCCACACCGACAACAGGTGGGGACTTCGCGGGATCGAGCACCTCCAAGTTCCCGAGAACACCGTCAGGATCTGGAAACCCCTGACCCTGATCGTTGACGCCGTTCTCCACCACGGCATCGGCGAACGGGTCCACAGCGAAATACGCCATCGAGGAAAGCTGCAACGCAGCCGCATGCGGTGTGTCCACCCAGACGGGCTGCGTCGCGTCTTGACAGCCAGCGAGGGCCATCGCGGCGAGCGGGATGAAGGCAAGGCGCTTCATGATACCTGTCCTCCAAGCGAAACGGTCTATGCGATCGTGTTGTCGACGGCCCACGGTCTCGTCGTCGGGCGGGCGTCTTGCAGGCGTCTGTCTGGCGGCGTGGCCGGTAGGCGGGATTGGCGCCGGTGGAACGATGGGCTTCCTCATGACGCACCTCCAGCCAGGTGCACAGGCCGATAGCTTCGGCGGTCTCCGAGTCAGAGAGGCGTCGGGCGCGGCGTGGCGGGAGCGTCGGGGCCTGGCGACAATCGAACAGCGGGATCGCCGATGCCAGCGGCAAAGGATCGGCGGTTGGTCAGCTACGCCAATTTGGGCCCGCGTCCACGCAGCCGCAAGCGCGGGAGCGGGAGTGTGCTCCGAGCAGTGAAAAGAGCCTGATGGGGATCATGTGGAAAGCGAAGCGCCCGGCGCGTGGGCCGGGCGCTGGCACGAATAGGTGATGCAATGAACAGCTCATTGTTGCCCGGCCTCGAACCTGTGCTCGCGGGCGAAACAACGACCCCTTCTGTCTTGGCGAAACCCTGGGGTCAGCTGACCGTTGTGGACGTTTTAAATGGTCACGGAACAACTCAATCACCAACCACGCGAGCAGCGGCTCGAACTCGGCGTCTGGCTGGCGCGTGCCATGGCGTCGCGGGCGCTTGAGGTCGGGGACCGAACCCCCCCACCCCTAGCTTGTCGTAGCTACGCGGAAGCGATCGGCGTTAACCACGGCACGCCGAACCCGCGCCGTTGACGTGAAGGGCCGTAACTTGGCCGTTAGCTGGGCCGAGCGACAGAAGCACAATACGGCCCGGCTGGTGACGACTGGCGCGGTGCCACCGGTTCTTGAGATTATCGGCTCTGTGTGACGCAGCGCAGGCACCCTGGGTATTCGACAGTGGGAGCGTCCCATTCATGAGACCAACCACAGGTGCTATGGCAACGGTCGTCGCTCTGGTGTGCGCCTGCCGTCTCACGGACCCGGACCCCGGGCTCGCGGTTCAGGTGGACGATGCAACACTCAGATCGAAGGAACTGACCACCCACGAGCCTGGGTGGTTTCGCCAATTCCTCCGCCCTCCGAAGCCAATCAGCGGCAAGGTGACAGCGAATCGACCTACCGGCATCAGCCGTGATATGGCCGAGGCGGCTCGGAACACCGTGGAATCGGGGTGGCCAAGACGCCA
>JBFGJG010000139.1:0-2227 GCA_041577295.1 Gemmatimonadales bacterium
ATGACGATTTACGATCCTCGCGACGGCCGAGAGCGTGGAGGAATGTGAGCGTTCTCCGACGGCCGCGCGAACCTTTGCCTCGATTACGGTACCGCCCCCAAGGAGGCGGCCTGCATGGCGGTTGCCCCCGGGGACCAATACGCCGCGATGATTTTGAACGGCACACCCGGAGAGGACGTGTTCGATCGAGTGGTCATGTTTGCGGGTGCCGATGGCAGTGGCTCGATCAAAGCCTTTGGCGGCCGGGCCAACCGAGGCGGTGTGATGATTCGAGCAGGCACCGGCCCAGCGAGCGTTACGGTGTACGATTCAGCGGGTGCGGTGGTCGATGATATTGCTCGCCGACCGTGAGGGTAAACAGGTGATCGCACGGGGGAGATATGAGTTCGACAGTGCGTCGGGGGCAGGTTTAGGAGCTTGACCGAAATGTTCTTTTGGGTAACGAAGGACTCAAGCCCCATCGCCTTTTCGTCCAAGGCGCGTAGAGGAGTGCTCGGTCTGGCGGTGGCGCTCTCGGTCAGCGTGATTTGCGTGCAGGGATCGCTTGTTGCGCAGACCGGTGATTGGATCGTCGATCCAAAGCCAACCTTTGAGATTGGAGCCTCGCCGGAGGATCCCCGCGACCAGCTGGGACTAGTCGGTGCAGTTGGCCGTCTAAGCAGCGGGCGGATCGTGATTCTGGATGGGCTAATGCCGGGGGTGAGGCTGTACGGGGAGGACGGCGGACACATGCGCGACATCGGGGCCTCGGGGGACGGCCCTGGTGAGTTTCGCGAGCCGATTGCGCTGACGGTTGTCAGAGACACGGTGTTTGTGCTCGATCGAGTAGGTCGACTCACCCTTCTCGATTCGGGCGGCGATGTGATTCGGGTCAACCGCCTCAGTATCGAAGAGCGCTGTGACGACGGTTACAACGCGCGATTTGGCGGGCTCGTGAGCGATGGCTCCGTGCTCGTCCGGTGTGAGGAACGCCTGTTCGGTCGCGTGCGTGGAGAATACCGGCGAACGGTGGGGCTCCTGCGCGTGCGAGTCGCGGGAGAGGTCGACACGCTGGGCTGGTTTCCAGCCGACACAGGCAGAACTGATCGATCGGGCGTTCCCGTCCCGCGACCCTACGTTCCAGCAAGCTCGTTACTCTGGGCCGCCTCCGATCGTTACCTGTTCATCGCGGTCGCAGACGTCCCCAGGGTGCGGGTGTTCAGCCTTGAGGGTGACAGTGTGGGCTCGTTCGACGTTCCTGCGTCTCGGCGAGCTGTAACGACGGAGGATGTGCATGACGTCACGTCCAACATGCTACGCATCGGAGGAAGCGAGAACGATCGACGCGTCGTTGCCGAGTGGGTGAGCGGCATGCCACGGGCTTCACGAACCCCGGCGCTTCGCACGTTGCGGGCGTCCCGTGACGAGCTGTGGGTCGAGACCTGGGATCAGAGCAATGGCGGGTCTTGGTGGCTGGTCCTGGGCGACGACGGCAGGTTCAAGCAACGGATCCTGGCGCCGCCGGACACCGGGTTGCTGGCCGTGGGAACGGACTGGATACTCGGTCTCTGGCGAGACGCGTACGGTGTCGAGCGTGTGAGACTTCACGCCGTCCGGCGGGGCTAGGCGGTCGCCGATGGGCAAGTAGATTGAGTCTGCCACGCGGCAGCGCGGTGGTTCTTTGTCCCGATCGTCCTGCGGCCATCGTACAACAGGCCCACTGGCGGCTCCGGCGCTACGCGCCTCCGCGCAACCCGGCTTCGCCGAGTTCGCCAGAGGCCGGGACGTTATGCGACAACCGTGATGAACCAATGACTGCTGGCGGCTAATCCCACGACGGAGTAGCGATCTGTGACGGAGCAGGGCCATCGGCGTTGGCCGCGACTAGTGGCCGAGTTCTTCGTCATCATTGTTGGCGTCCTAGTGGCACTCGCCGTGGACCAATGGCGCGAGTCCCGTCTGGACCGAGAGCTGGAGCGGGAGTACTTGCTGCGCTTGCGCGCCGACCTAGAGGAGACTCGTACCGCCGTCGAAAACGTTACTTCCGATTTTAACCGCCTCGTGGCCCACGGGATCGCCGTGGCAAGGGTCCTTGATGGTTCCGAGCCGTTTCCGGTCGACACACTTGGGTTTTTGGCGTCGGCCCTGCAGGTGTCGCGCGGCGGCTATGACCCCGCTGTCTCTCGTGGCGCGTACGATGACCTCATCAGCACTGGGAATCTTCGGGTCATTCAAAACGAAGCCCTGC
>JBFGJG010000140.1:0-2199 GCA_041577295.1 Gemmatimonadales bacterium
CGCCGTCGACGCAGCCGTGACCGCCGCCGGCGTGCTCAATGTGGTCGAGCCCTACATGACGGGATTGGGCGGAGACATGTTCGCCATCCTGTGGTCTGAACGGGAACAACGGCTGGTGGGAATCAACGGGAGTGGCAGGGCAGGGGCCTTGATGACGCGCGACGCGGTTGGGGGAAGCATTCCGGATACGGGTGCCGAGTCCATCACGGTACCCGGTGCCTTGTCCGGCTGGGCGGCGCTGTTGGAGAAGTACGGTACTATCACGCTGGCCGAAGCGCTCGGGCCCG
The DNA here is from genome assembly GCA_041577295.1 of Gemmatimonadales bacterium. Taxonomy (GTDB): domain Bacteria; phylum Gemmatimonadota; class Gemmatimonadetes; order Gemmatimonadales; family GWC2-71-9; genus JBDHDH01. The sequence continues at coordinate 288 of JBFGJG010000140.1, forward strand.
CCGTGGCGCTTGCCACAAACGGATTCCCCGTATCGAAGACCACGGCCAGCGAGTGGGCGCTCTTTGAAAAGGATCTCAGATCGGATCCTGGTGCGCGCGCCACGTATCTCATAAACGGCGAACGCACGCCGCGCGCCGGTGAGTGGTTTGTCAATCCAGACCTCGCCGCAACGATGCAAGCCATTGCGGACGAGGGCCCCGCTCTGCTCTATGGTGGGGCGTTGGGTCGCGCCATTGCGCAGCATGTGCAGGAACTCGGTGGATTCTTGACACCTGAGGATTTCGCGCGGCACACAGCGGAGTGGGTGGAGCCGCTCTCCGTCCCGTTCGGGGACTACCGCGTTTGGGAGCTTCCACCCAACGGTCAAGGCATCGCGGTGCTCGAGATGCTGCGACTGCTCGAGCCGTTCGATCTGGCATCGATGGGTCACAACTCCGCCGCCTATCTCCACCATCTGATCGAGGCGAAGAAGCTCGCCTATGCCGACCTCGAGCACTTCGTCGGGGATCCGGAGTTCATGGCATTCGAGCCCGCGCGCCTGCTGGCCGACGACTTCATCTCCCAGCGCCGCACGCAGCTCAACTCGGGCCGCGCGCTCGCACACGCCGCACCGGATCGCTCCTTGATGGCCAGTGAGACCACCTATCTCGCCGTCGCCGATGAGCACGGCAACATGATCTCGTTCATCAACAGCATCGCAGGACTGTTTGGCTCGGGCGTCGTCGTGCCCGGTACCGGGTTTGCGCTCCAGAATAGGGGGGTCGGTTTTACCACCAAGGAAGGACGAGCCAACACGGTGGGCCCGGGCAGACGCCCATTCCATACCATCATCCCGGGGTTCGTCACCAAGACCGGTGCCGATGGAACCGAGCGGCCCTGGCTCAGCTTCGGCATCGTCGGCGGACCCCAGCAACCGCAAGCGCATGTGCAGGTGTTGCTGAACATGTTCCTGTTCGACATGGACGTGCAGCAGGCCCTCGATGCGCCGCGCTTCCGTCACTGGCGTGCCAACAGCGTGACGTTCGAGAGTGCCATTCCCGAAGCGACGATCGACGAGCTACGCGCGATGGGTCACCGGACCCAGGATGCGGTGATGGAGGTGGGCAGCATTCTTCTGGTGCGCGAGAACATGGGCCTCATCTACGGTGGCGGACAGGCCATCATGCGGAACGATCGGGGCTACATCGCCGGCTCGGATTCTCGGCGGGACGGGTTAGCGGCGGCGCATTGAGGGTCCGACGCTACGTCGAGGAAGTCATGCACGTAGTTCGAAAACCGCTACCTCCGCCCCGTCCGGTCAAAGTCCTCCACGATATGCACGTCGGGCTTGCGGTCGAACACGGCGCACACTGCGGTAGATGCATCCAGTGACAGTGCCATCCAGTAGTTCTCACAGTCCTCGGGCAGACGCGCGTAGAGCTGTGGTGTCCCGCCCTCCGGCGTGATGCGATAGATGACCGGATAGCGTCTGCCGGAGGCGCCCATCTCCACCTTGGAGTAGTAGATCCCCTGCTCAGTCCAGCTCAGCGTGCGTAAGGCTTCTCCCGTGACCTGGGTCGTGTGCCCGTCATCCAGCGCCGCGATCCACAGCTCATTCGACTGGTCGGCAAAGGCATTCGACTGATCGGTAAAGGCGATTCGGGCCCCATCAGGGGAAAAGGTCGCCCAACTGACCTGTAAAGAGCACGGCGTGTCGCATTGCAACGGCACTACGACCTCGCTCGAGTCAACGAGTTCCACAAGTACGACCTGGTTTTCCGCCGAGACGCTCGTGGTCGCGAGGCGTTGCCCGTCGGGCGACCATGCGACGCTGGCACCGCCCCCCAACGGCAGCTCCGTGGCACGACCCGTGGAGATGTCGACGATGGACAGCATCGCCCGCTCGCCGCCAGAAAAATCCTCAAAGTAGTA
>JBFGJG010000141.1:0-2179 GCA_041577295.1 Gemmatimonadales bacterium
ACCGTCCCGCAGTCGTTTCGGCTCTCACAGAACTATCCGAATCCGTTCAACCCGTCGACAGCCATCGCCTTCGACCTCACGCGATCATCAGATGTGCGGCTGGAGGTGTTCAACGCGCTGGGTCAGCTCGTGAGGACGCTGGCCGACGAGTCACTCGCGCCCGGATCCTATGAGGTTACGTTCAATGCAGCAAGCCTGCCCAGCGGCGTCTACACGTACAGCCTCACGGCCGAGGGTCGTTCGGTGACGAAGAAGATGGTCCTACTGAAATAGATGTTGTGACGACGGCCGGAGCCGAACAGGATGCGGTTCCGGCCGTCAAACCGTAACTTTCGGGGCCGAGAGGCTACAAAATTGTCGATGCGCGCCCCACCACATTTCATCCACAAGCCTACAGAAAAATGAAACGATTGATACGTTCGGGGATTGCCTCTTTCCTCATGTGCATGATCGCTTTGTCCGCCGCCGCCCAGAGCGAGGTCATGCTTGAACCCTCGAAGGACAACACACTCTATCAGGATGTAGAGGGCGCCTTCAGCAACGGTGCCGGGAACCACATGTTTGCAGGTCGGACAAACGAGAGCACCAACTTCCTGAGACGCGCGCTCGTCCATTTCGACGTATCGCAGATTCCCGCGGGATCAACGGCTAACACCGTCGAGCTCACGATGCGGATGTCCCGCGCAATCTCCGGTGCTCACTCTATCGCGCTTCATCGCGTGAGCGTGGACTGGGGAGAGAGCACTTCAGATGCGCCCGGTCAAGAGGGGGGGAACCCGCGCGCAGCTGCTGAACCCGGAGATGCGACCTGGATTCATACCTTTTCGCCGTCCTCAAATTGGCAAACTGCGGGCGGAGACTTTGAGCCGTCTGCAAGTGCCACCGCGTCTGTTGCAGGGGTGGGCAACTACACCTGGACGTCTACCGCTGCACTGGTCAGTGACGTACAGCAGTGGGTAGACAATGCGTCCTCCAACTTCGGCTGGATCGTCATTGGCGCTGAGGACATTGCCACGTCGGCCAAAAGATTCGATACGCGGGAGAGCACGTCACCTCCCCAGCTACGGATTCAATACCAGCCTCCAAACGTTGCTATCGAAGAGGACTCAGAAGTTCCTCAGCTCGTCTCCTTGCGTTCAACCTACCCGAATCCGTTCAGGCAGGCCACAACAATAGAGTACGAGCTCGCGGAGCCGAGGAACGTTGTGCTCGAAGTATATGACACCCTCGGCCGACTTGTCGAGACACTCGCCGACGGCGTTCACAGCGCCGGAAAGCATGTGGCGGTCTTGAGCGCAAACGACCTTCCGGCAGGAGTGTACTTCTTCCGGCTCGAGTCGGGCGAGACGACTCGTTACCGCCAGGTAGTACTAACGCGATAGCCTCTTCGTGGGATCGTCAATACGCCCCCGGTCGTGCAACGCGCCGGGGGCGTTTCTATTTTTGTGCCGTCAACCAGGTCGCATTGTTGGAAACTACACTGCCTGCTACGCTCGCGCCGGAGACGATTCGTGCCGCTGCATCCCTCTTCGATCTCGAGGTGCAGCGATCGGAACGCCTACCGGGGTACGCAGATACCAATCTCCTCCTGATGTGCGAGGACGGCCGGCGGTACGTGCTGAAGATGTCACCGCCCGGTGTAGACGCAGCGATCCTTGAAGCGCAGGCGGCAATGCTGGACCACGTCGCGGCTCGGCGACCACATCTTCCCGTGCCGCTTTTTTTGCGGTCCCGCGAGAAGCGCCCGATTGCATCTTTGAGAACCGATGATACCGAGCGTCACTTTCGCGTCGTGCCGTATCTCGACGGCTGCCTCTACGCAGACTTCCGTCCGCACTCAGCCCATCTTCGACGATCCCTCGGACGCTTTCTGGGAGAACTGGACGCCTCGCTCGTGGACTTCGACACGCCCGCCCTACACCGGTACCTCGAGTGGGACCCGGCACAGGCGGCGGACGCGGCAACGGTGACGCATCACATCACCGACGACGAACAGAGACGGCAGATCGATCGCATCTTCGACAACTTCGCACGCGATGTGCAGCCACGGCTGCAAGATCTGCGACACAGCATCATCCACTGCGACGCGAACGACTACAACATTCTCGCCGCTACCGACGAGCGCGGGGCGCCCTCTATCGCCGGACTCATCGACTTCGGAGACGCCGTGCACTCGGCC
>JBFGJG010000142.1:0-2142 GCA_041577295.1 Gemmatimonadales bacterium
GGGGAGCTAAAGCTGATCGCCCCTTGAGCACCTGACACGGCACATAACAGGACCACTGGCGGCTCCGGCGCGTTCGCGCCTCCGCGCAACCCCGCTGACGCGGCGTTCGCCAGTGGCCGAGACGTTATGTGAAATCGAACGTGAGCCAGCGTGGTAGCTTGAGCTGTCGCTGAGCGATAGGAACGCCATTACCAATAATCTTACCACGAAAAGCGCACTGCGAATGGATGCCAAGCTGCAGACGGAAAAGCTCACAGCTGAAATTGACAAGCTTAAAGCTGAGACACGCGCCCTACGAAGGCCTTTCCGAGCGCCCTCGGCATGGGTGCCGCTCTTGATCGGCGTAGGCGGCGTTGCCACAGCTTTTGGGCAGTGTCAGCAATCGGCCATCAAAGAGCAGCGAGCAGCCCTCGAGGCGAATCGTGAACTGTTTGAAGTCCAGAGGGAGCGTGCGACGGCGCTAGCGGAAAAGGAAGCTGCCGAGCAGGGGCTCCAGGAATACAAGACCCAATTCATGGACTTGGTCGTGCGGAACTTCGACGTCACACGTGAGGCTGCGGTCCGTTATTACGGTGGGCAAGAGTGGTGGCGGGTTACGGAGCTGCGGAGAGGTAACGACGAGGTTCAAAGTCTGCTCCTCCTTATGCGAGACGTTGGCCTCCTCCCGGTGCATCTTCGCGATGATCTCGAGGCATTGATTCAGCATTACAGTGAGTGGTTGGCAGCGTTCGCGGCGCGCTTCCCCGACGGGACACCTGAGCCGCACCGGCCAATTGCAGTGGGGTCGTTTCCGCAATTGGCGGAGCAAAACATCAGGCGGTGTCTAACGAGTCTCAGGGACGGCGCGACCGAGTGTGCTGATCAGTGAGAGCCGCGAGCCACGACTTCACATAACAGGTCCACTGGCGGCTCCGGCGCTGCGCGCCTCCGCGCAAGCCGGCCTTCGCCGGGTTCGCCAGTGGCCGAGACGTTATCTGACATCGGTCTGAGCATGTGAATGAGCCATGCCGAGTGACCCACGCGTAGAACCGCTGAGGAGCGAGATCCGAGATTTCTTCGAGGCTCTCGGTCTTGAGGCGCGAGTGATCTACCGCACCTGCCAGGAGGCCTTCGGGGTGGAGAGCCCAGACAATCTCAAGCCAGGCAAACCTCGGCGGACCCGCGTCACCGTGTTCCTGGACTTCGCGAACGACGACATTCGTCGCGATAATCTACGGGCGGTTTACGCGTTCCCTGAGGCTGTGGCCGAGGCGCTCCCGATGCTAGCGAATCCCCGGTTGGGGTCCCCCAAGGTAGAACTAGCTCGTATGCCGCCTCGGTTCGTGTTCGCGAATCTCGAGGAGCTGTACGAATCATGGCGTCCACGCTCGCCCAGCTGACTTCTCGGGCGACCGACGTCAGATAACAGGTCCACTGGCGGCTCCGGCCCCTGGCGGGGCCTCCGCGCAACCCGGCTTTCGCCGGGTTCGCCAGTGGCCGAGACGTTAGGCGACAGGCGCGATTAGCTTCATTTCGTGACAGCTTGGTCCCGAAACCGTAGGAGCTGGAAACGCGTGAACTGGGATGCGTTGGGGGCGGTTGCCGAGTCCGTCGGTGCGGTGGGGGTGATTGCGACGCTCGTTTACCTCGCTCTCCAAATCCGCCACAACACCGCGGCGGTGAAGGCAGCCACGTACGATTCCGTGGTCGCACAATTCCGGGATTGGAATGCGCCGTTTCGGGAGGACCCGGAGATGGTCGCCCAATTGCAACGTGGTCTGCACCAATGGGAATCGCTCAACGAGTCAGAGCAGCTGCACGCGATTCATCTATGGTACGACTGGTTCAAGCTCGCGGAGAATATCCAGTATCAATACCGCACGGGCCTGATGGATGTTGGCCTGTGGAAGGGCTGGGAATCGTACTTCATGGTCTACCTTCACAGCCCAGGTTTGCGCTGGTATTGGGAGCAGCGACAGTCGTTTTACTCGCCGGAGTTCCGGGCTTGGGTCGATCGCATGCTTGAAGCGGGTGACCGCAGCGAGCCAGGCTTGTTGCAAGTAGCGGTTAAGCGGGTCACCGACTCTCGCAAGGACGCATAAAGGGCGGCGTCGTGACGGTCACGTGCACCGATCGGCCGCGCCCATCGCCTAACAGGTCCAC
>JBFGJG010000143.1:0-2013 GCA_041577295.1 Gemmatimonadales bacterium
CGCCAGGCGGACATGACCGTGCTCTTGCAGCGCGCGCGCGAAGCAGGCGCGGAGGCAGTCCTCACCTACGGCATCGGTCCGGAGCTTGCACAGATCGCCAATGGCATGGCACGGCTGAACTGGCGCGTGCCCATCATCGGCAGCTGGACGCTGGCAATGTCGAACTTCATCGACAACGCAGGCCCGAATGCCGAAGGCACCCGGATGCCCCAGACCTTCATTCAGGAGGCGGTAACGGTCAGGCAGCGCGTCTTTCTCGAGGCCTGGCGCATGGCCACGGGCGCCGAACGGATTCCGGTACCCCCGGCAGCGGCGCAGGGGTATGATTCAATGCTCATTCTGGCGGCAGCGATTCGTCAGGCGAACAGTCTTGAAGGAAACCGCATCCGGGAGGCGCTGGAAGACCTGCGCTCTCCGGTAGAAGGGGTCATCATGACCTATGAGCGTCCGTTCACGCCCGACAATCACGAAATCTTCACCGCCTCGAACCAGATCTACCTCGGCGAGGTCAGGGATGGTCGCGTGGTCTTCGCCTACGATGAAGACCGCCTCAGGGCCGCACAACGATGAGTATCGGCCCCGACTCCTTTCCCGATCGGCCGGGGGACTCTCCCTCCCTCCCTCACCCCCGGCCGATCTTTTTCCCTGCCGTTCGACAATCCCGGTGCGCACTCACGGTCGTGAGCGCGCTTTTTTTCGTCCGCTCTGCGCACGCACCCTGATTCGGCGGCGCACGCTTACGGTTGCACAATGCGAAATTACGTTTTATAGTTCGAAACGATGTCGAGCCGACAGCCGGTCTCGCCACGCGCGTATCACCCTCACTCCTGCCCGGAACGGGCGGGGATCGCCAATCGCACGTCATGAGGAGACAGACCATGACCGGACTTAGCACCACGCTCCCGCAAACCGACACGGATGCGCAGGAAACCAAGGAATGGCTTGACGCCCTTGCCGGCGTCATCGAGAACGAAGGCCCCGAAAGAGCCCACTACCTGATCGAGTCGCTGATTTCCAACGCGCGCCAGGAAGGCCTCAACGTTCCCTACTCGGCGACCACCGAGTACATCAACACCATTCCCGCCGACCAGCAACCGGCCTACCCCGGCGACCCGGACATGGAGATCAAGCTCCATTCCTACATCCGCTGGAACGCGATGGCGATGGTGGTGCGCGTCAACAAGCACACCAACGTCGGCGGTCACATCGCCTCGTTCGCTTCGTCCGCAGCCCTCTACGACGTGGGCTTTTCCCACTTCTGGCATGCACCTTCGGCAGACCATGACGGTGACCTGATCTTCTTCCAGGGCCACTCGGTGCCCGGCGTGTACTCCCGCGCCTACATGCTCGGCCGCCTGACCGACGAGCAGATGGACAACTTCCGTCTCGAAACCGACGGCAAAGGCATCTCCTCCTATCCGCACCCGTGGCTGATGCCCGATTTCTGGCAGTTCCCCACCGTATCGATGGGCCTCGGTCCGCTGTGCGCGATCTACTCCGCGCGTTTCATGAAGTACCTCGCAAGCCGCGACCTGGTCAATGCCGAACGCACTGCAAAGCGCAAGGTCTGGGCTTTCCTCGGCGACGGTGAAACCGACGAGGTCGAGTCGCTCGGTGCCATTGGCATGGCTGCGCGCGAGAAGCTCGACAACCTGATCTTCGTCATCAACTGCAACCTGCAGCGCCTGGACGGACCGGTGCGCGGCAACGGCAAGATCATCCAGGAGCTCGAGGGCACCTTCCGCGGTGCGGGCTGGAACGTCATCAAGCTCGTCTGGGGCACGCATTGGGACACCCTGTTCGAGCGCGACAAGAAGGGCCTGCTCAAGCGGCGGATGATGGAGCTGTGCGATGGCGAGTACCAGACCTTCAAGGCGAAGGATGGCGCCTACGTGCGCGAGAATTTCTTCAACACCCCCGAGCTGAAGGCGCTGGTCGCCGACTGGACCGATGACGAGATCTGGAGTCTCAATCGCGGCGGTCACGACATCTTCAAGATCTTCACCGCCTACA
>JBFGJG010000144.1:0-1985 GCA_041577295.1 Gemmatimonadales bacterium
AGCGGCCCGTGGCGGTTCCGCTCAGAGCGGGTGATGCCGTGGTTAACGGTCCGGAAATGACATTTGCACCCGGGGTAATCGAGAGCGTGCCTGAAAGGTTAAGTCCGGGCATGGGCGTAATTCCACCACCTGAGTCACTGACCAAGGTATTCATTGTCGAAAAAGTGACCGGGCGCGGCGACGGCGCGCCGAAATTAGCCACCGCCTGCATATCCGCCGCATGGCCGAATGTCGCGCCGGATGCGTCGATGTAGATACCAGACGACAATCCGTTGTAGGTAGCCATGCCCATGGTCGGGAGGCCCCCTACTGGTGTCGGAGCGCCGACCGATATCGCCCCGCCAAAGTTAGGCGCACCATCGATCGCCCAGAATCCGAACGTCTGGTAATTCCAGTTTATGGTCGGATCCAGCGCATTGATCGCTACACCGACCGAGGTCGCGTTTGAGGCGGTACAAACCGGCGAACAGGATATTTCTGCTCCCGACCATGCGGGACTTGACTGTGGTGTGTTGATGCTCAAACCGGTCAGCACTTGGCCATTTCCGTAAGTCAACTGCGCGCTGCTCATGCTGAGGTCTGCGGGATTGACGTTCACCCCTGTGACGGTGCCCATAGCGTCGGTCGTCACCGCAGCCGTTTGCGATACTCCGATCGCTTCGACGGGCTGGCCGGGCTGGACGGTATTGAACGATTGGAACGGAATGACGAGAAGGCCGCCTCCGCCTCCGCCTCCGCCGCAAGCAGAAAGCAAGCTCACCCCTATTGCGATTGCAAGTCGATGATCGTTTCTCATGGCTACTCCTTTCGTTCGCTAAAGTGAAGTGACGGGGCACCTTGGATTCACAAAGTCAACATCGTAGGAAGAATCAAATCTCGCCTTGCGTCGTTGGATGACATCGCCCACAGGATGTGCGGCATCGAATTCAACCGAACCGACGCAGAGCACTTCACGCGAAAACGTATGCAACGAAGGAATGACGGGGCGGCTTCGAGCCGGCCTGCCGTCGCGCGCGCGATCGTCGCCGCAGGCAACGGGTTCAATGCGACGACGACCGGACGCGCGATGGGGGCAAACGGGGCACGCTGCGCGTGCCTCATTGGCCCATCGCATGCAAAGAGAGTTTCGTTTGGCTTGCTTTCGAACAGTCCCGAGGCGCGTAGTGCTGGCAGGCCTCGAGTAGACATGTCGACACCTTGCTCGCGCGCGGTTTAGACGAGCAGCAGTGAAATCAACAATGAGATCGCGCACCATTGTCACCCTCACTGCCTGAAGGTGTGACTGAAGTTACTCTCGTGTAATCGCGTTTTTCAACCCTTTTAGCTTCGTGGGTGATGGGAGCGACGTTATCCTTTTCGCCAATCTTGCAGCTACCGTGACCCCATCGACGTCGCGGGTTTTTTTTGTAGAACGCGCTAATTCTTATCCCGATGTCCGACGCAGGAATTGCATACGCGTTCTCACTCTCGGCACTTCTGCAGCCGCGGAGACGACCGTTGCCGTGAGCACTGATTCCAGTGGAACGACGACCCAATTCGCATCGGGCGCAAACGGGGCACGACGCGCGTGCCTCATTGCCCTGTCGCATGCGTCGAGAATCTTGATTCGCCCGCTCTTGAATAGTCCTGAGGCGAGCCCGATTACGGCGCGCTGCCGCGAAACCAACAATTGAACCGTGCGTCATTGTTACCTTCACTGCGAGAAGGTACGAGTGACGTTACGCCCCAAAAACCGTCTAGCAAATCCCATGATCGTGGGAGGAAGGTTCGCAGACGTCGGTACCCGCCGCCGCTAGTGCTCTAGGCGAAGGACCCGGTCTTCGTCGGCATCCCCACGTCTTATTTCGGCGTCCGACGGCAGTCCTGCGGTCAAGGAGGCCACGGGCGCCGTTGTGTTGTGCCCTGGGGGTGAACTTCTCGGCAAGAGCACTTGCCGCGGCAGCGCTTGGGTGCGCCGCGAGCGTTGCAGCGAAGGCCTAGTCGGC
>JBFGJG010000145.1:0-1838 GCA_041577295.1 Gemmatimonadales bacterium
GGAGCTCGTCAGGGCCGCCGCTTTCTGGGATCGTCCTGATCGGAGCGACCGTCGGCGGCCTTCGATTCACATTTTCAGGTACTAGAGTTAGAACCCGGGGCCCTATCGGAAGCTCGGGGTTGGGTGCGATATCACGAAGCGTTCTCCGAGCTGTAGCCTAGGCGCGCTGCCGCCTAACAAGGGATCATAAGAAAGCCACGTCCTTGCGCTGAGCGCGGTGCGCCTGGGAGGCGTGGTGCGAGGCGTTGGCGGTCTCCTCCGCTGGGGAGATGCTTTGGGTTGAAACAGACCTGGGCATCGAGCCCCAACGAAGGAGAACCGCGATGGAACGGTACCTTGGAGGCGACGTGCACGCTGCGAGCGTGACGTTCAGCGTGCTGAACGAGTCGGGCAAGCAACTGCGACGCGATGTGGTCGAGACGAACGGCCAGGCCCTGGTGGGCTACCTGAAGCAGCAACCGGGCGAGCTGCATTTGTGCATCGAAGAGGGCGAATGGAGCCAATGGCTGTACGAGATCCTCTCGCCCTACGTGGCCGAGCTGGTGGTACACCGCAGCGAGTGGAAGCCCGGAGTCAAGAGCGACGCCATTGATGCTCACGGCCTGGCCGAGAAGCTGCGGACCGGGACCGTGGGTCGTCCGGTGTACAAGGACGCCAAGCGCTTCACCGCGCTGCGAGAGCGAGCGCGGGCCTACACCATGGTGACCCGGGACGTGGCGCGGGTGAAGAGCCGGATCAAGGCGTTCTATCGCTGCCGTGGAGTGTCCTGTGCGGGCGATGCGGTCTACAAGCTCGCCGAGCGAGCGAAGCGAGCACAGTCGCTGCCGCCGGCGACCCGGCAGGCGGTGGAGCTCCTCGGCCGGGAGCTGGACGCCCTGGTCCTGCTCAAGGCGGAGGCCGAGCGGGCGATGCTGCGCGAGTCCCACCGACACCGGATCTCGCGGATCCTCGAGACGGCCCCGGGCTTCGGGGCGGTGCGGGTCGCGGAGCTGCTCCCGATCGTGATCACGCCCTGGCGCTTCCGGACGAAGCGCCAGTTCTGGGCTTACTGTGGCTTCGGGGTCGTGACCCGATCCTCCGCCGACTGGATGCGCGTGGACGGTCGCTGGGTGAAGGCCCGGACGATCCAGACGCGCGGGCTCAACTTCAACCACAACCACACGCTCAAAGCGATCTTCAAGGGTGCGGCCACGACGGTGATCGCTCACAGCGGGCCGAACCCGCTGCGGGAGGGCTACGACCGCATGCTCGCGAACGGGACGAAGCCCAACCTGGCCAAGCTCACGGTGGCGCGGCAGATCGCGGCCATCGTGTTGGCCCTGTGGAAGACGGAGGCGAAGTACGACCCAGGAAGGATCCGAAGGCCGATCGCCGACTGAGCGCGCCCGTTCCGGACGGGCTCGTCATGCCGGCGCGCGGCGACAGCGGAACTCCTGGGCAAAGGGTCGAGGGGAAGCATCCGTGCCTAGCGCGTGGTCCCCGCTCCGGTGGAGGCCCAATAACAAGGATATGCCCCCTCGTAGGACCGAATGAAGCGATGGCCCATGAGGCCCAGATGGAAGTGTGGTCAAAGCCCGCTTGGCTTCACGGCCGCAGGAGACGGTGCGAGCGGAAGCTGGCAGCGGCCCGGAACGGGGCAGGCGAACGCGAGACGGGACGTTCGCTGTCCTGACCAGCGACGACGGGCAGGTTTGCACTTGACAACGCTTTCTATGGAAGGCGTTCCAGCTGATACCGCCCTCCAATGGAACTCTGGTAGCGTTCTGGAATCAACCTTGGGTGCCTCAACAACCGTCGGCGGCCGACGCCACGGAGCCGAGCGCGCGGTTAGGCGCACC
>JBFGJG010000146.1:0-1826 GCA_041577295.1 Gemmatimonadales bacterium
ACCCGGGCGATTCGTGAAGCAAGGAGTGTCCGGATGGTTTGCGAGGGTCTGTGTGTCATTCAGATTGGTGGCGCTCATGAACGTGTGGACACCAGGTCCCGTATGAACCTCGAAGAACGTTTTGTTACTGAAGGTGACTTCCACCTCTTGGGGCGATGCTGACAAGCCGTCCAATACTTCGACGGTCAGGATATCTCCTTTCTTCGCGCCACCGTCCTCGCCCCCTCCGCCGCCGTGGCCCGGCTTATGGCTGAATTCCGGGCCTACCCGGTCCGTGCCGATTGGATCCGTCCCCCATTCCTGGCAGCCGAGCAGCAATGCAGTGGCCAGAAGTGAGAGAGGGATCGACACGAGCGGTCTGTATGCACTTCCGTTTGGCGTACGCATTTTGTCCCCCACGCTTTAGCTACAAACGTGCGACGGACAGACTGGCCTCTTTTGCTCAGTGGCTGCGGGCCGAGCCCGTCTTCACAGACAGGTCCAGCGTGAGGGTATTGCGAGGGAAATCGTTGACATTCGGAACCGGCCGTCCGGGGCTGGCGCGAGGTACGAGCGCCAAAGAAAGCGCCCGGCCGCAGGACCGGGCGCTCGTGCTAGAGGTTTAAGGGTGGCTCCCTGGAACGACGTCGCCGAGGCCGCACCTCGCGGATGCGCTTCACGCGGAGCGTCCTCCTACGGTCGCCAACTGGGTTGCCCGTCCCAATACTCGAGGTCGTCGGTCGTGAGCCTCACGACGGTGCTGCCATCGGCGTTCATCACCCAGATGTCGGCGTCAGTGGCCTCGTAGCCGCCACGCGTGAACACGATCCGGGACCCGTCGGGCGACCAGGCCGCGAACCAATCAGGTCCTGGACGGTTCGTGAGGTTCACGCGCCCGGTGCCGTCGAGGTTGATCAGATAGATGTCGGAGGGCTCGCCGCGATTGAAGAGAATTCTGTTCCCTCCGGGTGACCAGCGCGGCCCCCATCCGGTTGTCAGCCAAGTCGGATCCGATCCATCGGCGTTCATGATATAGATACCGTCGCTCCTGTTGAACACGATGCGTGATCCATCGGGCGACCAGCTCGGCGACTCTCCCCCATCGGTGGTGAGCCGCTTGACGTTTGAGCCGTCCGCGTTCATGACCCAGACCTCGTAGTCGCCCGTACGTTCCGAGCCAAACGCGACTTGCGACCCATCCGGCGACCAGGCGGGCTCCGAGTCGTTCCCCGGGGAATTCGTCAGCTGGCGCAGGCCGGACCCGTCGGCGTGCGCTCGGTAGATGTCCAACGTGCCTCCGTCTCCCGCTACGAAAGCCAGCTGCGACCCGTCAGGTGCCCAAGCGGGCTGCCAACAGCACCCGAATGGGCCGTCGAGGACCTTGGTCGGGCCTGACCCGTCGGAGTTCATTCGCCAGAGCCCAAGCCACCGAACACCGTCTGTTCGTCCGAAGGCGATCGCCAGAGTCGTATCGATCGTCGTGAACTCGACCACGACTTCCTGTTCCAGTCGATGGCCCGCCAGGTCGGTGGCGCCCGTTGTGATTACCAGGAGATGCTCTGTCAGCGGCGCCAACTCGGCGGCGGGGTGGAAGAACGCCCGGAGCCCATCGGGACTGGGCTGCACTGAGCCCTCGACCCGGGCGCCAAGCGCCTCGAGGAAGATCGTCTCCGGATTGATGGTGCTTGGGGCCATGGGCTCGCTGAAGACAATCTCCAGCACCGCGTTCAACAGCACGGCCACCTTGCGTTTGGGCGGGTCGGTGCGAACGACCTCCGGCACCCTCTCAGCAGGCACGTCGATGAACGTAACATCGAGGACACCCGCCTCCCCCCTCATCTCGATCT
>JBFGJG010000147.1:0-1790 GCA_041577295.1 Gemmatimonadales bacterium
CGAGCAAGCCGCGCTGGAGCGCATCCTGCAGCTCCGGGATTCGGGTATGGGAGCCCGCAAGATCGCGCGTATCCTCAACGGCCAAGGCATCGCGAACCCACGCAAGGGTGGCGTGTGGACGCCCGAGAACATCGCCAGCATCTTGCGGACGGTGGAGCGGAGACGGGCGGTGCTGGCGTCCAGAGTTCGGGCCCTGAGTCCGCAGCCGGACCCCCAGCAGGTGATCGAGGCGATGCGTAACCGCGAGTGGAGGCTGTAGGGGGATAGGGGCGGGTCTCCCCGTTTCCTGATCCAGGGTGACTCTCGTTTTCGAGTAGGTTTGGGTCCGGCCCAGAGCCCCCCGGCGGGGGGTGGGAGGGACGGACGATGCGCAAGAGCCGGTTCAGCGAGGAGCAGATCACGATGGCGCTCCGCCAGGCCGAGGCGGGGACCCCGGTGGAGGAGATCTGTCGCAAGCTCGGGGTGAGCCAGGCGACCTTCTTCCGTTGGAAGAAGCGCTACGGGAGCCTGGGCGTGCCGGAGATCCGGGAGCTGCGTCAGTTACGCGACGAGAACCGCAAGCTGAAGCAGCTGGTGGCAGATCTGAGCCTCGACAAGACGATCCTGCAGGAGTCGCTGCGGAAAAAATGGTGAGGCCGGCGCAGCGGCGCGCGGCGGTCGTCTGGGCGCGGGAGGCCTACCGGTTGCCCGAGAGGCGGGCCTGCCGAGCGATCGGCGCCTGTCGCTCCACCGTGCGCTACCGCAGCGTCCGGCCCCACCAGGAGGTCTTGAGGAGGCGGTTGAAGGAGCTCGCGCGCGTGCGGGTCCGAGCCGGCTACAAGCAGTTGCACGTCTTTCTTCGCCGGGAGGGCTGGGAGGTGAACCACAAGCGCGTCTATCGGCTGTACACCGAGGAGGGGCTTACGCTGAAGCGGCGGCGACCGAAGCGGCATCGCAGCGCCGTAGTGCGCAAGGCGCGGCCGATGCCGGCCGAGCCGAACCAGCAGTGGGCGATGGACTTCATGCACGATACGTTGGCCGCCGGGCAGGCGATCCGTCTGCTCACCGTGATCGATCTCTGCACGCGCGAGTGTGTCGTGCTTCGGACGGCCAAGGGCTTCACCGGTGCCGACGTGGCCTCCCTGCTCAGCCAGGCCGGCGCGGAGCGAGGCAAGCTGCCGGCACGGATCCGCGTGGACAACGGAACCGAGTTCACCTCGCGGGCGCTGGACCACTGGGCGTACTGGAACCACGTTGCTCTGGACTTCAGTCGGCCGGGAAAACCGGTGGACAACTGCTTCATCGAATCGTTCAATGGGACCGTGAGGCGAGAGTGCCTCTCACAGCATTGGTTTACGGGTCTCGAGGATGCCCAGCGGACGCTGGACGCCTGGAGGGAGGACTACAACAACACCCGGCCGCACCGCAGCTTGGCGAACCGATCGCCAGCCAAGTATCGAGGCGGAGGGTACTGCCTGCCGGACCAGAACCGGCTCGGAAACTCGCTCACCTAGTGGTGCAGATTTCGGGGGACCCGCAAAGAACCGGAGAACTCTCAGAACCGATGGCCCGAAAAGGGGTGTCACGTCACCTCCCGCCCCCGCCGGGGCGCTCTGGGCCGGACCGAAACCTACTCGAAAACGAGAGTCACCCTGGATCAGGAAACGGGGAGACCCGCCGGTCTCTGACGTCTGATAGCCCGCAGTGACACACCCCCAGGAGGATCTCAGCTCACCAAGACCGCAGGAGCCGCTCCCGGAGCTCGCGCGAGAATGGCCGTGGGTCATTCGCACGCAGCACCTCGAGGCGCG
>JBFGJG010000148.1:0-1758 GCA_041577295.1 Gemmatimonadales bacterium
ACCGCGAGAAACCGCTGCATTCGGGGAGAGTTGAATGCACGGAGTCGACGACCGTCAAGAACGACATCGACGCCCCCAAATAGCCGGACCTCTAATCGCATCCCCCCATCATAAGCCGTTTAGCTTGCTGATCCGAGGGCGCCAATGTCCCAGGGAACGTTCCGGGAACGCTCAGTTCTCCAGACTCGCCGAAACTCAACCGGGAGAACTGGAAATGACGATATTTACGCAACACCCGCACGACCAGGGAGTCAGCTATTTCGAGCACTGGGCCTTCGCCATGGGAATCGCGTGGCGCCTGTTACGCAGCGTCACCGCATTCGGCGTCCACGCTGTATTGCCCTGCATAACAATTGAGAAGAAATTGGATCTCGAAGCAACGTCCGCTTATCTGCTCCAGAGGAATGACTTCATAGAAGCTGCCGCACAAGCTAACCGTGCCGATGACACTGTCCGCCCGCTTGCGGCCTAATTCAGGAAAAGAAAACCCGGCACAAGGCCGGGCTTTCGATTTCCTGGTAGCGGGGGCAGGATTTGAACCTGCGACCTTCGGGTTATGAGCCCGACGAGCTGCCAGACTGCTCCACCCCGCATCGACAGGGGCGGGATAATACAAACTGGGGCGGCCGTTTACAAGGCCTGTGTCAGCCGGATCGCGGACCCGCATCGTGTCGCGGGTCTTGGCCTCTGGTCAGCCCCCCCTGCGGTCGGTCGTGACTTCGCATTTCGTTCATCGGATACGTGTCGTAAACGCTGGAAGATCGGTCGCGAATATAGGATTTCGCGCCGGACAGGCTCAAGGGATACTTGCCGCCGTCAAGATACGCTTGCAGGTCTGACGCCGACATCGGCAACTGCGTGCCGACGATACAGTCCTCGGTCAGGTGGACGACGGTGCCGGTGAGGTCGATGCAGCGGATTGCGCCGCCGCACTCGAGAATACCGCGGTCCCTGCCCCACTCCGTCGTCATGTCGAAGGCGGCATCCGTCGTCGGCTTGCCCGTCGCATCGATGACAAGAAACGTCATCGAGTTTCCGCTGATGCCCCACCAACAAGTGACGTCTTTGTCACCGTCCTTGTAGCTCTGGGAATATAATGCGTGTCGCATTCCCCCCCCCTGACGCTCGCTGGCCCGGACCGGCCAACGCTAAATCAGATTAACCCTGCCCCTTGCCCGCGACAGTCTTTTTCGGTTCGCCTTGCGCCGGTTTCGATTCTACGACCGATACCTTCGGCGTCTCTCCCATATCAATTTTGCCGCGAAAACGTGCCCCGTCTTCCATGACGATGCGGCCACAATAGATGTCACCGATCACGCTGGAATCTTTGGCGAGCGACACCGTGCCTTCGCTATGGATATCGCCGACGAGATGGCCGAGAACAATTACTGAGCTCGCATGAATGTCCGCCTTGACCCGTCCCTGCTTGCCGATGGTCAGGTGTTTCTCGTGATGAGCAATCGTGCCCTCGATCTGGCCATCGATAACCAGATCCTCGTCGGCGGACAACTCACCCTTGATCACCAGCGTCGGCCCGATCACCGACACCTGCTTCGAGCGCGCCGATAGCCCCTCGTCAAATCGCGGGGGCGTGAGCGTTACGGGCCGCTCTTCATCTTCCTTTTTGAATATTGCCATGTCTGCCTCCATTGCCCGGTTCGACGCAGCAGTACCTGCGCGACCTCTGTGAAATTGCAAGGTATGCCTTGACCGGCGCGTATTCTAATAATGCACTGTTGTTGGCCCGGTCGGCTGGCG
>JBFGJG010000149.1:0-1731 GCA_041577295.1 Gemmatimonadales bacterium
GATACAGGACGCAATCCTTGCGGATGTTCTTATCGGGCGGCACAAGGAATTCATCGAGAAAGCCGTCATACTCCGGGAAACCGCCGGACTCCGATCCGACGCCTGATCACTCGCCTTGAATGGTAAGGACTACGCGACGTGTGTGCGGCGCGTATCGATGTTCCCAAAGATATATGCCCTGCCATGTCCCGAGAGCGCAGCGGCCGCCGCGGACCGGTATGTTCAGGTCCGACTGCGTCAGGATGCTGCGGATGTGCGCGGGCATGTCGTCCGGGCCTTCCGCCGTGTGAATGAACATCGGATCGCCGTCGGGGACCTGTCGCGACATGAACGTCTCGAGGTCCGTCATGACGTCGGGATCGGCATTCTCACAGAGCATCAGCGACGCGCTGGTGTGCCGAATAAAGACATGGCAAAGGCCCGACTCGATGCCGGATTCGCGCACCGCGCGCTGCACGTCGCGGCTGAGGTCATAGGTTCCCCGACCCCTGGTCCTGATCTCGATCTCGTGCTGCGAAATCAAGGTACGTAGGGCTCGCCATATCTCAAGCGAATGGTCTTGGTCTTGCCGAACCAGGGAATCGTCACGATATAGATGTTGTCATACTCGTCTTCGGCTATCTCGGGGACGTTCTTGCTGGCACCCATGTTCGCGATCATCTCCGGCACCGTATTGCTGTGGCCAACAACAAGGATGATCTTTCCTTTGTATTCCTTGACGATGGCTTCAATGATCGCCTCGGTGTCTGACGCGTCGTACATTAACACCGGGAGATCCAGCGCATCGGCGACCGGTTTTGCCGTCTCGACTGCTCGCCGGAACGAGGTCGAGTAGACCGCGTCGACGCCAAGCCCGGGGACCACATCCGCATCGACCAGCTGGCGGGCGAGTTCAGCGGCACGCCGCTGGCCCGCTTCGCTGAGCACCGGATCATCGGCGGGCAAGGCTGCTTTTTCAGCATGGCGTACGAAAATGACCGTGGTGGTTGCCTGAGACTCGAAAAACCATGCGAGGCCAATCGCGATGGCCGTATAAATGGCGATGATCTGAATCCGTCGCTTACGCCGGCGCCGTCGCCGCTCGATTTCAGATCTTGTTCTTGTTGGTTTCTGCATGAAGCAGGACTTTACGAGGTTTTCGGGTCCTTGACTATGCCCGTTTAGCCATTGCTCTTGCGTTCATGGTCGTCTTCGATGACCTTAAATTCACCTTCGATGACGCCTCCTGGTGCAGGCCGGCTTGGGCCCGGGCTCCGCGGCGCCTGACGCTTGAGCTTTCGATTGAACCACCAAAGGCGCAGTCCGATGACGGACGCGAGCACGGCGACAATACTCCCCAAAACGACGAATGCGACGAAACCCAGGATCACCGAGACGGCGATGGCCAGTGCACCCACCAGGATGACGAAGACGTTCGCGATCGGATTTCCGGCGGGAAACCCGCGGTTAGTCGATGAATATTTCAATTCGAATTCCTCGATTCGGCCGCCTCGGCCGGTTTGCGCGTGTAAAAACCTTCGAACCAGGGCGTCCACGTCGCACCGTCGTCGGACGACTGCTCAAAAAACTGCCTGACACGGCCGTCCGGCAGTGGGGTCCACAGTCCGCGAAACGCTGCGGTCGTGCCGTTCGCGACGTAGTGGATCGTGCCTGTCAGGAGCATACCGTCATCCGTCATACCACCGCGAATATTGATTTGACTGCCGCAGGCGTCGTTCCAGATCTGCACCC
>JBFGJG010000150.1:0-1729 GCA_041577295.1 Gemmatimonadales bacterium
ATTCTATCGAGATGATTTGCACGGTTGGATTCATCGACAACGACAGGAATTACGCCGAATGCAGCGCCGGTGGGGTCAACGAGAACTGCCCATTGACTTTGCCCGTCGTCCCCTTTGCCGTGCATCAGCTCCTGGCCTCCGAGTGCGAGTGTACGCGCGGCGCTCGCGGCGACATCGGAAACCTGGAAGTGCGGCATCCATTGCAGAGGGAGGGCTTCGTACTCAGGTGAACGTGCCCCTAAGCCGATGACCGGCGTACCTTGGTTGTTGGTCAAATCGTCTCGCCACAGCGGCGCCGGTCCCGTCGTAAGAACCTTCGAGTAGAAACCGAGCTCCCGCTCATGCTCCGGCACCGCAATATCCGCGCTTAGAACTCCGCCGACGCCGTGGAAGAATGGATTTCGCATGACCACCTCATCTATGGAGCATCTACAACCACAACTCAGTCGGCCTAACGTGCTGTTAACCTGCGGGCGCGGCCCTCGCGCACGCAAGGGACGTGACCGTCAGGTTCAACAGATTGTTAGACGTCGCGCCCCTTACCAATCGCAACGGATAGAGCCGCGCCGATTGCAGCGCCAAACGCTACGCCGAGCGCCACACCTACACCAGCCTTATCAAATGCAGCGCCGAATGCTGCTCCTAACGCCACACCGAGACCAGTTCCTATGGCGACATAGCGCGTTCGGAATTTCCCCGGATCTTCATTGTCGTCGCTCAATTCCGCCCCTCGGTTTCTGTGTCTTTCGGACGTCTAACGTTGCCTTAAGCTGCGGGGCGAGCTGGCGCGGGCCGTGCGCAAGCACGGACCGTGACAGATTGCACCGTCAGCTTCAAGGCGTTGTTATGCGCCCGCTCGTTCTAGGCGGAGCGCTCGAGCGAGCGAACCGCAACGAGGTCCGAATCTGCTATTGGACGAACGTCTTCGGACTTGAGCGTCACTAAGGACTTCGTTCGACCCGAGGCGGTCACGAACTCAACTTCAAGCCCGTGGGGTGGGTACACCTCGACGACTGCTCCGAGATCACCGGCACGGAGATCGTGCTCGGGTAGGTCCCGGACAAGAACGACGGTATCTAGGACTGCGTGACTCATACCTACCTAGGATATACGGTCACAAGGCGAGGAAAGTCATCCCCCGCCATCACGATCCAAACCGACACCACCTCGGCTGAGCCGATCGGTCCTTCTAAGGTGCCAGAAACAAGGTATTTTTCGCCATGTTCCGTGGCCTCCCCCAATTCTGCGTCTTGGCGGGCAAGGCTCTGAAGCCGCTCCCTCAACTCCGTCCAGTTCTCGCTCGTGAAGCCCAGCCCCGCTAAAAAGCGCGCCTTGTACCGACCAATCGTATGGGTTGTTGAAAGCAGATACTCGCGGAGCTTCGCCTCCGGGATCTGAGCTTTCTCCACATTGGGAAGCTTCACGTAGATCTCAAGAGCGCATAACGTTCGCGTCACCTGCGGCCGAGTCCTGGCGCGGCCCTGGCAAGGCCGGGGCCAGTGCGAGGCCGGTCAACGCCAACACACCAGCATAGCGCGAAACTGTCGAGAGCGGAGCCAGGGCCGTGACAGGCCGGCCGTCAGGTGCACGCGATTGTTAGCTGGCGTGCCCCGATGAGTCTCGGTCGGTGATGGCTCAGCCAGCCTTCTTGATGCGTCTGATTGTGCGGAGAGCCTCCGCCTCGCTCTGCTGGGCGTGGTACAGATCCCAGCGAAGCTGCAGATTCATC
>JBFGJG010000151.1:0-1695 GCA_041577295.1 Gemmatimonadales bacterium
GCCATCGATCGTGCTGTTCGACAACACCGGCGCCGAGGTGATACGCAGCGAGGCGTACTTCAAGACTTTCCACACGCAGTCGCTGTTCGACTATGTGCTCAGCGGCGGCTATCGCCACGAGCCCAGCTTCCAGCGCTACATATCGGAGCGCGCGGAAGCGCTACGCGACCGCGGCATAGACGTCAACATCTGGGACTAATATTTGGGGTCAGATCAAAAACTAATATTTTGGGTCAGAGCAAAAACTATGTGCGGGGATCACAGGCCTTTACTTTGCGAGGTCCGCGTTTGAGGTGATGATGTCGAACGCCGGTCAGTTCCTCCACTTGTTTCCGGAAGTGATCATTGCCCAGCACCAGGCCGGCGTTAAGCGCATGACGAATGTCCGCGACGAGTTTTTCAGATAACTCCTGTTCACAGGACTGTCGATACGCGGCTGTTCTGGTTTTTGTCGTCGGTCCTAACGCCAGGTACTCCGCATGGGGCGTCCACATTTTGGCCGTTTGACTGAACGCATGTGCTCGATAGCTTGACCACGAATATTCTGCCGGATCGGTAACGATTGCGGCCCTGACAGGGTTTAGCTCGATGTAGCGTTGACAGGCCAGGTAGTACTGGCCAGTGTCGACGAGGCTCGATTTGAAGCGTCCTTCAAAAAGTGTGCCGCTTCGTTGATGTCGTCGGTTGAAATATCGAACGTATTGTCTGCCGAGCGCCTGCATGCAGAGCGAGATTGAATCGGGCGAGTCAGGTGTCATTAGGAGGTGTACGTGATTGGTCATGAACACCCACGCGTGGATCGCAACACCGAATTTCTCAGCTGCTTGTCGCAACCAGTGAGCATAGGCTTTGAGATCCGACTCGGACGCAAAACAAACCTGGCGGTTGTTGCCCCGTTGCACGACGTGCACAGGATAACCCGAGGGACATTGTCGTGGCCGTCTTGGCATGAGCAACCCATAAAGCGGATTGCCGATTTTCCGGCGGTTCATGTGCGCGCGCGGGGGCACTTTCTCGGCGAGTAACCGAATTTTTGATCTGACCCCAAATATCGCAAGGGCCGGGCGTAGTTTTTGATCTGACCCCAATTATCGGAGATTGCTACAGTAGCAATTATGGTCCGCGCTACGACGATCCTCCTGTGCTGCCTCGCGACTGTGCCGTGGGCCGCAGCGGACGAGGACGCGATCCTCGACGGCAGCGCCGACACCATCACCTCCGACGGCTGGGCGATCACGGGCCTCGAGTCCAGCTTCGTGCTGACGGAATCGAGCCTCAATGGCCAGGTCCGGATGGCGCGAATCACGTTGACGGCCTCCGGTCAAAGCTTCGATGACGTCCGGGTGGCCTGCACCGGCATCGAGATTACGACGCGCGGCGTGGCTTGCGGCCGCGCGACGTTCACCGCGACATTCCCCGGTCTGGGCCGCCGCACCTTGCCCGGCAGTTTCACCTGGGACGCGCTCGCCGCCACCGCCCGTATCGTGCTTCGCGACGTCGCCGTCGCCGGCGGGCGAATATCGTTCGACATTCTCGCCGACGATACGCGGATCGAAGCCAGCTACTCCGGGCGGGCGCTGCAGATCGAAGGCTTGCTGCAACTCGCCGGCGAATTTACCCACGCCCTGGCGGACTATTCGGGTGGCGGCCAGGCCGATGTCAACGGGCGCATCTTCGTACCGTCGGACGGCCCGC
>JBFGJG010000152.1:0-1612 GCA_041577295.1 Gemmatimonadales bacterium
AACATCAGCGGCGTGCGAACCTGACTTTTTATTGACCGGATGGGCATTTTATTATCGGTTTGGCCGGACCCCTCATTGTAGTGCAACGAGTCCGGAAAGGTGTTACAGATTAGTAACTAATGTAGCTTTTCGTAATATAACCTTACCATTCTATCGATTCCGCAAACGCTCCGCGGTGATCGGTTTCGCGCAAACCCCCGGGACGTGCGTCACAGCGGGCCGCCCAATGCCCGCTGCTATACTGCGCCGCTGATTTTGCAAGGACACTGGATGTGACGACCATTCACCTGATCGCGGCTGCCAGGCCGAACTTCATGAAGATCGCGCCGCTTTACCACGCGCTCAAGGCGACGGATTGGGCCACCCCCGTCATTGTGCACACGGGTCAGCACTACGACCACAACATGTCGGATGCCATCCTTGCCGATCTCGGCGTCCCGGAGCCGGACTTTCATCTGGGAGTCGGGAGTGGCTCGCACGCCGAACAAACGGGCGGCGTCATGATTGCATACGAAAAGATTTGCGAAGTGAATCGCCCCGACTGGATTGTCGTCGTCGGTGATGTCAATTCGACCGCGGCCTGCGCGATGGTCGGCGCCAAGCTCTGGATTCCGGTCGTGCACCTCGAAGCTGGCCTGAGAAGCCGGGACCGTCGCATGCCGGAAGAAATCAACCGCCTCGTCACCGACGCCATCGCGGATGTGCTGTGGACCCCGTCCGCCGATGGCGATGAAAACCTCATCGCCGAGGGCGTGCCCCGCGACAAAATCGATCTGATCGGCAACATCATGATTGACTCTTTCGAGATGCTGCGTGACAAGATCGAGGCGACCCACACAGCCGCAGAACTTGGCCTCGAAACCGGGTCCTACGCGCTAGTAACCCTGCACCGGCCTTCCAACGTCGACTCGATGGAGTCCCTGGGGCCCATCGTCGCGGCATTGCTTGACGCGGCACGTTCCCTGCCTGTCGTGTTCGTCGCTCATCCGCGGACCATCAAGGGACTTCAACGATTTGCGCTGCAAGACGTGCTCGAGGAAGACGCCAACGTCAAACTTCTCGAGCCGCTGCCCTACATCCGGTTCATGAGCCTCGTCACGGGCGCTCGGGTCGTCCTGACAGACTCCGGCGGTCTACAGGAAGAAACCACCTACCTCGGCATTCCGTGCCTGACCCTGCGCGAGAACACAGAGCGTCCGGTGACATGCACACTTGGCACGAACGAACTTGTGACTCCGACGTCACTCGCAGCGAATTTGACGCTCGTGCTGGAAGGACAGTGGAAGTCGGGTTCGTGTCCGCCTTTGTGGGACGGCAAGGCCGCCGAACGGGCTGTCGACAGTCTGAAACGCCGTACAGTCGGAGAAACCCAAGAAGAAGTGTGAACTACGTCACACTTTGCCCCCTGACCGCCTCGGTCGCGCGATCCCCGGCCAGTGTCCTACGCTGGTCGCATGAGGAAAGGACTTTCCATCGCCGTCATCGCCCTGCTCCTCGCGTTAGCGTCGTCTTCGGCAGTGGCCGGCAGCATCAACGCCGTCCTCAACGGCAAATCCTATCACCTCAATTCCAGCTACGACTGGAACGAAGACAACACCGGTCTCGGCTTCGA
>JBFGJG010000153.1:0-1552 GCA_041577295.1 Gemmatimonadales bacterium
GCGGGTGTGCCGCCCCCGCACCGGGCTGGTTATCGACCTGTCCAACCTTCGACACGTAGATGCTACGGCCGCCACGCGGTTACGGGAACTTTCCGTGAGCGGGGTGGAACTCGTCGGGGCCTCACACTTCATCAACATGCTCATCGAAGGGGAACGTGACTGAGCCCGCACAGCCAGGCTTCGTTTCCTCAATGAATACGTCAAGAGACCGCACCAGAGGCGTTCGCGCCAGGAGGAGAAGAGTGGGATTATCTATAAAGACATTCACTATGACGCCATTGCTCGGCATCAGCATGCCGTTCGTGCTCGGAGCAGCTGTCGCCGTCGCCAATGTCTCGGCGGGGGCAGCCGAGCGCTACGAGGACCCGCCGCGCTCGCGGGCATCGGCGATTCTTCGGCCGGACCTGGTCACGGGGACCCATTATCGCGTTCAGGAGCAGGTGCTGAGCGACGGATTCATGAACCAATACCGTATCGACTCGCGATTTGGTCAGCTCACGGCCGAGTCCACGGCGGAGCTGCGAATTCGGGCCCATGAGATCAACGCCATGGCGGTCATGGAGCAGGTGCAAAAAAGCAAAGAATTCGCTGCATCTGCAAAGGAAGGGGGGGGCGACGTCGTCCGCGGTGCGAAAGAACTGGTCACCGACCCCCTCGGCTCAGCTTCGGGCGCGGTGTCCGGCGTGGGCGCGCTGTTTCGCCGCGGCGCCGACAATGTGCTCGGCGATCCGCCGAGCGATACCGAGGACAGCCGACTCAAAGGCATGATCGGCTTCTCCAAAACCAAGCGGGAGTATGCTTCCGAGTTCGGGGTGGACGTGTATTCATCGAACCCTCTGCTACAGGAGCGCCTGGACGACCTCGCCTGGTCAGGCTACGCGGGAGGCATCACGATGTCCGCGCTGCTTGCAGCCGTTCCGGGCGGCGCCGGCGTGGCCTTGTCGATGTCGGGCGGTTCGAACCTCATGAACGACGTATTGCGCACCAAGCCCCCGTCCGACCTTCGGCGCATGAATCGTGAGAAGCTCTCCGCGATGGGGGTGGACGACAAGATCGTCGACCTGTTCCTTCAGAACACCGTGTTCTCGCCCACGCACCAGACCCTGCTGGTTTCAGCGCTCGAGGACATGAGAGACGTCGGTGATCGGGAAGAACTCGTGAACCTTGCTTTACTGACCGGCGATGAAGACCTGGCCCTGTTCCGACAGCGCCAGGCGCAGATGTATGCGGGATTTAACAACAAGGTAAATCGCATCGAACGCTTCGTGGCCGTCGGCCAGGTGGCCGCAGCACGCCTTGCGGACGGTACCCTGGTATTCGTCGTGCCGCTGGATCGCTTGGCCTGGACCCGAACTGCGGCAGCGTTCGTGCTGGGGATCAGCGAGAGCGCAGACGCGGTCCGCAACGCCGCGGCCAAGCAGCTCTGGGTGGGCGGCACGCTAAGCCCGCTTGCGCGAGAGAAGATGGAGGCCCGGGGTTGGACAGTCCCCGAGCGCGCGGAAAATCGGCTGTTGGCCATGCGCTAGGCACGGCGCGCGGAGGTCGGGGACCA